>JADYZZ010000060.1 GCA_020852865.1 Rubrivivax sp.
CGCAGTGGCGCGCCTTCGACGCCGACCGGCCGGACTTCAACGGCGCGCTCGCGCAGTTCGCGATCGGCCTGCTGCAGACGACGACGCCCGTGGACAGCCCGATCGAGTGGCGCCGCTGCTTCAACAACCCCCCGTCCGGCGACACGCTGCGGCAGTGGTTCGCGCCGGTGACCGAGGCCTTCGTCTTCGACGGCGACGGGCCGCGGTTCATGCAGGACCTGACACTCCGAAGTGACGATGCCAAGCCCCTGCCGATTGCCGACCTATTGATCGACACACCAAGCGAGGACCGTGCACTTTTCGTAAAGCGCCGCGCAAGCATGAAGTTCTGCGCTGCCTGCGCAGCCTCGGCGACGCTCACGCTGCAGATCAACTCGCCAGAAGGTGGTCGTGGGCACTTCACAGGAATTCGGGGCGGCGGTCCTTTGACCACGCTCGTCTGGGGATCACCGGAAGGGGCCTTGTGGACATCACTCTGGCGGAACGTCCGGTTCGACCGCGCAAGAGCCGGCGGACAGTCAGCACCGTCTGACCAAAGTGTGTTCCCGTGGCTTGCAACGATCGACAAGCTTCGGGCCCACGGCGGCGAGATCACATCTGCGCAGGCCCACGAAATGCACGTCTTCTGGGCAATGCCGAGAAGGGTGTGGATCGAGTTCCACAACGCTGATCAGCCGGACCAGTGTGGAGTCTGCGGGCGATCCTCGATCTCACTTGTCGGCAGCTACCGCACCCGACCTTACGGATTGAAGTATCCAAGCGAGTGCTGGGCGCACCCGTTGACGCCATACCGTCTGAACTGCCCCGGCTTTCGAAGAGGCTCCTTCGATTGAGAATGGAGCCATCATGAGGAAGTCCCCGAAATATTCCCCCGAGGTGATCGAGCGTGCGGTGCGCATGGTGTTCGAGGCCAAGGACCAGTACCGGCCGCAGTGGGCGGTCATCGAGTCGAGCGCCGGCAACATCGGCTGCACGGCCGGGACATTGCGCAGGGGGTTGCGCCATGCCGCCGCGGGCGACGCATCGCGCCGTGCGCGCTCAGGCTCCGCGCATGCGCCGGCGGATCTCCTCGCGCGTGAGCGGCGGCCGGCCCCGGCGCAGGCGTTGCGCGTCTTCGCGCATGAGGTGGGCGGCGATGGCGACGGTCTGCAGCCCCACCGCCAGCAGCCACCAGGCGAAGCCCGAGTCGTGCCAGCTCATCCAGGTGAGCCAGGCCGCCAGCGGCAGTACCACCGTTGCCCACCAGAGCACGCGGCGCAGAGCCGACGCGCCCAGCAGCAGCGCGAGCAGGATGTCGGTCATGGCCTCGCTCCGCGTCGGGGCGCGGCTCAGTGTATCCGGCGCGGCGTGCTGCGGCTCAGTCTGCGGCTCGGTCGGCCCCGCGCCCTCGGCCGTCCGCCCGCGCATCGGCTTCGAGCGCGCGCACGCTCGCGCGCAGCCGCCACAGCAAGGCCAGCGCCGGCGCGGCGAGCAAGGTGCTGAGCACGAAGAAGCTGGGCCAGCCGATCGTCTCGGCCAGCACGCCGGCCAGCGGGCCGACCCAGACACGTCCCACCGCGGCGAAGGCCGACAGCAGTGCGTACTGCGTGGCGGTGAAGCGCTGGTTGCACAGGCTCATCATGAAGGCGACGAAGGCCGCGGTGCCCATGCCGCCGGAGAGGTTCTCGAAGGCCACCACGGCGAGCAGCCCGCCGTCGACCGGCGTGGCCTGCGCCAGCCTGACGAAGCCCCAGTCGAAGGCCGGGATCACGGCCCCGGGCAGCACGCCCTTGCCGGCCGGGCCGAGCGTGGCAAGCCACCAGAAGCCCAGGTTGCTCAGCATCTGCAGCACGCCGAAGAGCAGCAGCGCACGCCACAGCCCGAGCCGCAGCATCAGCGCGCCGCCGGCGAGCGCGCCGCCGATGGTCAGCCACAGCCCGATCACCTTGTTGACGACGCCCACCTCGGCCAGGGTGTAGGCCATGCCCTTGAGGAGGAAGGGCGTCATCAAGGCGCCGGCGAAGGCGTCGCCGAGCTTGTAGAGCACGATGAAGACGAGGAAGGCCGCGGCCTGCGGCTGGCGAAAGTAGCTCGCTAGCCCCGCGAGCAGCGTCTCGAAGCGCGCGCGCCTGGCGGCCCAGGCCGCCAGCGGCAGGGTCAGCCCGATGCCCAGCAGCAGCGTGAGCAGATCCAGCCAGCGCTGGCGCAGCGCCGCGGGCAAGGCCGTGCCCTCGAGCCAGGTGCCGGCGATCGCTGTTGCCGCGGCGTGGCCGAAGCGATCGGTGAGCCACACACCCAGCGCCACCGCCGCCAGCACGGCCGCGAAGCCGACGACGTCGTGCCGCGCCACCGTGGGCGGGCGCTGCGGCGGCGCCAGACGGGGCAGCGCGAACGCCGACAGCAGCGCGGTCGCCGCCATCAGCAGCGCCATCAGCCGATAGACCTCGGGCCACTGCCAGCCGCCGCCCTGGAGCGGATCGGTCCAGACGAAGGCGACGCCGCCCGAGAGGATCATCGCCAGCCGGTAGCCCATCACGCCCAGCGAGGCGCCCAGGCCGCGTTCGCGCCCGGGCAGCAGTTCGGTGCGGTAGGCGTCGACCACCACATCCTGCGACGCCGAGAGGAAGGCCACGCTCACGGCCAGCAGCGCGAAGGCGCGGATCGACTCGCGCGGCGAGGTCGCCGCCAGCGCCCACAGCGCCAGCGCCAGCGCCAGCTGCGTCGCCGCGAGCCAGCCGCGCCGCCGCCCGGCCAGCGGCAGCTCGAAGCGGTCCATCAGCGGCGCCCACAGGAACTTGAACGTGTAGGGCAGGCCGACCAGGCTCAGGAAGCCGATCGTCGCCAGATCGAGCCCCTCGACGGTGAGCCAGGCCTGCATCGCCTGGCCGGTGAGCGCCAGCGGCAGCCCCGAGGCGAAACCGAGCAGGGTGACCGCCGCCAGGCGATGCAGCGCCTGCGGCCAGGCGCCGCGCGCGGCGGCGATGTCGCCGCCGGACCCCGCGGCTGAGCTCTCGGAATTGGGCGAGGGCAAGATCGGCGCATCGTAAACGGCCGACGCGGCGGCGCCGCCCCGCCGTCGGCCTGCTCGCGCTTCGCCGGGCGCGGCCGCGGCGTCGCAACGCGCTGCGGGACGGCCCGTTGATTCGTGCGGGCGTGGACGCACCCCGCGACTGGCTGGCATGCCCGGACCCTCTGGACCCTGGATCGCGCACGCGCGGACGCAGGAGAAGGCGACGGCACGAGGATGACGCCCAACGCCCTTGGATCGCGCACGCGCGGACGCAGGTCAGGCGACGGCGGCGCGCACGCCGGCGGCTGACCTTGGATCGCGCACGCGCGGACGCAGGAGATGGGCCGCAACAATTGCGAAGGCCACTGGCCCTTGAATCGCGCGCGCGGACGCACCGCCGCCGCCGGACCGGGCGTTTGTACGAGCCGCCCTTGATTCGCGCGCGCGCGGACGCACCATCACCAGCATGAACGAGTTGCGCATCCATCTCGGCTGCCCGCATTGCGGCGCCACCAACCGCGTGCCGGCGGCGCGCATCGACGACGGGCCGGTGTGCGGGCGCTGTGCCCAGCCGCTGCCGCAGGATCGGCCGCTCGAGCTGGGTGACGCCGATTTCGACGCCGTCGTCGCAGCCACGGCGCGGCCGGTGCTGGTGGACTTCTGGGCGCCTTGGTGCGGGCCCTGCCGCGCGATGGCGCCGGCCTTCGAGCAGGCGGCGCGGCAGCTCGGCGCGCGCGCGCTGCTGGTCAAGGTCAACAGCGACGACAACCCGCAGCTGGCCGCGCGCTACGGCATCCGCAGCATCCCGACGCTGGTGAAGATCGCGCAGGGCCGCGAGACGGCGCGCCAGAGCGGGGCCTTGCCCGCTGCCGCGATCGTCGCGCTGGCCTCGCGCTGAGCGCGCGGCTGCGGCTTCGGGGAGCCTGCAACGAGGGGGTCGGCCGTGCCTGTGCGGCTCGTGTCGGCACAGGCTCAGCGCACGGCGTGCACGCGCAGCAGCGCCGAGCCGAAGGCTTCGGAGCAGCTTGGCGCGCCGGGGCTGCCGCAGCCCGCCGCCGGCTCGCCTTCGGCGAGCAGGGCCTGCAGCCTCGCGCGTCCCTGGGCGTCGAGCAGCGCGCGCATGAAGGGTCCGGCCGGTGTCGCCGGCAGCGCGGTGAGATCGCGCGGTGCGTCGGTGACGATCGCCAGCAGCGTCTCGGTGCCGGCAGGACCGGCCGCGACGATTTCCCAGCCGCTGCCCGGCAGCTCGAGCGCCTGCCCGGCGCGCACCCGGTTGTCCGAGGCCAGCGTGTTGGGGTAGAGCAGGTACAGGCTCTTGTCGTCGGAGCCGGCCAGAGCGAGGTAGAGCCAACCGTCGCGCGCTGACGTGAGCGTCAGCGCGAGCGTGTCGACGCCGATGCGCAGGCGCTTGCGCGCCGGCATGAGGGCCACCTGGCGCGTCGCGTCGCGCTGCGCATGCAGCTCGACCAGCAGCGCGGCCGGGCGGGCCAGGCGCGGGGGCAGCGCCGCCGACGAAGGGGCAGGAAGTGGCGGCGCCGCAGCCGACGCCATGGCCGTCGGCAGCGCTGCGGTCGGCGTCGCCGAGGGCGCGGGCACTGCGGGCGCCGCGGGCAGGCTGGGCCGCAGTGCAGCCGAGGCCGGCAGCGGCAAGGCGGGTGCGGCGATCGCTTGCGCCGCCGGCACCCGCCCCAGGGCTGCCACCGACGCCGGCGCGGGCACCGGCGCCGCCGACAGGCTCTCAAGTGGGGGTGGCGCGGCGCCGGGCGGCGTGGGTCTGGCGGCAGCAGCCGGTGGCGCAGCGATGCCCGGTGCGGCCGTGGCGGTTGCCGCTGTCGTGGACGCGGGCGATGCGGCGGCCGCGGCGGCTGGGGGCACGGCGGCTGGGGGCACGGCGGCGCCGGGCGGCGCGGCTGCGGGAGGCGCGGCTGCCGTGAGCGGTGCGATCGGTGCGATCGGTGCAAAGGCTGCCGCAATGCGCGCCGGCACGAAGGCGGCGTTGCCGGCCAGTACCAGATGCTGGCCGGTGATGTCGGGGTAGCCGGCCAGGCGGCGGTCGACCTTGGCCTGCGCGCAGGCCAGGATCTCCGCCGCGGTGACGCCGCCGCTGCCGTCGCTGTCGCGCGCCTCGCCGAGCATGCAGTCGCGCCAGGCGGCCGTGGCGTGGCCGCCCGTCAGGTCGCTGTCGAAGCTCACCTCGTCGGGCCGGCTGGCCGCCACGTGCACGACGTTGCCGGGCAGCACGTGGCGCTGTTCGAGCGCACGCTCGAGGCTGCGCGTGCGCAGGTTGCTCGGCTTGGCGCAGGCTGCCGGCGCGCCGGCGAGCGTGAACTTGGGCGTGATCGTTTCGCGCAGCGTCGAACGCACGGTGGTGGACGCACCGGCCGAGCCGGCCACGCCGCCCGAGAAGCAGGCGTCGTAGAAGACCATCATCTTGTCGGCACGGCGCGCCATCGGGGCCAGCGCGCGCGCCAGCTCGACGTTGGTGAGTGCCTGACCGTCGGCCGCGAGCAGGCCTTCGGTGCAGCCGTCGTCCTTGATGCTCGGGTCGTACCAGCGTGTGCCGTGGCCCGAGTAGTAGACGAAGACGCGGTCGCCGTCGCGCACCTTGGCGTCGAGCGCGCGGATCGCCGCGCGGATGCGTTCGGCGCTCGCCTGGCCGTCGCGCAGCACGGACACGTTCGCGTCGGGGATCGCCATCGCGCGTGTGAGCTGGCGCACGCTCGCCATGTCGCGCTCGACGCCGCGCAGCACCGGGATGCGCGGGTCGCTGTAGTGGCCGATGCCGATGACGAGTGCGTGGCGCGTGTTGCGCGGCTCGATCGCGCTCTGGGCGCAGGCGCTGGCCGAGGCCAACGCAAACAGCAATGCTGCCGGCAGCGCCATGCGGTGTGCGGCCAGGCGCGCGGCCCGGCGCACGGCCGCCTGGCGCACGGCCTGGCGCACGGCCCGGCATGCGGATGGCCGCACGCCCCGCCGCGCATCGGGCAGCGAGGAAACCGCAGGCAGCGTCGGCGGCCGGCTCGCGCCGGGCGCGGCATGGCCGGCGCCGACTGGCCTGCCCTGCACGCCGGGCGCTGAGGGGGCAGCGCTTGGGGAGCGGCCCGGTGCGCTCATGGTTGCGTCACCACGCGCACGCGCCGGTTCACCGCGGCGCGCGGATGGAGGGGATCGGCCGGATCGGCAGAGCCGCGGCCGACGGCACGCAGCCGCTCGCGCGCTACGCCCAGCGCCATCAGGTAGCCCGCCACCTCGTCGGCGCGGCGCTGCGACAGCCGCAGATTCGCCGTCGGCGAGCCGACGGCGTCGGTGTGGCCTTCGATCACGAAGCGCTCGGCGCGCAGCTGCGGCGAGATCATCGCCGCGTACAGATGGCCCAGCGTACGGCCGCTCTCGGGCCGCAGGCGCGCCGAGCCGGATTCGAATGCGAGGTCGAGCGCCAGCCCGGGCGCCGGCGCGGCGACTGCCGCCGCGCCGGCTGCGCCCGTTGCGTCCTGCGCCGCGGCAGAGGCCGCCGACGCCGGCCCGGCGGACCCCGCAGACGGCCGCGGCCGCACCAGCAGGTTGCGCACGAGCGGCGGGCGCAGTGCGTCGATCATGGCCTGCACGTCGGGTGCGGCCGGCTGCGCGAAGGCGGCGGCGGCCGCGCCCAGCCATGCCGCGACGAGCAGGCTGGTCGGGCACCGGCGCCGCGCCTGCGCGGGCGGCTTCATGATCCGGCTGCGACGCGCACGCGCAGCTCCTGCTCGCCCTGATGGCCCTGGTCGTCGGCGACCTGCAGGAACAGCCGGTGCAGGCCTTCGGGCACCTGGGCCTGCTCGACCACGACGCCGCGCTCGCTCACGCTGGCAAAGCGCTTGAGGCGCTCGGTGAGATCGATCTTCAGCACGCCGTAGAGGACGCGGAAGCTCTCGGGCACGATGCGCGCACCGGGCGCGGGTTCGAACGCCAGCTCGATGCGCAGCGGCGAATGCGCCGTGCCGCCCGGGTTCGGCGCGAGGACGCGGATCGCCGGCGCCGCGCGCTGGGGCAGCGCGCGCATGCGCGGCGGCTGGCTCCGGTGCGCGGCGGCGGCGGCTTCGCGTGCGGCCTCGGCCGGCGAGATCAGCTCGAACGCCAGACCCGGCGGCAGCACGGCCTGCGCCCGCGCGGTCGTTGCCGGCAGCAGCGCGGCGGCGAGCAGGGCGAGCGCGGCGAGCACCGCCTGCAACCCCGATGCGCGTCGGATGCGGTGAACGGGATTCATGCGACGGTGCGGCCCGGGGCGCATATTGGTATTGGCTTGGCCCGCATTGTCGGACCTGCCCGGGCCGATGCAAGAGGAGACCAAAGGATCGCCGTGCGCGACGGGCGGCGCGCGCAGCCGCGAGGCGTGGTGCGCCGCCGCCGCGCCACCCGCCGCGGCGCGCCGCGGGGCCGGTGCGGCGCTGCGCGCCTTCAGGCCGGTGCGGCGCGCGCGGCCAGCCGCTGCAGCGTCGCGGCCAGCTCGGCCAGCGACACGGGCTTCTCGTGCAGGGTGCAGCGCGGCGGCAGGATCACGCTGCGCGAGCCGGCGCGCCCGCTCAGGATGACCGCCGGCACCTGGAGTTCCCATTTCTGCCGCAGCCCGGCCAGCACGGCGCGGCCATCGGGAGCGTCGTCGCCGAGGTCGAGATCGAACACGAGCGCGTCGGGGTAGCGCAGCTGGGCGTCGAGCGCCGATTCGAGCTGCGGCGCCGTCGCGGCGTCGACGACGGCCGCGCCCAGCCCTTCGAGCGCGGTGCGCAGCGCGCCGCGCGGCGCGTCTTCGTCGTCGAGCAGCGCAAGCAGCCAGCCGTCGAGCCGCCCCGGCGCCGGGCCAGGCGCCGCGGGTGCGGCCGGCGCGGGGCGCCGCAGCGCAGCCGGCACGACGATGCGAAAGCGCGTGCCTCGGCCGGGCCGGCTGCGCACCGGCGCAATCGCCAGACCGAGCTGGGCGACGAGCCCGCGCACGATCGCCAGCCCCAGGCCGCGCCCGGCGCGCGCGCCGGCGGCCTCGCGCGGGTCGCTGCCGGCGGCAAGCTGGACATAGGGTTCGAAGACCTCGCCGAGCCTGTCTTGGGGAATGCCGCGGCCGTTGTCGACCACGTCGAGCACCAGATCGGGGCCGTGCGGCCGCACCGCCAGCACGACGCGTGAGGGGCCTCGCGCCGGCACGCCGGCGCTGTAGCGCACCGCGTTGCCGGCCAGGTTCTGCACGATGCGCGTGATCTGGCTGCGGTCGATCCAGATCCAGCTCGCCGCCTGCCGTCCGTGCGTCGTCAGGCGCAGCCGGGTTGGCGCGTGCGTGGCCTGCAATGCGGCGGCGACGCGCTCGAGCAGCTCGCGCAGGTTCACGGCTTCGGGGTGCGAGGCGAGCATGCCCTGCTCGATCGCGCTGTACTCGCTGAACTGGTCGAGCATCGCAGCGGCGTCGTCGGCGGCCTGCAGCTGCCGGCGCAGCAGCTCGCGCGCCCGCTCGTCGGTCTCGGCGCGGCCGGCCAGCGTCTCGGCATACAGGCGCATCGCCTGCAGCGGCTGGCGCAGGTCGTGGCTGATGCTGGCCAGCAGCCGCGTGCGCGCGCCCTGCGCCTGCTGCAGCAGCCCGCCGCGCGCGTCGAGGTCGCGGATCAGCGCGTCGCGCTCGGCGAGCGCGGCGACGAGGCGCCGGTCGCCGGCGCGGATATGCTGGCGGTCGATCCAGGCGAACATCGCGACGAGCACCGGCGCGACCAGCCACAGCGTCGGATGACCCGACAGCAGCAGGTCCCACCCCGCCGCGGCGAGCGCGACGGCCAGCAGCAGCACGAGGCCGCCCTGCGCGCGCGTCTGCCAGCCCAGGCTCGCCACGCCCACGAGCAGCAGCAGCACGAGTGCCGGCGCGCTGCCGCCGGCACCCAGGTAGACGCTGCCGAGCGCCACGCCCGCGGCCATGGCCGCGGCCTCGGCCGCGCGCGGCAGCCAGGCGAGCAGGGCCAGCAGTGCCGCTGCCGCCGCGGCCCAGAGCCAGGCGAGCGGCGCGCTGCCCAGAGCGGGCCAGTCGAGGCGCCGGCGCAGCCACGCGAGCCCGGCGAAGTCGTACGGCAGCAGCCATCCGAGCCGCGCCTGCAGCGCCAGCGCGAGCACGCCGAGCGCCACCAGGGCAAGCCCGAAACGCTGGCGCCGCCGCGGCAGCCGATAGGCGATCTGCGCTGCGCTGTCGGCGTCCGCGGCCATGGCCCCCCGCAGGCTTTTCAGTGCGGCGCGGGCAGCACCGAGGGCACGCGATAGCCCTTCTGGCTGAGCAGCACCAGCAGCTTGGTGCGGTTGGGTGCGCCCAGCGCCTGCAGCGCGGCCGTGATGTGCTTCTTCACCACGACCTCGGAGCGCTCGAGCAGCCGCGCGATCTCCTTGTTGCGCAGGCCCTGCACGACGTAGCCCAGCACCTCGATCTGGCGTTCGGTGAGCCCGAGCGCGGCGAGCGTGGCGAGCTCGCGCCCGCCGGGCGCCGGCGGCGCCGCCAGGCCGCCCGAGACCGAGCGCGGCAGATGGATGCGGCGCTCGACGAGCACACCGGTGAGCGCATCGCGCAGCTCGGCCGGCGACGCCGCCTTCGAGATGAAGCCCATCGCGCCGGCGTCGAGCGCGGCGAGCACGGTGTCGCGGTCGTCCTGCGCCGACAGGATGACCACCGGCACGTAGGGGAAGTCCTCGCGCAGCCGGCGCAGCCCGACCAGGCCGTGCACATCCGACAGCGTGAGGTCGAGCAGCACGAGGTCGAAGCGGCCCGCGCCCTGCAGCGTCTGCACGGTTTCGGCCAGCGAGCCGGCCAGGTGCACGCGCAACTGCGGCAGCACTTCGCCCAGCAGCAGCTGCAGGCCGTGGCGCACCAGGCCGTGGTCGTCGGCGAGCAGGACCGAACCGTGGGGATGGGGGGTCATGAGGCTGATGTCGCGCCGCCGGCCGGCGCCGCAGGGCGCGCGCAGGCGGGCAAGGTATCACGGAGCGGCGGCGCCAGCTATACCTCGGGCTCCTCGACGCCCGGCCGGCCGGCTGGCCCAATGGCGGCACCGGCAGGGCGTGGCTTGCTGCGCATCCTGCCGGTGGCCGGGCGCCGCCGCCCGGCGCGTTCGCCTACCATTGACGCCCACGAGCCGCGAGGCTCACCGTTTGCGAAGAGGTACCGCCATGAAGATCGCCACCCGAGTCGTACTTGCGTTGCTCGGCGCGCTGCTGGCCGGCACCGGATTCGCGCAGGAGAAGGTCCTGCGCGAAGGCCAGGTCACCGAGCGCGCACTCGTCGATGCGCTGGCGCCGCCCGCCGCCGCGGCCTCCGCCGCCGAGGAACCGATGCGCATGCGCAGCTTCCGCCCGACGGTGCGTCCGGCGGCGGTGGCCGGCGCCACCGCGGCCGCGGGGGCTGCCGCCGCCGCACCGCAGGGCGGGCGCGCCTCGATCCTCGTCACCTTCGTCACCGATTCGGCCGAGCTCACCGGGCGCGCCAAGAGCGCACTCGACGTGCTGGCCAACGCGATGAAGTCCGAACGCCTGGCCGGCGTGCGCTTCACGATCGAGGGCCACGCCGACCCGCGCGGCGGCGAGGAATACAACCAGAGGCTCTCGACCGCGCGCGCCGAGACCGTGCGCCAGTACCTGATCGGCCACGCCGGCCTGCCCGCCGAACGGCTCGACGCCGTCGGCAAGGGCTCGAGCGAGCTGCTCAACAAGAACGACGTCACGGCACCCGAGAACCGCCGCGTCACGATCGTCTCGAAGGCGAACTGAGCGGCGTGATCGCGCCCCTGTGAGCCAGGCCTTCGGGCCCGGCGCGGGGCCCCGGGCCGCGCGCCGCGCCCGGTTTCAGCCGGCCGCGGCGCGCTGCCGGGCGAAGTCGACGAACCAGTCGATGCTCGCCGCGTCGGCCATGGCGTCGCGGTTGAGCACGCGCGCGGGGTCGGCGCCGAGCAGCAGCTTCTTGACCGGCAGCTCCATCTTCTTGCCCGAGAGCGTGCGCGGGATCGCGCGCACCTGGAACACCTCGTTGGGCACATGGTGCGCCGAGAGCGCGGCGCGGATCGCGGCCTTCAGGCGCGCTTGGAGCGCGGCGTCGAGCACGACGCCCTCGCGCAGCACGACGAACAGCGGCATCCAGCTCGCACGGCCGAGGTACTCGAGGTCGACCACCAGGCTGTCGAGCACCTCGGGCAGCGCCTCCGCCGCGCGGTACAGCTCGGCCGTGCCCATGCGGATGCCGTGGCGGTTGATCGTGGCGTCGCTGCGGCCGTAGATGACGGCGCCGACGGCCCGGCCCTGGCCCGGGAAATCGTGCGGCACAAGCCGGATCCAGTCGCCGTGGCGCCAGACGCCGGGGAACATGTCGAAGTAGCTCTCGAGGTAGCGGCGGTTGCCCTCGTCGCCCCAGAAATACAGCGGCATCGAGGGCAGCGGCTGCGTGCACACGAGCTCGCCCACCTCGCCCAGCAGCGGCCGGCCGTCCTCGCTCCAGGCCTCGACCGCCGCGCCCAGGCAGCGGCATTGCATCTCGCCCTTGACCACGGGCAACAGCGGGTGGCCGGCGACGAAGGCGCCGGCAAAGTCGGTGCCGCCGCTGATCGGGGCGATCCAGATGTCGCGCCCGCCCGGCTTGGGCAGGTGGTCCCAGATCCACTGGTAGCACTCCTCGGACAGCGGCGAGCCGGTGGAGCCGACGGCGCGCAGGCGCGTGAGCGCGGCCTCGCGCAGCGGCTCGACGCCGGCTTTCAGGCAGCTCGCGAAGAAGGCGGCACCGGCGCCGAACCAGCTGACCCCGGCCGCGCCGACGAAACGCCAGAGCACGCCCCAGTCGGCCGGCCTGCCGCTGGCCGGCGCCGGCCCGCCGGGGCTGCCGTCGTACAGGCAGATCGTGGTGCCGCCCAGCAGCGCGCCGGCCTGCAGGTTCCACATGATCCAGCCGGTGGTGGCGAACCAGTGGAAGCGCTCGCCGCTCACCGCAGAGGCCGCGACATCGTTGTGCAGCACCATGCCCTTGAGGAATTCGAGCATCACGCCGCCGTGACCGTGCACGATCGCCTTGGGCAGGCCGGTGGTGCCGCTCGAGTAGACGATCCACAGCGGGTGCTCGAAGGGCACCCATTCGGGCTGCCAGTCGGCTGCCGGCGATCCGGCGATGCAGTCGGCCCAGGCATGCGCCGCGCGCCCGGGCGCCGCGAACGCCTCGGGCGCGAGCGCGGGGTCGAGCTCGGCGTGCAGCACCACATGGCGCAGCGTCGGCAGCGCGGCCAGCACCTCGTGCAGCACGGCGCGCCGGTCGTGCGCGACGCCGCCCCAGGTCTGGCCGTCGACGCAGACGAGCACCTTCGGTTCGATCTGGCGGAAGCGGTCGAGCACCGCCACCGGACCCATGTCGGGCGAGCACACCGACCAGATCGCGCCCACGCTGGCGCTGCCGAGCAGGGCCACCACGGCCTGCGGCGCGTTGGGCAGGAAGGCGACGACGCGATCGCCGCGCCCGACGCCCATCGCGCGCAAGGCGGCGGCGAAGGCGCCGACCCGGCGGCGCAGCTCGGGCCAGCCGATCTCGGCGGGCGCGGCCATGCGCTCGTTCTGGTACACGATGGCCGGCTGCCCGGCCGCATGCGCGGCGTCGGCGTGACGCAGCGCCTGGCGCGCGAAGTTCACCTGCGCGCCGGGGAACCAGCGCGCCCCGGGCATCACCGGCGCTTCGAGCACGCAGCGCCAGGGCGTCGGCGATTCGATCGCGAAGAAGCGCCACAGCGAGGACCAGAAGGCGTCGAGCTCGCTCGTGCTCCAGCGCCACAGCGCCTCGTAGTCGGCGAAGGCGAGGCCGCACTCGGCGCGCAGCCAGTCCTGGTAGGCGGCGATGCCGGCCGGGCGCGCGCCCATCGCGGTGCCCGTCATGCCGCCGCGGCCCCGCGCTGTTCGCGCCCGGCCAGGTCGATGTCGATGTACTTCCAGAACTCGCGCACGAAGATGTTGCGGTGATAGCCCAGCACCCAGGGCTGCGTGAGGTCGGTGAAGACGCGGTGCACGTGGATCTTGTAGGGCATGTAGGCGATCATGAGCTTGGCCGCCTCGGTCATCACGGCCTGCCTTTCGGGCGTGTCGGCCATCTCGCGCTGGCGCTCGTACAGCGCGTTGAAGGCGGGCAGGTCGAAGCGCGCGTGGTTGGCCTGGCCCTTGTTCGGCCCGTAGCCGAGCGCGAGGAAGGTGTCGGCGTCGGGCGCGCCGGCGCTCCAGCCCACGCCCCACATCATCAGCTTGCCGGCACGGCTGGCCTTGAGGTTCTCGGGCCACTTCGCGGTCTTGAACTCGATGCGGATGCCGATCGCGTCCATGTTCTGCTTCCACTGCTCGATCAGCTGGCGGCTCGCCTGGTCGGGGCTGGTGGCGTATTCGAGCACGAGCGGCGCGCCGTCGGGCTGCTCGCGCCAGCCGTCGCCGTTGCGGTCGACGTAGCCGTACAGGTCGAGCAGCGCCTTGGCGCGCGCGCGGCTGAAGTCGCTCATCTCGCTCTTGAACTTCGGGTCGTAGCCCCAGGTCTCGGGCGCGAGCGGCCCCTGTCCCGGGATCGCCTGGCCGCGGCGCACCAGACGGATCTCGCGCTCGACGTCCACCGCCAGCGCGATCGCGCGGCGCAGCGCTACCTTGGCCGGCGTGTAGCCGCCCACCAGCGGGTGCTCCATC
Organism: Rubrivivax sp.; assembly: GCA_020852865.1. Lineage (GTDB taxonomy): Bacteria > Pseudomonadota > Gammaproteobacteria > Burkholderiales > Burkholderiaceae_C > Rubrivivax. Next base: position 13,667 of record JADYZZ010000060.1, read on the forward strand.
GCGAAGTAGCTCACGGCGACGTCGGCGCGCGGATAGCGCACCATGCGGATGCCCTTCTTCGCGAGGTTGGGGGCGAGCCGGTTGTTCGGGAAGGCCACGGGCGCGAACTCGGCCGGCACGTTCTCGGCGATGTCCTGCTCCTCGTTGAGGAAGGACAGCCAGCGCGGCTGCGGCTCCTCGATCACCGAGATCACGACCTCGTCGACGAAGGGCAGCCGGCGGCCGTTGAACTGCGCGGCCACCCCGGCCAGCCGGGCGTCGCCGGCCGGCGGCTGCTCGGCGTAGCGCACTTCGCGGTAGCCCGGGTTCTTCGCCAGCACGATGCGCGAGCTGCGCTTCCAGTCCTTCAGGCGATAGGGCCCGGTGCCCACCGGATGCTCGCCGACATGGTCGCCCCAGGCCTCGACCACCTCGCGCGCCAGGGCGCCGGTGAACGAGCCGTCGGCGAAGTTGTAGAGGAAGCGCGGCGAAGGCGTGCCGAGCCGGATCTCGAAGGTGTAGCGGTCGAGCACGCGCAGGCCTTCCACCGGCGCGTCGTAGTCGAAGGGCCGGCGGGCGTCGAGCAGGCGCCGGCGCAGCTCGGACAGCCCGAGGATCTTCGCGTTCTCGAGCACGTACAGCCCGCCGCTCTTCCAGCGCGGGTCGTAGTGGCGCTTGATCGAGTAGACGTAGTCCGCGGCCGTGAGTTCGCGTCGCGCGCCCTTGAACACCGGGTCGTCGGCGAAGTGGATGCCGGGCCGGATGCGGAACGTGAAGGTCCTGAAGTCGGGCGCGACCTCGGGCATCGCCGCTGCGGTGTTGGGCCGCAGGCGCGCCGGGCGCGCGAGGAATTCGTACTCGAGCGGCGCGTCGAAGATGCCGGCGACGATGGTGCGCGAGTACAGGTCGGTGATCTGCGCCGGATCGAAGCTCGTCTCGGCGATCGGGAAGGCGTAGCGCAGCACCTTGGGCGCGCCGGCGCCCTGCGGCGCAGCGGCGGCGAGCGCGGGCAGCGCCTGGCCGCCGAGCGCGAGCGCGCCGGCGGCGAGCAGCGCGCGGCGCTGCACGGAATCGGGGCTGGAATCGTCCATCGGGTTCGCTCCTGGCGTGGCGCGGATGCCTGCATCGCCGCGAGCCGACAGTCTAGGGCGCCCGTCGGCACCCGAGGAGGGCTCGCGCCGCGCAGCCGCCCGCGGCCCCTCAGCGCCCCGGTGCGGGGAAAGCCCGCGCCGGCGGGGCGCAGGTGCCCCCCTACACTCGCGCATCCTGAAAACCCCCGGCACCGCCCACGAAGCGGCAGACCGGAGCGCGCAGCCGATGGCGGCCTATCTCATCCGACGACTGTGGCAGATGATCCCCACGCTGGCCGGCGTGGTGCTGCTCGTGTTCTTCCTCTTCAAGTACTTCGGCGGCGATCCGGCCGAGCTGCTCGGCGGCCTGAACGCCAGCCCCGAGCAGGTGGCGGCGATCCGCCGGCAGCTCGGCCTGGACGAGCCGACCTGGTACCAGCTCTGGCTCTTCGTCAAGCAGATCGTCACCTTCGACTGGGGCAAGAGCTGGGCCACCAACGAGGCGGTGAGCAACCTGTTCGCCACCCGGCTGCCGGCCACGCTGACGGTGATGACGCCGATCCTCGTGCTCGACGTCACGCTCGCGCTGCCGGTGGCGATGTGGGTCGCGTACCGGCGCGGCAGCCTCACCGACCGCGCGATCACCGTCGCCACCACGGCGGCGCTGTCGATCAGCTTCCTCGTCTACGTGATCGTCGGCCAGTACGTCTTCGGCTTCCAGCTCGGCTGGTTCCCGGTGCAGGGCTGGAGCGACAGCACGCTCACCAACCTGGCGCGTTACGTGCCGCTGCCGGTGATGCTGGCGGTGGCGGTGGGCATCGCGCCGCAGACGCGCCTGTACCGCAGCTTCCTGCTCGACGAGCTCGGCCACGACTACGTGCGCACCGCACGCGCCAAGGGCCTGAGCGAAGGCGTGGTGCTGTTCCGCCACGTGCTGCGCAACGCGCTCATCCCGATCCTCACCAACATCGGGCTGCAGTTGCCGGGCATCTTCGTGGGCAGCTTCCTGATCGAGGTGTTCTTCTCGATTCCCGGCCTGGGCCGCGAGGTGCTGCTGGCCGTCAACCGCAGCGACTTCCCGGTGATCCAGGCGGTGACGGTGTATCTGGCCGTGCTGACGATGCTGATCAACCTGGCGACCGACCTCGCGTACAAGCTCGCCGATCCGCGGGTGGTGCTGAAGTGAGCGCGGTGCTGCCGGCCGCCGCAGGGCGCGGGGAGGCCGCGCCCGCCAGCGAAGGCGTCTGGCATGCGGCCTGGCGGCGCCTGCGCGCCGACCGCGTCGGCATGGGCTCGCTCGTCGTCGTCGCCGGCTTCGTGCTGCTGATCGCGCTGGCCGCCGCGGGCTGGGTGGCGGCCGACTGGCAGGCCGAGGTCGGCGTGCCCAACGCGCCGCCCACGCTGCTGGGGCCGCGGCCGGCGGCGGCGGTGGGCGCGATCGAAACGCCCAAGGGCCCCGACGTCGACCTCTCGGCGGTCGACCCGCTCGCGCCGCGCTACGCCGAGTGGGCGCAGCGCGCCCGCACCTACCAGACGAGCGAGACGCCCCGGCGCGAGACGCTCGCCTTCGGCGGCGACCGCCTCGGCCGCGACGTGCTGGCCAAGGCCGTCAAGGGCACCGAGATCTCGGTCTTCGTCGGCGTGGCGGCGGCCGTCAGCGCCACGCTGCTGGGCACGCTGCTGGGCGCCTGCGGCGGCTTCTTCGGCGGCAAGGTGGCCGACTTCCTCGAGTGGCTCTACAACGTCTTCGAGAGCATTCCCAACATCCTGCTGATCTTCGCCTTCGCCGCGGTGGTGGGGCGCGGCGTGCAGAGCGTCGTCGTCATCCTCGCGCTCACCGGCTGGACCGGGATGTACCGCCAGGTGCGCGCCGAGTTCATGAAGCACCGCTCGCGCGAGTACGTGCGCGCGGCCGAGGCCATCGGCGCCGGCGCCGCGAGCCGGATGTTCCGCCACATCCTGCCCAACGTCAGCCATGTCATCCTCGTGCGCATGAGCTTGCTCGCGGTGGGCTTCATCAAGGCCGAGGTGATCCTGTCGTATCTGGGCCTGGGCGTGCGCGTCGACCAGGTGAGCTGGGGCACCATGCTGGCCGAGGCGCAAAGCGAGCTGATCCTCGGCTTCTGGTGGCAGCTCGCGACGGCGACCCTGTTCATGGCGGTGTTCGTGACCGCCTTCTCGCTCATGACCGACGCCTGGCGCGACGCACTCGACCCCAAGCTGCGGGGGCTCGAGTGACGGGCGCGCCCGCCGCTGCGCCGCAGCCGCCGGCGGCCGCAGCCGCCGCGCCGCGGCCCGGCGCCGACGCCAGCGCGGCGCCCCTGCTCTCGATCCAGGATCTGAGCGTGGGCTTTCGCATGGGCCGCGGCGTGCTGGCCGAGGCGGTCCGGGGCGTGTCGTTCGACGTGCCCGAGAACGTCACCGTCGCGCTGGTGGGCGAGTCGGGCTCGGGCAAGAGCGTGACGGCGATGTCGGTGCTCGACCTGCTGCCCGAGAACGCCGTGCGCCGCGGCCGGGTGCAGTGGCGCGGGCGCGACCTGCTGCGCGCCGGCCGGCGCGAGCTGCAGGCGCTGCGCGGCCGCGAGATCGCCTGCGTGTTCCAGGATCCGATGGGCTCGCTCAACCCGGTGCTCGACATCGGCCGGCAGCTGTGCGAGCCCCTCGTCACACACCTGGGCCTGGGCCGCGCAGCGGCGGCCCGGCGCGCCGAGGCGCTGCTCGCCGAGGTCGGCATTCCCGAGCCGGCGCGACGCCTGGCCAGCTACCCGCACGAGCTCTCGGGCGGCCAGCAGCAGCGCGTGATGATCGCGATGGCGCTGGCCTGCGGGCCGCGGCTGCTGATCGCCGACGAGCCGACCACGGCGCTCGACGTGACGATCCAGCGCCAGATCCTCGAGCTGCTGGCGCGCCTCAAGCGCGAGCGGCGCATGAGCCTGCTCTTCATCAGCCACGACCTGGGCCTGGTCGGCGAGATCGCCGACCGGGTGGTGGTGATGCGCCACGGCAGCGTGCGCGAGCAGGGACCGGCGGCGCGCGTCTTCGAGCAGCCGGCCGACGCCTACACGCGCGCGCTGCTGGCCTGCCGGCCGAGCCTGCAGGGCAATCCGGCACGCCTGATGGTGATCGACGACCACATCGCGGCCGACGCCGCCGCAGCGCGCGGCGAGGCCGCCGCGGCGCCCGCCGCCGCCCGCGCCAAGGACGCGCAGGCGCCGGTGGTGCTGCAGGTGCGCGCGCTGGCCAAGAGCTTCTGGCTGCGCCAGGGCCTGTTCGGCAGGCGCGAGTTCAAGGCCGTGCAGGACGTGAACTTCGAGCTGCGCCGCGGCCACACGCTGGGCGTCGTCGGCGAGTCGGGTTCGGGCAAGACGACGATGGGACTGACGCTGCTGCGCCTGCACGAGCCCACGCACGGCGAGGTCATCTTCGACGGCCGCAACCTGCTCGCGCTCGGCGATCGCGAGCGCCTGGCGATGCGCCGGCGCATCCAGATCGTGTTCCAGAACCCCTATGCCAGCCTGAACCCGCGCTTCACGATCGGGCAGACGCTGGTCGAGCCGATGGCCATCCACCGCATCGGCGCCGACACCGCCGGGCGCGAGCAGCGTGCGCGTGCGCTGCTGGCCAGGGTGGGGCTCGACGCCGGCGCCTTCGGCAAGTACCCGCACGAGTTCTCGGGCGGCCAGCGCCAGCGCGTGGCGATCGCGCGCTGCCTCACGCTCGAGCCCGAGGTGCTGGTGCTCGACGAGGCGGTGAGCGCGCTCGACGTGAGCGTGCAGGCGCAGGTGCTCAACCTGCTGAAGGACCTGCAGGACGAGCTCGGCCTGGCCTATGTCTTCATCAGCCACGACCTGGCGGTGGTGCGCTTCATCGCAGACGAGGTGCTGGTGATGAAGGACGGCCGCGTCGTCGAGCAGGCGAGCGCCGAGCAGATCCTTGCCGCGCCCCAGGCGGAGTACACGCGCCGGCTGCTGGCGGCCGTGCCGCGCGGCTGGCAGGGCGCGGCTCATGCGGCTGCGGCCGACCCGCCGGCATGACCGACGGCGCGCACGGGTCGACCCGGACGCATCTCCAGGGCCGCCGCCGATTTGTGTCGGGGGCCCGGTCGCCCTGGCGTCGGGCGCTCACCGCGGTGGGGCTGGCCGCGGCGCTGCCCTTGCGCGCCCAGATTGCGGCCGCACCGCCCGCCGCGCCAGCCAGCGGGGCGGCGCTGGTCCCGGCTGCTGCGGCAGCGCGGGCCGCGGCCTCGGCACCACCGCCGGCCGCAGCGGCGCCACCTGCGGCCGCAGCGGCCAGCGCCGCGCCGGCCCCTGCCGCGCCCAGCGCCGAGCGCATCGAGATCACCGGCGGGCGCGACTCCGACACCGAGCAGCGCCGCCGCTCGACGGCGACCAAGATCGTGATCGGGCGCGAGGAGATCGACAAGTTCGGCGACGCCACGCTGGGCGAGGTGCTGCGGCGCCTGCCCGGCGTCACGGCGCCGGGCGCACCCGGACGCGGCGGCGCACCGCGCATGCGCGGCCTGGGCAGCGGCTATACGCAGCTGCTGATCGACGGGCAGCGCGTGCCGCCCGGCTTCAGCCTCGAGCAGCTCACGCCCGAGCAGGTCGAGCGCATCGAGATCCTGCGCGCACCCACCGCCGAGACCGGCGCGCGCGCCATCGCCGGCACCATCGACATCATCACGCGTGAAGGCTTCAAGAAGCGCATCAACGACCTGCGCATCGGGCTGGGCTACGAGCATGGGCGCGCCGCGCCGGGGCTCACCTGGACGCGCAACGACAGCGTCGACGACTTCGTCTACAACGTCTCCGCCTCGCTGTTCGTGCCGCGCCGGCGCAGCACCGGACACGGCAGCGTCACCGATACCGACCTGGGCAGCGGCGCCCTCGTGGGCGCGCAGGAGACCACCAGCCTCACCGAGGAGCGGCGCACCGGCGTGTCGGTGAGCGGCCGGCTGCAGTGGCGGCTCGGCGAGAGCGGCGACTCGCTCACGCTGATGCCGACGCTGTTCGCCAACCGCGGCCGCACGCACAGCGACTTCACGCTGGTGCAGACGCTGCCCGCCGCGCCTGCCGCCTACGACTACGGCAGCACGTCGGCCAGCAGCAGCTTCGCCAACCTGCGCCTGGGCGGGCAGTGGCGGCAGCGCCTGGGCGCCGGCAGGCCGCGGCTGGAGCTCGGCGGCCATCTCGGGCGCTGGCAGGCGAGCAACGACAGCCGGCGCGAGGAGTACCGCAACGGCGGCGTGCCGCTGCGCCGCACCGACGACGCGCGGCGCACGCGCGAGAGCTCGGCGCTGCTCACGCTCAAGGCCAGCGGCCTGGCCGGCGCCGAGCCGGGCCGCGAGCACAGCCTCGTGGCCGGCACCGAGATCGAAGGCGTGCGGCGCCACGAGGAGCGCACGCTGCTGCAAGACGGCTTGCAGCAGCTGCTCGACTTCGGCGACACCTTCGAGGCCTCGACGCTGCGCCTGGCCGGCTATGTGCAGGACGAGTGGGCTCTCGACAGCCACTGGGCCTTGCACGCCGGTCTGCGCTGGGAAGGCATCGCGACGCGCGGCGACGCCGGCGGCGGCGTGCGCCCGGTCAACCGCAGCAGCGTCTGGACGCCGCTCGTGCACCTGCTGTGGAAGCCCGACCCGAAGCAGCGCGACCAGGTGCGGCTCGCGCTCACGCGCAGCTACCGCGCGCCCCCCACCTGGGCGCTGATCGCGCGGCCGTCGATCAACAACCGCTTCCCGCCCGACCAGGGCGGCAACCAGCCCAACTTCGCCGACAGCGCCGGCAACCCCGAGCTGCGCCCCGAGCTGGCCACCGGTCTGGACGTCGCGTTCGAGCGCTACCTCGAAGGCGGCGGCATCCTCTCGGCCAACCTCTTCCACCGCAACATCAGCAACCTGATGCGCAGCGTCATCACGCTGGAGACGGTGTCGTGGAGCGCATTCCCGCGCTGGGTGTCGCGCCAGCAGAACATCGGCGACGCGCGCACGCAGGGCATCGAACTCGAAGCCAAGTACCGGCTCGACCAGCTCGTGGCCGGCGCCGCGCCGGTGGAGTTGCGGCACAACCTCGCGCTGTACCGCTCGCGCGTCGACGGGGTGCGCGGCCCCGACAACCGGCTCGACCAGCAGCCCCGGGCCAGCGCCAACCTCGGCGCCGATTACCGCCTGCGCGGCTGGCCGCTCACGCTGGGCGGCAATTTCAACTGGGTGCCCGCCTACCGCACGCAGATGGCCGACGACCGCGCGGTGAAGGTGGGCAGCAAGCGCGTCGTCGACGTCTTCGCGCTGTGGACCATCGGCCCCGAGATCGCGCTGCGGCTGCTCGCCAACAACCTCGGCGCCTACAGCTACGCCAGCAGCACCGACTTCGATTACGCCGATCCGCTCAGCGGCGCGCCGCTGCGCGAGACCTCGCGCAGCTGGGGCCCGAGCTACACCAACTGGCAGCTGCGGCTCGAGCTGAAGATCTAGTGCAGTGTTCCGCGCTGTTCAGCACATTGGACCGCGTCTTTGCCGCCCACGCTCCTAGCCAGGACGGCAAATCCATCGGTTTTCTTAGGTGCCGCACAGCGTCGAACACTGCACTACTACTCCGACACCGGAATTTCGAGACATGAAAGCGCGTCTGCGGGCCGATGGCGGCGTTGCCGATGCTCGCGATACCGCCCGGTATCGCTGCGCTCGGCGCCTTGCCCTCGACCCGAATCCATCGCTTTCATCATGTTCCGAAACCCCTGTGCCGAAGTACCAGCCTGCGCGCAGCGGGATGCCCCTGAGAGCCTGTGAAGGCATGAATCGCGGGCGTGATTCATGTCTTCACAGGCTCTCACGTCCGAGTTCGCGCGCCGGATCGAAGCCGAGACGAGGAAGTGGGGCGGGTCGTCCGCCGCTCGGGGGCGAAGGTCGATCGAGCGATCGCAGGCGCGCCGCACTGCCGCCCCCGCATCCGCGGCCCCCTGATCGCGGGGTGGCAAGGGGCAACGCCGATCCGATGGAGCGCGCGGGTCGCTAGACTCGGCGCAGCCCTTGCGCGGGGCAGGTGGCCCCGGGGCCACCGCGTTTCGAGTCGGGCTGCCCCGCGCGCCGCCCCTGTGAGGGCACCGCAGGAGCAAGAACAATGTCGTCGACGATCACATCGCCTGCGCGTGCGGTACGCACGCTGGGTGCGGTTGCGCTGGCCGCCATGCTGGCCGCTGCAGCCGTCCAGGCCGAGGCGGCCGGCACCATGACGGCGTCACTGCCGGTCTGGGCGCCGAGCGCCCTGAGCCCGCTCACGTCCAACCTCACCGATCCGCCGAACTGGCGGCTGGATCCGGGCGCCAGCTTCAACGGCGTGGCCAACGCCTTCGACGGGACGGCGCTGCTGCTGTTCAAGATCGACAGCGACCCCGGCGGCACCTACGCCTGCAGCGGCTCGCTGATGCAAGGCGGCGAGTACGTGCTCACCGCCGGGCATTGCGTCACCGACATGACGTCGATGCAGGTCAACTTCGGCTGGTACAACGGCGCGGCGCTGCAGACGCGCACGGTGACGGCCGTGCACACCGCGCCGGGCTGGGTCGACTTCAATACCAATGCCGATCAGGGCAACGACCTTGCGCTGGTCAAGCTCGACCAGAAGGTGAGCGGGTTGCACACCTACGCGCTCAGCACGACCAACGACGTCGGCAAGACCCATCTGATGACGGGCTACGGCACCGTCGGCACCGGCGGCTCGAGCAGCGACCCCGACTGGAGCGACTGGAAGTACGGCCACTACGGCTGGAACGTCGCCGACGTGACGAGCAAGGATTTCAACAAGGCCGCAGGCGACCATATCGGCCCGGGCTGGGGCTACGACGCCGCCTACTACACCGGCACCACCTACATGTCGGACTTCGACAACCCCAGCAATCCCAACAACAACACGCTGGGCCGGCTCGGGAGTTTGCTCGGCGGCTCCTGGACGAGCAACAACGGCGTGGCCGGCGAGGCGCTCATCGCCGGCGGCGACTCGGGCGGAGGCGACTTCATCTGGGACGGCTCGCAATGGGTGCTGTCGGCCGTGCATTCCTGGGGCTGGGGCGGGGCTTGCGAGGATTACTTCGGCCTCGCAGGCTGCGATGCCAGTGCGAGCAACAGCTCGAGCTTCGGCGACCTCTCGGGCTCGACCGCCGTTTTCTCGCATGTCGGGTGGATCCAGTCGGTGACCGGCGTGCCCGAGCCCGCGACGCCCATCATGCTGGCGCTCGGCCTGCTCGGGGTGGGCAGCGCCGCGCGGTGGCGCCGCGCGGCGAGCGCTTCGCAGCGCGCAGCCTGAGCGGCCGGCGGCCCGCGCATTCCCCGGCCCGTCCGTCGGCCAGCAAGGCGCGGCGGGCCCTTTGCGCCCGCGGCAGAACCGGCGTTGCCCGCCGCTACGGCGCGAGCGCGCGCCGCACGCTGCCGCCTGCCGCGGCCAGCAGGGCCTCGGCGCCGGCGGCGTCGACGCCGCGGCGCAGCATCACGATCGCGGTCTTGACGCGCTGGCCGCAGGCGACGAGCGCCGCGTGCGCCGCAGCTTCGTCGGCGCCGCTGGCCAGCAGCGTGAGTGCGAGCGCGCGCCGCTCGAGCTTGGCGTTGGTCGCGCGCAGGTCGACCATCAGGTGGCCGTAGGTCTTGTTCAGGCGCACCATCACGCTGCTGCTGAAGCTGTTGAGCGCGATCTTCTGCGCGGTGCCGGCCTTCAGCCGCGTGCTGCCCGAAATCACCTCGGGCCCGGTGTCGAGCACGACGGCGACGTCGGCGGCCGCCGCCAGCGCCGAGCCGGGGTTGTTGACGACGGCGACGGTGAGCGCGCCGGCCGCTCGTGCGGCCTCGGCCGCGCCGAGCACGTAGGGCGTGCTGCCCGAGGCGGCGACGAGCAGCACGACATCGTTCGGCGCCGGCGTGAGCGCCGCCAGTTCGGCCGCGCCCTGCGCGCGGTCGTCCTCGGCGCCTTCGGCGGCGACGAACATCGCCCCCGTGCCGCCGGCCAGCAGTGCGCAGGCGCGCTCGCGCGGCCAGGAGAAGGTGGGCAGCAGCTCGACGGCGTCGAGCATGCCCAGGCGCCCGCTGGTGCCCGCGCCGACGTAGACGAGCCGCCCTCCGGCCTGCAGCCGCGGCGCGGCGGCGTCGACGGCGCGCGCCAGCGCCGGCGCGGCGCGCGCGACGGCCGCCGCGGCCTCGGCCTGGTCGGCGACGAAGGCCTGCACGAGCGCGGGTGTGTCGTAGCCGTCGAGTCCGGCATGGCCGGGGTGCGGGCGTTCGGTGGCGGGGGCGTGCATCGTCGGTGGATGTTCAGGGTGCGACGCGGATCATGCGCCGCTCGCTGGCCAGGCCGGTGCCGCTCACCGCGGCCACCGCGACGAGATCGGCGCCGGCGGCGTCCTGCAGCGCCTCCTCGGGGGCGGCCACCGCGAACTGCCAGGCGCCGGCGACGCGCCGCCACACTGCCCAGCGCGCGGGCGCCGCATCCGCGGCCCGCACGCGCACGCGCGCGCCCTGCAGCGCGAGCCGCGGCGCAGGCGGCGCGGCCTCGCCCAGCCAGGGCGTGGCCGGCGGCAGCGCCGCCTGTGCATAGGGGCCGAACTGCAGCAGGGTGGCGATGCGGTCGCGGTCCTGCATCAGCGCCGCCATGCTGAAGTGGATGTGGCCCGAGGCGGCCGGGCGCGTGCGCAGCAGCGCGATCTGGTCGAGCAGCTCGCGCGCCGGCCAGGCGCGCGCGCCCGCGGGCTCGGCGGCCGATGCGCGCACGCTGCTCGTGAACAGGCCCGGCCAGAGGTGGCGCTGCCTGCGGTTGCCGGCGATCCAGCCGTCGAGCAGCAGCGCGAAGTCCTGGCCGGCGCGGCCGATCGGCCAGTACAGCTGCGGCGCGAGGTAGTCGAGCCAGCCTTCGTCGAACCAGCGTTCGACGTCGGCGTAGAGCTTGTCGTACTGGCTGAAGCCCGCAATGCCGGGCGGCCGGCGGTCGGGCCGCCCGAGTCCGAACGGGCTGATGCCCAGGCGCGCCAGCGGGCGAAGCGCGCGCACGGTCCGGTGCAGCCCCTGCACCAGGGCATCGACGTTGGCGCGGCGCCAGTCCTCGCGGCCGAGCAGCCCGCCGGCGGCGGCGTAGCGCGCGTAGCTCGCCTCGTCGGGAAACGGTTGCTCGCTGCCGCCCGACATGACCGGGTAGGGGTAGAAGTAATCGTCGACATGCACGCCGTCGACGGCGTAGCGGCGCAGCACGTCGGCAATGACGGCCAGCGTGTGCGCCTGCGCCGCGGGCTCGCCGGGGTCCATCCAGAGCTGCTCGCCGTAGCGCCGCACGGCGCCGGGCGCGCGCAGCGCGAAGTGCGGCGCGGCCAGCGGCGTGCGCGCCGAGGCATGACGGGCGCGGTAGGGGTTGAACCAGGCGTGCAGTTCGAGCCCGCGCCGGTGCGCCTCGGCGATCCAGAAGGCGAGCGGATCCCAGGGTGGGTCGGGCGCGCGGCCCTGCTGTCCGGTGAGGTACTCGCTCCAGGGCTCGAGCGCAGACGGGTACAGCGCGTCGCCGGCCGGGCGCACCTGCAGGATGAGCGCGTTGAGGCCGAGCGTGCGCGCCCGCTCGACGATCGCCAGCGCCTCGGCGCGCTGCGCCTCGGGCGTGAGGCCGGGGCGGCTGGGCCAGTCGATGTGGGCGACGCTGGCCACCCAGGCGCCGCGGAACTCGCGCGGCTCGGGTGGCGGCTGATCGGGGGAGGCGGCCGCTGCGCCCGTCGACGACGGCGCCGACCCCGGCTCGGGAACCTGCGCCGGCGCCTGCGCCCGCAGCGGCCCCGGTGCGGCGGCCGCCAGCCCGGCGCCGCCGGCCAGGGCGGCCAGCCCGCGCAGGCAGGCACGGCGCCTCATCGATCCGGTGCGCCCTGGGGCGGTCGGGCCGCGGCGCGGGCAGGGTGTCTCATGCAGCGTCCTTCACGGCGCCTCGCGCTGCGTCAGCACGTCCAGGAGTGCGGCGCTTTCGGCATCGGGCTCGCCGTCGAAGCGCGCCGGGCGGTAGCGCATCTGGAAGTTCATCAGCACGCGCTGCAGCAGCCGGCGCTGCCCGGGCTGCTCGAGCGCCGCGTCGGCATCGATCGGGTAGCCGTGCTGTGCGAGCTTGCGCTGGAACCATTCGGGCTCCGGGACGGCGGCTTCGTAGACCGCCTGGCGCTCGCGCACGCGCGCCTGGTCGGGCCAGGGCGGCGTGATGCCGAGCTCGGCCAGCCGCCGCCAGGGGAAGGTGGGCCCCGGATCCTCCTTGTACGAAGGCGTCACCTCGCCGTGGCCGAGGATGCGCTCGGGCCGGATCTCGTGGCGCTTGACGATGTCGCGCACGAGCGGGATCAGCGCGTCGATCTGCGCCTCGGGAAACGGCAGATACACGCGCTCGCGCCGGCCGGCGGCATCGGGCGGCGTGAGCGCGAAGCCCGGATGCACGATCTCGATGCCGATCGAGCTCGAGTTCAGCAGCCGATGGCGTTGCCAGCCGCTTGCCCCGCTGTGCCAGGCGCGGCGCTCCTCGGGTACCAGGCGCAGGATGCGCGGAGGCGATTCGTCGCTGACGAGGTAATGCGCCGAGACGTTGCCCTCGGTCAGCGTGCGCAGCGCGCTCTCGTAGTTGCCCACCGTGTAGTGCAGGATCAGGAACAGCACGCGGCTGTCCTGCGCCTGGCTCGGGTGGCTGGTGTCGATCGGCACGCCGCCCGGCGTGGTGGTGGCGCAGCCGCCGAGCAAGGCGAGCAGCACGAGCAAGGCGGCGAGCGGGAGCGTCAGGGCGCGATGCATGCGTGACACCCTCCTTGGTTCAGGGCCGCGCCGCGCGCAGCGCCAGCCGGGCCAGGGCGTGGGGGGGCGGCATGCCGAGCGCGCGCAGCGCGGTGGCGGCCGGCAAGGCCGCACGCAGCGCAGCGCCGATGGCCGGATGCAGATCGAACACGCGCCCGGCCAGAACCACCGGCTGCGCGCCGCAGCGCCGCTGCAGCGCGCGGACCAGGCGTGCGAGCTCTCGGCCGGCGTCTTCGAGCAGGCGCAAGGCGACCGGATCCTCGTCGGCCGCTGCCGCGACGGCCAGCGCGAGCGGGCCGAGCGCGCCGCGCGCGCCGGCCGCGCCCAACGCATGCCGGGCGCCACCCGCGCCGGTGGCGCCCGCCGCGCCGGCTGTATCGCTCGGCCCTCCTGCCACGGCGGCGCCGTCGCCGTAGACGAAGCGGCGCGTCGCCGGCCAGTCGCTGCCGCCGATGCGCTCGAACAGGCGGCACGCCAGCGGCGAGCCGCGCCAGGCGCCGGGGCATTCGTCCTCGGCACGCCAGACGCCCTCGAGCGCGCGGCGGGCGATCCACGGCCCGCTGCCCGCGTCGTCGATGGCATGGCCGCGGCCGCCGGCGCGCTGCAGGCGGCCCTCGGCGTCGCGCAGCGCGGCGATGGAGCCGGTGCCGGCGTAGAGCACGATGCCGCGCGCCGGCGTGGCGTCGGCGAAGGCGGCGCGGCACAGCAGCTCGATGTCGCTGCCGGCCGCCACCGCGGCGGCGTCGATGCCGAGCGCGCCCGCGAGCAGCGCGGCGAACGCGCCGGCCAGCGCCTCGTCGAGCCCGGTGATGCCCGCCGCCGCCGCGGCAGGCCGGCAGGGCAGCGCGCCGGCCAGCGCGCGCAAAGTGTCGGCGAGCGCGGCGCGACCGCCGGCCCACAGCATCTGCAGACCGCTCGCGGGCGCCAGCTCGCCCTCGGCGAAGACCTTGCCGTCGCTCGCGGCCAGCGCCCAGCGCGTGGCGCTGCCGCCGGCGTCGAGTCCGAGAGCGCAGTCGGGCAAGGGCGGGGGCATGGCGGCGGGCGCGGGCAGCGGCGCATTGTCACGGCACGGCGCCGCCGCGGCGCCGCGACAATGCGCGCGATGCGCCGCCTCCAGCGTTTCGGTCTCGTCGCAGCCGCGGCGTTGGCGCTGTGCGCGCTCGCACCCGCCGCGCGGGCCGACGATGCGCTGCCCGCCGCGGTGCAGGCGGCGCTCGCCCGGGCGGGCGTGCCGCCCGAGGCCTTCGCGGCCGTGGCCCTGCCGCTGGCGCACGATGCGCGGCCCTGGCGCTGGCAGGCCGGACGGCCGATGCAGCCGGCCTCGTCGCTGAAGGTGCTGACGAGCATCGTCGCGCTCGACCGTCTGGGCCCGAACCACCGCGGCTACACCGAGCTGCGCAGCGCCGCGCCCGTGCGCGGCGAGCTGCTGCAGGGCGATCTGGTGCTGCGCGGCGGCGCCGACCCCGAGCTCGGCGTGGCGCAGTTCTGGGCCATGCTGGCCGAGCTGCGCGCAAAAGGCGTGCGCGAGATTGCCGGCGACCTCGTCGTCGACCGGACGCTGTTCCGCCCCGCCCGCATGGACCTGGGCGTGCCGCCGTTCGACGAGGCGCCGGAGTTCCCCTACAACGTCATCCCCGATGCCCTGCAGCTGGCCGGCGCGTTGCTGCCCATCGACATCGAGTCGGACGGCGGGCCGCCACGCGCGTACACCGTGCCGGCGCTGCCCGGCGTCACGGTGGCGAGCCGCATGGTGCCCAGCGCGCGGCGCTGCCGCGACTGGGACGAGGACTGGCAGCCTGCGCAGCTCGAGCGCCAGGGCAGCGCGCTCGTGATCGTGCTGCGCGGCGGCTTTCCGCGCGGCGACGGCCAAGGCAACGGCTGCCGCGTGCACGCCCGGCTGCAGCTCATCGATCGCCAGGAGCTCACCGAGCGCCTGTTCCGCGCGCTGTGGAGCGAGCTCGGCGGGCACTTCGCCGGGCGCGTGCGCGAGGCGGCGGCGCCGCCCGCAACGCGGCTGCTCGTGCGGCGTGAGGCCCGACCCTGGGGCGAGGTGCTGCGGCACATGAACAAGCGCTCCGACAATGCCGAAGCGCGGCTGCTGTACCTCTCGCTCGGGCTGGCGGCGATGGCCGCCGAGCCCGAGGCGAGCACGGCCGAGCTCGCTGCGCGCGCGGTGCGCGGCTGGCTGGCCGAGCACGACATCGACGCCGGCGGACTGGTGCTCGACAACGGCTCGGGCCTGTCGCGCAGCGAGCGCATCGCGCCGCTCACGCTGGCGCGCGCGCTCGCCGTCTCCTGGAGCGGCCCGCGCGCCGCCGATCTGCAGATGAGCCTGCCGGTGCTGGGCGAGGAGGCCGCGCTCGGGCTTGGCGCCAGCCCCGCCGCCGGCTGGGCGCGCATGAAAAGCGGCACGCTGCGCGATGTCGTCGCGCTCGCCGGGTACGCGCGCGACCGCGCCGGCCGGCCCTGGGTGCTGGCGATGATGATCAACCACGCCCAGGCGCAGCGCGCGCGCGGCGCGCTGTACGCGCTGGTCGACGAACTGGCGCGCGTCGGGCTGCCGGCGCCGCCGGCGGTGGTGGGGCCGCAGGGCGACGGGCCCTGAGAGCGCGCGTACCCCGACGCGACGACGCGCCCTGCCCCTGCGCGCCTGGGCCCGGCGTGACGGCCCGGCCGACGGGCGCGCTTCGTGGCGTTGCGGGCGGCGCGGGCGTCCGGTGCCGGGAGCGGCACGCGGACTTGATGCAGGTCAGCGCCTTGCCCGGCTTTCTCGCCTACGGTGCCGGGCGTTCCAACCCGAGCCCGATTTCATGTCCGACACCTCGTACCCCGCACTTACGCAGAGCATCAACCACCATCTGGCGCCGTTTCGCAAGTCGCAGCAGGCGACGATGCAGGGCTTCTCGGCCATGGCCGGCCAGGCCATGGCGCCGGGCGCACTCGACGCCAAGCAAAAGGAGCTGATTGCGCTGGCCATCAGCGTCAGCCAGCGCTGCGGCGGCTGCATCGGCTTTCACGTCAAGGCGCTGCGCAAGCTGGACGCCACGCGCGAGGAGTTCGAGGAGGCGCTGGGCGTCACCGTCTACATGGGCGGCGGCCCCGCGCTGATGTACGCCGCGGAGGCGCTGCAGGCCTGGGAGCAGTTCGCGGCCTGAGCAAGGTGCGCGACGCAGGCCGGCGCCGGCGGCCGCGCGCGCGCGGCGCTGCCGCTCTACGCCGACGCGCTGCCCCGCCTGGCCGAGGCGGCCGCGCGCGCGCGGCGCTGCCGCCGGGCGGGCTGCGTGCGGGGAGCGCCGGCGGCGGCTCGCCGCGCAGGCTCAGCCGGGCAGCAGCCGCGCCGGATCGAGGTAGGCCAGGCGCCAGCTCTCGAAGTCGAGCGTGTCGTCCGCTTCGAGCGCCTCGCGCCGGTGGTGCGACACCTTGGCCATCGCGCTGAATGCGGCCTGCTGCTGGGCGCTCCACGGCAGCGCGAGGATGTGGCCGCGCGTGTGCTCGGCCTGGGCGCGGATGAAGCGCGTGAACGAGCCGGCGAAGTCCTGCCGCATCGTGGCCAGCGTGCGCGCCGAAGGCAGCGTGTCGGGCGCGGCGAGCGTGCGCTGCGCCGCGGCCAGCGCCTCGCGGTAGGCGCTGCCGCCGAACACCTCGTCGAGCGCGGCCGCGATCGGCGCGCATTGCGCGAGCAGTTCGTCGGCCCATTCGGTGAGCACCACTTCCGCGCCGCCGCGCTCGAGGCGCCGTCCCGGCTCGCGGCCGCGCGCGGCGGCCTGCTGCTGGTTGCGGCCGAGCGCCGCGATTTCGTCGGGCGTGTCGTCGGGGCTGGGCGCGAGCAGGCAGTGCAGCAAGAAGACGTCGAGCAGGCGCATCGTCGGCGCCTCGATGCCGAAGGGCGCGAACGGGTCGAGGTCCATGCAACGCACCTCGACGTACTCGACGCCGCGCTCGCGCAGCGCATGCAGCGGGCGCTCGCCGCTGCGGATGACGCGCTTGGGGCGGATCGTGCCGTAGAACTCGTTCTCGATCTGCAGCAGCGAGGTGGCGAGCTGGTTGTACTCGCCGCCCAGGTTGCGGATGCCGATCGCCTCGTACGGCGGATAGGGCCGGGTCAGCGCCTCGTGCAGCGAGTCGGCGTAGCGCTCGAGGCTGTTGCAGCTCACCGCCAGCCGGGCCTGCGCCTCGCTCTGGTAGCCCAGGCGCCCCATGCGCAGGCTGGTGGCGTGCGGCAGGTGCAGCGTACCGGCGGCCTCGGGGCCGAAGGGCAGGAGGCCGTGCGCGCGCCCGGCGACGAAGCTCGCGCACAGCGCCGGCGAGGCGCCGAACAGCAGCAGCAGCAGGAACGAGTGGCGGCGGAAGTTGCGGATGAGCGCGAAATACTCGTCGTTGCCCAGGCCGGGCAGCGACCAGTTGTAGTGGATGCCCGAGATCGTCTGCATGCGCCGGCCGTAGCGGTGCGCGAGGCCCATGCGGTACACGCTCTTGGCGCGCGCGACGTTCGAGGTGCCGTAGCGGCCGATCGGGATGTTCTCGTCGGACGGCAGCCCGCAGGGCATGCTGCCGACCCACAGCCGCTCGTCGCCCAGCTCGGCCAGCGTGCGATAGACGAACTGGTGCGTGCGCGAGAGCTCGCCCAGGCAGTCGTCGACGCTGGCGTGCACGCCGGTGATCAGCTCGAGCTGACTCTCGCAGTAGTCGGTGGTGATGTGCGGGTGCGTGAGCGGCGCGCCCAGCGCGGCCGGGTGCGGCGTGAGCGCGAGCGCACCCGAAGGCAGCGCGCGCAGGCTCTCCTTCTCGATGCCGCGGCGCATGCCGCGCAGGCGCTCGGCGCCGAGCTGGTGCAGACGTTGTTCGATGGAGGACATGCCGCGTCGTGTTCGATGGCGCAGGCCGTAGGGTAAGCCTTCGGGGCCGGACCCGCTCGCGCGGGGGCGTGCCGGTGATCCGCCCGCTCACGGCCCCGCTGCATGCGCCGGACCCGCTCGCGCGGCGACGTGCCTCCTTGCGGGCGCGATTCACGCCTTCACAAGCTCAGGCCACGACGCCGCCGGCGCGCAGCCGCGCGATCTCCTCGTCGCTGCAGCCCAGCTCGCGCAGCACGGCGTCGCTGTCTTCGCCCAGGCGCGGCGCAGCGTGGCGCACGCGGCCGGGCGTGCCGAGCAGCTTGGGCACGATGCCGGGCACCTCGAGGCGGCGGCCGTCGCGCGTGGTCTGCTCGAGCAGCATGGCGCGGGCGCGGTAATGCGGGTCGGCGGCGATGTCGCGCGCCGTGTACACGCGCCCCGCGGGTACGCTGGCCGCAGCCAGGGCGTCGAGCACTTCGGCCACGCTGCGCGCGGCGGTCCAGGCGCCGATCGCGCCGTCGATCTCCTCGACGCGCGCCACGCGCCCGGCGTTGTGTGCCAGTGCCGGATCCTGCGCCAGGTCGGCGCGGCCGATGGCCTGCATCAGGCGCCGGAAGATGCTGTCGCCGTTGCCCGAGACCAGCACCACGCCGTCGGTGCAGCGGTAGGCGTTCGAAGGTGCGATGCCCGGCAGCGCCGAGCCGGCCGGCTCGCGCACGGCGCCGAAGGCGCTGTATTCGGGGACCAGGCTTTCCATGCAGTTGAACACCGCCTCGTGCAGCGCCATGTCGATCACCTGGCCGCGGCCGCCGTTGACCTTGCGGTGGTACAGCGCGGTGAGCACGCCGATCGTGCCGTGCAGCGCGGCCAGCGTGTCGCCGATGCTCACGCCGCAGCGCACCGGCACGCGGCCGCTCTCGCCGGTGAGGTGGCGCAGGCCGCCCATCGCCTCGGCGATCGCGCCGAAGCCCGGGCGGTCGCGGTACGGGCCGCTCTGGCCGTAGCCGGAGATGCGCAGCATCACGAGACCGGGGTTGTCGCGCGCCAGCTCTTCGTAGCCCATGCCCCAGCCCTCGAGCGTGCCGGGGCGGAAGTTCTCGATCAGCACGTCGGCGCGCGCGACGAGCCGGCGCGCGACCGCCTGCCCCTCGGGCCGGCGCAGGTCGAGCGCAAGCGAACGCTTGTTGCGCGACTGCACCTGCCACCACACCGAGGTGCCCTCCTGCAGCAGGCGCCAGCCGCGCAGCGGATCGCCGCCGGCAGGCGGCTCGATCTTGACGATCTCGGCGCCGAAGTCGCCCAGGGTCTTCGCGGCGAACGGGCCGGCGATCAGCTGCCCCATCTCGACGACGCGCAGGCCGGCCAGCGCATCGGGGGCAAGGTCTGGTGCGTGCATCGCGTCGCTCCGGTTCGGGTCGGCCGCGGGGTTGCGGGTGTCGCAGGCCGCCAGTGTGCCGGCTCGCCGGGCGGTGGTGGTTGCCGGCGCCGTCGACGCTTCGTCCGCGTCGTGACCAGCCCGGCCGGATCGATGGTGCCGCAAGCCCGGGCTGCCTGCGCAGGCCTGCGCTTGACCTCAGCGCACGACGAGGCGCGGCGCGCCCTCGGCCGCTTCACCGATGCAGGCCGCGGCGGCGCAGCCGTGGCGGCGCAGCGTGTCGAGCACCTCGGCGCAGCACTCCGGCGCGCAGGCGACGAGCAGGCCGCCGCTGGTCTGCGGATCGGTGAGCAGCGCGCGCTCCTCGGCGGCGAAGCCCTGCGGCAGCAGCACCTGCGCCGCGCAGTCGTTCCAGTTGCGGCCCGAGGCGCCGGTGACCAGGCCCTCGGCCGCCAGCGCGCGCACGCCTTCGAGCAGCGGCACCGCGGCCCAGTCCAGGCGCAGCGCGACGCCGGCGCCGCGCGCCATCTCGAGCAGGTGGCCGGCGAGGCCGAAGCCGGTGACGTCGGTCATCGCGTGCACGCCGGCCAGCGCCGCCAGTTCGGGGCCGGCGCTGTTCAGGCGCGTCGTCGTCTCGAGCAGGCGGGCGTAGCCGGCGGCGCCGAGGCGGCCCTTCTTGAGCGCGGCCGACAGCACGCCCACGCCGAGCGGCTTGCCGAGCACGAGCCGGTCGCCCGGACGCGCGCCGGCGTTGCGCTTGACGCGCGCCGGGTGCACGAGGCCGAGCGCGACCAGGCCGTAGATGGGCTCGACCGAATCGATGCTGTGGCCGCCGGCCACCGGGATGCCGGCCGCCCCGCACACGCTGGCGCCGCCGGCCAGCACGCGGCCGATCGTCGCCGCCGACAGCCTGGCCACCGGCATGCCGACGATGGCCAGCGCGAGGATCGGGCGGCCGCCCATCGCGTATACGTCCGACAGCGCGTTGGCCGCCGCGATGCGCCCGAAGTCGAACGGGTCGTCGACGATGGGCATGAAGAAATCGGTGGTGGCGACCAGCGCCTGCTCGTCGTTCAGCCGGTACACCGCGGCGTCGTCGCCGGTCTCGATGCCGACCAGCAGCTCGGCGGGCACCGGCAGCGCGCTGCTCGCGCGCAGGACCTCGGACAGCAGCCCCGGTGCGATCTTGCAGCCGCAGCCGCCGCCGTGCGAGAGCGCGGTGAGGCGCGGTTCGTCGGCGGCGGCAGGCCCGGCGGCCGCGCTCACTGCCAGCTCAGCGCCGAGACGTCGTTGACGAACACCGGCATGTCCTTCCACAGCCCCTTGACGCGCGCGTTGGCCACCGTGATCCAGGTCGGCTGGTACAGGTAGGCGGCCACCGCGTCGTCGGCCACCAGGCGCTGCGCCTCGGCCATCAGCTTGTTGCGCTCGTCGGGCTTGATCGTGGCGCGGATCTGCGCCCACAGCGCGTTGAACTTCGCGCTCTCGTAGCCCCAGTAGTAGTTGGGGCGCGCGAAGTTGCCGAAGTCGAGCGGCTCGACATGCGAGATCACGGTCAGGTCGTAGGCCTTCTGGCCGTACACGCCCGAGAGCCACTGCGCCCACTCGACGTTCTCGATCTTGACCTTGATGCCGACCTTGTCGAGCATCGCGGCGATCGCCTCGCCGCCCTGGCGCGCGTAGGGCGGCGGCGGCAGCTTCATCGTCAGCTCGAGCGGCAGCGGCACGCCGGCCTGGTGCAGCAGCGCGCGGGCCCTGGCCTGGTCGAATGCGTTGATCGACGTGAGGTCGACGTAACCCGGTGCCCCCGGCACGTAGAAGCTGCCGATCGGCGAGCCGAAGCCGTCGGCGGCGGCCTCGATCACCGCCTTGCGGTCGATGGCCGAGGCGATCGCGCTGCGCACGCGCACGTCGTCCAGCGGCTTGCGCTTGTTGTTCATCGCGAGGATCGTCTTGGCGCGCGAGCCGCCGATCAGCACCTGGTACTTCTTGTTGCCCTAGAACTGCTTGAGGCTGCGTGCTGCGGCCACGCGCGGGAAGGCGTCGACATCGCCCGACAGCAGCGAAGCGACCTGCGCCGCCGGGTCGCTGATGAAGCGCATCACGACGCGGCGCAGTTTCACGTCCCTGGCGTGGCGCCAGCCGTCCCAGCGCGCCAGCGTCACCGACGAGCCCTTGGCCCAGGCCTCGAGCCTGTACGGTCCGGTGCCCACCGGCTGCGTGTTGTTCGTGGCCACGCTCTTGGGCTCGACGATGATCGCGGTGGCCTGGCCGAGCTCGAACAGCAGGTCGGGGTCGCCGTTCTTCAGGTTGAGCACGACGGTGTGCGCGTCGGGCGTGTCGATGCGCTCGATGTTGGCGAAGGTCGCCTTGTCCTTGTTGGTGCTGTCCTTGGCGCCGGCGCGCTCGAAGCTGAACTTCACGGCCTGCGCGTCGAAGGGCTCGCCGTTGTGGAACTTCGCATCGCGGCGCAGCTTGAAGGTCCAGGTCTTCAGGTCGGGGCTGGTGGTCCAGCTCTCGGCCAGCAGCGGCGTCGTGCGGCTGTCGCTGTGGATCTTGGTCAGCGTCTCGTAGATGTTGTAGAGCGTCACCTCGGCGATCGCCGAGGCAGCGCCGGCCGTCGGGTCGAGCCCCGGCGGCTCGAGCGTCATCGCCAGCACCAGGCTGTCCTTCCTGGCCTGCGCCAGCGCGTCGGGCGCGCTCAGCGTGCCGGCGAGGGCGAGCAGGGTGCAGGCCGCGACGAGGCTGCGGCGCGTGAGGCGGGTGGACATGAGCGGTTCTCCTGGCGGCGGCTTGGGAGCCTGTGGAATTGGGGGCACCCCTGCGCGGGGCAGGCGCGCCCAAGGGGGCTGCGCGGCGTTGCGGCGCTGGTCGAGCAGCGCGGATCTTAGCGAGCCGGTGCCGGCGCAGGCGCCGGATCGGCGCCGCGACCCGCTCAGCGCCCGGCCGGTTGCAGCGCGGCCACGGGCTCGGGCGCGAGCAGCGTGCCGTCGCGCAGGCCGCGCTAGGTGCCCAGCGCCAGGGCGGCGATCACGACCGAGGCCAGCGCCAGCAGCCCCAGCGCCAGCGTGCCGAAGGCGCCGCCCGCGCCGCCGGCCAGGCGCAGCGTGAGCGCGGCCAGCGCCGCCAGCGGAAAGCTCATGCCCCAGTGCGGCAGGCCGAAGGGCAGCGCCTGCAGTCGGCGCGCCAGCGCGCCGGCCCACAACAGCGCGAACAGCGCCATGCCCCAGAACATCCAGGCCAGCAGCTCGGGGGCGCCGAACTGCAGCAGCGCCAGCCCCACCACCGCCGGCGGCGCGATCAGGATGAAGGTCGACGGCAGCATGCGCTCGGGCCATGGGCCCTGCGCGGCGATGCGCACCATGAGCAGCGCGAGCACGATCGGCCACAGCAGAAGGCCGGCGCCGAACTGCGCGGCCGACCAGGCGCCGTAGCCCAGCGGCACGCCGGCCAGCGGCGCGAGCACATTGCCGACTACCGGGATGATCAGCACCGGCGTCAGCACCGGCCAGGCCAGCCCGCCGGCGGCGCTGCCGCGCCACCAGCGCGCCAGCGTCCACCAGGTGACGAGCCATTGGCCGAGCGAGCCCGTCCACCACAGCCAGGCCACCGGCGCCGTGCGCCAGTCGGCGGCCACGGCGACGGTGGCCAGCAGGATGATCGAAACCGGAATGGTGGCGGCGAAGGCGTGCCGCACCGGATGCTTCAGGTCGGCCGCCCAGGCCTCGGGGTGGCGACGCAGCCGCAGCGCGCTCGCCAGCGCGAGCACGGCGAACACCGCCGCGGCCAGCACGCCCAGCGCGAGGGCCACGCCGACGGCCGGCGCGCCGAGCAGAGGCTGCGCACGCAGCCAGGCCAGAGCCAGGCCGGCGAGCCCCATCACGATGGCGTACCAGGCCGGCGAGAGGAACTGCAGGCGCGGCGTGGCCGGCGGCACGGACGACGCGGGTGGTGTGTCCGGCACGGACGGCGGCGCAGGCACGGACGGCGGCGCAGGCAGCGCGCGGCGGCAGGGCTGCGCGGCTACTTCAGCCGCGCGCCGGCGGCGTCGTAGACCTGCAGCGCCACCGGAATCGAGCCGCGCACGCTCTGCGTCACCGTGCAGTAGCTCTCGAAGGTGTCGAGCACGCGCGGCAGCTGCTGCAGCGCCGCGGCCTCGACGCCGAGCGTGAGCCGCACCTCCATGCCGAGCACGCGCAGCCGGCCTTCGGCGTTGCGGCCGACCTCGGCCGAGACCTCGCAGCCGATCGGCTCGGGCTGCTGCTTGAACTTGCGCAGCGCGAAGAGCAGCGAGGCCGACAGGCAGTTGCCCACCGCGGCGGCGAGCATCTGCACCGGCGAGGGGCCGCTGCCCTGGCCCAGCGGCGGCGGCTCGTCGGCGCGCAGCACGGGCACGGCGGCGCCGAACTCGACGTCGAACTGGTAGTCCTGCACCTGGCGCAGGCGGATCGATTCTCGCGGGGCGGTCATGGCGGATCCTTCAGCGGGCAATGGCGCCGCGGCGTGCCGCGGCGAAGGTCGGATGGCCAGGCTCAGCGCGCCTTGCCGAGCAGGGTCTGCACTTCCTCGAGCAGGCCGCCGAGGCGGCCTTCGGCGGCACTGTCCAGCGCCAGCCGCTCCTGCAGCTCCTGCTGCATGAAGCACACGGTCATGCGCACGTAGGCGCTGTCGAGCGCCTTGCGCACCGCCGCCAGCTGGCTCGCCACGTCGAGGCAGGGCTGACCCTCCTCGACCATGCGCTGGATGCCGCGCAGCTGCCCTTCGGCACGCTTGAGGCGGTTGAGCAGATCGGTTCTGGCCTTGGCGTCGACGAGTTCGGACATGAGCAGGCACTCCGCTGCACTCCTGGAAGGGCCGGGGTGCCTGCTCATTGTGCCGCCGCCTCGTCGGGCGCGCCGCGCTGCAGCTTCAGCGCGAGCAGGCCGTGCCGCCCTCGGGCACGCCCAGGCGGCGCAGCAGGAACGAAGGCGGGCAGAAGCCCGTGAAGCCCGACTGGAACAGGTTCAGCCCGACGAAGGCGGTGAGCGCGAGGAACCACTTGCTCACGAAGATCGGGCTGCCGTCGACGCCGAGGGCGAGCGAGAGCAGCACGACGAAGCCGGCCATGATGCGGATGTAGCGTTCGATGGTCATGGGAGTCACTCCTCGAGGGTTAGGGGGGAACGGAAACGGAAGCGGGAAGAGAAGGGAGGCGGTGCAGCGGTGCCGCGGGCGCGATTCATGTCTTCACGGGCGCTCAGCGCTCGGCCAGCCGCTCGATGCCCATCGCCTTGAGCACGTACTTCTCGAACACCGGCTCGGAGTTGCCGGTCTTCATCTTGCGCATGAAGTACTTCTCGAAGGCGATCTTGGCCAGGTGCACCCACTTGCCCTTCTTGAACCAGTTGACGTTGCGCGGCGGGATCTGCGGCAGCGCGACGAAGGCGGCGCCGGTGTCGCCCATGTCCGCCAGGCAGATCGCGTTCCAGGTGCCCTTGGCGGTGGCCGGGCGGCCGGCCAGCTCGGCGGCGATGTTGTGCGCGATCGCGCTCACCATCGACTCGATCATGTAGCCGGTCTTGGGCGCGCCGGTGGGCACCGGGGTCGGCTCCACCGGAGGGATCGCCACGCAGACGCCGGCCGAGAAAATGTTGCGGTACTTCTGGCTGCGCTGGTGCTCGTCGATGAGCACGAAGCCGCGCGGGTTGCACAGCCCGGGCACCGCGGCCACCGGGTCGATGCCCTTGAACGCAGGCAGCATCATCGCCAGCGCGAAGCCCAGCTCGTGCTCCTTCTTCGGCTGGCCGGATTCGTCGAGCTCGGTCGTGAACAGCCGGCCCGTCTCGACCTTCGTCGTCTTCGCGTTGACGATCCACTTGATGTCGTGGCCGCGCAGTTCGCTCTCCAGCATGCTCTTGCTGTCGCCGACGCCGGCCAGGCCGAGGTGGCCGATGTAGGGCTCGCTGGTGACGAAGGTCATCGGCACCTTGTGGCGCAGCTTCCTCTTGCGCAGGTCGGCGTCGACGATGAAGGCGAACTCGTAGGCCGGCCCGAAACAGCTCGCGCCCGGCATCGCGCCGACGACGATCGGCCCCGGGGCTTTCAGGAACTCCTGGTACGCGGCCCAGAACAGCTCGGCGTGGCCGGTGGTGCACACCGAATGCGTGTGGCCCGCGCGCGGCCCGGCGCCGGGCACCTCGTCGAAGGCGAGCTGGGGGCCGGTGGTGAGGACGAGGTAGTCGTAGTCGACGCGCCGGCCGTCCTCGAGCGTGAGCGCATTGGCCGCCGCGTCGATCGCGGCCACCGGCCGGCCGATGAAGTCGATGCCCTTGCGCGCGAGCGCCGGCGCGATCGGCAGCGTCACCTCGTCGGGCTTGCGCCAGCCCACCGCGACCCAGGGGTTGGACGGCGTGAACTGGAAGCGGTCGATCGCATTGACGACCGTGATGCGGTGCTCCTTGGGCAGGAGCGCGCGCAGCTCGTAGGCCGCGGGCATGCCGCCGAGTCCGGCGCCGACGATGACGATATGGGCCATGCTTGTCTCCGGCAGGGGTGTTGCGAGGCGGGTCTCAGGCGCTCGTCGGTGCGGGGCTCTGCCCCTCGGGCGGCGTGCTCCCGCCGGCGCCCGCCTCGAGGCGCCGGTGGTTCATCGCGTAGTACAGGACCGGGATGACGACCAGCGTGAGCAGCGTGCTCACGCCGATGCCGAACAGCAGCGAGATCGCCAGCCCGTTGAAGATCGGGTCGTCGAGGATGAAGAGCGCGCCGGTCATCGCGGCCAGTGCCGTCAGCGCGATCGGCTGCGCGCGCACGGCCGCGGCGTCGACCACCGCGCGCTTGAACGGCAGCCCGCGCGCGACCTGCAGGTCGATGAAGTCGACCAGCAGGATCGAGTTGCGCACGATGATGCCGGCCAGCGCGATCATCCCGATCATCGAGGTCGCGGTGAAGCTGGCGCCCAGCAGGGCGTGCCCCGGCATCACGCCGATGATCGTGAGCGGGATCGGCGCCATGATCACCAGCGGCGTGAGATAGCTGCGGAACTGCGCCACCACCAGCAGATAGATCAGGATCAGGCCCACGCCGTAGGCTGCGCCCATGTCGCGGAAGGTCTCGTAGGTGACCTGCCACTCGCCGTCCCACTTGAGCGCGTACTGGCGGTACGGGTTGTCGGGCTGGCGGATCCAGTATTCGCCCAGCGCGCCGGTGCCCGGCAGCGCGGCCTCGGCCAGCCGGCCGCGGATGCCGAACAGGCCGTACAGCGGCGAGTCCGGCGTGCGGCCGCCGGCGCCGACGTCGCCGAACACGTAGCTCACGTACTGCAGGTCCTTGGTGTAAAGGGGCTTGTCGATGACGCCGCGCTCGACGCGCACCAGCTCCGACAGCGGCACGAGCTTGCCGTCGGCGGCGCGCAGCGGCAGCGCCAGCAGCGCGTCCAGCCCGACCTGCGCCTCGCGCGGCAGCTGCAGGCGCACCGGCACCGGGTACTTGCTGTGGCCGTCGTGCAGCCAGGCCGCGTCCATGCCGCCGAGCGCGCCCTGCACGGTGGCGGCGACGGCAGCCACCGGGATGCCGAGCGACTCGGCGCGCTGGCGGTTCACGCGCAGGAAGGCGCGCGGCGCGTCCTCGCGCAGCGTGGTGTCGATGGCCGTGATGTCGGGCGTGGCGTGCAAGGCGCGGGCCAGGCGCGCGGCGAGCTGCTGGCGACCGGCCTCGTCGGGGCCGTAGACCTCGGCGACGATCGGGCTCATCACCGGTGGGCCGGGCGGCACTTCCACCACCTTCAGGCGCGCGCCGTGGCGCGCGGCGATCGTTTCGAGCTCGGGGCGCAGGCGCTGCGCGATGGCATGGCTTTGCTCGCTGCGATGGTGCTTGTCGACCAGGTTGATCTGCAGGTCGCCCTGTTCGGCGTCGGCGCGCAGGTAGTACTGGCGCACCAGGCCGTTGAAGGTGATCGGGCTGGCGGTGCCCGCGTAGCCCTGCACGTCGGTCACTTCGGGCTGGCGCGCGACGAAGGCCGAGAGCTCGTGCAGCGCGGCGGCGGTGTCTTCGAGTGCGCTGCCGGCGGGCATGTCGACGACGAGCTGGAACTCGCTCTTGTTGTCGAAGGGCAGCATCTTCAGCACCACCCACTCGACGGCGGCCAGGCCGACCGAGAGGGCGAGCGCGACCACGATGCCGGCCGCCAGCAGCCAGCGTTTGCGCGCGCTGTCGAGCAGCGGCATCAGCGCGCGCGTGAACAGGCGCTGCAGCGCGCCGGCCAGCCGGCCCGGCACCGCCGAGTGCGCGCCGATCACGTGGCCCTGGTGCAGCGGATGGCGCTTCATGAGCTTCAGCGCGAGCCAGGGCGTGACGGTGAAGGCGATCACCAGCGACAGCGCCATGCCCAGGCTCGAGTTGATCGGGATCGGGCTCATGTACGGGCCCATGAGTCCGGTGACGAAGGCCATCGGCAGCAGCGCCGCGATCACCGTGAAGGTGGCGAGGATGGTGGGCCCGCCCACCTCGTCGACCGCGCCCGGAATGATCTCGGCCAGCGTGCGCTCGGGCTCGAGCGCCATGTGGCGGTGGATGTTCTCGACGACGACGATGGCGTCGTCGACCAGGATGCCGATCGAGAAGATGAGCGCGAACAGACTCACGCGGTTGAGCGTGAAGCCCCAGGCCCAGCTCGCGAACAGCGTCGCCGTGAGCGTGAGGACGACGGCTGCGCCGACGATCACCGCCTCGCGCCGGCCCAGCGCCAGGCCGACGAGCAGGATCACGCTGGCGGTGGCGAAGGCGAGTTTCTGGATCAGCTTGTTGGCCTTCTCGGCCGCCGTCTCGCCGTAGTTGCGCGTGACGGTGGCCTCGATGCCGGCGGGGATCATGACGTTGCGCAGCTGCTCGACGCGCAGGCGCGCGCCGCGTGCCACGTCGACGGCGTTGGTTCCGGGCTTCTTGGTCACGGTGATCGTGACCGCCGGGTAGCCGCCGAGCGCCGGCGCGGCCTGGCCCTGCGGTGCGGCGCTGCCGGCCGCGGACGCGTCGCCGATCTCGTTGGCCGCGTCGCCGGCCGCGCCCGGCGTGTACCAGACGTAACGCGCGGGCTGCGCGGCGCCGGCCTCGATGCGGGCGACCTCGCGCAGGTAGACCGGCCGGCCCTGGTGCACGCCGACCACGACCTGGCCCACGTCCTCGGCGTTGCGCAGGAATTCGCCCGCCTCGACGCTCAGCATGCCGCTGCCGCCGGCGTCGGCCACCGCGCCGGCCGGCATGCCCTGGTTGGCGGCGGCCAGCGTCGCCTTCAGGCGCAGCAGGTCGACCCCGCGCTCGCGCAGCCGCGAAGGATCGAGCGCCACTTGCACCGTGCGCCCCGGGCCGCCGATGGTGGCGACCTCGCGCACGCCGGCGACGCGCTCGAGCTCGGCTTCCATCGAATGCGCCACGCGCTCGAGCTCGACCGCGGCGGCCGCGTCGCGGCCCCACAGCGTGACGGCGAACACCGGCACGTCGTCGATGCCCTTGGGCTTGACGATCGGCGCCAGCGTGCCCAACTCGCGCGGCAGCCAGTCCTGGTTGGCGTTGAGCACGTCGTACAGGCGCACCAGTGCCTCGGTGCGCGGCACGCCGACCTGGAACTGCACCGTGAGCACGGCCAGGCCCGGGCGCGCCACCGAATAGGTGTGCTCGATGCCGGCGATCTGCGCGAGCACCTGCTCGGCCGGCCGCGCCACCATGTTCTGCACGTCGGTGCTGCTCGCCCCCGGGAACGGGATCAGCACGTTGGCCATCGTGACGTTGATCTGCGGCTCCTCCTCGCGCGGCGTGACGAGCACGGCGAACAGGCCCAGCAGCAGCGCCACCAGCGCCAGCAGCGGCGTGAGCGCGTGGTTCTGGAAGGCGGCGGCGAGCCGGCCCGACAGGCCCAGCCTTGCCGCCTGCGCTGCGGGGGGCGTGGACGGATCCATCGTGCGCGGCCCGCCCTTCACTGCGGCGCAGCGCCGACGAGACCGGCGCGCACCGGGTCGAGCGCGATGCGCTCGCCGGCCTTGAGCCCCGCCAGCACCTCGACGCTGTCGCCCTGGCGCGCACCCAGGCGCACCGCCTTGAGCTGCCAGGCCCCGCCCTGCGCCGCATAGACGGCGGTGAGCTCGCCGCGGCGCAGCACGGCGCCAGCCGGGATAGCCAGGCGCTGCGGGCCCGGCGCGGCGCCTGCAGCGCCGGCAAAGCGCACGCGCACCGCGGCGCCGGGCAGCAGGCCCGCCGTCACCGCCGGCGGCAGCTCGAAGCGCCACTCGACCGTCTGCGACACCGCGTCGGCCCCGGGCAGCTCGACGCGGCTGGCCGGCTCGACCCAGCGCCCGTCGGGCAGCTGCACCTCGACCTGGGCCGCGCCGCGCGCGGCCGCGGCCTGCGAGGCGGGCAGCTGCACCACGGCGCGCAGCCGGCCGGGCACGTAGACGGTGGCCAGCGGCCGGCCCGGCGCGGCAAGGTCGCCCGGCTCGACATGCGTGGCCAGCACGACGGCGTCGAACGGCGCCGTGACGCCGGCATGGCCGCGGGCCAGCGCGGCCTGCGCGCGCGCTGCCTCGGCCTGGCGCATGCCGGCCTGCGCTCCCTGCAGCTGCGTCTCGGCCGTGTCGAGCGCGGCCTGGCTGACGAAGCCCTGGCGGCGCAGCTCGCGCGTGCGCTCGGCGCCGACGCGGGCGTTGCGCAACTCGGCCTGCGCCTGCGCGACGCCGGCGTCGGCGCGCGCGAACGCCGCCTGCACGTCGCGCTCGTCGATGCGCGCCACGGCCTGGCCGGCGCGCACGCGGTCGCCGGCCTTGACCGCCAGCGCGACGACGTTGCCCGGTACCTGCGCCGCCAGCGTGCTCTGCACGCTGGCCTGCAGCGCGCCGTCGAGTTCGAACGCGGTACGGGCCGCGGCGCTGCCGACCACGAGCGTCGGTACCGCGGCAGCGGCCTGCGCCGCGGCGGCGCCGACCGGCGTCGCGGCGAACCAGGCGAGGGTGGCCAGCGCGGCGGCGGCGCGAAAGCGAGAGGAGTGCGGCAGGGGCATGGATGTATACCTCGGTGGGTATAGTATCAGATACCCGAGACCGTATCAAGTCGGCTGCTGCGGATGGCCGATCGGCGGCTGCGGAGCCGGCGCAGCGGCTCTGCGCACGCGCTCATGGGACTGCGGATCCGGGCCCCGGCATCCCGGCCCGTCCAAGCCGCAGGGGTGCGGCGGCGCAACGCTGGGGCGCGCAGGCGCTTCGCGATCCAGGATATGGCCGCCCCGCCGCGGGTCTTTACCTATGACACAGGGTAATGGACCACCGTCGATCCGGAGCAGATCCTTGCGTACCACTCCTATATTCGGGCTCGGCGCGCTCGAATCCCAGGCGTCGCCGATGGCAGTGACGACGGCGGAGATCCGGTGCCATGAGCGATTTCGACTGCGTCATTCAAGGCCGCATCGTGCGTGCCGACCGCGTCATCGATCGCGGGTTCGTCGCCATCCGCGGCGGGCTGATCGAACATGTCGGCGCCGGCGCCGCGCCGGCCGCCCGCGAGCGCCACGACTTTGGCTCGGCGCTGGTGCTGCCCGGTGCGATCGACTCGCAGGTGCACTCGTGTTCGCAGAAGGGTCAGGAGGGTTTCGACTGGTCGACACGCAGCGCGGCCGCCGGCGGCGTCACGACGATCGTCGACATGCCCTATGACGACGGCAACCTCGTCTGTACCGCCGAGCGCCTGAGCCGGAAGGCCGCCATGGCCGGCGCGGCTGCGCGCGTGGACTACGCGCTCTTCGGCACCATCCGGCCCCAGGACGGCGCGGCGCATATCGACGAGATGGCGGCTGCGGGTGCGGCGGCTTTCAAGTTCTCGACCTACGAGACCCACCCCGAGCGCTTTCCGCGCATCCCGAGCGCGGTCATGCACGATGCCATGCGGGCGGTGGCGCCGCACGGGTTGATGGTCGGCGTGCACAACGAGAACGACGAGGCGGCGCGCGAATTCATGCGCCGCGTCGAGGCCAGCGGGGCCACCGACTGGCAGGCCCATGGCCGCTCGCGCCCGCCGATCACCGAGACGCTGGCCATCGCGGAGGTGTACGAACTCGCCGCCGATACCGGCTGCGCCGCGCACATCGTGCATTGCTCGCTCGGGCGCGGCTACGACATGGCGGCGGCCTATCGCGCACAGGGGGTGGAGGCCACCATCGAAGCCTGCATCCACTATCTCGTGCTCAGCGAGGAGGACGACGTGGCGCGCGTTGCGGGCAAGGCGAAAGTCAACCCGCCGATCCGCGGCCGCGCCGAGCGCGAGGCCCTGTGGCGGCATCTGGCCGCCGGGAATGTCACGGTGGTCTCGACGGATCACGTGAGCTGGTCCGAGGACCGCAAGACCGACCCGAACATGCTGCGCAACGCGTCGGGCGTGCCGGGCCTGGAGGTGCTCGTTTCGCTCCTGGTGCAGGGGCTCCTCGACCGCGGCCTGCCGCTGACCTGGGCGGCGCGGCTGCTGGCGGCCAACCCGGCACGGCTGTTTCGAATCGGCCATCGCAAAGGAGCGCTCGAACTGGGGCGCGATGCGGATGTCACCGTGCTGGCGCACCGGCCCGGCGTCTACGACCCGGCGGCGAGCGGGCACAACCGTGTCGGTTGGAGCCCTTACGCCGGGCGTCGCCTCGACCATCGCCCTGCAGCCACCTTCGCGCGCGGGGAACTGGTCTACGACGGCCGCGACGTCGTCGGCCGCGCGGGCCGCGGTCAGTTCGTGCGGCCCGCTGGCGCTCGCTGAGCCGATGCCGCCGTCGATGCAGCCAGCACGCAGTCCGGCGACCAGGCGCCGTCCACGCATCGACGCGGCGCGCCTGTGGGACGACGTGATGGCGCTGGCCCGGCATACCGACCCACAGCGCCCGTACACGCGGCGCTCGTTTTCGCCGCTGTTCGTGCAGGGCCGCGCCTGGCTCGCCCAGCGCTTTGTCGACGCCGGGCTGACGACGCGCGTCGACCCTGCAGGCAACCTGGTCGGCCGCCGCGACGCGCTCAGGCCCGATGCGCGCGCCCTCATGGTGGGGTCGCACACCGACACGGTGCCCGAAGGCGGCCGCTTCGACGGCATCGTCGGCGTGCTGGCGGGGCTGGAGATCGCGCGCGCACTCGCCGACGCCGATTTGACGCTCGAGCATGCGTTCGAAGTGGTGGACTTCCTGGCCGAGGAGCCCAGCGACTTCGGCGTCTCCTGTATCGGCAGCCGCGCGCTCGTCGGGGCGCTCTCGGCCGAGCAGCTCGCGTCGACGTCGCCGCAGGGCCTGTCGCTGGGCCAGACCATCCGCGCACTGGGCGGTGATCCTGCGCGCATCGGCGCGACGCCGCAGCGGCGCGACGTCGCCGCGTTCCTCGAACTGCACATCGAGCAAGGTCCGGTGCTCGAGGCGACGCACACCCAGGTCGGGATCGTGACTTCGATCGTCGGCATCACGCGCCTCGAGATGGTCTTCGACGGTGCCGCAGCCCATGCCGGCACGGCGCCGATGCGGGGCCGGCAGGACGCGGGGGTGGCTGCCGCCGGAGCCGTCCTTGCGGTGCGCGAACTGGCGCAACAGATCGACGCTGCGGGCCAAGGCTATTTCGTCGCCACCTGCGGCATCGTCGACGTCCGTCCCGGGGCCAGCAATGTCGTCCCGGGGCAGGCGCGGGTCGTCGTCGACGCGCGCTCGGAGTTCGCGGCGGCGATGGAGCGCTTTGTCGACCTGCTGACGGTGCGCGTTCAGGCAATCGCCGCCGACAGCGGCTGCACGCTCGCGCGCTGGCAGCTGCTGTCGCGCAACGGGCCGACCGCCTGCGACCCGGGGCTGCAGCAGACCTTCGAGGATGCGGCGCAGAGCCTCGGACTGAGCCACCGCCGCATGGCTTCGGGGGCCGGGCACGACGCGGCTTTCGTCGCACGTATCGCGCCCATGGGCATGCTCTTCGTTCCCTGCCGCGAGGGGCGCAGCCATTGCCCCGAGGAATGGCTCGAGCCCGAGCAGCTTGCCCGGGGTGCGGAAGTCATGCTCGCAGCGCTGCTGCGCCTGGACGGCGCTGCAGCGCCAAGCGACGGAGGTGTCGCGCCATGACGCCGAGCGCACTGTCGATGCCGGCGCCCGGCGAGAGCCACTCGCTGCGCAGTTTTCTCGCGCAGCTGCAGCGCCAGGGTGAGCTGGCGACGATCGGTGCGCCGATCGACCCCGCGGGCTTCGATCTGGCCGCCTGCCTCTCGGCGCTGGATCGCGGGCCGGCCCTGGCCTTCACGAACACCGGCCCGGGCGGCATCCCGATCGTCGGCAACGTGCTGGCAACGCTCGAGCGCATCGCGGCCGGACTCGGATGCCGGCGCGACGAGCTGACCGACGTGATCGCGCGCGCGATCGAGCGGCCGCTGGCGCCGCGGCTCGTCGAAGCGGCCCCGGTGCACGAAGCCGTGCTGCCGTGCGACTTCGGTCGGCTGCCGATACCGCGCTTTTTCGAGCACGAGACCGGGCCGTACATCACGGCCGGCTGCATCGCCGCGCGCGACCGCGTGAGCGGACACGCCAATCTCTCGTATGCGCGCGTCAAGCCGATCGGGCCGGACCGCGCGCTGGTGGGCATTGCGCCGAACCACCATCTGGCCGTCATCGCGCGGGCGGCGGCGGCGCGCGGGGAAACCCAGCCTATCGCCATCACCCTCGGGAATCACCCTGCGGTTGCGCTGGCCGCCGCGCTGTACCTGAAGCTCGGCGACGACGAGATGGAGGTGGCCGGCGCCCTGGTCGGAACGCCGATCCCGGTGGCGCGCTGCCGCACCAGCGAACTCCTCGTGCCGGCCCACTGCGAGATCG
Source organism: Rubrivivax sp. (assembly GCA_020852865.1). Lineage (GTDB taxonomy): Bacteria > Pseudomonadota > Gammaproteobacteria > Burkholderiales > Burkholderiaceae_C > Rubrivivax. The sequence goes on from JADYZZ010000060.1 coordinate 47,529, forward strand.
TCATCGAGGGCGAGCTCGACATGCGGGAGACCGTGGAAGAGGGACCGGTCAGCGAGTATCACGGCATGTACGAGCGCTACGGCGCGGGTGCGGTGATGCGGGTCACGTCGATCTCGCTGCGCCGCGACGCCATGCTGCAGGTGGTGCTGCCCGGCTTCCACGACGAGCATGTGCTGATCGGTGCCGTCTCGATCGCGGCCGGGCTGCAGTCGCACCTGCGTGGGTTCATCCCCGCGGTCGAGAAGGTGGCGGTTCCGGCGAGCGGGTGCGGCCGGCTGTCGGCTGTGGTCAGCCTCGGCCGCGCGCAGCGCGCAGGCGACGCGAGGAAGGTCATTCTCGCCGCCCTGAGCGCGGTGAACCTGATCAAGCAGGTGACGGTCGTCGACGACGACGTCGACCCGTGGGACGAAACGGCCGTGCAGTGGGCGATCGCCACGCGCATGCGCGCCGAACGCGACATCGTTGCCGTGCCCGGCATGCGCACCGACCGCTCCGAGCCGATGAAGCTGGGCGGGACGATCTCGAAGTTCGGCTTCGACGCCACGCGCCGCGGCGACAGCCGCGACGACTGGACGCGCGCGCTGCCGCCTGCGCAGGCCTACGAGCGCGTGGCGGGCATCGTGGCGGCCATCAAGGCCGGCCGCCAGGCCTAGGACGTACCGAGAACGGCAAGGGGGACAACGATGGGACGCATCCTCACCATGCGCGATGTCGAAGCCGCGCTGCGCGGCGGCGCGGTCTTCGCGGCCGGCGGGGGCGGCTGGAGCGCGCACGGCCGCATGCTCGGCACGGCCGCGGTCAGCGCGGGCGCGCCCGAGCTGGTCTCGATCGACGAAGTGCCCGACGACGCCTGGGTCGCCACGGCCGCTGCCATCGGCGCCCCCGGCGATTCGACGGCGTGGCAGATGCTCGGCGTCGACTACGTGAAATCGGTGCAGCTGCTGCAGCGCGAGCTGGGCGAGCCGATCCACGCTTTGATGATCGGTCAGAACGGCAAGTCCAGCACGATGAACGGCTGGCTGCCTGCCGCCGTCCTGGGCCTCAAGGTGCTCGACGCCGTGGGTGATATCCGCGCCCATCCGACCGGCGACATGGGCTCGATCGGCCTGGCCAACAGCCCTGCGCCGACGATCCAGACCGCGGTCGGCGGCAATCGCGCCCACAATGCGTACATCGAACTGTGCGTGCGCGGTCCCACCGCCAAGGTTTCGCCGGTGTTGCGCACGGCAGCCGACATGGCCGGCGGCTTCATCGCCTCGTGCCGCAACCCGGTGCGGGCCGCCTACGTTCGCACGCATGCGGCGCTGGGCGGCATCTCGATGGCGCTCGCGCTGGGCGAGGCCATCGTGCAGGCCGAGCCGCGCGGCGCCAGGGCCGTCATCGACGCGATCTGCGAAGCCACCGGCGGCGCGATCATCGCCTCGGGCGCGGTCAGCGCCAAGTCGGTCGCCTACACGCGCGAGGCTTTCGATGTCGGGACGATCTCCGTGGGCCGGGGGGCGCAGGGCTGCGTGCTGCATCTGATGAACGAGTACATGGCCGTGCAGGCACCGGACGGCACGCGGATGGCCACCTACCCCGACGTCATCGCGACGCTGGACGAGGCGGGCGTGCCCGTCAGCGCGGGCCATGTGCGCGAGGGGCAGATGCTGCACGTGCTGCGCGTGGCCAAGGAGCGGTTGCCGCTCTCGGCCAGCGTCACCGACCCGTCCGTCTATCCGGTGGTGGAGAAGGCGCTGGGCATCGCCATCGCGGACTACGCCCTCGGGGTTGCGGCGCCATGACGGCCGATCGTCGTTTCGATGTGACGCGCGGCCCGGCGCTGCGTTGCCGCGGCTGGCGCCAGGAGGGCCTGCTGCGCCTGCTCGAGAACGTGCTCGCCGTCGGCGAGCGGCCGCAGGATCTGGTCGTCTATGCGGCGCTCGGCAAGGCCGCGCGCGACTGGCCCTCGCACGACCGCATCGTATCCACGCTGCGGACGATGGAGGAGGGCCAGACGCTCGTCGTGCAGTCGGGCAAGCCGATCGGTCTGATGCGCACGCATGCGCAGGCGCCGCTGGTGCTCATGGCCAACTGCAATCTGGTCGGCCAGTGGGCCCGGGCCGAGAACTTCTACGCGCTCGAGAAGGCCGGGCTGATCTGCTGGGGCGGGCTGACGGCCGGCGACTGGCAATACATCGGATCGCAGGGCGTCATCCAGGGCACCTACGAGATCTTCGCGCGCATTGCCGAGCGCCACTTCGGCGGCAGCCTGGCCGGACGCTGGATCCTCACCGCAGGTCTCGGCGGCATGGGCGGCGCGCAACCGCTGGCCGCGTGCATGGCCGGAGCGTCGATCCTGTGCGTCGAAGTCGACGGCGAGCGCATCGACAAGCGCATCGCCGCCGGCTATCTGCAGCAGCGCGCTCCAGACCTGGAAGCGGCACTGGCGATGATCCGGGCGGCGCAGGAAGCCCGACAGGCGCTGTCGGTGGGCCTGCAGGCGAATGCCGCCGATGTCTATCCGGAGCTGGTCGAGCGCGGCCTGGTTCCCGACATCGTGACCGACCAGACCTCGGCGCACGACCTGCTGTACGGATACATCCCGCGCGAGTTCTCGCTGGCGCAGGTGCGCGAGCTGCGTGCCGGCGATCCGCAACGGCTCATGGCCGCGAGCACCGCGTCGATCGTGCGCCACGTCGGCGCGATGCTCGCCTTCCAGCGGGCCGGCGCCGTGGTGTTCGACAACGGCAACCTGATCCGCACCCAGGCCAAGGCCGGCGGCGTCGCCGACGCCTTCGACATCCCGATCTTCACCGAGGCCTTCCTGCGGCCGCTGTTCGCGCGCGCGATCGGCCCCTTCCGCTGGATCGCCCTGTCGGGCGACCCGATGGACATCGAGCGCATCGACCGGCATCTGCTCGAGCATTTCGGCCACAACGCGAGCATCGTCAACTGGATCGGTCTTGCACGCCGGCACATCCGCTTCGAGGGACTGCCGGCACGCATCGCATGGATGGGCCACGGCGAGCGCACCGCGCTGGCGCTGGCCGTCAATCGCATGGTCGCCGACGGCAGCCTGCGCGCTCCGGTCGCCTTCACCCGCGACCACCTGGACGCCGGCGCGATGGCCCATCCGAACATCATGACCGAACGCATGCGCGACGGCTCCGACGCCGTCGCCGACTGGCCGCTGCTCAACGCGATGCTCAACTGCTCGTCGCAGGCCGATTTGGTGGCGATCCACTCGGGCGGCGGCGGCTACTCCGGCTACATGACCAGCGCCGGCGTGACGCTGGTGGCCGACGGCACGCCGCGCGCCGAGCAGCGTCTGCAACTGACCTTGGACAACGACACCTCGCTCGGCGTGATGCGGTACGCCGATGCGGGTTACGCCGAAGCGCTCGACGAAGTCGAGCGCCGAGGGCTGGACCATTTCACCCTGTAGGAGGAAAGCATGAAGCGCCGTTCGTTCCAGAAGTTCGCCCTCGGCACGGCCGCCCTCGCCGGCGTCCCGCAATGGGCGCGCGCCCAGCAACCGATCATCCTGAAGGTGCACTCGTTCTCGAGCCCGCAGGCACCCGAGGCGGTCCATCAGATGCTGCCGCTGATCGACAAGATCGGCAAGGATTCGGGCGGGCGGTTGAAGCTGGAGTTCTATCCCAGCATGCAGCTCGGCGGGAAGGTGAGCGACCTGATCCAGCAGCTCGAAGACGGCGTGGTCGACATCGTGATCACGATTCCCGGCGCAACGCCGAGCCGCTTTCCGCTGCTTCAGGCCACGGAACTGCCGTTCGTCAACGCCGGAACGTCGGCCGGACAGACGCCGGCGATCCTGGAGTGGTCGCAGAAGTGGCTGTCGACCAACGAGTTCAAGGGCATCAAGATCCTCCACATGCACGCCACCGATGCGGCGGTGCTGCATACGCGCAACAAGGCGGTGCGATCGAGCGCGGATCTGGCCGGGATGAAGATCCGCGTGCCCGGCCGTTTCGTCGGCGAGGCCGTCAAGAACATCGGCGGCACGCCGGTGGGGGTCGCCCTGCCCGAGATCTACGAGGCCCTGCAGCGCGGCCAGCTCGACGGCATGACGATCAACTGGGCGATCATGGCTCCGTACAAGTTCCAGGAGGTGACCAAGTTCCACATGGAGAACCCCCTGTACCAGAACCCCATCATGACGCTCATGAGCCAGGCGTCCTACGACAAGCTGCCGGCAGACCTCAAGCGCGTGATCGACAGCAACATCGGCCTGGCGTATTCGACCTCCGTCGCGCGCAAGATCGACGAGCTGACGGTACCGGCCAAGAAGCTCATCACCGAGGCCGGCGGCACCCTCTACGCGCTTGCCCCGGAGGAGCTGGCCAAGTGGCGCGCTGCCGTGGGCCCGGTCTACAAGCTCTGGGTGGCGGAGGCCGACAAGCGCGGCATGCCGGGCCAGCAGATGCTCGACGACTTCCTGGCCCTGACGGCGAAGTACGGCCGCAAGTGATGTCGCCGGCGGCATCGCCGCTGACGCGGCGCCTGGAACAGCTGTGCCTGGCCTTCGCCTGGCTCGGCGGAGCCGCGCTGATGGCGGCGATGGCGGTGATCGTCATCTCGGTGACCGGCGCGCAGTTCGGCCATCCGGTGTTGGGCGACACCGAGATCGTCGACCAGCTCACGGGCGTCCTCGTCTTCTGCTTCCTGCCGTATTGCCACTTCAGGGGCGGCAACATCCTGGTGGACTTCTTCACCAAGCCGCTGTCGCAACGTGCCGTGAACGGGCTCGACGCGTTCATGAACTTGCTGTTCGCCGTCGTTGCCGCCGTGCTTGCGTGGCGCCTGGCAGCGGGCGGGATCTCGGCCTACGAGCGCGACCAGCGGTCGATGTTCCTCGGCCTGCCCGAGTGGCGCGTGTACGCGATCGGCGTCGTGGCCATGCTGTTGTGGATCGTCGTCATCGTCCACAGCGCCTGGCTGGCCGTCGGGCGTGCGCGCGGCACGGCGCCGCCCGAAGCGGGCGCGCCGCAGTCGTTCGGATGAGGGCCGTGGATCGACGGACCGCAGCCGCGGCGGCTGTGCAAACGGGCGCTGCCCGCTGAGGAAGGCCTCATGTCGCGTTTCGACATCGGCGTGTGGATGTTCGCCGGAACCTTGGTGGTCATCGCGTTGCGCATGCCGGTCGCCGGAGCGATGCTGCTCGTCGGCGGAGCCGGCTACGCGGCCATCAACGGTTGGATGCCGCTGTTGTCGACTCTGAAGACGATGACGTATTCGAAGTTCGCCAGCAACACGCTCGCGGTATTGCCGCTGTTCCTGCTGATGGGCGAATTCGCCACCCAGGGCGGCATGAATTCGCGGCTGTTCCGTGCTGCGCGCGCCTGGTTCGGCCATTGGCGAGGCGGGCTGGCGATGGCGACGATCGGCGGCTGCGCGGCCTTCGGCGCAATCTGCGGCTCCTCGCTGGCCACGGCGGCCACGATGTGCAAGGTCGCGCTGCCGGAGATGCGGGCCGCGGGCTACTCGCCCTCGCTGGCCACCGGCACCCTGGCTGCGGGCGGAACGCTGGGCATCCTGATCCCGCCCTCGATCATCCTCGTGATCTATGCGATCTACACCGAGCAGTCGGTCGGCGCGCTCTTCGTCGCGGCGGTCATCCCGGGGCTGATCGCGACGATCCAGTACATGATCGTCGTCGGCCTGTACGCGCGGCTGGTTCCGGGCGCCTGCCCGAGCATCGCGCCCGCGCCCTGGAAGGAGCGTCTGGTCGCCACCCGCGGCGCATGGCCGATCGCAGCGGTCTTCGGCCTCATCGTCGCCGGGATCTACCGCGGCTGGTTCTCGGCCTCCGAAGGCGCCGCCGTGGGCGCGTTGATGATGCTGGTGTTCGCCGTGTTCAAGGGCGGCATGCGCATGGCCGGTTTCGTCGAATCGGTACGCAACGCGGGCCAGACGTCGGCGATGATCTTCCTGATCATGTTCTCGGCCGAGCTGTTCTCGGCGGCCCTGGCCTCGTCGCAGATGCCCGCCGAACTGGCCCGGCAGGTCGCCGCCGTGAATGCCTCGCCCTACATGATCGTGGTGGTCATCATGCTGGCCTACATGGTGCTCGGCTGTTTCATGGAATCGCTGGCCATGGTGCTGCTGACGCTGCCGGTGTTCATCCCGCTGGTGCTGTCGCTCGACCTCGGCCTGGGCAAGGACGCCACGCTCGTCTGGTTCGGCATCCTGGTGCTCATGAGCGTGGAGATCGGCATGATCTCGCCGCCCTTCGGGCTGAACCTGTTCCTGATCAATTCGATGTCGGGCGGCGTGCCGATGAAGGAAACCTACAAGGGCGTGCTCGGTTTCTGCACGATGGACGTGCTGCGCGTCCTGCTCATCGTCTTCGTACCCGTGCTGGCCTTGTGGCTGCCGGGCCTGAAATGAACCGGCATCGACGCGACCGCGGGGCGCGCGCGATCGGATCTCCGGTTCGGTGTGGGCGCCCGGTGCGCGCGCGCGGCGTTCGCGGCGCGACGGTCGAGACGTCGGCCGTCCCTGTCCTTGTTCCTGGAGGCTCCCAATGACCGAGACCGTGATTCTGGATGGCGTGAATCTGAGCATCGACGACGTGGTGGCGATCGCCCGTCGTGGCGCGAAGGTCGCGCTCGGTGATGCGGCGCGTGCCGAGATCGTGAAGGTGCGCGACTACATCGACACCCACTGGCTGCGCGAGGATGCGCCGCCGACCTACGGCTTCAACACCGGAGTCGGAAAGCTCAAGGACTACGCGATCTCGCAGGCCGACAACGATCGGTTCCAGCTCAACATCGTCCTGTCGCATTGCAGCGGCCTGGGCGACCCGGCGGCGGAAGACGTCGTCCGCGCCATGCTCGCCATCCGCATCAATGCCTTCGGTCAAGGCGTTTCGGGCCTGCGCATCGAGGTCGTCGATCGACTGATCGCGATGCTCAACCGCGGCGTGCATCCGGTCGTGCCGCTGCAGGGTTCGGTGGGCGCGAGCGGCGACCTGGCACCGCTGGCGCATGTCGTCTCCGTCCTCATCGGTTGGCCGCAGGCCATGGCGACGTACCAGGGCGAGACGATGCCGGCGCCGCAGGCGCTCGAGCGCGCCGGCCTCGAGCCCACCTTCCAGCTCAAGGCCAAGGACTGCCTTGCGCTGATCAACGGCAACAGCCTGTGCGCGGCCATGGCGGCGCTGGTGCTGCACGACGCGGAGCGGCAGGCGAAGCAGACCGATGCGGCCGGTGCGTTGAGCCTCGAAGCGATCCGCGGCGAGCAGGCGGCCTTCGATGCGCGCATCCACCGTGCGCGGCGGCAGAAGGGGCAGGTCGAAGCGGCGCACAACGTGCGGCGCCTGATCGAGGGCAGCCGCCGCACCACGGAGGCCGCGCGCAGCGTCCATCTGCCCGACGACCTGCTGCATCCCACCCATTCCGCGCGCATCCAGGATCAGTACTCTTTCCGCTGTCTGCCGCAGGTGCACGGCGCCTGCCGCGACAACATCGCGTACGCACGCACGCTGATCACGAACGAGCTGAATGCGGCGACCGACAACCCGCTGGTGTTCTGGAACGACAGCGGCGCGCTGGAGTTCCTGTCGGGCGGCAACTTCCACTGCGAGCCGATCGCCTTTGCCATGGACATCGTCGCGATTTCGCTCGCCGAGCTGGGCAACATCTCGGAGCGGCGCCTGTTCGCACTGTGCGACACGACGTTGAACTACGGGCTTCCGCCGAACCTGTGCGGGCAGCCGATCGGCCTGAACTGCGGGTACGCGGTGCTGTCGTGTTCGGCGGCATCGGTGGTCTCGGAGAACCGCACGCTGTGCTTCCCGGCCAGCGTCGACAACATCCCGACCAAGAGCAACCAGGAAGACCACGTCAGCATGGCGGCCTGGGCCTGCCGCAAGGCGCGCCAGGTGCTCGACAACCTGCCCAAGATCGTCGGCATCGAGATGATGCTGGCGGCGCGTGCGGTGGACCTCACGCGGGCGCAACTCGGCGGCTTCGCGCTCGGCAAGGGCACCGACGCGGTCTACCGCATGCTGCGCGAGTCGATCCCCTACGATCCGAACGACACCTACATGCCGGCGCAAACCACGCCGGCGATCGCCATCGCCGCGCGCTGCGGCGCGCTCGACGCGGCCGAGGCGGCGGTCGGCGCGCTGGCGTGAACCCGGCACGGGGCGTCGATCGCGTGCCGCCGGCGGTGCGGGCGGTGCGCCGGTCCCGACGGCGACGCCGGCGCGTCGAGCCGGCCGGCTTCGATGAACCTGCTGCGTGATCTGCGCGAGGCGCTCGGTGCGGCGGGCGTGTTGACGGCCGAGGCCGATCTTCGCGCCTATCGAGCCGACAGCACGCACCGGACCGAAGGCGGCATCCTCGCCGTCGTTCGTCCGGCGGACACGGCGCAGGTGGTGCATGCGATCGCGGCCTGCCGGGCCTCGGGCGCGGCGCTGGTCGTGCGCGGCGGCGGTACCGGCTTCGCCGGCGGCTGCCTGCCCCTGCCCGGCCAGCAGGCGGTCGTGATGTCGCTCGAACGCATGAACCGCATCCGCTGCGTCGACCCGGTCGGCAACGTGCTCGTGGCCGAAGCCGGCTGCACGCTCGCCCGTGCGCAGGACGCGGCACGGGCACAGGGCCGGCTGCTCGGGCTGGACCATGGCGGCGCGGGCAGCAGCACGCTCGGCGGCAACATCGCCACTAACGCCGGCGGCAACAACGTCGTGCGCTACGGCATGGCGCGGGAACAGCTGCTGGGCATCGAAGCGGTTCTGGCCGACGGCGCCGTCATCGGGCCGCCTGCCGCGCTGCGCAAGAGCAATGCCGGCTACGAGCTGCAGCAGCTGATCGCCGGCTCGGAAGGGACCCTGGCGGTGATCACCGCGGTGGCGTTGAAGCTGCGGCCGGCACCGGTGGACTCGGCCACGGCCGTGCTCGGCGTGCGCACGCCGCAGGCCGCGCTGGCGCTGTTCGCCGCGGCTCAGGCGGTGCTCGGCGACACGATATCGGCCTTCGAGTTGATGTCGAGCGAGGCCGTCGAGTTCCACTTCGACCATGTCGGCGCGCGGCGCCCGCCCTTCGACGCCCGGGTGCCGTGGCTGGTGCTGCTCGAGGCCGAAAGCGCCAGCCCCTACATGGATCTGCCGCGTGCCTTCGACGCCTTGCTCGCAGCGCAGAGCATCGAGGGCCGGGTGCTCGACGGCAGTGTGGCCGCGTCGCTGGCCCAGCGTCGCTCGCTGTGGGCGCTGCGCGAAGGCATTGCGATCGCGATGGGCGAGAGCCGCTGGCCCATGGTCAAGACCGACACCGCCGTGCCGGTGGCGCGTGTGCCCGAGTTCATCGAGCGCACGGGCGTGGCGGCGCAGGCCGCCATGCGCGGTGTGCGGCCGATGTACTTCGGCCACGTGGGCGACGGCAACATCCACCTGAACCTGCTCGCGCCGCCGCGGATGCCGCACGAGGAATTCCGCCGCCGTGCCCCCGAACTGTCCGGCCGCATCGACGAGATCGCACTGATGCTCGAGGGCACCGTGAGTGCCGAACACGGCATCGGCCAGGGCAAGCGCGAGGCGCTCGGCAGGATGCGCTCGGCGCGCGAGCTGCAACTCATGGGCGCGATCAAGGACGCCTTCGACCCCGGGCACCTGCTCAACCCGGGGAAGATCTTCGCTTGCACACCGAGTCGGCGGCCGGGTGATGCCGCCCTGGAGACCCGCTGATGTTCGAGACCCTGCAGCCCGCCCCGCCCGACAAGATCCTGTCGCTGATGGGCCTGTACCGCGATGATCCACGTCCGCACAAGATCGACCTCGGCGTGGGTGTCTACCGCGACGTCGAGGGCCGCACGCCGATCATGGCGGCGGTGCGCGAGGCCGAACGCCGCCTCCATGACCTCGAAACCACGAAGAGCTACCTGGGTCCCGGCGGCGACCCGGGCTATTGCGATGCGATCGCCCAGCTGGTGTTCGCCGACCAGGCGCCGCGCGCGCGCCTGCGTTCGGCCCAGACGCCCGGCGGAGCCGGCGCGTTGCGCATCCTGTGCGGGCTGATCGCGCGTGCACGCCCCGCAGCCACGGTGTGGGTGCCGGTGCCGACCTGGGTCAACCACCTGGCGATCCTCGCCGACGCCGGGCTCCCGGTGCGCACGCACAGGTATCTCGATGCGGCGGGCCACGGCGTGGCCTTCGACGCCATGATGGCGGAGCTGCAGGGAGTGGCCGCCGGCGACATCGTGCTGCTGCACGGTTGCTGCCACAACCCGGGCGGCGCCAGCCTGGACCGCGGGCAATGGGACGCGGTGGCCGACTTGCTCGAGCGGCGCGACGCCATCCCGTTCGTCGATCTGGCCTACCAGGGATTCGGGCTCGGGCTGGACGATGATGCCTATGCGGTGCGCCTGTTCGCGCGCCGCCTGCCCGAGATGGTGGTGGCGGTGTCCAGCTCCAAGAACTTCGGCATCTACCGCGAACGCACGGGCGCAGCGTTCGTGCTGGCGGCCGGCGCGCCCAGCGCCGATGCGGCGCACAGCCACCTGCTGGTGGCGGCGCGCAACAGCTATTCGATGCCGCCGGATCACGGCGCGGCACTGGTGCGCATCGTGTGGAACGATGCGGCGCTGCGTGCGCAGTGGCTGGCCGAGCTCGAAGCGATGCGCACGCATGTCGTCGGCGTGCGGCGGGCGCTGGCGGAAGCCTTCGCCGCGGCCGCGGGCTCCCGGCGCTACGACTTCATTGCGCGCCACCACGGCATGTTCTCGCTGCTCGGCACGAGGCCCGAGCAGGTGCGCCGCTTGCGCGACGAGCACGCCGTCTACCTCGTCGAGGACGGGCGCATCAACCTGGCGGGCTTGCGCCCCGACCAGATCGGGGCCTTCGTGGACGCGGTGCTGGCGGTGACGCGTTGAGCTCGGCGCGCGGCGGCGCCGAAGCGCGCACGCGCTCGCACGCCTCGTAGACGCACTGCAGGAAATCCGTCGCGCGCGGCGCCAGCGTGCGCCGTGCGCTGCTGTAGGCGTACACCCCGAACGGCACGGTCGGCTCGATCGGGCGCACCACCACGTCGCCCGCGAATGCGTGGGCGGTGAATTCGTCGACGACCGCGCAGCCGACGCCGGCCGCGACCAGCGCGCGCGCGAAATAGTAGGTCTGCACCTGGATGCCCGGCGCGCGCGTCATCCCGGCGCGCTCGAGGGCCTCGTGCAGCATGCGGCCGAGGTGGTGCGAAGCCGTGAGGCCGATCAGCCGATCGAAATCGATGTCGTCCAGGCGTACCGGGCCGCCGCGGCGCGCCCTGGCGCTGCGCGGGTGGTCGATATAGACCATGTTGCCGGTGGTCACCAGCCGCGACTCGATTTCCATGCCGGCATGGCTCGGTTCGACGGTACCGAAGCACAGGCCCAGATCGAACTCGCGCGCCATCAAGCCTTGCACGAGTTCCGGCGTGTGGCGTGCCGCGATCTCGACCGGCGTGCGCGGGAATCGGGTATGGAAGCACTGGGCCGCGAGCGGCAGCACGCCGAATCCCAAGCTGGGCAGGCAGACGATGCGCAAGCGCGCATCGAGGCGTTCGCGCAGGATGCGGACGGTGTCCTGCGCGCGCTCCAGATCGGCGAAGACGCGTTCGATGTCGGCCAGCAGCGCGGCGGCTTCCTCGGTCGGGTGGATGCGTCCGCGCAGCCGACGGAACAGCGGGAAGCGCAGCTGCTGCTCGGCCGACTTCAGCAGCTTGCTGGCCGCGGGCTGGGTGATCGACAGCGCCTTTGCTGCGCCGCTGATCGAGCCGGCGCGCGAGACGGCAAAGATGACTTCGATGTGGCGCAGACGCATGAGGCGCGCATTCTGCAGCACGCGGCCGCGGGTGCGAGCGCCGCCGCATGGCGCGCGCCGGCCCGGGGCCATGGCGTCGCAGGGGCATGGCTCCCGCTCGTGAGCCCGGCGAATCCCCCGCACTTCGGTCTTCGTGATGGCGCGGTTCGGCAAGTCCTGCATTTGCGCGCAGCGCGCCCGACGGATACTGCTTGCCGCCATGATCGATCCGGGAGCGCAGCCATCGAGACTCCATCCCTGCCCCAGCTGCTCGCCGGCGTCGTCGTCCTCGACTTCAGTCGCGTCCTGGCCGGACCGTTCTGTTCGGCGCTGCTTGCCGACCTGGGGGCCGACGTCATCAAGGTCGAGCCGCCGCAGGGCGACGACCAGCGTTGGATGGGCGCCTTCAAGGACGGCGTCAGCGTCAGCTTCGAGTTGATCAACCGCAGCAAGCGCTCGATCCGCCTCGACCTGAAGAGCGAAGCCGGGCGGCAGATCGCTCTCGCGCTGGCCGAGCGCGCCGACGTGGTGATCGAGAACTTCCGCCCCGGCGTCGCCGCACGTCTGGGCATCGGCTACGAGGCGCTGCGCGAACGCAGGGCCGACATCGTGTATTGCTCGATCTCCGGCTTCGGACAGACGGGTCCGATGGCGCAATTCCCGAGCTACGACGTGATCGCGCAGGCGCTGTCGGGGCTGATGAGCCTCACCGGCAAGCCCGACGAGGACCCGGTCCTGGTGGGCGAGTCGATCGGCGATTCGGTCTCGGGCCTGTACGGCGCCCTCGGCATCGCGCTGGCGCTGCTGCGTCGGGCGACGACGGGCGAGGGTGCGCGTATCGACATCGCGATGTTCGACGCCCTGTTCAGTCTGCTGCCGACGGCGCTGGCGGCCTGGCAGGTGACCGGTGAGGCGCCTGGACGCGCCGGCAACCAGCATCCGCTGTCTGCGCCCTTCGGAGCCTACGCCGCCGCCGATGGTCCGTTCATGCTGGCGATCGCCAACAAGGCGCTGTTCTCCCGGTTTGCCACGCTGATCGGCCGTCCGGAGCTTGCTCGCGATCCTCGGTTCGACAGCGACCAGACGCGCCGGCAGAACCAGGCGCCGTTGCGGCACGTCATCGAGCAGTGGGCGCACGACAAGAGCACGCATGCCGTGGTTGCGCTGCTCGGCGAGGCCGGCATTCCGGCCTCGCCGATCTGGAATGTCGCGCAGGCGGCGACGAGCGGCCACGCGACGAGCCGCAGGCTCATGACCGAGGTCGCGCATCCGAAGCTCGGGCGGCTCGGGCTGCCGGAGCAACCGCTGCACATCGCCGGGCTCGCGCGCGGCGCGGCGCGGCGCGCGCCCGACCTCGGCGCCGATGGCGCCGAGATCCTCGGCCGCTTGCTCGGCATGGCGCCCGACGAGGTGCAGCGACTCGCCGACGACGGCGTGATCTGACGCGGGCGCGGCCGCCGCGGCGCGTACCGAAGTTGCAGGAGGGAACCCGATGACGCTGCAGATCGGCGACGCAGACCAGGCCTTCGGCGAAGAGGTACGCAGCTATCTTCGCACCCGCCTGCCCCCGGCGCTGGCGAGCAAGGTGCGTCACAACCAACGCCTGAATCGCGCCGACTACGTCGCCTGGCAGGATGTCCTGGCCGCGCGCAACTGGTACGCCATCGGCTGGCCGCGCGAGGCGGGCGGCCCCGGTCTGACGCCGGTGCAACGCTTCGTCTACGAGCGTGAGTACGGCGCCATCTGCGCGCCGCATCCGTGCCAGTTCGGCATCGCCATGGCCGGCCCCGTGATCAGCGCCTTCGGCACCCCCGAGCAGAAGGCCCGCTTCCTGCCGCGCATCCGCGGCAATCTCGATTTCTGGTGCCAGGGCTATTCGGAGCCAGGCGCGGGCTCCGATCTGGCGGCGCTGCGGACCACCGCGGTGCGCGACGGCGACCACTACGTCGTGAGCGGTCAGAAGATCTGGACCACCTGGGCGAACTGGGCGGACTGGATGTTCTGCCTCGTCAAGACCAACACCTCGGTCAAGCCGCAACTCGGCATCTCGTTCCTGCTGGTGGACATGCGCTCGCCCGGCATCACGGTGCGGCCCATACGAACCATCGACGGCGACGCCGAGTTCAACGAGGTCTTCCTCGACGAGGTGCGTGTTCCGGTCGAGAACCGCGTCGCCGAGGAAGGGCGGGGCTGGACCTGCGCCAAGTACTTGCTCGAGCACGAGCGGTTCTCCATGTCCGGCGCCGCACGCTCGCGGCGCATTCTCGGCGAACTGCGCGACGACGCGGCCCGGGTTGGACGCCTCGGCGATGCGCGAATCCGCACGCGCCTGGCACGCCTGGAGATCGAGTTGCTGGCGCTCGAGCACATGGAGACGAGGCTGCTCGCGCGCAGCATCGGCGGCGACAACCCCGGCCCGGAGGCCTCCAAACTGAAGATCAGGGGAACCGAGATCGCGCAGGCTGTGTCACGGCTGCGCCTGGACATCCTCGGGCAGGACTGCCTGCCGCATTCGGAGGAGTTCCTCGACGGTGCGATGGGCAGCATTGCCGAGCCGGCGGCGGCCGGCGCCGTCGCAAGCTACCTCAACTTGCGCAAGCTGACGATCTGGGGCGGCTCGAACGAGATCCAGCGGATGATCTTGTCCAAGCAGGTCCTCGGGCTGGAGTAGAGCCGATGGACCTTCTCGATTCACCCGAGCTGACCCTGCTGCGTGATTCCGGCGCGCGCTTTGTTGCCGAGTACGCCGACCGGGCGGACCCGGAGCGCTTGTGGGCGCATTTCCGCGATCTCGGCTGGCTCGGCCTCGACCTGCCGGAGCAGCAGGGCGGATCCGGGCTCGGACCCGCGGCCGCCGCGGTGCTCATGGAGGTCTTCGGGCGCGCGGCGCTGGCGTCGCCCTACCTGACGGGCTCGCTGTTCGCCGCGGGCATCCTCGCGCGCTGCCCGAGCGCCGGGCGGGCCCTCGAAGCGCTGCTGCACGGCCGCGCGCGCGTGGCGGTCCAGGCGAACCTGGCGTTGCCGGAGTGCGACGCGGCGGCGAGCGGGCTCGCCATGGCGGAAGGGGACGCGTCGCTGCGCCTCGACGGGCGCGCGCTGCTGCTCGGCTGGGCACGCCCGGATGCTGCGATCGTGCTGGCGCAGGCCGTGCGCGACGAGCCTGCGCTGCTGCTGCTGCCCGTCATCGACGGGCCCGGGGCGGCCTTCGAGCCCGTCGCCTTCGCCGATGGCGGCGCCGGGACCCGGGTCGAGCTGAACGACGTCGCGGTGGCGCATGGCGCCGTGCTCGCGCGCGGCGCGCCGAGGCGGGCGATCCTCGATTCGGCGCGCCTCGCCGCACTGCTTGGCGCGGCCGCGGACAACCTCGGCGCGACGCAGGCATTGTTCGACGCCACGTTGGCGCATGTGAAGCTGCGCCGGCAGTTCGGCCGCGCCATCGGCTCGTTCCAGGCGCTGCAGTTCCGCCTCGCCGACATGTGGATCAAGCTCGACGAGGCGCGCTCCCTGGTCATGGCAGCGGCAAGGGCTCCGACCGACGACGAGGCCGAAGCCGTACGCCTCACGACTGCGGCCTGGATACAGAGCCTGTGGTCCGGGCACATGATGGCCGAAGAAGCGGTCCAGATGCACGGCGCCATCGGGATGACCGAGCAGTGTGCGGTCGGCCGTGCCTTCAAGCATCTGCTCGTCAACGAATTGATCTTCGGCGGCGAGGACGTCCACCTGGCGGCCTACGATCGCCTCAGGCAGGATCGGGCGCAGCCGCGAGCGCGCGACGCAACAGCCTGATCAGCATGCGCTCGCTGTCGCGCAAGCCGCGAGCACCGGAGAACTGCACGCAGAGCTCGGCGCGCAGACGCGGGCTCGCCAGCGGCTGGAACGACAACGCATCCCTCCCGCGGCAGGCGAGCGCGAAAGCACGCGACGCCAATGCCGCGGCGCGCAGGCTTGGAAGCATTGCGCAGGCCAGCTCGGCCGAGGCCAGCTCGGCCAGCGCCCTGGGTTGAACGCCGGCGCGCCGCGCCGCCTGCTCGAAGGCGCGCCGCCAGGGGTGGTCCGGCGGCGGCAGGATCAGCGGCAGTGCGGCCGCTTCGCGCACCGCAATGCTCGCCGTTCCGAGCAGGCCGTGCTTGCGCGCGGCCAGCAGACCGAGTTCCTGTCCCGAACCGAGGCCGACATGCGGCGCGGCTGCGTCATGCAAGAACGCCACGGCGAAGCTCACCTCGCCGCTGTCGACCAGGCGCGTCAGTTCGCTCGCCGAGCCCGCGACGATTCGCAGCCTGGCATTCGGATAGATTTCGAGCCAGTCGTCGAAAGCGGCAGCGAGTGCCGCTGTGCAGCCGGCAAGCGGATCGAGGGCAACCGCAAGGTGGTGCTGCTGTGCCGCGCCGATGTCCCGCGCCTCCCGCGCGATGCGGTCGTGACAGGCCATGACTTCGCCCGCCAAGGCCTCGAGTTGCCTGCCTGCAGGGGTGCTTCGCAGACCCTGCCGACCTCGGCCGAAGACGGCTTGCCCGAGCCGGGCTTCGAGCTTTCGCAACTGGGCCGACAGTGCCGGCTGGACGACATGCAGTCTGCGCGCCGCGGCGCCGATGCTGCGCTCGTCGGCCAGCGCAAGGAAGTAGCGCAGCTGGCGCAGTGTGAACCCGGGTTCGTACGCGCGCTGCGGCATCGGCTCGGCCAGGGCCTGGCGCAGCGCATCGACGAACGCCCTGCCCGAACGGCCGGTCGAATCGGCGTCGGCGACGATCGCACTGCGCAGCGGCAGCGCCAGCGGCAAGGCGCGCAATGTGCTGCGCTGCAGGCCGGGAGCGACGAGGCTGCGTGGCGCGAGCAGTGCGAAACCACGCGTGCGCTGCGAAAGCCGCGAGAAGAGGCCGAGATCCTCGTCGACGGACGCCGGATCCGGGAGTCCATGGGCCGCGCAGTAGCGCCGCCCTTGCTGTTCCAGGGCCGGCGGCATCGGCGGCAACTCCGGCCGCAGCTCGGCCAGTGCTGCAATGCCGACTTCGCCGTCGGGGAGCGCGCGCGGCGCGAGGTTCGTCACCGCGACCCAGTCGTCGTCGACCAGGACCAGTCCCGGGTCGATGGGGCCGCCGTCGCTGTACGCCAGGCGCACGCAGTGTCGTCGGTGCCCGCCCTGCGTATCGAACGGCGCGACGGGCGCGGGGTCCAGCGGAGAGTGAAAGCAGATGCGTGCGATCAGGCCCGGATGGTCCAGGCGCACGCGCCGCGCCGCCTGGCCGGCGGCGCGATACAGCCGGCCCAGCATCAGGTGCAGCGGTGAGACGACGTCGAGCCACTGCAACTCGGCGCCCTGCGGCATGCTCGCCGCGGCCTCGATCGTCAGCAGCAGGTTTTCGCAGAGCTGGCAAAGCCAGCGCGCGGCCTCCGTCGGAGCGCGACCGCTCGGACCGCGTTCGAACAGGGTCAAGCCGGTATCGGCTTCGAGTGCGGCAAGCGCTGCACTGACGGTCGACGCGGATACGCCTGCTGCGGCGGCGGCTTGCGCGTGATTCCTGTGGTGGCAGGCCAGCACGAAATACGCGAGCTGCTTGGTCTCCATCTGCCCCGTAGCGACGAACGGCAGGGTTGCTGCGGCGAGCCGTGCGGCGCGAGGGGCCGTGCCTGCCGGCTCGGGTCGACATGATAGGTCGGCCTTGCGTCTACCCGTCCGGCAGCACGCAGCGCCGGCTGCGTGCGGCCAGCGCGGCGTCGAAGTCGGCGAGCGCGCGCCGCATCACGGCCGAGCCTTCGGCGTGGCAGCTCAGGCAGGCGCCGACGCGCAGCACGCGCTGCTGCTCCGCGACGTCGAGCGGCCGCATGTCGGGCTGGGCCGACACCATGCCGCGGCGCGGTTGCAGGAAGCCCGTCCAGGCGTCGGCCGGCAGGCCGTCCTGCGGCAGCGGCGGCTCGCGCGGCGTGAAGCGCCAGCGCCCGCGTGCGCCCGCGATCTCGTAGCGCAGCGTGCCGCTGCCCCAGCCCAGCGCCACCGGATCGGCGTGGCACGAGCGGCACGAGCGCACCTCGCGCCGGATCGTGTGCGCGAAGGTCAGGCCGTAGAGCCGCCGGAAGATCGGCTCGGGCGGCTTGCCCGCCTCGCGGTTGCGGTCGAAGGTGAGGATCATGCCGGGCACGAAGGTGTCGATGCGGCTCGCGCCGCGCGCGCCGGCGCCCTGCGGCTCGACGACGCCCAGCGTCGGCGGCGCCGCCTCGAACGGCGCCGAGCGTTCGTTCCAGGTGCCCTGTACCCAGGCCTGGGCGACATGGTCGAAGCCCTCGTCGGCGGGGTCGAACTCGGTGTGGCAGCTCGTGCAGCGCGACGCCCAGGCCGAGTGGCAGGTGGTGCAGGCCAGGCGCGCGTGCGCGCGGTCGCCGTCGCACTCGGGGCGCGGCGGCGCGAGCGCGAACGCCTGGCCGTCACGCTTGCGGCGCAGCGTGCCGCGGCCGGCCGCGTCGACGAAGACGTTGACCAGCGTGTCGCCGCCGGCTGCGACGCCCAGGCGCTGCCCGGGTGCCGGCGCCCAGCCGCGCAGCGCCAGCAGCGTGCGCGACTCGGCGTCCAGCGCCGCCGCCTCGCGCGCGGCGAGCCGCCGCGCATGGCAGTCGGTGCAGGCGATGCGCAGCTGCTCGCTCTTGCGCGCCACCGTGGCGCCGCTGCCCATCAGCTCGTTGGCGACATGGCAGTCGATGCATTCGAGCCCGCGCTCGTGGTGCACGTCGGGCGTCATGCGCAGGAACAGGCGCCCGTCGTCGAGCTTGCGCAGCCGCGCGGCCGCGCTGCCGGCGGGCGGCGGGCCGTTGAGTTCGTGCCAGCCCTCGTAGTTCGTCGAGATGCGGCTCGAGCGGCTGTGGCAGCCGAAGCAATGGGCGTTGCCGGGGTCGACCGTCAGGCCCGGATGCGCGCGCGGCGGCGCGCGCGGCGGTCGGGCTTCGAGATAGCGCGCCAGCTCGGCCGCCGCCGGCGCGCCGTAGACCAGATGGCAGGCATTGCAGCCGCCGCCGCGCGACTCCTGGCCGATCGGGCCCCATTCGGTCTTCGGCTGGCCGAGGTGGCACGACACGCACAGCTCGCGCAGATGGCTGTCGGCGGCGCTGTGGCCCAGGCGGGCGGCGTGCGGCGGCGGCGCTGCCGCGTCGACCGGTTCGCCGAGCACGCGCCGGTCGGCGCTGACGACGCCGGCCATCGTCGTCATGATCGAGCGCTCGACGCGCACTGCGATCGCCGCATGGCAGGCGCCCTGGCCGCAGCTGCGCTGCACGCCGGCGAGGTTGCCCGGCACGCGTTCGAGCGCGCGGTGCGCGCGCGCGCCATCGAGCGTGAACGGGTCGCCGCCGTGGCAGGCCGCGCAGCCCAGGGTTTCGGGGCGGTGCGAGCGGTCGAAGCCTTCGCTGCCGGCGTGGCAGGCGCGGCAGCCCTCGGGCCGCCCGCGCACGATGGCGGCGTCGAGCCGGCTCGCTTCGGGCGGCACGGCGCGCAGCACCCAGCCCCATTGCAGATCGCTGCGCCCGCCGGGCCAGCGCAGGCGAGCGGGGCCGTCTTCGGCGGCCAGGAACTGGGCGCTCGCGCAAAGCGCGAGATAGGCGATGCCGGCCAGCGCCAGGCTGCCGCGCCCCAGCCGGCGCAGGCTCGCGCGCAGCGTCGGCTTCGGCCGAAGCGACCGGGTCGCCCGGACCGTCCGGACTACCCACAGCACCCAAGGCAGCAGCAGCGTGGCGGCAAGCAGCGCGCCCGCGGCGCCCGGCGAGCGCTGCAGCAGGGGCTGCAGCGGCGCGAAGAACCAGGGGCCGGCCAGGCGCGCGTCGATGCCGTCATGCAGTCCGGGCGAAACAAAGAGCGCGAGCAGCACGACCGGCGCGGCCCAGGCCAGCAGGACAAGCGCGCGCGCGCGCCGGCGCGGCCGGCGCCAGGCCAGCGCGAGCGATGCCGCCAGCGCCGCGGCGGCCCCGACATGCAGCGCGTACAGGGCCGGTCCCGCGCCGCTGTCTTGCAGCGTCTGGCGCGCACCGGCCAGCCACGGCGCGGCAGCGAGCGCGTTGCCCAGCAAGCGCAGCACCTCGCGCGCGTCGTCGTCGCCGCGCATCAGATGCCCCGACAACAGCGCGGCGACGAGCAGCAGCGGCCACAGCAGCGACGACCGCAGCGACGACCGCAGCGACGACCGCAGCGACGACGGCAGCGACGACGGCAGCGGCCTGGCCGGCAGCCGCCGGTGCGCCACGGTCGGCGCGGCGCCCTGCAGCGCTGCAGTGCCGGGGCGCGGCGTCGCGCCCTGCAACGCAGCGGCGTCGTGCGGCAGCGCGCGCAACCGGCTCCAGGCGAGCCACAGCACCGCCGCCACCAGGCCTTGGGCGCTCCAGTAGTGCAGGTTGCGCGCCAGCGCCAGGAGCGGCTGCGCGAGCAGCCAGCCGGCGACGCTGCGCTGCGGCGCGTGCGCATCGAAGCCGAGGGCCAGCACGGCGCCGGCCGCCAGGCACAGCACCAGCATCGTCAGCACGCCTTCGGCCGGCGGCTGCGGCCCCGCAGCGGGCCGGCGGTTCTCCGATGCGTGGGTCACCGCAGCTCAACCGCCCGGCCGGGAACGGCCGGCGCAGGCGCTGGCCGGCGCGCGCGATGGCAGGCTCTCAGCGGCGCATCGGATTCGTCCACCGGGCGAGTGTGCCAAAGCCGGCGCCTGCCGCGCCGGCCGCCGCCGGCGCGGCGCTACTGCTTGTAGCCCTCGACCGCGATCGCGAGCCGCACCTCGTCGCCGATCGCCGGGATCGCGTACTTCATGCCGAAGTCGCTGCGCTTGATGGTGCCGGACACGTCGGCGCCGCACATCTCCTTCTTGGACATCGGATTGGCGCCGCACTTGAAGCTGTCGACCTTCAGCGTCACCGGCTTGCTGACCCCCAGCAACGTGAGCGTGCCCTCGATCGAGTCCGGAGCATCGCCCGTGAAGTGGATCTTGGTCGACTTGAAGCTCATCTCCGGGAACTCGGCCACGTTGAAGAAGTCGGCCGAGCGCAGGTGCTCGTCGCGCGAGCGGCCGGCACCGGTCGCCTTGCCGAAACCCGTGTAGACGGTGGCGGTGGCGATCTTCAGCTCGATCGAGCCGGTCCTGGCCGCACGGTCGATGACGACCTTGCCGCTCGCACCTTCGAACAGGCCGCGCACGGTGGACATGCCGAGGTGGTTCACCGCGAAGCCGGGCAGCGTGTGCGTCGGGTCGAGCAGGTAGGTCTCGGGAGCGGCGATGCCGGCGGATGCGGCGGCGGCGGCGATCAGGGCGAGGGCGAGGCGTTTCATGCAAGGTCTCCAGAGGGCGGGTGGGGCGGGGCAAGGCGGTGCGGGCGCAGGGCCGCAAAGGGCGGCTCTCAATTCGTGGCGACGCCGATCGCGCGCCAGGCGAGCGCAGCGGCGACCAGCGCAGGCACCGCACAGGCCGCCGCGGTGAGTGCGGCGTCGGTCGCGGAACCGGCGCCGCGCCGCGGCGCCAGACGCGCCGCGAGCGGGATCAGCGGCAGCGGCAGCAGGGCCGTCCAGGGCAGCTGGCCGGTCAGGCTGGCGACCTCGCCGCCGAGTGCGGCGAAGACGGCCATCTGCAGGCCGACGAAGCGCAGCCCCTCGGGCAGCCGGCCGCTGCCGAGACCGGCGACCAGCGCGACGCCGCACGAGGCACCCAGCGCGATGCCCATCATCGCGATCGACGCGCTCGCGCCCAGCAGGCCGAGGGCGGCGGTCGTGAAGCCCAGCGCCGCGGCGACGACCAGCGCGCGCGCCGTGGGCAGCCTCACCCAGGCGACCGCCGCGACCATCACCGCCGCCCAGGCGCCGACGCCCAGGCCGAGCGACCAGGCGGCCGCGCCCGCGCGCTGCTCGAGCACGCGCAGCGCGATCCACACCGACGCGGCGGCCGCCAGCGCGGCCAGCGCCGCGACCACGCGGGCGCGCGCCTGCACGCGCAGCAGCTCGAGCGCGAGCGCGATCAACGCACTCGCGGCGAGCGCGATCACCAGCTTGTTGCGTGCGCTCAGCGGCTCGAAGCCGAACCCCACGGCGAGCGCCACCACGGTGGCCCAGCCGGCCAGCGGCACCGCCGCCAGCGCCCTGGTGCGGCCGACAAGCCCCCAGGCGATCGCGGCGACGAACGCCGGCAGCGCAGCGGACTGGACGGCGGGGTTTTCGAGCAATTGCTGCACGTTCGAACGCGGCGCCTCGGCGCCCGGGTTGAGGGCGCGGCGATCGTCGTGGCGGTGCCGGCGCCAGCCGTTGCGCGGACTTGACGTCGCCGTGCAGGCGGCTTGAACGGCGCGCACGCCATCGACCCGCGGTGGGGGCCGCCGTCGGTCGATGCGCTGCCTGCGCCGCGCCCGCGCGCGCTGCGGCTACTTCTCGATCGGATAGTCGTTCGCGATCGCCGCGCTGATCTCGTCGAGCGTCGAGCCGGTGGGCGGCGCCACCTTCCAGGCCATGTAGCCCCACTTCATCGCGTAGGCCCGGTAGCCGAGCAGGCGCAGCGCGGTCACGGCCTTGTTCTGCTGCTGACCGGTGTCGCAGTAGACGATGATGTCCTTGTCCTTGGGCAGGCGGGCCAGGCTGGCGGGCTTGGCGATGTCGGTGACGCCGATGAACAGCGCGCCGGGCAGGTGGCCCAGGTCGTACTTCTTGTCCTTGGGCACGCGCACGTCGACGACGACGAAGTCCTTCTTGCCGGACTTCATGCGCTCGTGGACGTCGTCGGCTGTGATGTCGAAGAAGTCGTTGGCGGCCAGGCTCGTCAGGTAGGCGTCGGCCGCCTTCTGGATCACGGCGTAGGCGGCGTCGCCCTGGGCCTGCGCCGCGGGTGCGGCCACCAGCAGCGCGGCCGCGGCGACCATGGCAAAGCGCAACATGCACACTCCTCTTGCGGCGCCCTGCACCACAGGGGCGATGCACACGACGGCGCTGCGCACGGCAGCATAGCCGCGGGAGGCAGCGCGCTGCTTGAGCCTGATCAGGCGCGCCGCCGCTGCGGCCCCGCACGGCCTCGCGCGGCCTGTGGCGGGGCGCGGTGAGGCGGGGCGCGGTGAGGCGGGGCGCGGCGAGGCGGGGCGCGGCGAGGCGGGGTGCGGCGAGGCGGCTGCAGGCGACAGAATGCAGCAGGCGCGTCGATGCGCCGACGGCGCCGCGATGCGCCCTAGAAGGGAATGTCGTCGTCCATGTCGTCGAAGCCGCTGGCCGGCTTGGCGGCGGGCCTGGCCGCCGGTGCGCTGCGCGCTGCCGGCGCGCTGCGTGGCGCTGCGCCGCCTTCGTCGGGCATGCTGCTGCCGCCGCCGGTACCACCACCACCACCGCCACCACCGTCGCGGCTGCCGAGCAGCTGCATCTCCTGCGCGACGATCTCGGTCGTGTACTTCTCGACGCCGTCCTTGTCGGTCCACTTGCGCGTCTTCAGACGACCCTCGACGTAGACCGGGCGGCCCTTCTTCAGATACTCGCCCGCGATCTCGGCCAGCCGGTCGTAGAAGACGACGCGGTGCCATTCGGTCTCCTCCTGGCGCTCGCCGCTGGTCTTGTCCTTCCAGTTGCGGCTGGTGGCGATGGTGACGTTGCAGATGGCCGAGCCGCTCGGCGCGTAGCGCACTTCGGGGTCGCGGCCCAGGTTGCCGACGAGGATGACTTTGTTGACCGAGGCCACGGCTGCTCCCTTGACGCGGGGTTGATGAAACCATTATCGCGCCGCGTCGTGCGCGCGCCTTCGCACCGAAGGACCACCCGGCGGAGCGCCCCGCGGCGAGGGCACCCACCGGCGGGGCCCTGGGGAGCGGGCGCGCCGCGCACGCTCGCGTACGATCGCGCGCAGCCCATGGCCGCCGTGCCCGACTCCTCGCGCCGCGACGTCGCGCACGACGCCGCCGACGCCGACGCTGCGACCGCAGCGATCGGCGCGACCGCAGCGGCCGACGCGACCGCAGCGGCCGACGCGATCGACGCCGGTGCCGGCGCCGCGCGCGCCGTGCTGCACGAGGTCTTCGGCTACGCCGCCTTCCGCGGCCAGCAGCAGGCCGTCGTCGAACATGTGGCCGCCGGCGGCGACGCGCTCGTGCTGATGCCCACCGGCGGCGGCAAGAGCCTGTGCTACCAGGTGCCGGCCATCCTGCGCCAGCGCCGCGGCCAGGGCGTCACCGTCGTCGTCTCGCCGCTCATCGCGCTCATGCACGACCAGGTGGGCGCGCTCGACGAGCTCGGCGTCGCCGCCGCCTTCCTCAACTCCACGCTCGAAGGCGACGCGGCCCGGCGCATCGAGCGCGAGCTGCTGGCCGGCCGGCTGACGCTGCTCTACGCCGCGCCCGAACGCATCCTCACGCCGCGCTTCCTGGCGATGCTCGACTCGCTGCACGAGCGCGGGCGGCTCGCGCTGTTCGCGATCGACGAGGCGCATTGCGTCAGCCAGTGGGGGCACGACTTCCGCGAGGAGTACCTCGGCCTGTCGCTGCTGCCCGAGCGCTACGCCGGCGTGCCGCGCCTGGCGCTCACCGCCACCGCCGACGCGCACACGCGCGCCGACATCGTCGAGCGGCTGCAGCTGCAGCACGCGCGCCTCTTCGTCGCCAGCTTCGACCGCCCGAACATCCGCTACACCATCGTCGAGAAGGACGAGGGCAAGCGCCAGCTGCTGGCCTTCCTGCGCGACGAGCACGCGGGCGACGCCGGCATCGTCTACTGCCAGACGCGCCGCAAGGTCGAGGAAGTGGCCGAATGGCTGGCCGGCGAAGGCATCGCCGCGCTGCCCTACCACGCCGGGCTCGACGCCGAGCGCCGGCGCACGCACCAGGACCGCTTCCTGCGCGAGGAGGGCCTCGTGATGGTGGCCACCATCGCCTTCGGCATGGGCATCGACAAGCCCGACGTGCGCTTCGTCGCCCACCTCGACCTGCCCAAGAACATCGAGGGCTACTACCAGGAGACGGGCCGTGCCGGCCGCGACGGCCTGCCGGCCGACGCCTGGATGGCCTACGGCCTGCAGGACGTGGTGCAGCAGCGCCGCATGATCGACGAGAGCGAGGCCGAGGAGGAATTCAAGCGCCTGCAGCGGACCAAGCTCGACGCGCTGCTCGGCCTGGCCGAGGCGCACGACTGCCGGCGCGTGCGGCTGCTGGGCTATTTCGGCGAGGCCGCGCGGCCCTGCGGCAACTGCGACAACTGCCTCGCGCCGCCGGCCACCTGGGACGCCACCGAGGCGGCGCGCAAGCTGCTGTCGTGCGTCTATCGCTTCGCGCAGCACGGCGGGCGGCGCGCGCCGCGCGCCTTCGGCGCCGTGCACCTCGTCGACGTGCTGCGCGGCAAGCGCAGCGACAAGGTGCTGCAGTACGGGCACGAGGAGCTCTCCACCTTCGGCGTCGGCGCCGATCTCGGCGAGTCGCAGTGGCGCGGCGTGATCCGGCAGCTCGTCGCGCTCGGCCATCTGCGCGCGGAGGGCGAGTACCACACGCTTGTGCTCGCCGAGAGCGCACGCGCGGTGCTGCGCGGCGAGGTGCCGATCCGCCTGCGCGCGCCGGCCGCGCCGCGCGCCGGCGCGCGCAAGGCCCGGCGTGGCGACGAACGCACGCGCGCGCCGCGCACCGCGCCGCAGCCCGCCGCGCCGCTCGACGCCGCCCAGCAGGCCGCGTTCGACGCGCTCAAGGCCTGGCGCGCCGAAGTCGCGCGCGCGCACAACGTGCCCGCCTACGTGGTGTTCCACGACGCCGCGCTGGCCGAGATGGCGCGCGCGCGCCCGGCCTCGCTCGACGCGCTGGCCGGCATCGGCGGCGTCGGCGCCAAGAAGCTCGAGCGCTACGGCGCCGAGATCCTGCGCGTGCTCGCGGGCTGACCGGATCGCGAGCGCCGCGGCGGCCCAGCCCGCGCGCCGCCGCCCGCTGGCTCACCTCCTGCATCGGTGTCGCGCCGCGCGGCCTTCAGGGCCCGCCCGGGGCGGCCGTGCTGGCTGCGGCGCGTCTGCGGAGCGACAATGCCAGGGCCGCGGCGACTCGGTCCCGACGTCGCGATCGCGGCGACCCGTCGATGGACAACGCTGGAGAAAGCCATGGCCGAACTGAGCATCGAACAAAGGGACAAGCTGGTCGCCGAACTGCGCCAGGTCATCTCCGACGCCGAGGATCTGATCAAGCTCGGCGCCGATGCCTCCGGCGACGACGCGCTGGGCTTGCGCAAGCGGCTGCAGCAGCACATGTCGGAGGCGCGGCTCAAGCTGCTCGAGTTCCAGGCCGGCGCGGCCGACCGGGCCAGGGCGGCGGCGCATTCCGCCGACGACTACGTGCACGAGAACCCCTGGCGCTCGATCGCGATGGGCGCGGGTCTGGGCCTGCTGCTGGGCATGCTGATCGGACGCCGCTGATCGCGCTGCGGTGACGGCCGGCCGGCAGGCCGACGCGGGTTGGGCGGGCTGGCTGCGCCGGCTTGTCGACAGCTCGCTGGCCCTGGTACAGGTCCGCCTCGAGCTCTTCGGCACCGAGCTCGAGCGCGAGAAGCTGCGCGTCTTCGACGCGCTGCTGCGCCTGGCCCTGGGCCTGCTGCTGGCCGGCCTGGCGCTCGTGCTGGCAGCCGGCTTCGTGCTGCTGCTGCTGCAGGAGCGCTATCGGCTGGCCGCGCTCGGCGTGCTGGTGCTCGCCTTCGCGGCGCTTGCCGCGTGGCTGCTGCGCAGCGCGCGCGCCGCGCTGCGCAGTGAGGCCGAAGGGCCGTTCGCGCTCAGCCTGGCCGAGCTGCGGCACGACCGCGAGCGCACCGGCGCGACCGGGCCACGTGCCGATGCGGCCGCTGCGAACGCCGGAGCCGCCGGAGCCGCTGCGGCCGGCGGCGCCACGGCCGCCGGTGCGACCGGTGGGCCGACCGCAGCGCCCGATCGCGCCACGGGCACCGGCCCTTGATCATGCTGCCGCCGGCGCGCAGCCGATCGCTGCTGGAGCAGCGCCAGCGCGCGCTGCTGGTGCGCAGCGCCCAGCTGCGCCTGCAGATCGAAGGCGAGTTGCAGCCGTTGCAGCGGCCGCTGGCGCTTGCCGAGCGGCTGCGCAGCTGGGGCGCGTGGCTGCGTGCGCACCCCGAAGTCCCGCTGGCGATCGTGCTGGGCGCATTGATCCTGCGCCCGGGTCGCGCCTGGCGCCAGGGCCGGCGCATCTGGCGCTGGTGGCGCCGCTGGCGGCGCCTGCAGCGCTGGGTGCGGGTGGCAGCGGCGGTGGTCGGCTGACGGCGCCGCAAGCGTCCCAGGCCGGCGACGTGCCGCCGGCTGCCGCCGCGCCCAGGCGCTCGGCAAACGCCGCAAGGCGCTCGGTCGGCCGGCGACATGCCCCCCGGCTCCCGCCGCCCCGGCGGACTCGACCCGGCTGCCTATGATGGCGGGTTCCGCCTGCCCGCCATGAGCGACTCCGTCCCGCCTCGCCCGCCTCGCCAGACCGCTCCGAACGCTCCGGCCGCTCCGGCCGCTCCGGCCGCTCCGGCCGCCGCGCGCTGGCTCAGCGTGCGCGGCGCGCGCACGCACAACCTGAAGAACATCGACCTCGACATCCCGAAGGACGCGCTCGTCGTCATCACCGGGCTTTCGGGTTCGGGCAAGTCGAGCCTGGCCTTCGACACCCTGTACGCCGAGGGCCAGCGGCGCTACGTCGAGAGCCTGTCGGCCTACGCGCGGCAGTTCCTGCAGCGCATGGACAAGCCCGATGTCGACCTGATCGAGGGCCTGTCGCCGGCCATCAGCATCGAGCAGAAGGCGACTTCGCACAACCCGCGCTCGACGGTCGGCACGGTGACCGAGATCCACGACTACCTGCGGCTGCTCTACGCGCGCGCCGGCACCCCGTACTGCCCCGAGCACGGCCTGCCGCTCGCGCAGCAAAGCGTCGCCCAGATGGTCGACGCGGTGCTGGCGCTGGCCGAGGGCACCCGGCTGGCGCTGCTCGCACCGGTGGTGCGCGAGCGCAAGGGCGAATTCGTCGAGTTGTTCGACGACCTGCGCGCGCGCGGCTACGTGCGCTTTCGCGTCGGCGCCGAAGGCCGCGGGCGCGAGGTCTTCGAGGCCGACGCGCTGCCGCGTCTCGCGAAGAACGAGAAGCACGACATCGACGTCGTCGTCGACCGCGTCAAGGTCGGCCCGGCCATCCGGCAGCGCCTGGCCGAGAGCTTCGAAGCGGCGCTGCGGCTCGCCGACGGCCGCGCCATCGCGCTCGAGATGGACAGCGGCCGCGAGCATCTGTTCAGCAGCCGCTACGGCTGCCCGGTGTGCCGCTGGAGCCTGCCCGAGCTCGAGCCGCGCCTGTTCAGCTTCAACTCGCCGCAGGGCGCCTGCCCGGCCTGCGACGGCCTGGGCGTGGTGACGGCCCTCGACCCCGAACGCGTGGTCGCCTTTCCCGGCCTGTCGCTGGCCGCCGGCGCGGTGAAGGGCTGGGACCGGCGCAACGCCTACAGCTTCGGCATCCTGCAGAGCGTGGCGCGGCATGCCGGCTTCGACCTCGAGCAGCCCTTCGAGCGGCTGCCCGAGGCGGCGCGGCGGCTGCTGCTGTACGGCTCGGGCGACGAGGCGATCGAGTTCGAGCACCGCGTCGAATCGCCCGGCGGCGGCGCGCGCACGCGGCGCCGGCGGCAGCCGTTCGAGGGCATCATTCCCAACTTCGAGCGCCGCCTGCGCGAGACCGATTCGGCCGCCGTGCGCGAGGAGCTCACGCGCTACCTGGCCGCGCGCGCCTGCCCCGAATGCCTGGGCGCGCGCCTCAGGCGCGAGGCGCGCCACGTGTTCCTCGACCCGCACCCGGGCGTCAAGGGCCGCGCCCTGCACGAGGTCGCGCGGGCCACGCTGGCCGACGTGCAGGCCTGGTTCGGCGCGCTCGCGCTGCAAGGCGCCAAGGCCGAAATCGCCGCCAAGGTGGTGCGCGAGATCCGCGCGCGGCTCGAGTTCCTGGTCGATGTCGGCCTGGGCTACCTCAGCCTCGAGCGCGGCGCCGACACGCTCTCGGGCGGCGAGGCGCAGCGCATCCGCCTGGCCAGCCAGATCGGCAGCGGCCTGTCGGGCGTGATGTACGTGCTCGACGAGCCGAGCATCGGGCTGCACCAGCGCGACAACGCACGCCTGATCGCCACGCTGCGGCGCCTGCGCGATCTCGGCAACAGCGTGCTCGTCGTCGAGCACGACGAGGACATGATCCGCGCCGCCGACTGGTGCGTCGACATGGGCCCGGGCGCCGGCGTGCACGGCGGCGAGGTGGTGGCCACCGGCACGCCGGCCGAGCTGGCGGCGAATCCGGCCTCGCTCACCGGGCGCTACCTGTCGCGCGCGCTCGCCATCGCGCGGCCGCCGCGCCGCGCCGCGCCTGCCGCCACGGGCGCACCGAGCCGGCTCACGATCGTGGGCGCGCGCGGGCACAACCTGGCCGGCATCGACGTCGCGCTGCCGCTCGGTCTCTTCACCTGCGTCACCGGGGTCAGCGGCTCGGGCAAGAGCACGCTCGTCAACGACACGCTGTACGCGGCGGTCGCGCGCCGGCTCTACCGCAGCGCCATCGAGCCGGCGCCGCACGACCATGTCGAGGGCCTCGAACACCTGGACAAGGTGATCGCCGTCGACCAGAGTCCGATCGGCCGCACGCCGCGCAGCAATCCGGCCACCTACACCGGCCTGTTCACGCCGATCCGCGAGCTGTTCGCCGAGGTGCCGGCGGCGCGCGAGCGCGGCTACGGCGCCGGGCGCTTCAGCTTCAACGTCGCGGCCGGCGCCGGCGGCGGACGCTGCGAGGCCTGCCAGGGCGAGGGCGTCATCAAGGTCGAGATGCATTTCCTGCCCGACGTCTACGTGCCCTGCGACACCTGCGGCGGGCGGCGCTACAACCGCGAGACGCTCGAGATCCTCTACAAGGGCCGCAACATCGCCGAGGTGCTCGAGCTCACGGTGGAGGACGCGCACGCCTTCTTCGGTGCCGTGCCGGCGATCGCGCGCAAGCTGCGCACGCTGCTCGACGTCGGCCTGGGCTACATCCGCCTCGGACAGAGCGCCACGACGCTTTCGGGCGGCGAGGCGCAGCGCGTCAAGCTCGCGCTGGAGCTCTCCAAGCGCGACACCGGCCGCACCCTCTACATCCTCGACGAGCCCACCACCGGGCTGCACTTCCACGACATCGGGCTGCTGCTCGCGGTGCTGCACGCACTGCGCGACGCCGGCAACACGATCGTCGTGATCGAGCACAACCTGGACGTCATCAAGACCGCCGACTGGGTGGTCGACCTCGGCCCCGAGGGCGGCGCCGGCGGCGGCCGCGTCGTCGCCGCCGGCACGCCGGAGGAGGTGGCCGCCTGCGCGGCGAGCCACACCGGGCGCTTCCTGCGCGGGGTGCTGTAGTCGCGGCCTGCGTTCGCGGGCGCGGACGCTGGAGGGCTGCGGCGGCACTTGCCGCGCACGCCGGCGGCGTTTGCCGCGCACGCCGGCGGCGTTTGCCGCGCACGCCGGCGGCGTTTGCCGCGCACGCCGGCGGCGTTTGCCGCGCACGCCGGCGGCGTTTGCCGCGCACGCCGGC
>JADYZZ010000061.1 GCA_020852865.1 Rubrivivax sp.
ACGATGAGGGGCATGCTCGGGTGCATGCGGCCCATCGTAGCGGCGAGCGCGCCCGCCGTCGGCCCCAAGATGGCCGGAGCGGCGCAGGGCCTTGCGCCTAGCAGCGGGCGGTTTCGTCTAGGGCCGCGCCGGGGCCGAGGCGGCGCGCGCACAGCCGCGGCCCATCGGCAGCGCCTCGGCTGCTTCGCCACGCAGCAGGCAGCGGAAGGCCGGGCGAGGGCTGAATTCGTAGAAGTAGAGGCCCGCCACCGCCGGCCGGCCCGCGTTGCACAGCAGTTCGGCGGTGGTGCGCTCGCCGGCGATGAAGAGGCCGGTGGTGGTGCCGTTCGGCGGCACGACGAGGGCGGTGCGCTGCAGACGGTCGACGCGCGCGGTGGCGGGCATCGCGTCTTCGCCGGCGGCGTCGCGATAGAGGACGAGGTGCGCGCCGGGCGGCAGCGAGATCGGCTCGGCGGTGGTGTTGCTGAAGGCCAGTTCGAGGCGCAGCGTGCCGGGCGCCGAGAGCTGCACGGCCTGGCAGGTGAGGCCGGGGCGCTCGGGGGGTTCAGCGGCGGAGGGGGTGGCGGTGAGGACCAGAGCGGCAGCGAACGCGGCGCGGCGGGTGGTGGTGAGAGTCGCAAAGCGCATGGCGCGCGGGATGCTAGACCCTTCGGCACAGGGCGGAACTGGCCCCCTTTCTCCCCGCTGTTGCGCGCCTTTCACCGGCCCCGGCTGCCTAGCATGACCCGCGATGGCGTCCGCCTGTCGGCGGCGCCCGCGCATGCATGCCCATGGCCGCCGCCGAACCTGCCCTTCGCCCTGCCCTGCCGACCGCCATCGCGGCCGTGCCTGCCGCTGCTGCGGCGGCCGTCGCGGCCGCGGCCAATGCGCCTTCGTCCACGACACCGCCCTCACCCGCCGCGCGCTGGACGCTGGCCGAGTTGATCGAGCGCACCCAAGCCCTCGCCGCGCGCGGCCAGGGGCGCGACGCCGCGGCGTTGTACGAAGCCTGGCTCGACGGCAACCCGGCCGCCGCGCACTGGACGGTGGCCTGCTTCAACTGGGGCACGACGCTCGCCGCTGCCGGCGACGAGGCCGGCGCCGAGCGCGCCTATCGCCGCGTGCTGGCACGCCAGCCGTCGTTCGCGCCGGCGCTGTTGAACCTCGGCCACCTGCACGAGCGGCGCGGCGAAACCGAGGCCGCGCTGGCCTGCTGGGCCGACGCGGCCGGCGCGGTGCCGCCGCCGGCGATCGAACACCGGCTGCACGCGCTGAACAACCGCGCCCGCCTGTTCGAACAACTCAAGCGCCTGCCCGAGGCCGAGGCCGAGATGCGCACCAGCCTCGAAGCGAAGCCGGCGCAGCCCGACGTCATCCAGCACTACGTGCACGTGCGCCAGAAGCAGTGCGCCTGGCCGGCCGAGCAGCCGGTGGGCGACGTGACGGCCTATCAGCTCCTCAACGGCACGTCGCTGCTGGCGATGATGGGCCTTTCCGACGACCCGGCGCTGCAGATGCTGGCCGCGCAGCGCTTCGTCGCCGAGAAGGTGGCGCGGCCGCCGGCCGTGCCGCTGTGGCAGCAGGTGCCGCGGCCGGCCGACGAGACAGCGCCGCCGGCACGCCGCATCCGCGTCGGCTACCTCTCGGGCGACCTGCACATGCATGCGGTCGGCCTGCTCACCGCCGAACTCTTCGAGCTGCACGACCGCACGCGCTTCGAGGTCTCCGCGTTCGACTGGACGCCGCCATCGGCGCAGCCGCAGCGCCAGCGCCTCGTGCGCGCGTTCGACCGGCACGTGCCGCTGCTCGGTGTCGATGACACGACGGCGGCGCGGCGCATCGCCGAGGCCGGCATCGACGTGCTCGTCGATCTGCAAGGCCTCACGCACGGCGCGCGCCCCGGCATCCTCGTGCAGCGGCCGGCGCCGGTGCAGGTGAGCTATCTCGGCCTGCCGGGCACCTCGGCGCTGCCGGGGGTGGACTGGATGCTCGCCGACGGCTACGTCGTGCCCCATGAACTCGAGCGTTATTGCAGCGAGCGGCCGATCCGCCTGCCGCACTGCTACCAGGTCAGCGACCGCCAGCGCGAAGTGGCGCCGGCATCGACGCAGACACGCGAGCGCTACGGTCTGCCGAGCGCCGACTCCGGCGCCTTCGTCTTCTGCTCGTTCAACAACAACCACAAGTTCACGCCGCAGATGTTCGCGGCGTGGATGCGCATCGTCGCCGCGGTGCCGGGCAGCGTGCTGTGGCTGCTGGCCGACAACGACACGGCGCGCAACCACATGCTCGCCGCCGCGGCCGCGCACGGCGTCGCGCCCGAGCGGCTCGTCTTCGCGCCGCGGGTCTCGCCGGCCGAGTACCTGGCGCGCTTCACGCTTGCCGACCTCGTGCTCGACACCTTCCCGTTCAACGCCGGCACCACCGCGAGCGACGCGCTGTGGATGGGCACGCCGATCCTCACGCTGTCGGGCCGCACATTCATCTCGCGCATGGCCGGCTCGCTGCTCACTGCAGTGGGTCTGCCGGACCTGATCACGACGAGCCTGGCGGACTACGAGCGGCTCGCGATCACGCTCGGCCGCACGCCGGCGCGCGTGGCGTCGCTGAAGCGGTACCTTGCGGAGCATGGCCGCGGCTCGCCGCTTTTCGACGTGCCGCGGCTCGTGCGCGACATCGAGGCGGCGTTCGAGCGACTCGTGCTTGACGCGCCCGCGGCGCGGCGCGGCTGAAGCCAGCCGATACGCGCCACGCATCGCTGCAAGCCGAAGGGCACTCTGACCGATGGGCCCGCAAGCCGTCCCGCCCCCGCTGCCGCAGGCCCCGGCCTGGGACCTCGAGAACGACGCGCTCGCGCATTCGTTGTCGTGGCTGACGCGCTTCCACGGCCGCGAGCGCTCGCCGCAGTCGCTGCTCGCCGGGCTGCCGATCGAAGGCCGCGTCGGCCCCGACCAGGCGCTGCGCGTGCTGCGCGAGGCGGGCTACACCGCCGGCATCGTGCAGCGCGCGCTGCCCGAGCTGCACCACCTGCTGCTGCCTGCGGTGCTGCTGCTGCGCGAAGGCGACGCGTGCATCGTCGTCGCGCGCGACGCGGCCGACCCGCGCCGCTACGACATCGTCATGCCCGGCCCCGAGCACCACGCCTGCTCGGCCAGCGAAGACGAACTGCAGGCCGAGTACAGCGGCTACGCGCTCGTCGCGACGCCGCAGCCGGCGCCCGAGACGGCGCGCCGCAACGAAACCGCCGCCGAAGCCGCCGCGCTGCGCGACCCGGCGCGGCATTGGCTGTGGGGGACGCTGCGCCGCTTCGTGCCCTACTACCGCTCGGCGCTGTTCGCGGCGTTCCTGTCGAACGTGCTGATGCTGGTGACGGGGCTGGCGACCTCGGTGATCTACGACAAGGTCATTCCGCACCAGGCGTACATGACGCTCGGCGCGGTGGCGATCGCCTGCGCGCTGGCGATCGCCTTCGACCTCGTCGCGCGGCAGGTGCGCGCGTATCTCATCGACATGGCCGGGCGCAAGGTCGACCTGATCATCGGCTCGACGCTGTTCCGGCAGACGCTGGCGCTGCGCATGGAGCACCGGCCCGACAGCGCCGGCGCCTACGCGCACCACCTCGCGCAGGTGGAACTCGTGCGCGAGTTCTTCGCCTCGGCGACGCTGGCGGCGCTGTCGGACCTGCCGTTCATCGTGCTCTTCGTGGCGATGGCGTTTGTCATCGGCGGACCGCTCGGCTGGGTGCCGGCGCTAGCCGTGCCGGTGCTGCTGCTCGTCGCCGTGCTGATCCAGGGCGCGCTGCGCCGCGCCATGAGCCGGCACATGCGCGAGACGGCCGACCTGCACGGCGTGCTCGTCGAAGCCGTCGACGGCCTCGAGGACCTGAAAGCGGCCGGCGCGCAAGGCCGCTTCCTGCGCAAGTACGAGGAAGCCACCGTCGCCGCGGCCGAGGCGATGCTGCGCTCGCGCAGCATCTCGAGCTGGACGACGAACCTGTCGTCGGTGTCGCAGCAGATCGTCACCGTGCTGATGCTGGTGTGGGGCGTGTTCCTGATCGACGCGAAGGCCATCACCGCCGGCGCGCTGATCGGCGCGGTGATGTTCGCCACGCGCGCGGTGGCGCCGCTGATGAGCGTGGTGCAGCTCGCGACGCGCTACCAGGGCGCGCGCGCCGCAATGCGGGCGCTGGACCGGGTGATGAACCAGCCGGTCGAGCGCGAGGAAGGCCGCGTCTACGTGCCGCGGCGCGAACTGACCGGCCGCATCGCGCTGCGCGACGTGGGCTTCGCGTACCCGACGCCGGGCTTCGCCGACCGCGAGCCCGGGCCGCGCGTGCTGAAGGGCGTGTCGCTCGCCTTCCAGCCCGGTGAGCGGGTCGCGGTGCTCGGCCGCATCGGCTCGGGCAAGAGCACGGTGCTGCGGCTGCTGGCAGGGCTCTATCAGCCGACCGAGGGCCTGGTCGAGGTCGACGGCATGGACCTCAGGCAGATCGACCCGGCCGACTACCGCGCGCGCGTGGGCTTCGTCGCGCAGGACCCGCGGCTTTTCAACGGCACGCTGCGCGACAACGTGCTGCTCGACCGCCCCACGGCCGACCCGGCGCGGCTGGCCGAGGTGGCGCGGCTGACGGGCCTCGAGCGGCTCGTCGGCACGCACCCGCAGGGCTGGGAGCTGCCGGTGGGCGAGGCCGGCGCGCTCCTCTCGGGCGGCCAGCGGCAGCTCGTCGCGCTGGCACGCTGTCTCGTGACGCGGCCGCAGATCCTGTTGATGGACGAGCCGACGTCGTCGATGGACGCCCAAAGCGAGGTCGCTTTCCTGCGGCAGTTGAAGGAGGCGACGGGCGGCACGAACACGGCCTGCACGCTGGTCATGGTGACGCACCGCCCGGCGGTGCTGGAGCTGGTGACCCGCATCGTCGTCGTCGACGGCGGCCGCATCGTGATGGACGGCCCGAAGGCGCAGGTGCTGGCAGCGCTGTCGGGCGCGAAGCCCGCCGGCCCGCCGAACGCCGCCGCGCCGGGGGCCCAGCCGAGCAACCTGCATCTGCATCCGAGTGCCCAGCCGGTGCAGAGGGAGGCATCGGTGTGAAGCCCCGGCTCGAACCCGCCGACCTCGCCTATTTGAGCCCCGTGCGCGGCGCGCATGTGGTCGAGGCGGCGCCGGCGGCAATGTGGTCGGTGTACCTGATGCTCGCGCTGCTCGCCGCAGCGCTCGGCTGGGCGTGGGGGGCGCAGGTGGACATCATCGCCAAGGCGCCGGTGCGCATCATTCCAGAGGGGCGCGAGCAGCTGATCGCCAGCCTCGAAGGCGGCATCCTGCGCGAGTTGTCGGTGCGTGAAGGGGAGCAGGTGTGCCAGGGCCAGCAGCTGGCGACGCTGGACCCGACGCGCGTCGAGGCGCAGCAGGCCGAGGGCCAGGCCAAGCGGCTCGCGCTGCTCGGCGCCATCGCGCGCTTGTCGGCCGAGTCGACCGGCAGGCCGCTCACGTTTCCGCCCGAGGTGAAGAAGGCCGCCGCCGTCGTGCAGGGGGAGACCGAGAGCTACGAGGCGCGCCGGCGCGCGCTCGACGAGGCGGTGGCCGCCAACCAGCGCAGCATCGGCCTGCTCGTGCAGGAGCTGAACGTGGCCGAGGGCATGGCGCGCAGCGGCCTGATGAGCGAGGTCGAGGTGATGCGGCTGCGCCGGCAGGTCAACGACCTGCGCCTCTCCACGACCGAGCGCATCAACCGCTTCCGCCAGGAAGCGAGCGCCGAGCTCGTGCGCGTGCGCACCGAGCTCTCGCTGCTGGAGGAACAGATGGTCGTGCGCGACGATGCGCTCAAGCGCACCGTGCTCGTCTCGCCGGTCAACGGCATCGTCAAGCAGATCAAGAACAACACGCTCGGCGGCGTCGTCGCGGCCGGCGCGCCGCTGATGGAGATCGTGCCGGTGGGCACGCGCGTGCTGGTGGAGGCGCGCGTCAAGCCGGCCGACATCGGCTTCGTCAAGGTCGGGCAGCCGGTGGCGATCAAGCTCTCGGCCTACGACCCGACGATCTACGGCGCGTTGCGCGGCAAGGTGCTGTCGATCAGCCCCGACGCGCTCGGCGACCCCGAGCGCGCCGCGAATGCCGACGGCACGTGGTACCGCGCGCTGGTGGATGCCGACCGCGAGAGCTTCAAGGCGGGCGACGGCAAGCGTGCACGTTCGCTCGAGGTGCTGCCGGGCATGACCGGCACCGCCGAGATCCGCACCGGCGGGCGCACGGTGCTCGAGTTCCTCGTGCGGCCGATGCTCAGGACGCAGGAGGCATTCAGGGAGCGGTGATCAGCCCGCGCCCTTGTCCTCGGGGTTGCCGGCGGCCGGTGCGGGCTCGGCGGTGGACGACGCGGCCGCGGGGGCTTCCTCCGGTGCCTTCGTCGTCTTGATGAACATCTGCGCCGCGATGATGCCCAGCTCGTAGAGGATGCACATCGGGATCGCCAGCGCGAGCTGCGAGATGACGTCCGGCGGCGTCACGACCGCGGCGATGACGAAGCTGGCGACGATGAAGTAGCCGCGGAACTTGCGCAGCTGGTCGACCGTGACGATGCCGATGCGCGCCAGCACGATCACCGCCACCGGCACCTCGAAGGCGATGCCGAAGACGAGGAACAGCGTCAGCACGAAGCCGAAGTACTGCTCGATGTCCGGCGCCGCGGTGATGGCGCTCGGCGCGAACGTCTGGATGAACTGGCTCATCCCCGGGAT
>JADYZZ010000062.1 GCA_020852865.1 Rubrivivax sp.
CGACCGCGAATGAGGCCTGCGCCGGCACGCCCACGCCACCTGCCCCGACCCGGCTCGCTGTTCGCGGCGCAGGCCGCGGCGCGCGCATCGGAACCGGGAAGCGCGATCGCGGCATGCCTCGGCGCACGTCGCAGCGTGGGCGTGGTACCCGCGGGCGCAGGCCTCATTCGCGGTCGCCTCGGCGGCCGATGGGCGAAGAAGGTGTTGATGAGGCGACGGCGGCGGTCTGCGGTGGTCGACCGCGACCGTGGCCGGAGAACGCGGGTGCCGCGCCCACGCTGCCGCAGCGGCCTGCGCCTGCGGCTGCCGCGCCCACGCTGCCGCAGCGGCCTGCGCCTGCGGCTGCCACGCCCACGCTGCTGCAGCGGCCTGCGCCTGCGCGTGGCGCTGCCTTCTCCAACGCGCCGGCAGGCGAATGCCGCGCGCAGCGCGGTAGACAGGGCGCGGACACCACGTGGGTGACGCAAACGAAACGAGGGCCCCGCAGGGCCCCCGGTGTGCGCCTGGCGCGCGAGCTACTTCAGGTGCGAGCTGATCAGCTTGGTCATCTCGAACATCGAGACCTGCGCCTTGCCCAGCACTTCCCTGAGTTTGGCGTCGGCGTTGATCATCGTCTTCTTGGCCTGGTCCTGCAGCTTGTTCTTCTTGATGTAGTCCCAGAGCTTCTTCGTGACCTCGGTGCGCGGCAGCGCCTTGTCGCCGATGATGGCGGCCAGCGCGGCGCTCGGGGTCATCGCCTTCATGAAGGCGGCGCTCGGGGTGCGCTTCTTGGCCGGGGCCTTCTTCGCAGCGGCCTTCTTGGCCGGGGCCTTCTTGGCGGGAGCGGCCTTCTTGGCTGCCGCCTTCTTGGCCGGGGCCTTCTTCGCGGCGGCCTTCTTGGCGGGGGCCTTCTTCGCCGGGGCCTTCTTCGCAGCTTTCTTCGCAGTTGCCATGAGATGTTTCTCCGTCAGGGGTTGAGTCGGATGCCGGCACCTTGCGGGGCCTCGTCGCGGCTCGATCGCATCGCGGCGAGCGGGCTGCGCCGGGCTCCATTTCTCCTGCGGGCTGCCGGGCAGCGGCGATGGTAATGCGTCGCCCTCGTGGCGAGAAGAGTTTTTCATAGGAGAAAGCGCCTTTCATCGGCATCCGCGCCACGGTATCGTCGGCGCCATGAAGATCCTCGCGCGTTGGGCGCTGCTGGCGGCGGCGCTGTTGCTGGTGGCCTGGCTGTATCCGGGAGTCCGGGTGGCGAGCTTCGGCTCGGCGCTGCTGGCGGCTTTCGTCATCGGACTGCTCAACACCCTCGTGCGTCCGCTGCTGGTGCTGCTGACGCTGCCGGTGACGCTGCTGACGCTGGGCCTGTTCCTGTTCGTCATCAACGCGCTGATGTTCTGGGCCGCCGCCGAGGTGCTGACGGGCTTCGCCGTCACCGGCTTCACCGCAGCGCTGATCGGCTCGCTGCTCTACAGCGCCTGCAGCGTCGTCATCGACGCCGCGGTCGAGCGCCTCTTCAGCCCTTCGGGCGCGTAGGCGCGGCGCGCACAGGCCGCGGCGGCGGCGCGGCGCGTACCTCGAAGCGCACGCGGTCCACGCTCTCGGCGTCGCGCCGTTCGAGCAGGTGGCGGCCGGGGTGCGGCTGCCAGCGCACGCGGGCGCCCTCGCCCACAAGCCGGCCGTCGACGCTCCAGCGTCCGGGAGCGCCTTCGAACACCATGCGCTGCATGGCCGCCGGGATCTCGGGGTCGAGCGCGACGAGGCTGCCCTCGCGCGGGCTGGCTATGCCCAGACGCCGGGCCGCGCCGGCGCCGGCCGGCGGCGCCGAGGTGCCGGCGAGGAACCACTCGCCGCCCTCGGCATGCAAGGCGGCGGGCGGCGCCGGCGCGCGCGACGGCGCGTCGGCATGCAGCCAGGCGAGCAGCTCGCGCCACACCGGGGCGGCGCCGGCAACGCCGCTCACGCCCTGCATCGGCGCGCCGCCGGCGTTGCCGACCCACACGCCCACCGTGTAGCGGGCGCTGAAGCCGACGCACCAGTTGTCGCGCATGTCCTTGCTGGTTCCGGTCTTCACCGCGGCCCAGCCGCGCGTGACGAGAGGGCTGTCCAGGCCGAAGGCGGCGGCGCGCGCGGCGGAGTCGGCCAGGATGTCGGCCACGAGCCAGGCGGCGCCCGCGTCGAACACGGTGCGCTCGGCCGCGCGCGGCTGGTCGGCCCACCAGCGCGCGCGGCTCGTGCGCCCGCCGCGCGCCAGCGCGCGGTAGGCGTTGGCGAGGTCGAGCAGCGTCGCGTCGGCGCTGCCCAGCGCGAGCGCGTGGCCGTGATGGCCGGCGCTTTGCTGCGGACGCAACCCGAGCGCGGCGAGCCGCTCGAACACCGCATCGGGCCCGAGCAGCGCGGCCACGCGCACCGCCGGCACGTTCAGGCTCGACGCCAGCGCCGTGCGCACGCTCACCGCGCCGCGGAAGCGGTGATCGTAGTTGGCCGGTCGGTACAGGCCGCTGCCGGCGGCCAGCTCGAGCGGCGCGTCGTCGAGCACGCTGGCGGCAGTGACGAGGCGGCGCTCGAGCGCCAGCGCATAGACGAAGGGCTTGATCGTCGAGCCGGGCTGGCGGCGCGCGAGCACGGCGTCGACGTCGCCGGCGGCCGCGCCCGCGATCGGTGCTGCCGCCGAGCCCACCCAGGCCAGCACCTCGCCGCTGGCGTTGTCGAGCACGACGACGGCGCCGTCGTCGGCGCCGCGGCCGCGCAGTTCGGCGAGCTGGCGGCGCAGTGCGGCCAGCGCCATGCGCTGCACGCGCGCATCCAGCGTCGTGCGCGGCAAGGCCGCAGGCGCCGCAGCGGCCCAGGGCGGCGCAGCGGCCCGCGGCACCGCAGATGCTGCCGGCACGGCCGCCGGCGCCCGCATCGTTGCGGCCGCCGGCGCCGCAGCGACCGCCAGCGCCGCCTGGCGTGCCAGATGCGGCGCCAGCATCTCGCCGCCGAGCACGCGCCAGGGCCCGGGCGCGCGCGCGAACGCCTGCGCGGCGACGCTGTCCAGCGTCGCGCAGGAGCCTTGCGGCGCGCGCAACAGCGCGCAGGCGCGGCGCTGCACCGCGCCGGGCTCGGCGTTGGGCGCGCGCACCAGGGCCGCGAGCAGCGCCGACTCCTCGGCGTCCAGCCCCGAGGCATGCTTGCCGAAGAGCTGGTCGGCCGCCGCCGCGATGCCCGTCAGCTCGCCGCGCAGCGGCACCGCGTTCAGGTAGGCCTCGAGGATCTGCGCCTTCGTCCAGCGCGCTTCGAGCTGCTGCGCGGCGCGCATCTGCGCAAGCTTGTCGGCGAGGCCGCGGCCGCCGGCCGGACGCGCCAGCTCGGGGTCGAGCAGCGCCGCGAGCTGCATCGTCACGGTGGAGGCGCCGCGCGTGTGCGTGTTCCAGGCGCGCGCCCAGGCGCCGGCGGCCAGCGCACTCCAGTCCACGCCGCCATGCGCCCAGAAGCTGCGGTCTTCGGAGCGCAGCAGCGCGTCGCGCAGCGCCGGCGAGACCTCGGCCAGCGGCACCCAGGGGCCGCGGCGCTGCAGCGGATCGACGCGCACCGAGGCGATCGGCGTGCCGT
This sequence comes from Rubrivivax sp., assembly GCA_020852865.1. Taxonomy (GTDB): domain Bacteria; phylum Pseudomonadota; class Gammaproteobacteria; order Burkholderiales; family Burkholderiaceae_C; genus Rubrivivax. The sequence continues at coordinate 3,568 of JADYZZ010000062.1, forward strand.
GGCGGTCGAGCAGCGGCAGGTCGCTCGGGCGGTGCGCGGCGCGCACGGCGTCGAAGGCGGGCAACGCGAGCGCGCCGGCGGGCCAGGCGATCGGCAGGGCGACGACCCAGGCGGCGCGCGCGCACCGGCGCGCCGAGGCGGCGATCCGGGAGACCCTCGAGGCGGCGATCAAGGCAGCACCTCGAGCGCGGCCAGGGGCAGTTCGCCGAAGTTCTCGGGCGCGTACATCGCCTCCACGCGCGCCGGCGGCAGGCCGAAGCGCCCGCTGGCGTTCAGGCGCAGCGTGTATTCGATGACATGGCGCCCGCGCGGCAACCAGGCGTAGTAGGCGCGCCAGGCGTCGGCGGCGCGCTCCTCGTAGGTGGGCCAGGCCGAGCCGTCGCGCCTTTCGCCGCGCGTGGCGAGTGCGGAATCGCGCCCGAGGCCGCTGCCCAGCACGGCGGCGCCGGCGGGCAGCGGATCGCTCAGCACGACCCAGGAGAAATCGCCCTGCGCCTCGATCTCGAGGCGCACGCGCATCAGGTCGCCGCGGCTCCAGGCGTCGGGGCGCTTGCGCTCGACGGCGCTCACGCTGCGCGCGAGGCGATAGCCGGCGGCCAGCGGCGCGTGCAGCGGCACCGCGGCGAGCGTCTGCAGCGCCAGCCAGGGCCGGCCGCTGCCTTCGTGCCCGGCCTGCAGCCGCACGCCGGCCGCGGGCAGCGGCAGCGTGAAGCGTTCGCCCTGCGGGCTGCGCGCCCAGTCGACGCTGCGCTCGCTGCGCTCGGCACCGGCCTGGACGCGCAGCACGCTGCGCCCGGCCACCGGTTCGCGCTCGAAACGCGCCGCGAACTTCTCGAGCGCGAGTGCGCCCCAGAGGTTGGCCGTGGTCGTGCTCCACGCGCCGCGCTGCTGGCGTGCCAGCGCGCCGTTCAGAAGGCGCGGCGCGTCGTCCTGCCAGGCGGCTGCGGCGCCGGCGGCGCTGGCCGCGAGCAGCAGCCGCGCCGCGTCGCCGTCGGCGCTTTCCATCAGCCACCAGGCACTGCCGTCGGCGTCGCCGGCCAGGCGCAAGGTACTGCCGCTGTCGACGAGCCGCGTGCGCAGCAGCTGCTGGATCTGCGCCAGCCGCGCCGCGCGCTCGGGCGCGCCGGGCAGCCGCTCGTACAGGCTCCAGGCATCGAGCAGCGCCGAGGTCGGCCAGGCAGCGGGCGCGTAGGCGACGCTCGCCAGCATGCGCGGCTCGGCGCGGCCGTAACGCGCCAGCGCTTCGAGCGCCGCGAGCCGCCGCCAGTCGCGATCGGCGCGCGGCGCCGGAGCGCGCCGCTCGAGCCGGCCTTCGACGAAGGCGACGAGGCCGTGCAGCATGGCCTCGCGCGCCGCGTCGGGCCAGTTCCAGCCTGCCTCGTGTGCGGCGGCAAGCAGATGTGCGGTGAGGCGGTCGCTGCCGGCCGGCGCGTCCTCGGCCGCCGCCGGGAAGTAGTTCGCGAGCCCGTCGCGGTCCAGATACCCGGCCAGCTCGTCGCGCAGCGCGGCCCAGGCCGCCGCGTCGCGCAGGCCGATCGCGCGCGCCACCTTCTGCTCGAGGCAGCCGTACGGATAGTTCTCGAAGTAGCGCCGCAGGCCCGGCAGCGTGCCGGCCAGGCTCGGCTGCAGCGTCGCTTGCAGGCGGCCGCTGCCCGGCAGCGCGTCGGCCGGCGGCGCGAGCGCGATGACGAGCGGGCCCGCCAGCGGCTGCAGCGTGGCCTGCCAGACGCGCAGCGGCACGGGGCTGTGCACCGCCTGGCTGAGCTTCATGCGGTCGCGTGCCGGCGCTGCGCTGCGGCCGGTCTCCTCGGCGGCAGCCTCCCAATCCAGGCGCGTCGTGCCGGGCGGCACTTCGACGCTCCAGCGCAGCTCGTGCGCTGCGCCCGGCGCCAGCGTCACGCGCTGCGGCGCGAGTGCGATCGCCTGCGCGCCGCCTTCACGCTGCGCCTGCCCGGCCAGCGTCGCCGTCACGGCCAGCGTGCGTTCGCTGCCGTTGCGCAGCGTGAAGCCGGCGTCGAAGCGGTCGCCTGCACGCACCAGCGGCGCCAGGCCGGCGAGCAGTTGCAGGTCCTGCGACACGCGCACGCTCGTGCTGCCGGTGCCGAAGCGCTCGCCGCCGTCGTCGGCGATGGCGACGAGCCTGAAGCTCGAGAGCGAATCGTTGAGCGGCACCTCGATCTTCGCTTCGCCGCGCGCGTCCAGCGCCACCGTGCCGCGCCACAGCAGCAAGGTGTCGAACAGCTCGCGCGTCGGGTTGCGTCCGCCGCCGCCCCCGGGCGGCAGCGCCTTGCGGCCGTAGTGGCGCCGGCCGATCACCTCGCCCACGACGGTGGCGGTCTCCACTCCCCAGGGCCGCTCGCGCAGCAGGCCTTCGAGCAGCCGCCACGAGTCGTTGTCGGCCAGCGCGAGCAGCCCTTCGTCGACCGCCGCGAAGGCGATCTCGGCGCCGGCCGCCGGCCGGCCCGCCTGCGTGACGCGCACCGTCGCCTGCACCTTCTCGCGCACCGCGTATTGCCCGCGGTCGGTGCGTACCTGGACGTCGAGCCGGTGCTCGGCGCGGCCGATGCGCAGCGCGGCGACGCCGAACTTGAAGCTCGGCTTGGCGAGATCGACGCTCGCGCCGGGTGCGCGCCAGTCGGGGTTCTCGTGGCGCCAGGCGCGCCACCAGTCGGCCGGGTTGCGCCAGCCCCAGGTGAAGAACGACCACCAGGGCGCTTCGCGCAGCCGCCCGCGCAGCACGAACACGCCGACGTCGACGTTCGGCGCCCAGGAGCCGGCGGCACCGCCGGGGCCGTCCGGGCCGTCCCGGCCGTTCGGGCGATTCGGGCGATTCGGGCGCCCGGCACCCTCGGCGCGATCGGGGTCGCGCGGGATCGGCAGCTCGATGACGGGGGCGCGCCCGTCGAGCCTGAGCACGCGCGCGTCGAGCACGCCTTCGCGCTCGACGGTGACGAGCGCCGTCGCCTCGCGAAACGGCATGCGCACCTGCAGACGCGCCGTCTCGCCGGGCTGCCACTCGCGCCGCTCGGGCAGGATGTCGATGCGGTCGTCCTGGTCCTGCGCGAACCACCAGCGTTCGCCGCCGCTCACCCAGACGCCGGCGGCGGCCTCGGCGCGGCGGCCGGCGTCGTCACGCGCGCTCGCCACCAGCTCGACCTCGCCGCTGGCGTCGAGCTTCACCTCGCAGGCGACGCGCCCCTGCGCGTCGCTGCGGCCGCTGCACAGGCGCCCGAGCGGGCTCGTCTCGTCGCGGTTGTCGTAGGCGTAGAAGCCGCCGACGATGCGCGTGCGCGTCGAGAGCGTGCGGTGCAGCCTGCCCTGCACCTCGACTTCGCGCCCGGCCAGCGGCTTGCCTTCGGTGTCGAGGACGACGGCGGTCAGGCGCGCGTCGCCGCGTGCGGCCGTCCAGTCCGGCAGGCGCAGGCCGACCACGAGCGCGCTCGGCCACAGGCGCAGGCGCTGCGTCACGGTCTGCCTTTCGCCGCTCGGGTCGTCGAAGGAGAGTTCGGCGACGAGCTCGCTCGGGCCGGCGAGCGCGGGCAGCGCCGGCACGACGATGCGCGCGGCGCCGGCCTTGTCGGTGCGCGCAGCGATGCGCCGCGCCACGACCTTGGCGTCGTCGTTCTCGGCGTCTTCCTCGTCCGGCCGCACGCGCGTGCGCGCAGGCGCGAACGAGAAATCCTCGTAGCCGGCAAAGCCGGGCGGCGCGCTGCGCAACAGCGCCGAGAGCTCGAGCGGCGCGTCGGGCATCGGCCCGCCGGCCTGCGCGGCGAGCTGCGCCGCGAACACCAGCTCCCTGGGCGCGACCTGCGTGCCGCGCGGCGCGGCCAGCCGGGCGTCGACCAGCGGCACGCGAAAGGCTTCGACGCGCACGCGCCCGCTCGTCAGGTGCTGCCCGCCGCGCTGCAGCGCCACTTCGTACAGGCCGAGCGGCGCCGTCGCCGGCACCGTCCAGCGGCTCTCGGCGGCGCGCGCGCCGCGCGGCCAGGCCAGCGGCAGCTTCGCCTCGTAGTCGCTCGCCAGGTGCGTGAGCCGCACTTCGTCGGGCAGGGTGTCCGGCGCCGGCAGGGCCAGGCCGCGCTCGGTCTCGTCGCGCACGAAATGCTTCATCGAGAGCGCTTCGCCGCGGCGCAGCAGCGTGCGGTCGAACACCGTGTGCGCGACGCGGTTCGTGCCGCTGGCGCCCGAGGTCGGCAGGTTGAAGCGCCAGGCTTCGATGCCGCGCGTCCAGCGGCTGAAGACGAAGGCCAGGTCGTCGCCGTCCGCGTCGCGCTTGCGCGCGGTGACGAAGAGTCCGTCGGCGCTCGTGCAGCGCTCGCTGCCGGCGTCGTCGTCGAAGCCGCGCGCGATGCGCGCGATGCCGGCCGCGTCGGTGCGTCCGCTCCACAGCGGCTTGCCGTTGCAGTCGGCGACGGCGACGCGCGCGTCGGCCACGGGACGGCCGCGGTCGAGCGAGGTCACCCAGACGAGACTCGAGCTGCGCCCCTTCTTGAAGTGCACGGCGAGGTTGGTGACGAGCGCGCCGGTGCGCACGTACATCGGCGCACGCCGCTCCAGCAGCGCGGCGCCGAGCAGGCGCGACTCGAGTTCGACGACGTGGTAGCCGCGCGCCGGCAGCGGCAGCCCCAGCACTTCGGCGGCGGCTGCGTTCGCGCCGTCGCGCGCGGGCAGCTCGATGCGCCGCGCCTGCGCGTCGCCGGCCAGCAGCGCGCGCTCGCGCGTGGCGACGAAGCGTTCGCGCCGCACCTGGCGCGCACGGCCGCGCGCGTCGGTCTCGGTTTCGACGACGCTCCAGTCCTGGGCCGGCAACCCGGCCTCGCGCGCGCTCAGCCGGCCCTCGTGCCAGCGGGCGACGCGTGCGATCCAGGCCAGCAGCGTGGCGTCGTCGGTTGCGGCGTCGAAGCGGCGCACGGCCACCTGGCCGCCGGTGCGCGCGCCGGCCACATCGGCCTGCACGCGGCGCAGCGTGATCGGCAACAGCGCCGGCTCCTCGGCGCTGCCTGCTTCGACGACGCCGAAGGCAGCGCCGCCCGGGAACTTCGCCAGCGGCGGCAGGCCGCCGGTCGCCACCTCGAGCGGAAAGCTCGCTGCGTTGGCGAGGGCGCGGCCGCTGTCGTCCTTCAGATCGGGCGGCAGCACGAGACGCAGGCGCGCGTTCTCGGGCAGCGGCGCGGCGAAGCGCAGCTCCTCGAGCTGCTGCGCGCCGCTCGCGTCGGCCTGCGGCGCGAGCGCGGCGCCGCCGGCTGCCGGCTCGAGCCGCGCCGCCAGCGCCAGCGCACGCGGCACCGGCGCATTGAAGCGCAGCACGAGCGGACGCAGCGGCATGCAGGGCGCACCGGCGCGCTCACGCTCGCAGCTGAGCTCGGCCAGCAAGCGCGGCCGCACCTGCCACTGCCAGCGGCGTTCCTGGCGCGATACGAGATCAGGCCGGCCGGCAGCGGCCACGCCCGCACCCCAGACCAGCCGCACGCGCGCCTCGGGCGCGAAGGCGCGCTCGCAGGCCAGCAGCAGCGCGTGGCGCGGCTCGGCCTGGCGCCGCCAGCGCCGCAGCAGCTTGTCGCGCGCCGCGGCGTCGAGCGCACGCAGCGCGATGCGCTCGCCCAGGCCTTCGACTTCGCACCAGGCGTGGCGGCGCAGGCTGGCCGGATCGACCTCGCCGTTGAGCAGCAGCAAGAAGCTCTGGTCCTCGTCGATGCGCGTGCCCGGCACGGGCTGCAGCGCGACGACGGTGGGCGCTCCGGTGGCGAAGGCGAACTCGCTCGCGCCTTCGAGCGCGCTGCCGTCGGCCGGCCTGAACGACGGATCCAGGCGCAGGCGGCAGCGCCGGCCGGCCGCCAGCGGCTCGGCAAGGTCGAAGGCCCAGCGGCGCTCGTCGAGCCAATGCGCGTCGCCGCGCGGCGTGCCGCCGTCGCATTGCAGCGTGGCCGGGGCGCGCTGTGCGGGGTCGCCCAGCCTGGCGACGGCGCCGTCGAAGCGCAGCACGATCTGGCGCACTTCGGCCACCTCGCCGCTGGGCGTGACGCCGGCCACGCGCGCCGCATCGGCCGCGCCGGCCAGGGTGAGCAGGCCAATCAGGGGCCACAGGGCCAACAGGCGCCGCAGCGGCAACAGGCGCCACAGGGACCACAGGGGCCGCAGGGGCAACAGGGGCAACAGGGGCCGTAGGGGCCGTAGGGGCCGCAGGGGCCGCAGGGGCCGCAGGGGCAACAGGGGCAACAGGGGCAACAGGGGCAACAGGGGCCGCAGCGGCCACACGGGCCCTGCGGGCGGAAGTGACGGCAGCGGCGGCAGCGGCGGCTGGGCCAACAGGGCCCGGCCGGCGCCCGCTGCTGCGCGCCGGGTGCGCGCGACCGCCTTGCCGTTCATGCCCCGCCCTCCGCAGCGCCGTCGATGGCGCCGCATTCTGCGCGGTCAAGGGCGGCTGGACAAAAGCGGCGTGCCGCCGTCGCGGCTGTCGTCGCGGCCGTTGCCGCGCTGCGCGCCGCGCATCTCGAGGGCGAGCTGGCGGCGCTCGCGCTCGAACTGGCGCAGCCTCGCGTCGATCACCGAGGCCTCGATGAACTCCTGCCCGGCGCCGCCGCGCGCCCTGGCCTGCGCGGCGCGCAGGCGGTCGATCGCGCCTTGCAGGTCGCCCAGCGCGGCGCGCGCCTCGGCGTCGGCGCGCAGCGAGCGCAGGCGCTGGCCGAGGGCGCCCGAGCTGCCGGCCAGCGCCTCCCAGGCGGCGGCGTCGTGCGGGTGCTCGGCCACCCAGGTCTGCAGCGCCTCGGTGCTGCGCCGCACCTCGGCGGCGGCGGCGGCCGCGTCGTCCGCATGCCATTGCTGTGCGATGCGCGCGCGCTGCAGCAGCACCGCACGGTCGGCGGCGGGCAGCGGCTCGAGCGGAGCCAGCGCGCCGGGGATGTCGCCGCGCGCCAGCCGCGCCTGCGACAGCGCCAGGCGCCAGTCCTGCTCGGCCATCGGCTCGCGCGGCGTCAGCGCCTCGGCCGCTCGCAGACCCTCGGCGGCCATCGCCTCGGCGCGCGCCGGGTTGCCCAGGCGTTCCTGCGCGAGCGCCGCGCCGTACAGCGCGCCCAGGCGGTCGGTGGCCAGCGGCGCCTTGCTCTCGGCTGCGGCCAGGCGCGCGAGCGCCTGTGCACTGGTGTCCATCGCCACGCGCGCGCGTTCACGCATCATCGCGTGCAGCAGCGTCGGCTGTGGCGGCGCGGCGTGGCTCATCAGCACGCGGTCGCGCGCCTCGGCGATGCGCTCGGTGGTCAGCGGGTGCGTGCGCAGGTAGGGGAAGCCGCCGCTGTCGTTCAGGCGCGACGCGGTGTCCAGGCGCTCGAACATCTGCGCCATGCCGCCGACGGCGTAGCCGCCGTCGGCCAGCACGGCGAAGCCCACGCGGTCGGCCTCGCGCTCCATGTCGCGCGAGAAATTGAGCTGCGACTGGATGCCCGCGGCCTGCCCGCCGGCGATGGCGGCGTTGGCGACGTCGGCGTTGCCGCTGCGGCTGGCCGCCAGGATGCCGAGCAGCATCGCCGCCAGGCTCATCATCGAGGCCCGGCTCGAGTTGCCGATGCTGCGCGCGATGTGGCGCTGCGTGACGTGCGACAGCTCGTGCGCCAGCACCGAGGCGAGCTGGTCGCGATTCGTGGTCATCGCGATCAGGCCGAGGTTGACGCCGACGTAGCCGCCCGGCCAGGCGAAGGCGTTCACGCTGCGGTCGCGCACGAGGAAGATCTCGAACGGGTACATGCGGTCGAGTTCGGCGTCGATGTTGCCGAGCTCGCGCGCCGCGGCCACCAGCGGCTGCCAGATCGACTGCACGTAGGCCAGCAGCACGGCGTCGTCGAGGAAGTCGGGGTCGCGCCGCGCCTCGCGCATCAACTGCTCGCCCAGACGGCGCTCGTCGCCGACCGAGAGGTCCTGGCTCGCGCTCTCGCCGAGCGCGGGCAGCCGCGTCTGCGGCAGCGCCGGGCCCTGCAGGCCGAGCGCGCAGGCCAGCACCACGAGCAGGCCGCGCAGGCCGCGCAGGCCGCTCACGCGGCGCGGCAGGCGGGCGGCTTGGAGCGGGCGGCGACGGTGGCGGCGGCGGCGGCGGTGGTCGGTCAATGCATCCTCGTCGGGCGGCTGGCGGCAACGGTGAGCCGCGTGTGCGCCGCGGCCATTGGAGCAGGCGCAGGCTCGGGCGTTCCGCGCGCACAATGATGACACCTCGATGTTGCTGGATATTGCTGCACCATGAGCTCCCCGCTCACCCACTTCGACGCCCGGGGCCAGGCGCATATGGTCGACGTGGCCGGCAAGGCCGCGACGCATCGCGTCGCGCGCGCCGAGGGCGTGATCCGCATGCGGCCGGCCACCTTCGAGCTGGTGGCCGCCGGCGGCGCGAACAAGGGCGACGTGCTCGGCGTGGCGCGCGTCGCCGCGATCCAGGGCGCCAAGCGCACGGCCGAACTCGTGCCGCTGTGCCACCCGCTGCCGCTCACGCGCGTGGCGGTCGACTTCGCGCTCGACCGCGCCGCCAGCCTCGTGCGCTGCACGGCGCAGGTGGAGACGGTGGGCGCCACGGGCGTCGAGATGGAGGCGCTCACCGCGGTGCAGGTGGGCCTGCTCACCGTCTACGACATGTGCAAGGCGGTCGACCGCGGCATGGTCATCGACGGCGTGCGCGTGCTCGCCAAGCGCGGCGGCAAGTCGGGCGACTGGGCGGCGGCTGCAGCGGATTAGGAAAGCGCGCCCCTCGCGCGGCCGACCGAAGCCGAGCGCGGGGCGAACGTCGGGTCCGGCGCGGCGCATGCCGTCCGGGTGCGGCGCATTGACGCATGATGCGTCATTCATTAGCATCACGCATCATGCGAACCACCATCGACATCGACGACCCGGTGCTCAAGGACTTGAAGCGGCTTCAGCGACGCGAAGGCAAGTCGCTCGGGCGCTTGGCGTCCGACCTGCTCGCCACCGCCCTGGCCGACGCGCGCAGGCGCGAGCCGCAGCCCGAGGTCTTCAAGTGGCTGAGCCGGCCCATGGGCGCGCGCGTCGACCTGGCCGACCGCGATGCGCTGCTGGATGCACTGGACGACAGGGGCGCACCCGGGCGATGAGCTTTGCCATCGACGTCGACATCCTGCTGTATGCATCGGATGCCGGCTGCGCCGAGCATGCCAAGGCGCGCGTCTTCATCGAACGCTGCGCCGCGGGCAGCGAGGTGATCTGCCTGGCCTGGCCCACGCTGATGGGCTACCTGCGCATGGCCACGCATCCGGCCATCTTCGCGCACCCGTTGTCGCACGAAGACGCGGCGCGCAATGTGGATGCGCTGCTCGCGCTGCCGCAGGTGCGCGCCATTGGCGAAGACGAGGGCTACTGGCCCCTGTATCGCCGGCTCGCGGCCGAGCTGCCCGTGCGCGGCAACCTGGTGCCCGATGCGCATCTCGCCGCGCTGTTGCGCCAGCACGGCATCAAGACGATCTACACGCGCGACAGGGACTTTCACAAGTTCCGCGGGCTGGACGTGCGCGACCCGATCGAGTAGCCGGCCCCGGGACTGCTCGATCCGCGCCTGGGTCATCGGCGGTGCGCGGTTGCCCGCTGGGCGCGGCGGCAAGTGGGGCGGGCGGCAAGTCGGGCGGGCGGCGGTGGTGCCCTCAGCGCATCAGAAACTCGCGCCAGTCGTGCGCCCTGCGCGGCGCTTCGCAGGCGAAGGCGAAGCCAGGCGCCGAGGCCGGCGGCGCCGGCGCGCCGGGCGCTGCGGTTGCCTCGGCGCTGCCCAAGGCCGCCGCGTCGGGGCAGGCGGCAAAGAACTCCTGCGTATCGCTCTTGTGGAATTCGCGCAGGCGCGTCGCCAGGTCGCGCGCCAGGTCGGCGTGGCCGCCGGCCTCGAGCCATTCGGCCCAGGCCATCATCAGCCGCGAGTCGAGCAGGTAATGCGTGGCCGACGCGAACGAGCGCGCCGGCGCAGGCATCGGGATGCCCGCGGTGACGGCCGCGTAATGGGCGTGGTGCGCGAACAGCACGCTGCGCTCGCCCGCGGCGATGCGCGCGGCCAGCGGCGGCGCGCCGTCGCGCGCGTCGAAGATCACCGTGACGCGCCGGTAGTCGATCACCGCCAGCACCGCCGCCACGACCAGCGCCGTGCCGCCCCAGGCCAGGGCGGACCAGGGCGGCGCGGCCGACGCGTCATCTTGCGCGCCCTCCTCCCTTCCCCTCTGCGTGCTGCTCTGCGTGCTGCTCTGCGTGCCGCTCTGCGTGCTGCTCTGCGTGCTGCTCTGCGTGCTGCTCTGCGTGCTGCTCTGCGTGCCGCTCTGCGTGCCGCTCTGCGTGCCGCTCTGCGTGCCGCCGGCCAGCGCAAAGCCCCAGGCCCAGGCCGCCGGCAGCAGGAAGTAGGCGTACCACAGCGGGTACTCGAGCAGGCTGTGCAGCCCGATCATCGCCACCATCATGAAGGCGACGCGCCGCGCGCGGCCGCCGTCGCCCTCGGCCGCGGGCCCGCGCCAGGCGCCACGCCAGGCGCGCGCCAGCGCCCAGGCCAGCAAGGCGAGCACGGCGGCGCCCAGCGGCAGCCCGAGCTCGACCAGGAACTGCAGCGGCAGGTTGTGCGTATGGTCGAAGAAGGCGGTCGGGCGCCGCGGAAAGGGCGTCAGCGTCCAGGCGAAGTTGAATTCGCCGAAGCCCACGCCCGCGAGCGGCTGGCGCCGGATCAGCTCGAGCGTGTTGGCCCAGATGCCGAAGCGCGAGCTCGAGATGTCGTGCGCGGCCAGGCGCTGCGCGCCGCCGAAGGCATGCGCCGAGGCGGCGGCCCATTCGGCCATGCCGAGCCAGGCCAGCGCGTACAGCAAGGGCGTGGCCAGCAGCAGCGCGCGCGTCGTGCGCGCCAGGCGCCGGTCGGCCAGGCCCCAGAGCGCGAGCAGGGCCACGCCGACGAGCCCGGTGCGCGAAGCCGTGAGCACCACGCCCCAGACGAGCAGCGCGGCCGCGGCCAGCGCGCCGCCCAGGCGCAGCCGGCGCAGCTCGAGCAGCCCGACGGCGCCGACCAGCGCCCACATCAGCAGGCTGCTCAGGTGGTTGGGCTGGCGCAGATTGCCCACCGCGCGCCCCGGGACGCCGCTGGCGGCGATCCAGCTGCCGTCGGCCAGCTCCGGCCAGAACACCTGCACGAGCGCGATCGCGACGTTGGCCAGGCCCGCAGCCAGCCAGCCCGCCGCGAACGCGGCGAACATCGCGAGCGCGTCGTCGCGACGTCCGGCTCCGGCGCCGGCGGCCACGAGCAGCCCCGCCGCCGCCAGCATCCCGAGCGCCGACAGCGCCAGGCTCGAAGGCAGCGTGCCCGGTCCCCACGACAGCAGCACGCCGAGCGCCACGCCGCCCAGTGCCGCGCCGAGCGGCCAGGGCCCGCGCCCGGGCCGTGCCGGCGCGGCGAAGACCACGAACCAGCCCCACAGCGCCAGCGCCAGCGCCTGGTTGAGGAAGGTGGGCGAAGGCGCGACGTTGTACGCCAGCAGCGAAGGCAGCGCAGCGGCCGAGGCGGCGGCGGCGACGCGCGGGTCGAGCGCGAACGGGCGCGGCGTGGAAGGGGCGGGCATCGCGGGCGGGGCGGCGGCGGATGCTACCAATCCGCGCTGCCCGCTTGCCGGTGCCCGTGTTCACCGCGGCGATCGCGCCCGCGCTGGGCTGCGCTGCGAGGCGGTGCGAGGCGCTGCAAGGCGCTGCAAGGCGCTGCCGAGCGGCAGGCGCCGGCGCGCCCGCGCTCGGCGAGCGGGCGCTCGGCGGGCCGCTGCCCGGGCGTTGGCGGGCCTACGGAAGATCTTGCGGCAACGGCACGGCGCGCAGCTCGGCATCGCGCTGCTGCATGGTGCGCCAGCTCTCGCGCGCCTCGTCGCAGCGCGCGCGCGGGTGGATGCGGCACAGGCGCGCATGCGTGCGCGCGGCCACTTCGGGCTGGCCGTTGAGTCCGGCCGCGATGGCGTAGCGGAACATGGCCGGTGGGTAGGCGAAGCGCTGCGACACCCGGCGCATCTTCTCCAGTTCGGCCGCGCTCATGCCGCGCCGCGCCTCGGTGCGGGCGAACTCGAGGAAGGCCTGCTGCTGGTCGAGCAGGCGCAGCCGCGGCGCCGGCGTTTCGAGCTTCGTCACGCCGATGCGCGCCGATTCCAGCCGCAGCATGCGGTGGTTCTGCTCGGCCTCGAGGTAGTCGAGCGCGATCACGAACAGCAGCGCACCGAGCGCGAGCCCCGCCGCCGGCACGATGGCCGCCGGCCAGCGCCGAGCCGGCGTCGGTACCTGCAGCGCCCAGGCGGCACCGAGGGCCAATCCGGCGGGCAGCAGGAAGTAGGCGTACTCGAGCGGGAACTCGAACATCGCGTGCACGAGCACGCCGCACACCGCCACCAGCAGCCACAGCGCGCGTGCGTCGCGCACGGCGCGCAACTGCCGCCAGAGCGCCGCGGCGGCGAGGAGCACGATCGAGCCGCCGACCGGCACGCCCGCCCACACGAGCAGATCGAGCACGATGTTGTGGCTGTGCTCGAAGTGCCGCCGGATCGGCGCGTGGTCCAGCGCCACCGCCTCCTGCGCCAGCACCATCTGCTGCCAGCCGTAGCCGCTCCAGGGCTCGCGGCCGATGGCGTCGACGAGCGCCGGCCAGAGCAGCTCGCGGCCGCCGCCCTGCAGCTGACCGGCGGCATTGCGCTCGCCGACGAGCAGCAGCGCATGGTTGACGGTGGGCCAGGCCAGCGTGCCGAGCACGAGCAGCGCGAGCAGCAGCAGCAGCGTGCGCGCACCGATGCGCACCGCACTGCGCCGGCCCAGCGCGAGCAGCAGCCCGATCGCGACCGCGAGCTGCACGAGCCCGGTGCGCGAGCCGCTCATCAGCATCGCGAGCAGCAAGAAGGCCGCGCCGCTCCACCAGCCGGCCGCGCCGATGCGGCCGCCCTCGCGCAGCAGTGCCAGGCCCGCCAGGCCGAAGAAGGCGAGCGTGCACAGGTGGTTGGGCTGCGCGAGGTTGGCGAAGGGTCGTGCGCCGGGCGGCAGGTCGGCGGCCCAGATGCCGAGCGAGAACGCGCCCGTCCACTGCACGAGCGCGATGTAGGTGGACACCACGGCGCCGAACACGAGGCCGGCGCCGAACAGATCGACGAAGTCGAGCCTGCGCCGCCCCGGGCCGAACGCGCCCTCGCCTGCACGCTCGGGCGTCGCGAGCGCGGCGCCGAGGGCGATCGCCAGACCGAAGGCCGACAGATAGAAGGCCGCCATCAACGCGTCGCCACCGAACCAGATGCGCCCGCTCGCCCATTGCCAGGCGACCGAGCCCAATGCGATGACGAGCGCTGCTGCCCAGAGTGCAGGTAGGCCGGAGCGCGCTCGGCACAGCAGTGCGGCGGCGAACAGCAGGGTCAGCGCCGCTCCCTCCTGCCACGCCGAAAGCCACGGGTAGTAGTGATTCGGCAGCAGCCAGGCGACGGGTATGGCGGCTGCGACAGGAATCGCCAACGAAAAGAGGCGCCAAGGCGCCTCTTTGTGGCTGTCGAGCAGCAGGATCAGCCCTTGCACGAGCCAGGCAGATACTTCGATGGCATCGTCGTGCCGTCCGCCTGCAAACCACAGCGCCACGAGCCAACCTGGACCCCGCCGATCTGGTTCGCAGCGAGCGCGGTGCCGTCACTGGCCAGCGGAACGAGCGTCACCACCCTGCCGGCCGCGTCCTTGAGTGACGCGTCGCCGGACGCGGTGACCGAGATCTTGCCGGCGGCGTCCGTTGCGACTGAGGCGACGTACTTGCTCTGCTGCGAGGCGGATTCGCAGCCCCAGCCGTTGGCGCCCGGGGCGGCGGATGCAGAGCCGGTCTGGTACACCTCGGACACCGTGGTCCGGCACTGGCTCGCGGCGAGGAGCACCTCGGAGATCTTGGCCTTGACCGTGTAGGCCTGATACGCCGGCAGCGCCACCGCTGCCAGGATGCCGATGATCGCCACGACGATCATCAGTTCGATGAGGGTGAAACCTTGTTGGACGCGTTTCATGCGGAGGGCTCCTGAGCGAGGGTGGGGGAAGGGGACGCTGCTTCGACATGCAGGCTCCGTGCCAGCCCCCACAGGCCCCGTGCGGCCCGCGCGGATGCCAATTCCGGACGCCGGCGGGGCCCGGCACCGACGCTTTTCGTCAGTCGGCCGCGCCGGCCGCGGCCGCTGGCGGCCAGGCCTGACGCAAAACGTCGGTGCCCGCCTCACGGCCCAGCGTGATCGTCTGCCCGCTTTCGAGCGCGTGCACGCGGTGGCGCAGCGGCAGCGCGGCGATCTCGGCCATCACGGCGGCCACTTCGCCGGGCTTGACATGCGTGATGTAGACGTCGGTGGGCGCGGCCAGGCGCGCCAGTTCCCGGCCGAGCTGCGACGGGCACAGATGGCCGCTGGCGGCGGCGAGCGCACGCTCTTCGTCGCGGAATGCGGTCTCGATGACGAGCGCGGCCACGTCGAGCGCGGCGAGGCGCTGCCACAGCGCCTCGTTCGGGCCGGTGTCGCCGCTGTAGACCCAGGCGCCGGCCTCGCCGTGCACGGCGAAGCCCACCGCCGGCACCGTGTGCGCCGCGCTCAGCACTTCGATGCGACGGCCGCCGAGCTCGAGCAGCTGGCCGACTTCGACGGGCCGCAGCTCGAGCACCGGGTGGCGCTCGCTGGGCAGGCGCGTGAAGTCGGGCCAGATGACGCCGTTGAACACATGCGTGCGCAGCGCCGCGAGGGTGGCCGGCAGCGCGTGCACCTGCACCGGCGGGCGCGCCAGCGCGCTGCGCCGGCGTGTGACGCTGTCGGCCAGCAGCCCGATCGCGAGCACATGGTCGAGGTGCGAGTGGCTGACGAGGATGTGGTCGATCTGGACCAGCTCGGCCAGCGTGAGCTCGCCCACGCCGGTGCCGGCGTCGATGAGCACGTCGTGGTCGAGCAGGAACGCTGTGGTCCGGCTGCCGGCGGCAATCGAGCCTGAGCAGCCGAGGACGCGGATCTGCATGCGTGGGGTGGGGGAAGAGGGAAGGGGGGAGAGACGGTGCCCGGCGCCGGTGCAGCGACCGAGCGAACGTCGATGCTGCGCGCAGCGCGGCGCCCTCGCAAGGCAGCGCTGCGCGATCGGCGCGCGATCGCGGGCAGGGCCGCGGGGCGTTCGTGACAAATGTCCGGCCGACGGTTGGCTCGGATCGGGTGCCGCTCCGCTGCGACGATGCCGACGCGTGTCGGTGAAGGCTTTCGCCTTGCGTCGAGGCTACAATTTGAGACCTTGTAGTTACAACGCTCGGATCCGGGGGCAAACATGAGCGCCACCACCGTCAGCATCCGCGACCTCAAGAGCAGGCTGTCGCACTACCTGCGGCTCACGCGCGCCGGCGAGACGGTGGAGATCACCGATCGGGGTGTACCGGTCGGCCGCATCGTGCCGGCCGCATCGCCCGCGGCCGATCGCATCGAGGCGATGGCCGGCGCCGGACTGGTCGCCTGGAATCGTCGCCGGCTCGCGCCGCGCACGCCGGCGGCACGCGTGCGCGGCAAGAAGACGGTCGCCGAGTTGCTGGTCGAGGACCGCGATTGATCGTCTATCTCGACGCGAGCGCACTGGTCAAGCGCTACGTTGCCGAAGCAGGCTCGGCGGATGTCTCGGCCTTGATCGATGCTGCCCTGTCGGCAGGCACGGCGATCGTGAGCCGGGCCGAGGTGACCGCGGCGCTGGCCCGGGCGGCGCGCATGAAGATCGTGACGCGCGCCGATGCCGCTGCCGCGCTCGAGGCGTTCGACGCGGATTGGGAATCGCTCGTGCGCCTGCAACTCGGCGAGCCGCTCATGGCGCGTGCTGCCCGGCTCGCGTGGCAGCAGGGCCTGCGCGGCTACGACGCCACGCATCTGGCCGCGGCGCACTTCTGGCAGGACGTGATGGGCGAGGCAGTGACGCTGGCCACCTACGACCGGCAGCTCTGGGATGCGGCGAAGGCGACCGGCCTCGCAGCCTGGCCCGCACAACCCGGAGGATGAACCGGCCGCCTCGGCCGCGCGAGCCGTCCTAGCGGAAGATGAACTGCATCTGCGTGCCGGCGAGCTCGATCACGTCGCCGTTGCGCAGCGGTACCGAGTCGCCCACCAGCGGCACGCCGTTGACGCTCGGGCGCTGCGCGCCCTCGACATGCGCGAAGGCGTAGCCGGTGGGGCGCCGGGTGATCGAGGCCACCTGCACGCCGGGCTTGCCGACCGTGGTGACGACCTTGGTCAGCGTCACTTCGCGGCCGGCCGCGGCGCCGTTGAGCACCTTGATCAGCGCCACCGGGGCCGAGGCCGCCTGCGGCTGGCCGAAGTTGCCGAAGCCCGAGGCCGCCCCGCCGGGCGCCGGATGGCCCGACGACAGCGGGCCCGACGAAGCGAACGGCGGCGGCACGCTGGCGCCCGGGCGCATGATCATCGTCTTCTCGTACTCGCCCGAGTCGTCGACGAGGTACTTGATCTTGTACTTGCCGACCTCGACCGTGTCGTTGTGCGTGAGCAGCTGTTTCTTGATCGCCTTGCCGTTGATGTAGGTGCCGTTGGTGCTGTTGAGGTCTTCGATGAAGACGTCGGCGCCTACCATCTGCAGCACGGCATGCTCGCCGCTGACGGCGAGGTTGTCGATCACGATGTCGTTGTACGGACGACGGCCGAGCGTGGTCTTGTCCTTGGTGATCTGGACTTCCTTGATGACCACACCGTCGAGCGAAACGACAAGCTTGCCCATGAGTGCCTCGACTACCCTCGATTGGTCTGCGGCCGGCGCCTGCGTCCGGGCTGTGCTCTCGTTGCCCGGCTGCGGCGCGGCATCGGTGCCTGTCAGCGCCTGAACGGCCACCAGGACCGCGCAGACCCGTTCGCGCCGCCGGACGCGCGAACCAGAACCACCGAGATATTATCCTTTCCGCCTGCCTCGTTGGCGGCATCGATGAGCGCTTGTGCGCATTCGGGCAGGGCCGCGTGACGCTGCAGCAACTGCACCATGCCGGCCTCGTCGAGCATGTCCGACAGGCCGTCGCTGCACATCAGATACATGTCGAGCGGCTGCACGGCGTGCTGGTGCGTCTCGAGCAGCACCGTGTCCTCGACGCCGACGGCGCGCGTGACGAGGTTCTTGTTGGCCGAGAACGCCGCCTGCTCGGGCGTGATGAGGCCCGCGTCGATCTGCTCTTGCAGCAGCGAGTGGTCGCGCGTGAGCTGCTGCAGCCTCCCGGCGCGCAGGCGGTAGCAGCGCGAGTCGCCCACGTGGCCGAGCAGCAGCCGCGTGTCGCGGAACACCGCCACCACCAGCGTCGTGCCCATGCCGGCGTACTGCGGGTTGGCGTTGGCGGCGTTGAAGATCGCGCGGTTGGCGTTGTCGACGCAGATGTCCATCGCGCGGCGCACGTCGGCATCGCTGGCCTGGCTGTTGGCCTCGCGCAGCCAGCGGCCGAGCTCGGTCTTGACGAACGAGGTGGCCATGTTGCTCGCCACTTCGCCGGCGTTGTAGCCGCCCATGCCGTCGGCCAGCACCGCCAGCGACACGCCGGCGTCGACGACCGCCGAGTCCTCGTTGTTGCTGCGCGCGCGGCCCGGGTCCACCGCAGCGTGGAGCTCGATCGTCAGGGACACGGGAGGGGTGGGGCCGGCAAGCCGCTGGATGCAGGAATCGCGGACGATTGTGCATCGGAACCGCGCATGCGCCCTGCGCCGCAAGGCCGGCGGCGTGACATCGCACCGCGGCCGCGGGCCGCTCACCGGCGGCCGTGCGCGGGCAAGTCGCGCGCGATGGCGGCGAGCGCATCGGCCAGCGCCCGGGCATCGGGCGGACGCGCTCGCGCCTGCTTGTGCAGGCAGCTGCCGACCAGCGCGGCGACCCGACCGTCCAGATCGGGACGCAAAGCGCGCAGGTCGGGCGTCGGCTGCTGCATCGCCCGGCGCAGCAGCTCGCCGAGCGAAGCGTGCTCGTGCGGCCGTTGCCCGCCGAGCAGCTCGAACAGCACGACCCCCAGCGCATACAGGTCGCTGCGTGCATCGCCGGGGGCGCCCGCGAGCTGCTCCGGCGCCATGTACAGCGGCGTGCCGAGCAGTACGCCGGTGCGGGTGCGGCTGGTATCGGCCAGGCCGGCGATGCCGAAGTCGGTGAGCTTGAGCGTGCTGCCGGGCAGATCGAACATCACGTTGGCCGGCTTCAGGTCGCGGTGCACCACGCCGCGCGCATGCGCGTGCGCCAGTGCGCGCGCCAGTCGTTCGCCGAGCCGAAGCACCAGTTCCAGCGGCAGCAGCCTGGGCGCACGCGTATAGCGTGTCAGTTCGCAGCCGGGCAGCAGTTCCATCGCCAGCCAGGCGCTGCCGTCCTGCTCCCCCGCGTCATGGACCGCGGCGATGTCGGGATGGGAGAGCAGCGCAGCGGCGCGTGCCTGGTCGAAGAAGCGCGGACGCCGCTCGTCGTGCGCAGCGCCGCCGGCCCGCTCGCGAAGCACCTTGAGCGCCACCGCCGCGCCGCTGGTGCGGTGCTCGGCGGCATAGACGATGCTGCTGGCGCCGTGCCCGATCACGCGTCGCACGCGGTAGGGGCCGAAGGCGGCAGGCTCGCGGGCGGAGTCGGGTGTCGCGGCGCGTCTCACCGGCCGAGTGTGCGCCCGTCGCGCCCGCGCCCGTGGGCGCGGCCGACGCGGATGCGGGCGGATTTGGCAGACCCGGACCGTGCGGCCGGTGCGCCGCCGCCTACTTGACCAGCAACACCGGCACGTTGGCGGCGGCGACCGTACCCTGGGCGACCGAACCGATCAGGCCTGCGGCATGCCCGCCCAGGCCGCGTGAGCCCATCACGATCAGGTCGCTGTTCTCGGCGGCTGCGGTCTCGGCGATGGCCACGGGCGGGTCGCCCAGGCGCTGCAGTTCGCGCAAGGGCACGCCGGCCGCCTGCAGCAAGGTCCGGGCCGGCGCCAGCGCCTCCTCGGCGCGCTCGGCGTGGTATTCCTTCAGAGACTGCCCCGGCAGGAAGCGCGAGACGTCGCCAGTGATCGGCCGTTGTACGTTGAGCAAGTCGAGCTCGAAGCGGGCTGCCGGCGGCAGCGATGCGTACAGGCTGGCAACGTATTGCGCGGCATGCGCCGAGGTCTCGGAGCCGTCGACCGCCAGCAGCACGCGCCGCAGCGCGCCGACCGCCGCCGCCCCCGGCACCGGTTGCGGGAGCCGTGCCGCCATGGCGCGCTGGGCCAGCCACATGCCGAGCGCCAGCACGATCAGCGCGCCGATCCCCGGCGCGCCGTACTTCAGCCATTCGCCCTGCGTGCCGACCCAGCCGGCGAGCACCGGATCGCCGATGATCATGCCGCCGGCGATCCAGCCCAGCAACATCCCTCCCAGCGTGATGATGATCGGGTAGCGATCCATCAGCTTGAGCACCATCTGGCTGCCCCAGATGATGATCGGAATGCTGACGACGAGGCCGAAGATCACCAGCGTCATGTGGTGGTCGACATGCGCGCCTTGCGCCGCGCCGGCGATGGCGATCACGTTGTCCAGGCTCATCACGAAGTCGGCGACGATCACCGTCCGCACCGCACCCCACAGCCTGTCGCTGGCCTGGACGTTGCCGTGCGTCTCCTCGTGCTCGGGCAGCAGCAGCTTGATGCCGATCCACAGCAGCAGCGCGGCGCCGACGATCTTCAGGTACGGGATCTGAAGCAGCGTCAGCGCGAAGAAGATGAGGACGACGCGCAGACCGATCGCGCCGGCCGTGCCCCACAGGATGCCCTGCAGGCGCTGCCTGGGCGGCAGCTTGCGACAGGCGAGCGCGATGACCACCGCGTTGTCGCCGCCGAGCAGGATGTCGATCATGATGATCTGGCCCACGGCGAGCCAGAACTGCGCGGTCATGAACTCTTCCATCGGGGGCTTTCTCGGGCGGACTTCGGGTTGCGTGCCGGGCGCGGCGGCGGCGAGTGTAGGCGGCGGCATGGCCGCAAGACACCATGCAGCGCAAGGCATTGCGGCCGCGCTGGCCGCGCGGCCAGCGCGGGGCCGGGTGCCGGCCGAACCTGGCGCGCGTGCGCCGGCCGGCTACAGCAGGCTTGCCAGCAGCCGCCCCATCTCGCTCGGGTTGCGCGTGACCTTGAAGCCGCACTCTTCCATGATGGCGAGCTTGGCGTCGGCGGTGTCGGCGCCGCCGCTGATGAGGGCGCCGGCGTGCCCCATGCGCTTGCCCGGCGGCGCAGTGACGCCGGCGATGAAGCCGACGACGGGCTTGGTCATGTTGGCCTTGCACCAGCGCGCGGCGTCGGCCTCGTCGGGGCCGCCGATCTCGCCGATCATGATCACCGCGTCGGTCTCGGGGTCGTCGTTGAAGGCGCGCATGATGTCGATGTGCTTCAGCCCGTTGATCGGGTCGCCGCCGATGCCCACGGCCGAGCTCTGGCCGATGCCCAGCTCCGTGAGCTGCGCCACTGCCTCGTAGGTGAGCGTGCCCGAGCGGCTGACGACGCCGACGCGGCCCTTCTTGTGGATGTGGCCGGGCATGATGCCGATCTTGATCTCGTCGGGCGTGATCGTGCCGGGGCAGTTGGGCCCGAGCAGCAGCGTCTTCTTGCCGCCGGCGGCCTCCTTGGCCCGCATGCGGTTGCGCACGAGGAGCATGTCCTTGATCGGGATGCCCTCGGTGATGCAGACGACGAGGTCGAGGTCGGCCTGCACCGCCTCCCAGATGGCGTCGGCGGCACCGGCCGGCGGCACGTAGATCACGCTCACCGTGGCGCCGGTCTGGGCCCTGGCCTCGGCGACGCTGGCGTAGATCGGGATGCCCTCGAAATGCTCGCCGGCCTTCTTCGGGTTGACGCCGGCGACGAAGCAGGCCTTGCCGTTGGCATAGGCCTGGCAGCCGCGCGTGTGGAACTGGCCGGTCTTGCCGGTGATGCCCTGCGTGACGACGCGGGTGTTCTTGTCGATCAGGATGCTCATGTCGGTCTCGCTTGCGGCGTTACTTGACGGCGGCGACGATCTTGGTCGCCGCCTCGGCCATCGTGTCGGCGGCGATGATCGGCAGGCCCGACTCGGCCAGCATCTTCTTGCCGATTTCCTCGTTGGTGCCCTTCATGCGCACCACCAGCGGGATCGCCAGGTGCACCGCCTTGCATGCGGCGATCACGCCCTCGGCGATGGTGTCGCAGCGCATGATGCCGCCGAAGATGTTGACGAGGATGCCCTTGACCTTGTCGTTGGCGAGCATGATCTTGAACGCCTCGGTCACCTTCTCGGCGCTGGCGCCGCCGCCGACGTCGAGGAAGTTGGCCGGCTCGCCGCCGAAGAGCTTGATGGTGTCCATCGTCGCCATCGCCAGGCCCGCGCCGTTGACCAGGCAGCCGATGTTGCCGTCCAGGCTGATGTAGCTGAGGTCGAACTTGCTCGCCTCGATCTCGGCGGCGTCCTCCTCGTCGAGGTCGCGGTAGGCGACGATGTCGGGGTGGCGGTACAGCGCATTGGCGTCGAAGTTGAACTTTGCGTCCAGCGCCTTGATGTGGCCGTCGCCTTCGAGGATGAGCGGGTTGATCTCGGCCAGGCTGGCGTCGCTGGCCAGGTAGCAGGCGTAGAGCCGGGCGAACACCGCCTTGGCCTCGGCCTGGCTGGCGGCGGGTACGCCGATGCCGTCGGCCAGCTGCTGCGCCTGCGCGTCCGTCAGGCCGACCAGCGGGTCGACGAAGACCTTGATGATCTTCTCGGGCGTCTTGTGCGCCACTTCCTCGATGTCCATGCCGCCTTCGCTGCTGGCCATCAGCGCCACCTTCTGCGTCGCGCGGTCGGTGAGCGCGGCAACGTAGTACTCCTTCTTGATGTCGGCGCCTTCTTCGACGAGCAGGCGGCGCACCTTCTGGCCTGCGGGGCCGGTCTGGTGCGTGACGAGCTGCATGCCGAGGATCTGGCCGGCGAGCTGCTCGACTTCGGCCAGGCTGCGCGCGAGCTTGACGCCGCCGCCCTTGCCGCGCCCGCCGGCGTGGATCTGGGCCTTCACGACCCAGACCTTGCCGCCGAGTTTCTGTGCGGCCTCGACGGCTTCGCGCACGCTGAAGGCCGGGTAGCCGCGCGGCACCGGCACGCCGCCGGCGCGCAGCAGCTCCTTGGCCTGGTATTCGTGGATCTTCATCGGGACACCTCGCTCGTTCGCTCCGTGATGCGTTGAATCGGGTTCGGCAGGCTGCCCGTCCCGTCGTTGCACGCCGCCGCGCGGTGGGGCAGGCGCTGGCGCGCCGCGGCAGGCTGGGGCATCGGTTCGACGGGGGGCGAAGCCGCCGCGAGAGGCGCCGCTGCAGCGGCGGCTCGCCCCGCGGCGGCAGGGGCGAGCGAATTTAGCACGCGCTCTCGGTGCGCCTCCTTACGGCCCGGCGGATGGTCTGGTCGCGCCGGCTGGGCGGCCCGCTGCCGCCGGCCCGGCGCGGCAGCGCCGGACGCTGGGACGCTGGTGCGCTGGTGCGCTGGTGCGCTGGTGCGCTGGTGCGCTCGCCTACGGCGCCTCGTCGTCGGCTTCGGCGGCGCCGGCCTGGCGCAGCACGCGGCGGATCACCTCGCCGTCGAAGCCGCGGCCGGCCAGGAAGCGCGACTGCCGGGCGCGTTCGACCAGGCTCGCGGGCGGCGTGCCGAAGCGCCGCTGCCAGACGGCGAGCGCGCGCTCGAATTCGCTGCCGCACGCCTGCGCCAGCGTTGCGGCCACCAGTTCGGGCGCCAGGCCCTTGGCGTTGAGCGACTGCGCGAGCCGCCGGCGGCCGAGTCGGCGGCCGGCGCCGGCGAGCAGCGACTCGGCGGCGCGTTCGTCGCTCAGCAGCCCGCGCGCCGCGAGCGCGTCGAGCGCGGCGCGGATCTGCTCGGCCGCGCTCGCCCCGGGTGCGTCCTGGGCGTGGGGAGCGAGCTTGCGCTCGAGCTCGGCACGCGAGTGCTCGCGCCGCGCCAGGTGGCGCAGCGCGCGACCCTCGAGCGAGAGCGAACCGAAGGCCATGCCGCGGGGCTGGTGCGCGCCTCGGGTTGCCGACGCCCCGGGGTGGACTACTGCGCCTTGCCGGTGCGCGCAGCCGGCCAGGCGACGGCGGCGGCTTCGCGGATGCGGTTTGGGCAAAACCGCATGGCGTTACTCGCTGGCGCTCGTACCGCCGGCTTCGCCCCCGATGGGGGCTACGCCGACCGCTTCGCGGATGCGGTTTTCGATTTCGCGGGCGAGGTCGGGGTTTTCCTTCAGGAACTCGCGCGCGTTGTCCTTGCCCTGGCCGATCTTCTCGCCGTTGTACGCGTACCAGGCGCCGCTCTTGTCGACGATGCGGTGCACGACGCCGAGGTCGACGATCTCGCCTTCGCGGCTGATGCCCTCGCCGTAGAGGATGTCGAACTCGGCGGTCTTGAACGGCGGCGCGACCTTGTTCTTGACGACCTTGACCTTGGTCTCGCTGCCGATGACCTCGTCGCCCTTCTTGATGTTGCCGGTGCGGCGGATGTCCAGGCGCACCGACGAGTAGAACTTCAGAGCGTTGCCGCCGGTGGTCGTCTCGGGGTTGCCGAACATGACGCCGATCTTCATGCGGATCTGGTTGTTGAAGATCACCAGCGTATTCGCGCGCTTGATGTGGCCGGTGTGCTTGCGCAGGACG
>JADYZZ010000063.1 GCA_020852865.1 Rubrivivax sp.
ATGACCACCAGTTGCACGCGCAACTCGGCCAACCACGCGGCCAGGGCGCGGCAGTCGCGGCGAAAGCCGCCGAACTCGCGGCTCGTCTGCTCGACCGAGCCGTCGGGCTGTTCGATCAGCACGGTGAGGCGGATGTCATAGCCGCCCAGAAGACGAACCTCTACGACATCGCGCCTCGCCTGCCTGGATCGGATGTGCTCGACGGGCGGCCCGCCCGCGAGGAACAGGCGTTCGCAGTTCCCAAGGGCCGCGACGCGGCTGGCTTAGCCTATTTGCGCAGCTTCGTCCAAGACGCCAAGGATCGGGGCTTGGTTCAGCGGGCAATCGATCGGGTGGGGATTCGCGGGGTTCGCGTTGCTCCGTGAATGCGATCGACTTGCCCGCAGTTGGAAATGCACGTGCGTGCTAACACGCCCGTCCTGCGTCTGCTCGACAGCCCCGCCCGGCGGCAGCCGCGCAACCGACGGGCCGACACGCCGGGCGCAGGTGCCCGGCAATGTCGACGCCAGCTTCGTCCCTATGGCGGTGCAGAATGGTCTGATCCTGCCGGTGGTGGCGATAGAGTTGCACGGCCAGTCGGCGCACTTCCGCATGTGTGCCTGCCTGGGAGGGAGCGCGCGAGCTGGCGCCTGCCGGGCAGGGCGTCGACGACCCGATCCCCGAGATCGGGCGCCTGGGTATCCTCAACTCGATGCTGGGTGGACAGGTGACGCAGGAATCCCTGCGCAAGCCGTCGCACCCCCGCTGCCGCCCCTGAGCGCCCCGCGCCGATGACAGAATGCCTCGCATGCGTGGGCTCGGAGGCATCGGCGGCGGGACCATGCGGCTGGCGCGGATGGCGCCGCTCGCGCCGTGGGCCGCGTGGCTGCTGATCGCGACGGCGGGGGCCGTCGGGATCGCGCTCGCGCAGCGGGAGGTCCAGCGCGCTGCCTTCGAGACCGACGCGCGCATCGCGCATCGTGTGCTCAGCCAACGCCTGGTGCAGCACGACGCCATCCTGGCTGCATTGGCCTTGCTGCAGCCCGGCGGCGAGGCCGACAGCGCCGTGCAACGGCTGTCCGCACTTTATCCGCAGGTGTTACGCGTGCTCCGACGGGAGGGCCGTGCTGCCTGGTCCGGCGACGCTTCGCTCGCAGCCGGCCTGCTGGCGGCCGAGCAGGCCTCGCGCGCGGCGCGTCGCGCAGCGCTCGGGCCTATCGATAGCACACAGGGTCGCTACTGGCTGGTGCAGGCGGCGTCGCCGGCGGCATTCGCGCTGCAGATCGAAGTCGCCAGCCTGCTGGTGCCTGGCGAGTGGCCATTGGCGCCCGGCTCGCCGGCGCGCGCGACGCTCCAGCTCGGCCGAGAACCGTTCGTGCTGCAGGCCGGCCGCAGCCTCGGCACAGGGCAGCGTTTCGAGTTCGACAAGGTGTTGGCCGTAGAGAGCCAGGCGTTCGAGCTGAGCCTCGATCTCGCGTACGGCGCCGCGCAGTGGCCCTGGGCCGCGCTCGGCCTGTGGGCGGGCGCCAGTGGTCTGGCAGTCGCGGCCGTCGCGGCGCTGTGGCGGCAGCGCCGCGATGAGCGCCGCGCGCGCGAGTTGCTGCGCGTGGGGCAGGCAGGCCGGCTCAACGCGCTGGGCGAGCTTGCCGCCGGCATCGCGCACGAGCTCAACCAGCCGCTCACCGCGGTGCTCGCCAACACGGCGGCGGCCTCGCGCCTGCTCGCCGATCAGGAGCCCGATCTCGCCACTGCGCGCCAGGCCATGGACGCGGCCGCGCAGCAGGGGCGTCGCGCCGCCGACGTGCTGGGCCGTCTGCGCCGACTGATCGAGCGCCCGCAGGGGGAGAGCGCCGTGCAGGCGCTGCGCCTGGCGCCGCGGCTGGCGGCGGCGTTGGACCTGCTCGAGGGCGAAATCCGCCGGCTTGGTCTGCGGCCGCAGCTTACGGTGGAACCACCGCAGCTGGCGGTGAAGGCCGATGCCGTGGCGCTCGAGCAGATCGTGCACAACCTGCTGACGAACGCACTGCACGCGCTGGCGCAGGTACCCCCCGCGGAGCGCCGGCTCGAGCTTGCGGCGAGCATAGCGGGCAACCGCGTGCGCATCACCGTGCGCGACAGCGGCCGCGGCATCACCGCCGCGGCTCTGCCCCGCCTGTTCGAGCCTTTCTTCACAACGCGTTCGGGCGCGGGCGGGCTCGGCCTCGGGCTCAGCCTGTCGGAGACCCTGGCCATGGGCATGGGCGGCTCGCTGGCCGGCGGCAATGCCGTGCCGCGCGGCGCCGAGTTCTGCCTCGAGCTGCCCGACGCGGAGCTGACGGCATGAAGGCCCCGGGCGAATCGAGGCTCTCGCCGCTGGTTCACCTCGTCGACGACGACGACGCCGTGCGCACGAGCTTGGCGCTGCTGATCGGGACCGTCGGCTTGCGCGTGGCCGGCTGGGCCGACCCGCAACGCTTCCTGGCGGAGTTCGATCGCGGGTCGATCGGCGCCATCGTGCTCGACGTGCGCATGGCCGGCCTGAGCGGCATCGTGCTGCTCGAACGCCTGCTTGCCGAGGGCGTGGACCAGCCAGTGGTCATGCTCACCGGGCACGGGACGGTGGATCTGTGCCGGCGCGCCTTCAAGTCGGGCGCCGCCGAGTTCCTCGAGAAGCCGGTGGACGACGAACTGCTGCTCGAGACCTTGCAGCACTCGGTGCGCCAGCACGTGCGCAGGCGCGAGCGTGTGTCGGTCGACCGCCGGGCGCGCGAGCGCTACGAGCGGCTATCGGAGCGCGAGCGCGAGGTGCTGGTCCTCATCGTCGGCGGCTTCACCAATAAGGAAATCGCACGGGCGCTCGCACTGAGTCCGCGCACGGTGGAGACGCATCGCGCGAACCTGTTTGCCAAGCTGGGCGCGGAGTCGCTGGCGCAGGTGATCCGGCAGTACGCGAGCCTGGTCGAGGCCGACGCTTCGGGCGCCCGCGGCCCGTAGAACTACGCGGCCTCGCGCGTAGCCGCACGAATGGTGCGCCGGCGGGCGGCTTCCTACAGTGACGTCGCGGCCCGCCTGGAGGCCGCGCCACGATGGAGAAGACCCCGATCATGAAGACCTCTGCCCGCCCTGCCGCCCTCGCGCTCACCCTCGTGCTCGCCGTTGCGGCTGCGCCGACGACATTCGCGCAGCCCACTGCGGTTCGGACCGAACGCATCATCTCGCTCGAACTCGCCAGCCAGATCGCCGCAGCGACCGTGGCCGCCTGCCAGGGCGCCGGCTATGCCGTGAGCGCCGCGGTCGTCGACCGTGCCGGCCAACTGCGCGCGCTGCAGCGCGCCGACAACGCCGGTCCGCACACGCTGAGCTCGGCGCAAGCCAAGGCCTATACCTCCGCCTCGACGCGCAGCAACACGCTGGCGATGATGGAGAACGCGCAGAAAAACCCGGCTGCGGCCAACCTCGTGCACATGCCCGGCTTCCTGCTGCTTGGCGGTGGTGTGCCGGTGCGTGCCGGCAACGACGTGATCGGTGCAGTGGGTGTGGGCGGCGCCCCCGGCGGCCACCTCGACGAGCAGTGCGCGCTGGCGGGGCTCGAGAAGGTCAGGGACCTGCTGAAGTGAGGCAACCACGCCAGACCCGCGGGCACGCCACGCCGATCGGCGCTTCCCTTGCGGCGCTCGCCGCCGCGATCGTGTCGAGTCAGGCGCCGACGCCTGCGCGTGCCCAGGTCGCGCCCTCCGCCGCCGAGGCGGCGGCCTATGTCGGGCTGCATGCGGCGGCCTGGCGCGGCGACGCCACAGCCCCCGTACCTGGGACCGACCGGGCGGCGCTCGGGGCGCGCGACGGCAACGGCCGCACGCCGCTGCACGTGGCCACCTTCGCGCGCCGGCGCAAGGCGGTGCGGGCGCTGCTGCAGGCCGGTGCCGACAGTGCGGCCCTCGATCGCGATCGCTACGACGCCGTAACCGTGGCCGCCGTGGCGGACGACGAGGAAACGCTGGCGGTGCTGCTGGCCGGTGGCGCGAGCGCGAAGCTGGTCACCAGCCGCTACGACGGCACCGCGCTGATCGCCGCGGCGCACCTCGGGCATGTCGGTGTCGTGCGCCAGCTCATCGCCGCGGGCGCGCCGCTGGACCTCGTCAATAACCTGCACTGGACGGCGCTGATCGAGTCCATCGTGCTTGGCGACGGCGGCCCGCGCCACCAGGCCACGCTGAAGGCCTTGCTCGATGCCGGTGCCAGCACGTCGCTGGCCGATCGACAGGGCGCGACGCCGCTGCAGCTCGCGCGTCAGCGCGGCTACCGAGAGATGGAGAGGATGCTGCTGGCGGCCGGAGCGCGCTGAACCCGATTGGTGCCCCGGAGCGGGCGGTACGAACTCAAACGCGGCGCCGGAGCAGGTCGCCCGCCACCACGTGCCAGGCATCCTCGACCCAGTCGCACAGCACGCGGCGCGTCTCGCGCGGGTCGATGATGTCCTGCACGCCGAACTTCTCGGCGGTGCGAAACGGCGAAGTCAGGTCGAGGTAATGCGCCTCGAGCTCGGCGCGTCTGGCCGCCGGGTCGGGCGCGGCCTCGATCTCGGCGCGATGCGCCGCCATCACGCCGCCTTCGATCGGGATCGAGCCCCAGCGCGCCGAAGGCCAGGCGAAGCGGTGGTTGAGCCGGTCGCCGCCCTTGGGCCCGTGCAAGGCGCCGGCCATGCCGAAGCAGCGGCGGATCAGGATCGAGATCCAGGGCGAGCGGCAGGCCGCCAGCGCCTCGCCCAGTCGTGTGGCGCCGAGCAGCGTGCCGGCCAGCTCGGCTTCGAGCCCGGTGGCGTTGCCGGGCTGGTCGACGAAGTTCACCACCGGCAATCCGAACTGGCTGCACAGCCGGGTGTGGCGCTCCATCTTGTAGGCGGCCTGCAGCGTCATCGCGCCGCCGGCCACCTTGGGGTCGTTGGCGATCACGCCCACCGGGATGCCGGCCAGACGCCCGAGCATCGTCACCACCGAGCCGCCCTGCCAGCGGCCGATCTCGAACAGGCTGGCGCGATCGAACACCGCTTCGAGGATCCGGCGCGGCTCGTAGATCTTGCGCCGGTCGTGCGGGATCGCGTCCGCCAGGGCCTCGTCGGCGCGGTTCGGGTCGTCGTCGCAAGGCAGCACCGGCGCCAGTTCGTACACGCTGCGCGGCAGGTACGACAGGAAGCGCTTCACCTGGGCCAGCGCGTCGGCCTCGTCCGCCGCCTCGTTGTGCACGAGCGCGCTCTTGCGCTGCACCTTCCAGCCGCCGAGTTCGTTCTTGTCGACCTCGACGCCGTAGGCTTGGCGCACGACATGCGGGCCGGCGGCCATCACCTGGGCCTGTTCGCGCACGAGCACCGAGAAGTGCGACGACAGCACCTTGATGGCACCCTGTCCGGCGCACGCGCCCAGGGCGACGCCGACCACCGGCACGGTGTTCAGCAGTTCCTGCGCCGGCCAGGTGGTGTACTCGGGAATCTTGGTGCCGCCGATCTGCATCAGCAGGCGCACGCTGCCGCCGGCCGAGTCGACCAGGCGCACGAGCGGCATGCGCAACTGACAGGCGAGGCGCTCGATGTAGATCCACTTGTCGGCGATCGTGCCCTCGGAGCTGCCGGCCTTGACGGTGAAGTCGTCGACATGGAGCGCCACCTTGCGCCCGGCGATGCGGCCGGTGCCGACGATGGCGTTGGTCGGCTCGGTGCGGCTGTAGCGGCCCTCGGCGTCGTAGTGGCCCTTGCCCGCCAGCGTGCCCATCTCGTGGAAGCTGCCGGCGTCCACCAGCGCCGCGATGCGCTCGCGCGCGTTGAGGCGCCCGCCGGCGCGGAACCGGGCCAGCGCCTCGGGCCCGCCCATCGCCTGCGCGCTGGCGCGGCGCGCCTGCAGCTCGGCCAGCTCGGCAGCCCAGGCGCCGCCGGGCGCGAAGGCGGCGTCCCAGCGCACGCTCACTTCGCCGTCCCGAGGCCGAGCCGGACGGCGAGCTCGCTGCTCGCCTTCCACTCGGCGAGCAGGTAGCGGTGCGAGTCGACGTAGCCGCGGAAGATCGGCTTGTTGCCCGACTTCTCCACCAGCGCGATCCAGGCCCTGTCCTGCGCCACCTTGCGCAGCGCGTCTTCCCAGAAGCGGATCTGTTCGGCGTTGACGCCCGGAGGCAGCATGACGCCGTTGTAGGTGACGTAGTCGGCCGGCACGCCCTGCTCGCGCCAGGTCTTGACGCCGGCCAGCGCGCCGACGCCGCGTTCGGCGGCGGCGCTGGCGAGGATGCGCAGCTTGCCCGCCTGCACCTGCGGCAGGATCACCGGCGCCGTCGCCGACACCACGTCGACATGGCCGCCGAGCAGCGCCGCCACCGATTCGCCCGACGAGCGGAAGGGCGCGATCGTCAGCTTGTCGATCGCCACGCCGGCGGCCTGCAGCGGCTTGGCCAGCGCCATGTGCGTGCTCTGCCCCAGCGCCGGGGCGACGGCGATGCGCAGCCGGGTCGGGTCGGCCTTCAGCGCGGCCACCAGTTCCTTGCCGTCCTCGAGAGCCGAGTCGGCGCGCACGGCGACGAGCGACGTTTCCTCGACCATCATCGCCACCGGCGTGAAGTCGCGCGGGTCGGCGCGGATGAGGCCGGTCACGGCGCCGGCGATGGCGCCGGTGTGGAAGGTGCCGAGCCAGTGTGCGTTGCCGCGCATGCCTTTGAGCTGCTGCATCGCGATCGCGCCGCCGGCGCCGACCTTGTTCTCGGCGAGCACGGTCTGGCCGTGCATGAGGCCGAGCCGGTCGAGCGCTTCCTTGATGCCGCGCGCATAGAGGTCGACCGTGCCGCCGGGGGCGACGCCGATCAGGTAGGTGACGCGCTCGCTCGGCGCCCATTGCGCGCGCGCTGCGCCCGGCAGCAGGCCGAGGGCGGCGACGAAGACGGCCAGGGCGGTGGTCCAGGGGCTGGGCATCTCGGGGGTCTCCGTGCAGGGTGGCCGGGCACGCGCCGCGCCGGCTGCGGTCGGCGCCGGCGCTCGGGTCGGCGGGTCGGCGGGTCGGCGGGTCGGCGGGTCGGCGGGTCGAATCCGGGCGCATTGAAGCATCCCACAATCAGATTGTCAACAATAGCAACGTCGGCTAGGATTGTGCCCCCGGCATCCTCCCGCAGGCTCCCATGACCCAGATCACGCTCCAGTCCGAAGTCACCGGCACCGTCTGGAAGGTCGAGGTGCGCGAAGGCGACGCCGTCGCCGCCGAGCAGACCCTGGTGGTGCTCGAGAGCATGAAGATGGAGATCCCGCTCGTCGCGCCGCGCGCGGCCACCGTGCTGCGCCTGCTGGCGCAGGAAGGCGAAGCGGTGAGCGAAGGCCAGGATCTGGTGGTGCTGGGGTGATCGCCGGCCGACTGATCGGCTGGGCCGCGGCGCAGCATGGCACGCGCCCGGCGCTGATCGTCGGCGCCCGCCGCTGGACGCACGCCGAGATCGACGCGCGCAGCAGCCGCATGGCGCAGGCGCTGGTCGCGCTCGGCCTGGCTCCGGGCGAGCGGCTGGCGGTGCTGCTCGAGAACTCGGTCGAGAGCCTGGACAGCCTGTTCGGCGCCGAAAAGGCGGCGCTCGCCTACGTCGCGCTCAACGCGCGCCACACGCTGGCCGAGCACCTCGACATCCTGGCCGATGCCGAGGCCGCGGCGGTGATCGTCGGGCCGCAGTTCGCGACGCTGGCCGCCGAGTTCGCCGCGCGGCGCGGCGGGGCGCTGCCGGCGCTGCGGTTCGTGCTCGGCTGCGGCGCGGCCTCGGGCGCCGCCGCGGCGGCGGGCGCAGCGCTTGGAGCAGGCGCAGAGCGCGCCGCCGGTGGCACGGGCGCCGCCGGTGCCGGCGCTGCTGGCGCTGCCGGTGGTACGGGCGCTGCAGAGGGCGCAGCCGGCACCGCGCCCGGCATCGTCGACCTCGACGCCGTCTGCGCCGCCGCGCCGGCGCGCTCGCCGCAGATCGACATCGGCCCGGGCCACCTGCTGCGCATCGCCTACACCTCGGGCACCACCGGCCGGCCCAAGGGCGTGGCCTACGACCTCGAGCGCTGGCAGGCGCGCCTCGCCAACCATTTCCTGGCGATGGAGTACGCGCTTTCGGTCGACGACGCCATGCTGCACGTCGGGCCGCTCACGCACGCCGCCGGCGTCTACCTCTTCCCCTGCTTCCTGCGCGGCGCGCGCAACGTCGTGCTCGACCGCTTCGAGCCGGCCGGCGTGCTGGCGGCGATCGCCGAGCACCGCATCACCCACCTGATGGTGGTGCCGACCATGCTCGCGCGCCTGGTCGACGCCATCGAAGGCGGCGCGCGCGGCGACTGGTCCTCGCTCGTGCGCATCCACTACGGCACCGCGCCGACGCCGGTGGCGCTGCTGCGCCGCGCACAGGCGATCTTCGGCCCCATCCTGCGCCAGCAGTACGGCATGACCGAGGCCGTGCAGCCGCTGGCCGTGCTCTATCCGCACGAGCATGTGGGCACGAGCGAAGACGGCGCCGACGATCCGATCGGCTCGTGCGGCCGCCCGAGCGCCAACGTGCGCATCGTGCTGCGCGACGCCGCCGGCGCCGAGGTCGCGCCGGGCGAGGTGGGCGAGATCACGATCGCGCACGAGGGCATCGGCCGCGTCGCGCTGTGGCGCCGGCCCGAGGCGATGGCCGAAGCGGTGCGCGACGGCTGGTACTACAGCGGCGACCTCGGCCGCTTCGACCGCCAGGGCTTCCTGCACATCGTCGGCCGCAACAAGGAGATGATCATCAGCGGCGGCTTCAACGTCTACGCGCGCGAAGTCGAGGATGCGCTCGCCAGCCACCCGGCGGTGCAGGAGGCCGCCGTGCTCGGGCTGCCGCACGCCGAGTGGGGCGAGGTGGTGGCCGCGGCGGTGGTGCTGCGCGCGGGGGCCGCGGCCGACGCCGAGGCGCTGGCCGAGCACTGCGCCCAGCGCATCGCCGGCTACAAGAAGCCGCGCCGCATCGTCTTCGTGCCGGCGCTGCCGCGCAATCTCGCGGGCAAGGTGCTCAAGGGCGAGTTGCGCGACCGCCTCGCGCGGGAGGCTGGGGGCGGCTGAGAGCACGCTCGCGGCCTTGCAACAGGCGGGCTTATGCTTGCCGCCGGCGACCGCTGCGAG
Source organism: Rubrivivax sp. (assembly GCA_020852865.1). Taxonomy (GTDB): domain Bacteria; phylum Pseudomonadota; class Gammaproteobacteria; order Burkholderiales; family Burkholderiaceae_C; genus Rubrivivax. The sequence goes on from JADYZZ010000063.1 coordinate 9,087, forward strand.
GCAGGGAATGTCACAGCCGTTCTTGACCGCAAATCCGACGCCCGATCGGATGCGGGCTCTTGTCGAGTACCTGAGCACGTACCGCGACGGCAGCGGCAACATCAGGGAAGACGACCCCGAGCGCAGCACGCGCGCCGATTCGCGCCAGATCGAGCGCTGCTTCGCGGAGTTGTTCGGGGTCAAGCCGCCCGAGAGCAAGTCCTACTACGACTTCGCGGTCGAGATCAACCAGGGCGGCGGCGTTGTGATCAGCGCCGCGTCGGTGAAATCGAAGGAGGCCGCCAACCTGCGCGATTTCCGCGATCGGAGCAAGCGCAGAAGGCTGCGTGCGTACCTCGAAATCGCGAATGCCAGCGCCAAGGACTGGACGCTGTGTCGTGACAGCGGCCTGCGCGAAGAGGATTTCCGCGCCCATCGCCACGCTGATCGCTTCGGGGCTGCCATCTTGCAACGCCAGGCCGACGAGCGTGCCGCGGCCGAGGCGAAAATCCAGAAACAGCGCAGGCACGCTGCGCCGCGGCGCGTCGATGCGCAGGCGAGCGTGTTTCTGTCGGTGATGTACTCGCCGATGGACAAGCAGTTCCAGCGCGAGTATCTCGTGTCGTCGTACCCGATCGTGTTGCCGCTGCCCGAACATCGGGAATTCCGGGGCAAGGCTCTGGTGGGGCTCGACGAGCACGACGAAGTGCTCTACGAGTGGTACGCGCTGTCGGGCAGCCAGTTCAAATACTACCCGCTGATCGACGAACGCAAGTACGCCTCGCAGCTCTTCCAGCTCTTGAAGCCCGCGCTGGAGTCGCTGCACCAGAAGGCGGCGCGGATGTTCGGGCACACATAGCCGGCTCGCGTCCGTCCCGCGAGTCGCCGCTTGCCGCGGCCGTCAGGCTCGTGCCTTGGCCCAGAGCACTTCCATGCGATCGGCCTGCTTCTCGACCTTCGGGGGTTTGACGCGGACCTTCTTCCAGCCCCTCAGGTGCTTGTCGTAGAAGGCGTTGTCGTAACCGGAAATCACGGCCGGGCCGGGATGCGAGGCAAGGACATCCAGCATTTCAAGGTGTTCGTCCAGGCTCATTTCGTGCGCGTACATCTTCTGCGCAGGTCGGGCGATCCGGTGCGCAGGGATCGGCCCAATTGCGTCGTCGAAGCGAAGTGTCGCGCGGCTGCACCGCCTCGGCTGGCGCCTGCGGCCAGCACGCAGGCAGGCTCCTGTCGTGACTCGAGGCGGTACGCCGAAAACCCGGTCATTCGCTTGCTGCCGCATCTTGCCGGACAAACCCGGCCGGCGCTGGTCGCGCCCCTGCCTGCATCAACCCGCCGTGTCGCGCAGCCGCCGCGCGGCTTCTTCGGCCGACTCCTCGCTGCGCCGGTGCGCAGGCGCACGAGCTGCGCGACGTCGCCGCGCTCGAGCGCTCGCTGCGCCTGCACCCACGGCCGCGCCGAGCGCCGCCGGCGCTCCACCGCGGCCAGCCCGGGCTTGCCGCAGCGCAGCGTCTGCAGCGACAGCGCGGCGATCATGCGCTGCAACCTGCGCTCCGGCCGCAGACCGCAGCCTGCGCCGGGCGGGCGTCCGCGCCGGGCGTCAGACGCCGTCCGGCACCGCCGGCTGCGAGCGGCCCAGCCGACCTGCCATGCGCAGGCCGTCGCGGACATTGATCCCCATCAGGGCGAGGTTGACGGCGCCGAAGATCAGCTCGATGGCCTGGAGCGCGTAGAACGCGCCGTCGAGGCGGTGCGCCGAAGCCCAGCGGTCCAGGACGATGGCGCATGGCAGGAGCACCAGCAGACCGTTGGCGGCGATGAAGGGCATGCGCTTCTTCTTGGACTGGGTCAGGCGTCCCTTGCGCGACTTCGACAGGGACATCCCGCTGCCGCCGGCCGCGGCGATCGCCGGGATCACGATCCACAGCCCCGGCGTGACGATGAGCGACTTGAGCTGCGCCACCGCTGCGGGCGAGCCGAACAGCTCGACGACGACCGTGGAGAGCAAGAAGACTGCGATCGACAGGGGAGCGAGCAGGCCCGCAACGAGGTGAAGCCGCCTGGGCATGGTGGTCCTTTCGGGGAAGAAATGCCTTCGGCGCCACTGTAGAGACAGACCGGCCCGCTGCCCAGCTCGCAGGTCGCGACACACTGTCTGGCGAACGCCGACAATCGGCGCCGGGCATAGCGGGAGCGCGCAATGGACCGGTTCGACGCCATGCGTACGTTCGTCCAGGTGGTGGACAGCCGCAGCTACACCCGCGCCGCGGCGCAGCTGAACCTGCACAAGGCGACCGTCAGCCAGCACGTACAGCAGCTCGAAGACCGGCTCGGCGTGCGGCTGCTTGCGCGCACGACCCGCGCCGTCGCGCCGACCGAGGAAGGGCTGGTCTACTACCGGCACGCCCGCTCGATCCTGCAGCAGATGGAGGAGGCGCAGGCCGGGCTGCGCAAGGGCGCGAGTGCGCCGGCCGGACATCTGCGCGTCGACGTTCCGGTGGCGATGGGACGTCTGCTGTTCGCGCCCGAGATCCGGGGCTTCCTCGAGCGCTACCCCAGGATCACGATCGAACTGGGTTGCACCGACCGCACCGTCGATCTGGTCCGGGCGGGGGTCGACTGCGCGCTGCGCGGGGGCAAGCTGCCGGACTCGGGCTTGTCGGCGCGGCGCGTCGGCGATCTGCGCTTCGTGCTGTGTGCAGCCCCGAGCTACATCGACCGCTGCGGCCTGCCGGATACCGCCCAAGCGATGATGCGGCATCACCAGATCGGGTACGTGCTTGCATCCACGGGCAAGCTCAGGCCGGTCACCTTGAGTGGCGGCGGCCGCACGGTCGAACTCGATGTGCCGGCGCGCCTGATCACGACCGACAGCGCGGTCGCGCTGAGTGCCGCCTTGGACGGGGCGGGTCTGATCGTGCTGGCGGAATTCGTCGCTGGCCACTACCTGAGCAGCGGCTCGCTCGTGCGGGTCCTGCCGGCCTGGCAGTGCCCCTCGCTGCCGCTGCACCTGGTCACGCCCGGCGCCCGCAGGCGGCCTGCCCGCGTGCAGGCCTTCATGGACTGGGCCCACGCGCTGTTGCAGCGGCGGCTCGGCCCTCATCTGGAGTCCGGCGTACCGCGTTGACCCCGGATGGCGGCCCGTGATGCAGCCGGGCGACGCCGCCCGCGCGACGAGCGGAGCAGGAGGCCGGGTTCGCCAGCCGAGGGAATCGCGATCCGCGGTCCATGGCCGCGCGCCGCAAGACGCGTTGACCTGCCCCGGCGCGATCTGCGGCCGGGCCGTCGCCCGCGGCCGCGCCCGCCCGCATCAGCCCGCCGTCCCGCCCAGCCGCCGCGCGGCTTCTTCGGCCGACTCCTCGCTGCGCTGGTGCGCCAGGCGCACGAGCTGCGCGACGTCGCCGCGCTCGAGCGCTCGCTGCGCCTGCGCCCACAGCCGCGCCGAGCGCCGCCGGCGCTCCACCGCGGCCAGCCCGAGCTTGCTGTAGCGCAGCGTCTGCAGCGACAGCGCGGCGATCATGCGCCGCAGCCGCTCGTTGCCGGCGAAGCGCGCCGCGATCTGGATCAGCCGGTGCGTCGTCTCGGCGTAGGCGCTGCCGCCGTCGTCGGCCTCGACGAGCGACTCCAGGCGGGCGACGCCCGCGCGCATCGCCGCCAGCAGCTCGGGGGCCCGCGTGGCCGCAACCTTGCGCAGCGCGATCTCGAACAGCCCGGCGCGGATCTCGAAGAGCTCGCGCAACTCGGCGGCCGACAGTTCGGTGACGACCGCGCCGCGCCGCGCCAGCACCGCCACCAGGCCTTCGCGCTCGAGGATGCGGATCGCCTCGCGCACGGGGCCGCGGCTGACCTCGAACTCGTCGGCCAGTTCCTGCTCGCCGATGCGCGCGCCCGGCGCCAGCGCGCCGCCGATGATGCGATCGCCCACCTTGGCGGCGATCTGCTCGGGCACCGTCAGCGTCGGTCCGGCGCTGTCGCCGAAGAGCCGGAAATCGATCGTGCTTTCCCAGCGGGCGAAGGCGTCGGCGTCGCGGGTGCGCATCCGCTCATGCTAGTCGCCAATGCGGTTGTCGACAATGTGCGCGGAGGCGCACGCAACCGTCGGCGGCGGCCGCCGGCCTGGCCTGCACGGCACCTGCGGTCTGCACGGGATGCGCGCGGCCCACCGGACAGCCGGCGACGCGCGCGCCGCCTGCGCGCGCCGCGCTTCGGGCCATCGGGGCGATGGCCGCGGCCGGCCCAGAGCCCTTGGGCACCCCTGCGCGGGCGCGCTTCGTATCTTCACGGGCGCTCAGCGCGCCGTGCCCTTCGGCCAGAGCAGTTCCACCTTGGTCGGCGTGCCGGCCTTCACCTGGACCTTCTCCTGCAGCGTCTTGCCGGCCAGCGTGGCGTCGATCACGTAGGCGCCGGGTTCGAGCCGGGCCAGCAGGATCGGGCCGGCCTGGTCGACGCTCAGCACCGGCTGACCCTTGGCGTCGCGCACGACGGCCTTGACGTTGGTGACGAACTCGCCGCGCTTGACGTCCTTCTCGGCGAAGACGAGGGTCAGCGGCCATTGCGTGCCCGCCTTCTCGATGGCGTGCGCCTGCTCGCTGCCGACGCCGCCGCTGATGTACTCGACCGTGCCGCTCTTGTGCACGGGCGGCAGTTCGGCCGCAGCGCGTGCGAAGCCGCTGCCGGCCAGCAGGGTGGCGAAGGCGGCAGCAACGAGGCTGCGGGTGTAGAGGCGTTTCATGTCCTGACTCCTGGGTTGCGTGGATGGGGCGGCGGATCGACGCAGTGCGCCGCGCCTGGCACTGGGACGCCGGGCCGCCCCGATCGGGACTGCGCGATACCCGGCGTTTCGGCACGCAGCCTAGCCCCCGACGATGAGCGGCCGGTGAAGGCGAGGTGAGGCCAGCATTAGGTGCTGCGGCCGCGCCGGGCTCGCGGCCGATGTGCCGGCATGCTTCGAGGCGCTGCCTAGAATGGCCGGTTCGGCCTTCGCTGCCCCTCTGCAAGAGACCCCGATCGCGCCATGTCCTCCGGCCTCATCCGCATCCGCGGCGCGCGCCAGCACAACCTGAAGAACCTCGACCTCGACATCCGCACCGGCGAGCTGACGGTGGTGACGGGGCCGAGCGGTTCGGGCAAGTCCTCGCTCGTCTTCGACACGCTGTACGCCGAGGGCCAGCGGCGCTACGTCGAGACCTTCAGCGCCTATGCGCGCCAGTTCCTCGACCGCATGGACCGCCCGGCGGTCGACCGCGTCGAAGGCGTGCCGCCGGCCATCGCCATCGACCAGACCAACCCGGTACGCACCAGCCGCAGCACGGTCGGCACGATGACCGAGCTGAACGATCACCTGAAGCTGCTCTACGCACGCGCCGCGCAGCTGTTCGACCGCGCCACGGCGCTGCCGGTGCGGCACGACACGCCGCAGACGATCCATGCCGATCTGACGCAGCGCGCGGCCCGGGCCGGCGACCCGAGGCTCGTCTTCACCTTCCCGGTGGTGCTGCCCGCCGACACCGGCGCCGAGCAGCAGGAACAGTGGCTGGCGGCGAGCGGCTTCACGCGCGTGCAGGCCGAGCGCCGCGACGGCGACCGCAAGATCCTCGACGTGGTGGCCGATCGGCTGCGCCTGGCCGGCGCCGAGCCGGCGCGGGTCATCGAAGCGATCGAGCTGGCGCTGCGGCGCGGCGGCGGGCGTCTGGACGTGCATGCGTCCGGCGCCGTCGATGCCGCGGGCGCGCCCGCCGCACCCGCCGTCTGGCGTTACTCCAGCGGCCTGCATTGCCCCGAGAGCGATCTGCGCTATGCCGATCCGCAGCCCGGCCTGTTCAGCTTCAACTCGGCCTATGGCGCCTGCGAAGCCTGCCGCGGCTTCGGCCGCGTGATCGGCGTCGACTGGGGGCTCGTGATCCCCGACCACCGCAAGACGCTGCGCAATGGCGTCGTCAAGCCGCTGCAGACGCCGGCCTGGGCCGAATGCCAGGACGATCTGCTGCGCTACGCCGGCGAGGCCGGCATCCCGCGCGACACCGCGTGGAGCCAGCTCAGCGAGGCGCAGCGGCAATGGGTCGTCGAAGGCTCGCCGCACTGGAAGGGCGACTGGCAGCGCCAGTGGTACGGCATCCGCCGCTTCTTCGGCTACCTCGAGAGCAAGGCGTACAAGATGCACATCCGCGTGCTCTTGTCCAAGTACCGCAGCTACACGCCCTGCGCGGCCTGCGGCGGCGCACGCCTGAAGCTCGAGGCGCTGCTGTGGCGACTGGGCAGCCGGGCCGACGCCGACGCGGTGCTGGCGCCGGCGCAGCGCTTCGCGCCCGTGGGCGCGGCGTGGACGCGCGCGCAGCTCGAGGCGCTGCCCGGACTCGCGCTGCACGACCTGATGCAGCTTTCGGCCGAGCGGCTGCGCCGCTTCTTCGAGCACCTCACGCTGCCCTCGACGCTGCTCGACGAGGCGCTCGGGCTGCTGCTGGGCGAGATCCGCACGCGCCTCGCGTACCTGTGCGACGTCGGCCTGGGCTACCTCACGCTCGACCGCCAGAGCCGCACGCTCTCGGGCGGCGAGGTGCAGCGCATCAACCTGACGACGGCGCTCGGCACCTCGCTCGTCAACACCATGTTCGTGCTCGACGAGCCGAGCATCGGCCTGCACCCGCGCGACATGGGCCGCATCGTCGAGGCGATGCACCGGCTGCGCGACGCCGGCAACACGCTGGTGGTGGTCGAGCACGACCCGGCCGTGATGCTCGCCGCCGACCGCCTGATCGACATGGGCCCGGGACCGGGCGAGCGCGGCGGGCAGATCGTCTTCGACGGCGCGCCCGAGGCGGTGCAGGGCGCGCCCACGCTCACCGGCGCCTATCTCGGCGCGCGCAAGCAGGTGAGCCTGGGCTTTCGGCGGCCGGTCGATGCCGGCACGCCCAGGCTCGTGCTGCAAGGCGCGGCCGAGCACAACCTGCAGCGCGTGACGGTGGAGCTGCCGCTGGCGCGCCTGGTGTGCATCACCGGCGTCAGCGGCTCGGGCAAGAGCACGCTGGTGCAGGATGTGCTGTACCCGGCGCTGGCGCGCCGCTTCGGCAAGGCGGTCGAGACGCCCGGCGCGCACGAGGCGCTGCTCGGTGCCGAGCAGCTGGCCGACGCCGTGTTCGTCGACCAGAGCCCGATCGGCAAGACCGCGCGCAGCAACCCGGCGAGCTACGTCGGCGCCTTCGACGAGCTGCGCAAGATCTTCGCCGAGGCGCCGCTGGCGCGCGAGCGCAGCTACACGGCCGGCACCTTCAGCTTCAATGCCGGCGACGGACGCTGCCCGACCTGCGGCGGCTCGGGCTTCGAGCATGTGGAGATGCAGTTCCTCTCCGACGTCTACCTGCGCTGCCCCGACTGCGACGGCCGCCGCTACCGCGCCGAAGTGCTGGACGTGAAGGTGCTGCGCGGGCCGCTGCAGCTCAGCATCGCCGATCTGCTCGAGCTCACCGTGGCCGAGGCCGCGCACTGGTTCCAGAACGACCGCGAGGTGGTGGCGCGGCTGCAGCCGCTCGTCGACGTCGGGCTCGACTACCTGCGCCTCGGCCAGCCCGTGCCCACGCTGTCGGGCGGCGAGGCGCAGCGCCTCAAGCTCGCCGGCTTCCTGGCCGAAGCGGCGGCGCACCCGCGCCAGCCGCTGGCCCGCAAGGGCACGCTGTTCCTGTTCGACGAGCCCACCACCGGGCTGCACTTCGACGACATCGCCAGGCTGATGCGCGCGCTGCGCAAGCTGCTCGATGCCGGGCATTCGCTGGTCGTGATCGAGCACAACCTCGACGTCATCCGCGCCGCCGACTGGATCGTCGACCTCGGCCCCGAGGGCGGCGAGGCCGGCGGCAGCGTCGTCTGCACCGGCACGCCCGACGACGTGAAGGCGCACGCCGCTTCGCACACCGGCGCCGCGCTGCGCGACTACGAGCGGGCGATGGGCTTCGCCGCGCCGCGCGCCGAGGAAGGCCGCCCGCTGCAGGCCGCCGTGCGCGAGCGCCGCGCGGCGCCGGACGAAGCCATCCGCATCGTCAACGCGCACGAGCACAACCTGAGGAACCTGAACGTCGAGATTCCGCGCGGCAAGTTCAACGTCATCACCGGCGTCAGCGGCTCGGGCAAGAGCACGCTCGCCTTCGACATCCTGTTCAACGAAGGGCAGCGGCGCTATCTCGAGTCGCTCAACGCCTACGCGCGCAGCATCGTGCAGCCGGCCGGCCGGCCCGATGTCGACGCGGTGTACGGCATCCCGCCCACGGTGGCCATCGAGCAGCGCCTGTCGCGCGGCGGGCGCAAGAGCACCGTCGCCACCACCACCGAGGTCTGGCATTTCCTGCGCCTGCTGTGGGTCAAGCTCGGGCTGCAGCATTGCGTGAAGGACGGCGCGCCGGTGCGCGCGCAGAGCGCCGAGAGCATCGCCGCGCAGCTGCTGCGCCCGCCCGAGGCGGGCGGGCACCGCGGCGAGCATGTCGGTCTGCTGGCGCCGCTGGTCGTGCACCGCAAGGGCGTCTACACCGACCTCGCCAAGTGGGCACGCGCGCGCGGCCACACGCATCTGCGCGTCGACGGCGAGTTCCTGCCGACGCAGCCGTTCCCGCGCATCGACCGCTTCAAGGAGCACACGCTCGAGCTGCCGGTGGGCGACCTCGTCGTCGTGCCCGAGCGCGAGGCCGAGTTGCGCGCGCTGCTGGCCAGGACGCTCGAGCTGGGGCGCGGCGTGCTGCACCTGCTGCACCCGCTCGACGGCCTGGCCGCGACGATGGCCGACGATGCGCTCGCCGCCGGCAGGGGCATCGGCCAGGTGAAGGTGTTCTCGACCAAGCGCGCCTGCCCGGTGTGCGGCACCAGCTACCCCGAGCTGGACCCGCGCATGTTCAGCTACAACAGCAAGCACGGCTGGTGCACGAGTTGCGTCGGCACCGGCCTGAAACTCACGCGCGAACAGCGCCGCGCCTACGACGACACGCGGCGCGAGGCCGACGACAAGGGGCGCGAGCAGAGCTTTCCGGCCGAGGAGCCCGAGGTCGAGGGCCTGGTCGACGAGCCTTGCCCCGAATGCCGTGGTGCGCGGCTCAATCCGGCGGCCCTGGCCGTCAGCTTCGACGGCCTGGACATCGGCGCGCTGGCGCGCCGCTCGGTGCGCGAGGTGCGCACCTGGGTCGAAGGGCTGCAGCTCGAGGGGCGCGAGGCCGGCATCGCGCGCGACGTCGTCGCCGAGATCCGCAGCCGTCTCGTCTTCCTCGAGGAAGTCGGCCTGGGCTACCTCACGCTCGACCGCGCCGCGCCCACGCTCTCGGGCGGCGAGGCGCAGCGCATCCGGCTTGCCGCGCAGCTGGGCAGCAATCTCCAGGGCGTGTGCTACGTGCTCGACGAGCCGACGATCGGCCTGCATCCGCGCGACAACGGCATCTTGCTCGCTGCGCTCGGCCGCCTGGGCGAGGCCGGCAACACGCTGGTGGTGGTGGAGCACGACGAGGACACGATTCGCCGCGCCGAACACCTGATCGACATCGGCCCCGGCGCCGGCAAGCGCGGCGGCACGCTCGTCGCCGAGGGCCGGGCGGAAGACCTGGCGCGCGCGCCGGCCTCGGTCACCGGCCGCCTGCTGGCCGCGCCGCCGGTGCATCCGCTGCAGCCGCGGCGTGCCGTCGACGCGGATGCGCCGGCGCTCGCGCTCCACGGCGCCACGCGGCACAACCTGCGCGCCGTCGCCGTGCGCGTGCCGCTGGCGCGGCTGGTGGCCGTCACCGGCGTCAGCGGCTCGGGCAAGAGCACGCTGGCGCGCGACGTGCTGCTGGCCAACGTGCAAGCCGCACTCGGCGGCGCGCGTTCCTGGGCCGGCTGTGTCGCGCTTTCCGGTTTCGAGGCCATCGACCGCGTGCTCGAAGTCGACCAGACGCCGATCGGCAAGACGCCGCGCTCCTGCCCGGCCACCTACATCGGCTTGTGGGACGCGATCCGCAAGCTCTTCGCCGAGACGCTGGAAGCGCGCGCGCGCGGCTACGCGGCGGCGCGCTTCAGCTTCAACACCGGCGACGGCCGTTGCCCGGGCTGCGAAGGCCAGGGCATGAAGACGATCGAGATGAGCTTTCTGCCCGACGTCAAGGTGCCCTGCGACGTCTGCCGCGGCGCGCGCTTCGACCCCGAGACGCTGGCCGTGAGCTGGCGCGGCCGCAGCATCGGCGACGTCCTGCGCATGGAAGTCGACGAGGCGGCGGAGTTCTTCGCCTCGATGCCCGCCATCGCGCACCCGCTGCGCCTGCTTGCCGACGTCGGTCTGGGCTACCTGACGCTCGGCCAGCCTTCGCCCACGCTGTCGGGCGGCGAGGCGCAGCGCATCAAGCTCGTCACCGAACTCAGCAAGGTGCGCGACGACGTCACGCGGCGCGGCCAGCGTGCGCCCAGGACGCTCTACGTGCTCGACGAGCCCACCGTCGGCCTGCACATGGCCGACGTCGAGAAGCTCGTGCGCGTGCTGCACCGCCTCGTCGACGGCGGCCACAGCGTCGTCGTCATCGAGCACGACCTCGACGTCATCGCCGAGGCGGATTGGGTCATCGACCTCGGACCGGAGGGCGGCGCCGAAGGCGGCCTGGTCGTCGCCGCCGGTCCGCCCGAAGCGGTGGTGGCCGCGGGCACCCACACCGGGCGGGCGCTGGCGCCGGTGCTCGCGCGCGGCCGCTCGGCGCACTGAGCTGCGCGCATCGGTGCGCGCCGCCGATCAGGCGTCCGCCAGCCGCCCCAGGCTCGGCAGCAGCGAGGGGTCGCTGGTGCCGTCGCTCTCGTCGGACATCAGCCGCAGCGCGCGGCTTTGCAGCAGCATCGCGTCGTCGCGGTCGCCGCATTGCTCGAGCACCTCGCTCGCGCGCAGCAGCACACGCGCTTCCCAGGTGCCGTCGGTCACGGTGGGTGCCAGGCGCGCGGCTTCGAAGGCGTGGTCGCGCGCACGTTCGCGCGCGATGCGCCGCGCCGCGCGGGCGGCGTGCGGGTCCGTTTCGCCATCCGCTTCGAGTCCGCGCTTCAGTTCGAGCATCTCGCGCGCCGCGGTCTCGGCGATCTCGCAGTGCAGGTCGACCGTCTGGTCGGCCGAACCGCTCGCCTGTGCCCAGCGCAGCGCCAGCGCGAACGCGGCTGCGGCGCTGTGTCGCGCGTGCAGCACGTGGTAGCTGCGTGCCACCGCGGCGAGTGCCAGCGTCATCTCGTAGGGGATGGCGCGCGCTTGGGCGTCGTCGAGCAGCGCGAGCGCCAGGCAAAGCGCCTCGCGCGCACCCGCGTCGACGAGGGCGGGATCGGGGGTCGTCGTGTGCGGCATCGCCATGGGGCCAGCTGTTTGCGCCATGCTAGGCCGCGCGCGCGGCGGCAGCAGCCCCGCGTTCGCGGGAACGCGTGTGCCGGAACGCACGCGCCGGCGCACTCGGCGCGGCACCGTTTCGGCGGCGCACCCGGCACGGCAGCTTCCGGACGGCGCGCCCAGCGCTGTGGATCCCGAGCCGCCCGTTCGGCGCGGTTGGCCTCGAGCGGCGCGCTCAGCGCTCCAGGGCCCTCCAGGCGCGCCAGCCGAGCAGCAGCGCCAGGACGGCCGCGTAGGCGATGACCTCGTCGAAGTCGCGCTTGGCCGCGCGCATCCAGTAGAAGTGCAGCAAGGCGAGCGGTGCGATCGCGTACACCGCGCGATGCAGGGCGCGCCAGCGCGCCGCGCCGAGCGCCTTGATCGCGCGGCCGAAGGAGGTCGCCGCCAGCGGCAGCAGCAGCGCCAGCGCGGTCGCGCCGACGAGGATGAAGGGCCTCTTGCCGATGTCGCGCGCGATGGCCGCCGCGTCCAAGCCCTTATCCAGCCAGGCGTAGGCGAGGAAGTGGCAGACGGCGTAGAAGAACGTGAACAGGCCCAGCATGCGGCGCCAGCGTGCCAGCGCCTGCCAGCCGGTGAGCCGGCGCAGCGGCGTCAGCGCCAGCGTCAGGCACAGCAGCCGCAGCGCCCAGTCGCCGCTGCGGCGGATCAGCGCCTCGGCCGGGTTGGCGCCCAGCGTGCCGGCGATGGCGCCGATGACGAGCAGAGCCAACGGCACCAGCGCGAGTGCAAAGAGCGCCGGCTTGACGGCGCGATGCGCGAGCCAGGCGTCGAGGCGCGGCGCCGCGGCGGCGGCCGCGCCGCGCCGGGGCAGCGGCCGCTGCGCTGTCGGCTCGGACGCGCCGGCAGCGGGCAGGGCGCGCGCGCGGTTCATCGTCTTGCGGCCGATCAGAACGCGCGGCGCAGGTCCATGCCCGCGTAGAGCGAAGCCACCTGCGCCGCGTAGCCGTTGAACATCAGCGTCGGCCTGCGCCTGGCGAACAGCCCGTCCTCGCCGATGCGCCGTTCGTCGGCCTGGCTCCAGCGCGGATGGTCGACCTGCGGGTTGACGTTGGCGTAGAAGCCGTACTCCTGCGGCGCGGCACGCGACCAGCTGGTCGGCGGTTGCCGCTCGACGAAGCGGATCCTGACGATCGACTTGGTCGACTTGAAGCCGTACTTCCACGGCACCACCAGGCGCAGCGGTGCGCCGTTCTGGTTCGGCAGCACCTCGCCGTACAGGCCGAAGGCGAGCAGCGCGAGCGGGTGCATCGCTTCATCGAGCCGCAGGCCTTCGACGTAGGGCCAGTCGAGCACCGACGAGCGCAGGCCGGGCATCTGGGCGCCGTCGGCGAGCGTCACGAACTGCACGTACCTGGCGTTGCCGGTGGGCTCGACGCGCCTGACGAGCTCGGCCAGCGAGTAGCCGATCCAGGGGATGACCATCGACCAGCCTTCGACGCAGCGCAGCCGGTAGATGCGCTCTTCCATCGGCGCCAGCGCGAGCAGGCGGTCGAGATCGAAGGTGGCGCCGCGGCGCACCTCGCCTTCGACCGTCACCGTCCACGGCCGCGTGCGCAGCGCGGCGGCGTGACGCGCCGGATCGCCCTTGTCGGTGCCGAACTCGTAGAAGTTGTTGTAGCCGGTGATGTCGGCATAGCTCGTCGGGCGGTCCATGACCACGGCGCCGGCGACGTTGCTGCGCGTGGCCGCCAGCGGTGTGCGCTTGCCGGGCCCGGCGGCCGCGGCGTGCGCCGGCAGCGCGAGCGCGGCGGCCGAGGCCAGCAGGCGGCGCCGGCCTTCGCGGAACGCGTCGTGCGGGGTGATCTCCGAGGCGATCGGATGTGCGAAGCCGCGGTCCCTGATCGGCAGCATGGTCGAGCCCCCTGCGGACCGATGGCGTCGGCCCGAGCGGGCCACCTTAGCCGACTGCGTCCGTCCCTGCGGCCGGCGCGGGAACGCCCGTGCGCCGTCGCTCAGCGCAGGCCGGCGATGTAGTCGGCCACCGCCTTGATCTCGGCGTCGCTCATCTTGGCGGCGATGGCTTGCATCGGCGCGTTGTTGGCGCGCGCGCCGGAGCGGAAGGCGACGAGCTGGGCCTCGACGTACTCCTCGTGCTGGCTGCCGATGCGCGGGTACTGCACCGGGATGCCCGCGCCGTTGGGGCTGTGGCAGCCGGCGCAGGCCGGGATCTTGCGTGCCGCCACGCCGCCGCGATAGATCTGCTCGCCCAGCAGCACGCTGTCCTTGTTGCGGGCGGCCCCCGATTGCGCCGACTTGCTCGCGTAGAAGGCGGCGATGTCGCGCATCTGCTCTTCGGTCAAGGGCGCCGCCATCGCGCTCATGATGGCGTTCTGGCGCTTGCCCGCCTTGAATTCGCCGAGCTGCTTGACGATGTACTCGGCATGCTGGCCCTGCAGGATCGGATTGGCGGGCAGGCCGCGCGTGCCGTCGGCCAGGTGGCAGGCCTGGCAGGCGGCCGACGCCGTCTGGCCGCGCGCGGCGTCGGGCTTGAATGCGGGCCTGGCGTCGGCGGCCAGTGCCGGGGCGCAGGCCAGCGCGGCCGCGAGCGTGGTCAGCAAGAGGAGGACGGGCGATTTCATGCAGGGCTTTCGGGCGCGATGCGTGGGCTGCGGCGCGGGCGGGCCACTCGAGGGCGAACGACCGCTTGTGCGCTGTAACCGCGGGCGTAACGGAAAATTTTACAATGCGCCGCCCATGAGAGCCGCGCGTCGCGAAGCCCCTACGAGCGTCGCGGCGCGCGCGGCGCTGGCCTGGACGCAGGGCGCGCGCTTTCTCACCACGGCGAGCCGGCTCGACCAGCTGCCGCCGCCCGATCTGCCCGAGATCGCCTTCGTCGGCCGCAGCAACGCGGGCAAGTCCAGCGCCATCAACGCGCTGGCGCAGCAGCGGCGCCTCGCCTTCGCTTCGCGCACGCCGGGGCGCACACAGCACATCAACCTGTTCGAGCTCGGCGCGCGCGACGCGCCCGATGCGCGCCTGGCCGATCTGCCCGGCTACGGCTACGCCGCCGTCGAGCGCAGCGCCAAGCTGCGCTGGCAGGCCGTGATGGCCGAGTACCTCGCCCGGCGCGAGGCGCTGGCCGGCCTCGTGCTGCTGGTCGACGCGCGGCTCGGTTTCACCGAGCTCGACGAGCAGTTGCTTGCACTCGTCGGCGCGCGCGTCGCCTCGGGTCAGGTGCGCCTGCTGGTGCTGCTGACCAAGGCCGACAAGCTCAACCGCCGTCAGGCCGACGCCGCGCTGCGCGGCGCGCAGGCCGTTCTGGCCGGCGTGGCGAGCGAGGCGGCCGATATCGGCGTCACCCTGTTCTCGGCGCAGTCGCGCCAGGGCCTGGCCGACGTGGCCGAGGTGCTGCACGGATGGAGGCGCAGATGAGGGCCGACGCAACCCAAGTGGTCGAGCGCGACGTCGCCTTGCCGGGCGGCCTCACGCTGCGCTGCCGTGAGGCCGGCGCCGGGCCGCGGCGCGTCGTGCTGCTGCACGGCTTTCCCGAAGCCGCCTTTGTCTGGGATGCCACGATGCGGGCGCTGGCCGGCCAAGCGAGCTGTCTGGCGCCCAATCTGCGCGGTTACGCCGGCTCGAGTGCGCCGCTGGAGGAGGCTGCTTACCGGCCGCAGGCGCTGATCGACGAGCTCGCCTCGCTGATCGAGGCGCTTGGCGCGCCGCTCGATCTGCTTGTCGCACACGACTGGGGCGGTGCACTGGCGTGGGGCCTGGCGGCGCGCCGGCCCGAACTGCTGCGCCGGCTGCTGGTCGTCAATGCGCCGCATCCGGCCGCCTTCCTGCGCGAACTGCGCGACAACCCGGCACAGCAGGCGGCCAGCGCCTACATGAACTTCCTCGCCCGCGACGACGCCGAGGCCTTGCTGAAGGAGAACGACTTCGGCCGGCTGTTCGACCTGCTCGAGCGCTCGGGTGCCGCCGGCTGGCTCGACGCCGCGATGCGCGCGCGCTATCGGCGGGTCTGGCAGCACGGACTGGCGGGACCGCTGGCCTACTATCGTGCCTCGCCGCTGCGGCCCGGCGAAGCGCTGCGCGGCATGCAGCTGCCCGACGCGCTGGTCGAGGTGCATGTGCCGACCTGGGTGCTGTGGGGTGAGCGCGACCAGGCGCTGCTGCCGGGTCTGCTCGAAGGGCTCGGGCGCTGGGTGCCGCGGCTCGAAGTCGAGCGCGTCGCCGACGCCTCGCACTGGATCGTGCACGAGCAGCCTGTGCGCGTCGTGGCCGCGGTGCGCCGCGCGCTCGCGACGCCGGTCTGAAGCGCGCTACGCCGCGCCGGCCAGCCGCTCCTGCACGCGCCGCGCCGCGCTGCCGACCAGCGAGCGCATCCGCATCGACTTGGCCAGGCCGGCGCCGTGCAGCATCAGCAGCGCACGGCGGCGGATGGCCCAGGTGGCGTCGGTGGCGCCGTCGCCGAAGAGCCAGATCTGCCCCTTCTCGCCGGGCCACAGCAACTGCGCGGCCACCCAGCGGCCGTGCAGCATGAGGCGCACCCAATGACCGGGGCGCAGGGCCTCGAGCCAGGCCCTGTTGCTGTCGTCGGACGCGGCGTCGCTCGTCGTCTCGGGCAACAGCTCGGCCGGCACGGTATCCATGCCTTGCGCGTCGAGCACGCCGTCGAGTGCCGCCGGCACGGTCGAGCCGGCGTCGATGCGCGATTCGTGCTTCTGCAACGCGCCGATCTGCGTGGCCACTGCCGCGCAGCGGCGCGCGAGGCGCTGGCGCAGGAACTCCTCGAGGTTCTGCAGCGCACGCCGGTACAGCGCACTGCGCTGCTCGGTCTCGGCGGCGAGCTGGTCCACCAGCGCCTTGGCCAGGCGCAGCAGCCGCCGGCGCTCGGGGTCGGCGATGTCGGGCGCCATCTGCGCCTCGTGCGCGAGCAAGTCGATGAGGCGCCACAGCGGGTGCTCTTCCTTGTCGAGCAAACTCGGGTCGCGCAGCGCCAGGCGCATCGCCGGCCCGTGCAGGCGCGACAGCACCAGGCTGACGTCCTCGGGCACGCGCTCGTCGGCGATCACGGCGTCGAACAGCCGGCTCACGAGCTCGATCGACTGGCGCTCGGCCTGGCTGGCGGCGGTGCGCGCGACTTCGCGCCAGCGCTCGCGCCGGCGCTCGGGCGCCGCCTGGCCTTGGTACGACAGCTCGGTCTCGGCGTCGAGGGGCGCGGGCATCGTCTCGCGCATGCGCTGCAAGTCGGGGGCGAACGTCGTCTCGACGCCGCGCGAGCGGCGCGTGCCGCCGGGCTGGATCACCGTGCGGTATGCCGCCGGCTCCACGCCCATGCCTTCGAGCCGCGCGCAGGCGGCGGCGTAGGACTGGCGCAGCAGGTGCGCCAGCGGGGTGCCGGACCAGCGCATGAAGGCCATGCGGTGGCCGCGCGTGAGCGCCAGCCCCTGTGCCGCGTCCCACAGGGCGCGCACATGGCTCTCGGGTCGAAACGGGTTGTGATCCTCGGCAACGTCCAGGTCGCCGACGAGGGCGGCGATGTAGCTCGCGAGCTCGCGCAACTCGTGCTCGGCCGTGCTCTTGACGAGCTGGACCAGATGCGATTGCTCGACCTCCAGCGCGACGGCTTCCTCTTCGACCAGGGCCAGCACGACCGGCTTGGACGCCGCTCGATGCGACGTCGCCGCGGCCGGCCGCGACAGCTCGGCGCGCACCTGCGCGCGCAGCGATTCGACGAAGCGCTCGGTCAACCGCTCGCGCTCGGCGTTCAGCGCGTGCATCGTTTCGCCGGCGGCGGCGCGCTCGAACGCCGACATCGTGGGCAGCGCGCGCCGCGCCTGCTCGAGCGCGCCTTCGAGCACCTGGTCGAACAGCAGCGGTGCACGCAGCAGCTCGCCGTCGATGTACTGCTCGAGCGCGGGCGATGTCTTCAGTCCGGGCATGGCTGGGTGATTATCGAAGCCCGCAGTCGGCCGAACGAAGGAAAAAGGGCCCGGATTCCCATCCAGGCCCTTGCGCGGGCGTCCGCCCGCGACAGCGCAGTCGGGCGCACGGGCGCGGCGGCAGCCGCGGCCGCGTGCGCGGACCGGACTTACATGTCCATGCCCATGCCGCCCATGCCGCCCATGCCGCCGCCGCCCGGCATCGCGGGGGCTTCCTCCTTGGGCGCCTCGGCGACCATGCACTCGGTGGTCAGCATCAGGCCGGCCACCGAAGCGGCGTTCTGCAGCGCGGTGCGCGTGACCTTGGTCGGGTCGAGGATGCCCATCTCGATCAGGTCGCCATAGGCGCCGGTCTGGGCGTTGTAGCCGAAGTTGCCCTTGCCCTCGAGCACCTTGTTGATGACCACGCTGGGCTCGTCGCCGGCGTTGGCGACGATCTCGCGCAGCGGCTGCTCGACCGCGCGCAGCACGATCTTGATGCCGGCATCCTGGTCGTGGTTGTCGCCCTTGAGCTTGCCCAGCGCATGGCGCGCGCGCAGCAGCGCCACGCCGCCGCCGGCGACGATGCCTTCTTCCACCGCCGCGCGCGTGGCGTGCAGCGCGTCC
>JADYZZ010000064.1 GCA_020852865.1 Rubrivivax sp.
CAACCTGCTCCAGGCAGCGCTCCATTCCTTGTCGATCCATGTCCGTCTTGCCCCCGTCGTTGAACATCCGGGTGCAAGGTTCTCAGCTTCACGATCGGTGCGGAAGATGGGATTGCGGAACGCATACGGCTGTTCCACGCCACGCGCTGCAGCCGCGGGTGCGGCACGCCGTTCGCGTGCCGGTAGCGCCAGTAGGGCATCTGGCGCGAACTCGGGGTGACGAGCGGGCGCCGGCCCACCGCACGGCTCGCCCGCCACGCCCGCGCCGGTCAGACCGCCAGCACCTTGCCCGGGTTCATGATGTTCTGCGGATCGAGCGCGCGCTTGATGCGCTGCATCGCCGCCAGCGCCGCCGGGCCGGCCTCGTCGACGAGGTAGCCCATCTTGTGCAGACCGATGCCGTGTTCGCCGGTGCAGGTGCCTTCCAGGCGCAGCGCGCGGCGCACCATCTGCACGTTCAGGCGTTCGACTTCGGCTGCCTCGCGCGCATCGTCGGCGTCGAACAGGTAGCTCAGGTGGAAGTTGCCGTCGCCCACGTGGCCGACGATCCAGTACGGGATGCCCGAGGCCTCGGCCTCGGCGATGCTCTCGTTGATGCTTTCGGCCAGGCGCGAGATCGGCACGCAGGTGTCGGTGGCCTGGCAGCGGCAGCCCGGGCGCAGCTGCAGCGCCGCGAAGTAGCTCTGGTGGCGTGCCGTCCACAGCCGGGTGCGTTCCTCGGGCGTGGTGGCCCACTGGAACTCGGTGCCGCCGTGCTCCTGCGCGATCTGCTGCACCGCTTCGGCCTGCTCCCGGACGCCGGCTTCGCTGCCGTGGAACTCCATCAGCAGCAAGGGCGCCTCGGGCAGCGTGAGCTTGCTGTGGCGGTTGACGCCGCGGATCGCGTTGGCGTCGAGCAGCTCGCAGCGCGCGATCGGCACGCCCATCTGGATGATCTGGATCGTCGTGCGCACGGCGGCGTCGATGCTCGGGAAGGTGCAGATCGCCGCGCTCACCGCCTCGGGCAGCGGGTACAGGCGCAGCGTCACCTCGGTGATGACGCCCAGCGTGCCCTCGCTGCCGACGAACAGGCGCGTGAGGTCGTAGCCGGCCGCGCTCTTCTTGGCGCGCGTGCCGGTGCGCATCGGCTCGCCGTCGGCGCCGACCACGGTGAGCGCGAGCACGTTGTCCTTCATCGTGCCGTAGCGCACGGCATTGGTGCCGCTGGCGCGCGTGGCCGCCATGCCGCCGAGCGTGGCGTTGGCGCCGGGGTCGATGGGGAAGAACAGGCCCGTGCTGCGGATTTCGCGGTTGAGCTGCTCGCGCGTGACGCCGGCCTGCACGGTGACGGTGAGGTCCTCGGCGTTGAGGGCGACGACGCGGTCCATGCGCGAGAGGTCGATGCTGACGCCGCCCTGCACGGCCAGCAGATGGCCCTCGAGCGAGCTGCCGACGCCGAACGGGATCACCGGCACCGCGTGCGCCGCCGCCTGGCGCACGACGAAGGCCACCTCGTCGGTGCTCGTGCAGAACACCACCGCCTCGGGCGGCACGGCGTCGTACACCGATTCGCCGCGGCCGTGCTGCTCGCGCACGGTGGCGGCGGTGGAAAAGCGCTCGCCGAAGCGCGCACGCAGCGCCTCGTGCATCGCCGCGGGCATCGGACGCGGCTCGATGCGCGGTTGCGCGGGATGCTCGGGCGGGGCGGCGTTCATGGCGGCGGACTCCGTGGCGGCGCGGGCTGGGCCAGCCGCGATGGTAGGCGCTGGTGCGCGCGGCCGCTCCAGGTCGCGCGGCGCACTCTCGTGGCCGGAGGCAAGGGCCCCACGAACCACGCCCGCGATTCATCTTCACAGGCTCCGACGCGCGGGGTCGGCTGCGATCGGCCGCGGCGCTGCGTGCGCGGCAGCGCCCTCACGGCTCGGCGGAGGGCAGGCCTGGCGCGGCGGCCCCGCGGCGAGGATGCGGAATCCAGCGTGCGAGCAGCGCGGCGCCCAGCAGCGCGAGCGCGCCGCTGGCGCCGATGCCGGCCGCGAGCGATGCGACGGCCGTGACGAGCGACAGCAGCGCCGGCCCGGCCGTGCCGCCGATGTCCGAAAGCAGCCGCCACACGCCCAGGAAATGCGCGCGCCCGCGTGGCGGCGCGTGGTCGGCGCCCAGCGTCATCACGATGCCCGAGCCGAGGCCGTTGCCCAGGCCCAGCAGCAGCGCGGCCAGCAGCAGCGGCGTGGCCGACGCGGTGAAGGGCATCGCCAGCAGCGCCACGCCCATGAGCGCCATGCAGGGCACCGCCGCCCACCTGCGGCCCCTGGTGTCCATCAGCTTGCCGGCCGGGTAGAACACCAGCATGTCGATCGCACTCGACAGCCCGTAGACGAGCGCGGCACCCGCGGCGTCGAGCCCGATGTGCACCGCCCACAGCGGAATGATCGCCTGGCGCGCGGCGCGCACGGCGCTGATCAGCACGACGCCGGTGCCCACCGTGAGGAAGACGCGGCGATGTTCGGCCAGGATCGAGCGCCAGCCGGGCGCCGCGGTGCGCGCGGGCGCGCCGCGCGCGCTGTTCATGTCGCGCGCACCCGGCGTGCGGTGCATGGCGGGTGCGTCGGGTGTGCCGTGCCTGTCGCGCCCGCTCCGCGCTCCCGGCGCGCTGCCGGCGCCGCCCGCCGCGCGCGCGGCCGCGTCCTCGTCGCCCGGCAGATCGGCCAGCCGCGCCGCCAGCAGCGCCGACGCCAGCAGCGCCGCGATGCCCACCCACCAGGCGCCCGCCAGGCCCACGAGCTGCATCAGCCCGGCCGCCGCGAACGGCCCGATGAACAGGCCGATGCGCATCACGCCGCCGAGCGTCGACAGCGCCCGGGCGCGCAGCTCGATCGGCACCGCCTCGGTCAGGTAGCTCATGCGGGCCAGGCCGAACACCGCCGCCGACATGCCGACCATGACGATGCCGGCAGCGAAGCTCGCCACGCCCGGCGCCAGCAAGGCGAGCAGCATGCCGAGCGCGCCCCACAGCGACGCGCCGACGATGGCACGGCGCTCGCCCCAGCGCGTGGTGACGAGCGACGCCGGCAGGTTGCTCGCCAGCGCGCCGAGGCCGAGCAGGGTGACGACGAGCGCGGCCATCGAGACCGAGCCGCCGAGCGCGCGCACCGCCAGCGGCACGGCCGGCAGGATGGCGCCCTCGCCCAGGCCGAACAGCAGCGAAGGGCCGAAGGCGGCAACGGCGATCTTCCTCAGGCTGAACGGCTGCACTGCCACGCGGCGAAGATAGCACCGCGCCGGCGCGCGGCCGCGCGCATTGACCACGCCGAGCATCGGTGTCGGCCTGCGGTGCTCCAATAGCCGCGCGGCCCGCATGGCCCGCGCGACCCGGAGACCCGTCCATGTCGAACCGCCTTTCGAAGATCAGCACCCGCACCGGCGACGACGGCAGCACCGGCCTGGGCGACGGCAGCCGCGTACCCAAGAGCCATCTGCGCATCGCGGCCATCGGCGACGTCGACGAGCTCAACTCCGGGCTTGGCGTGCTGCTCGCCGAGCCGCTGCCCGAGGACCTGCGCGCGCTGCTGCTGGCGATCCAGCAGGAGCTGTTCAACCTCGGCGGCGAGCTGGCGATCCCCGGCAGCGAACTGCTGAAGGCCGACGCGGTGCAACGCCTTGACGAGGCAGTCGAGCACTACAACGCCGCGCTGCCACGGCTGGCCGAGTTCATCCTGCCCGGCGGCACGCGCAGCGCGGCCCTCGCGCACCAGAGCCGCACGGTGGCGCGGCGCGCCGAGCGTGCGCTTGTCGCGCTGGCTGCGACCGAGTCCGTGAACAAGCCGCCGCGCCAGTACCTCAACCGCCTGTCGGACCTGCTGTTCGTGCTGGCGCGCGTGCTCAACCGCGCCAATCTCGACGGCAAGGCGGGCGACGACGTGTACTGGCGCAGCGAACGGCTGGCGCGTTCGCAGAGCTGAGTGCTTGCGGCGACAGGCATCGCGCGGACGCGATGCCTGTCTTCACAAGAGCTGAGCGGCAGGCGGCCGGCGCAGCCGGCCCGGCGCGCCGGGGCCGGCTGGCGCGCGCGGCCCAGAACGTGAAGGCTGGCGCGCGCGGCCCAGAACGTGAAGGCCGGCGCATGCCGCCTAGAACGTGACGGCCGACGCCTCGACGTCCACGCGCACCATCGGCCGGCCCAGCGCCGCGGTGACGGCGCGGGCGAAGGCGGCGGCCCAGGCGGCGTCCTGCGCGAAGCGTTCGGCGCCCACGGCGGCGGCCAGCGCCAGTACCTTGTCGACGGTGAGCACCTTGCCGCTGGCGCGCAGCGGCTGGCAGTCGTTGGCCACGAACTGCTCGTCGAGCCAGTGTCGCGCCGCGTCGGGCGCGAGCAGGGCGTGGCCCGAGAGCGTCAGCTCGAATTCGCGGTCACGGGCGAACCGGACGAAGACTTCCTCGCGCATGGCGTCGACCCTCCTCGGTCGCGATGCAGTATGCCTGGGCCGGGCGCGGCAGCGGCGCCGCGGCCGCTCAGGTGCGCCGCCGCGCGCGCACCGCCGCGGCCAGCTCGCGCAGCACCTCGGCCGAATCGTCCCAGCCGATGCACGCATCGGTGATGCTCCTGCCGTATTCGAGCCGGGCCGGGTCGTCCTTGCCGGGCGTGAACTTCTGGCTGCCCGGTTGCAGGTGGCTCTCGACCATCACGCCGAAGATGCTGCGCGTGCCGGCGGCGAGCTGCGCACCCAGGTCGCGCACGACGTCGATCTGGCGCTGGTGCTGCCTGGCCGCGTTGGCGTGGCTGGCGTCGATCATCAGCCGGCATTCGAGGCGGGCCGCCTCGATCTCCTTGCAGGCGGCGGCCACGCTGGCCGCGTCGTGGTTCGGCCCCTTGTGGCCGCCGCGCAGGATGATGTGGCAGTCCTTGTTGCCCAGCGTCTGCACGATCGCGACCTGGCCGTTCTTGTGCACCGACAGGAAGTGGTGTGCGCGCGCCGCGGCCTGCAGCGCGTCGATCGCGATCTTGATGTTGCCGTCGGTGCCGTTCTTGAAGCCGATCGGCGCCGACAGGCCCGAGGCGAGTTCGCGGTGCACCTGGCTTTCCGTGGTGCGCGCGCCGATCGCGCCCCAGGCGATCAGGTCGCCGATGTACTGCGGGCTGATGACGTCGAGGAACTCGCTGCCCGCGGGCACGCCGAGGCGGTTGATGTCCAGCAGCAGCTGACGCGCGATGCGCAGGCCCTCGTCGATGCGGTAGCTCTCGTCGAGGTAGGGGTCGTTGATCAGGCCCTTCCAGCCGACCGTGGTGCGCGGCTTCTCGAAGTACACCCGCATCACCACTTCGAGGTCGGCGGCATGGCGCTCGCGTTCGGCCGCGAGGCGCCGGGCGTACTCGAGCGCCGCCTGCGGATCGTGGATCGAGCAAGGGCCGATGACGACGAGCAGCCGGTCGTCCACACGCTGCAGGATGCGGCGGATGCGCTGGCGCGTCTGGCCGACGAGCTTCTCCACCGGCGAGCCGGCGATCGGGAAGAAGCGGATCAGGTGCTCGGGCGGCGGCAGCGGCGTGATGTCGCGGATGCGCTGGTCGTCGGTCTGGCTGGTCCTCTCCTGCAGGGCCAGGCGCTCTGACAGGCGGTCGTCGGTGCTGGGTCTGGGGCTCATCGCTGGGTTCGCAAGGCTTGGGTAGGGGCAACAAAAAACCGCCGGGGCTGCCGGCGGTTCGTCTGGGGTGCTGCGCGCTCGCGTGCTCAGGGCTCTCCAGCCGCCGGGTGGGGCGAGATCCAAAAGTACGCAAAGAAGAAGTCGCGATGCACGGCGCGAATGTAGCACGGCGCGTCGGCGTCGCGCCGCAGAGACGTCGCGCTGGACGCATCGGCGGGCCGCTGCGTGGGCCCTTGCCGCAAGGCGCTGCGCCTGCCGCGCCTTGCCTCAGCCGGCAGCGGCGTCGAAGCCGGCCGCGGCCAGCCGCGCCACCACCTCGGCCACATGGGCGCGGTTGCGCGTCTGCACCACGAGCTCGACCTCGACGTTCTGCGCCGACAGTGCGCTGAACGCGCGCTGGTGGTGCACCTCGTCGATGTTGGCGCCGGCCTCGGCGACGACGGCGGTGATGTGCGCAAGCACGCCGGGCGTGTCGCGCGCGCCCAGCCGGATGCGCGCCAGGCGACCGGCGCGCACCATGCCGCGCTCGATGATCGCGGCCAGCAGCAGCGGATCGATGTTGCCGCCGCTCAGCACCAGGCCCACCCGGCGCCCGGCAAAGCGTGCCGGCTCCTTGAGCACGGCGGCCAGCGCGGCGGCGCCGGCGCCCTCGACCAGGGTCTTCTCGATCTCGAGCAGCATCACGATCGCCTGCTCGATGTCGCCTTCGTCGACCAGCATCAGGTCGTCGACGCGCTCGGCGACGAGGCGCCGCGTGAGCCGCCCCGGCCGGCCGACCGCGATGCCCTCGGCGATCGTGCTCCGCCCCGGCGGATGCCGCGTGCCCTTGACGGTGTCGTACATCGCCGCGAAGCGCTCGGTCTGCACGCCGACGACGCGCAGGCCCGGCGCCAGCCGGCGCGCGGCGGTGGCGATGCCGCTGGCCAGGCCGCCGCCGCCCACCGGCACGACCAGGGTGTCGAGCGCGGGCTGCGCGCGCAGCATCTCGAGGCCGACGGTGCCCTGGCCGGCGATGACGAGCGCGTCGTCGAACGGGTGGACGAAGGTCAGGCCCTCGCGCTCGGCGATGCCGAGCGCCTCGGCGTGCGCCTCGTCGAAGGTCTCGCCGTGGAGCACCACTTCGGCGCCGAAGCCGCGCGTGCGCTCCACTTTCACGGTGGGCGTGTGCTGCGGCATCACGATCACCGCGCGCAGGCCCAGGCGCTGGGCATGGTGCGCCACGCCCTGGGCGTGGTTGCCGGCGCTGGCGGCGATCACGCCTTTGGGTCGCGCGCCCGCGGCCAGCAGCGCGCCGAGCTTGTTGAGCGCACCGCGCTCCTTGAACGAGGCGGTGAACTGCAGGTTCTCGAACTTCAGGAAGATCTGCGTGCCGGCGATCTCGCCCAGCGTGCGGCTCTCGACGCAGGGCGTCTCGAGCACCTGGCCGGCCAGGCGTGCGGCGGCCGCTTCGATGTCCTCGTAGGTGACGTCGGCGGGCGCCGCCGCGCTCAAGCCGTACCCCCGACGGTGAGCCGCTCGATGCGCAGGGTCGGCTGTCCGACGCCCACCGGCACGCTCTGGCCGTCCTTGCCGCAGGTGCCCACGCCGCTGTCGAGTTCGAGGTCGTTGCCGATCATCGTCACGCGCGTGAGCGCGTCGGGACCGTTGCCGACGATGGTGGCGCCCTTGACCGGATACAGGATGCGCCCCTTCTCCACCCAGAACGCCTCGCTGGCCGAGAACACGAACTTGCCGCTCGTGATGTCGACCTGGCCGCCGCCGAAGTTGGTGGCGTACAGGCCGCGCTCGATGCCGGCGACGATCTCCTCGCGGCTGCGCTCGCCGGCCAGCATGTAGGTGTTGGTCATGCGCGGGATCGGCAGGTGGGCGTAGCTCTCGCGGCGCGCGTTGCCGGTGGAGCGCACGCCGCTGAGCCGCGCGTTCAGGCTGTCTTGCATATAGCCGCGCAGGATGCCGTCTTCGATGAGCACGGTGCGCTGCGTGGCCTGGCCCTCGTCGTCGATGTTGAGCGAGCCGCGCCGGTCCGGCAGCGTGCCGTCGTCGAGCACCGTCACGCCGCGCGCGGCCACGCGCTTGCCGACGCGGCCGCTGAACGCGCTCGAACCCTTGCGGTTGAAGTCGCCCTCGAGCCCGTGGCCCACCGCCTCGTGCAGCAGGACGCCGGGCCAGCCGGGGCCGAGCACCACCGTCATCTCGCCGGCCGGCGCCGGCCGGCTCTCGAGGTTGGTGAGCGCGGCCTTGACCGCCTGCTCGACGTAGCCGGCCACCACGGCGTCGCTGAAGCGGCCCAGGCCGAAGCGCCCGCCGCCGCCGCCGGTGCCGACTTCGCGGCGGCCGTTCTGCTCGGCGATCACGGTGACCGACACGCGCACCAGCGGGCGCACGTCGGCCGCGCGCGCGCCGTCGAGCCGCGCCACGAGCACCACGTCGTGCTCGGCGGCGACCGCGGCCATCACCTGGACGATGCGCGGATCCTTGGCGCGCGCGAGCCTTTCCGCCTTCTCGAGCATTGCCACCTTCTGCGCGCTGTCGAGCGTGGCGATCGGATCGGCGGGCGCGTAGAGCGCATGCGCGGCCCGCGCGCGCGCCGCACGCCCCACCTTCACGCGCCGCTGCTGCCCCGCCGCCGCGATCGTGCGCACGGTGCGCGCGGCTTCCAGGAGCGCGCCTTCGCTCAGGTCGTCGCTGTAGGCGAAGGCGGTCTTCTCGCCGTGCAGCGCGCGCACGCCCACGCCCTGGTCGATGCTGAAGCTGCCGCTCTTGACGATGCCTTCCTCCAGGCTCCAGCCTTCGTGGCGCGTGGCCTGGAAGTACAGATCGGCGTCGTCGACGCGGTGCGCCGCGATCTCGGCGAGCGCGCGCGCCAGCATGTCCTCGCCGAGCCCGTACGGCGCGAGCAGCAGCTGTTCGGCGAGCGCCAGCCGCTCGAGTGCGGGTTCGCGCGTGATCATCGCGGGCCTTCCTGGTGCATGCGCAAGACAGACGCGCATTCTAGGATTGGGGCGGCATGGCCGCAGCCGATGCGGGCTTGGCCGGCGGCGGCGGTTCACATCTCTTTACCCGCGCTTGACGTCGCGGCGTGCGCGCGGCCCTGGCACGCCGCGTTGAGCTCATGCGGCGCGCCGAGGCGCAGTCGGCCGAAGCGGTCCGCAACAGCCCACCACTGCACGCGAAGGACAAGACATGCTCATCCGCACACTCATCTCGGGCGCCTCGCTCGCCATGCTGGCGCTCGCTGCGCACGCACAGCCCGCCACGGCCGCGTCGGCGGCTGCCACGCCCGGCATCGATCAGCGCGAGACCAACCAGGCCGCACGCATCCAGCAGGGTGTCGCTTCGGGCCAGCTCACGCGGCGTGAGACCCGCCGCCTCGAGCGCGAACAGGCCGCCATCGCCCGCACCGAGGATCGCGCCAAGGCCGACGGCGTGGTGACGCGATCCGAGCGTCGCCGCCTGCACACGATGCAGGACGCAGCGAGCCGCGACATCTACCGGCAGAAGCACGATCGGCAGCAGCGCCGCGCGCCTGGCGCGAACCCGAACGGCGCGCCGGGCGGCAGCTGAGAAGGGTCGCGGCGGCGCGGACCCGCCGCGCGTGACCGGGCGCGCCGCCACGTGCAGCATGCGCGGCACCGGCGCGCGCAGACCTGCCGCGCGCGCCGGGGCCCGTCCCTGCGCCCACGCTCCTAGGCGGCAGGGGCGCGGTGCGCCAATGCGTGCGCATAGAGCGCATTGCGCGGCGCGCCGCTGATCTCGGCGGCCAGCGTGACGGCCTGCTTGAGCGGCAGCGCGCGCAGCAGCAGGGCGAGCGTGCGTTCGGCCTTCTCCGGCAGGCCGCCTGCGGCGGGAGCCGCGCGCGGCAGCGCATGCAGCACGAGCACGAATTCGCCGCGCTGCCGGTTCGCGTCGGCGGCCAGCCAGGCGGGCAACGCGACGGCCGCGGCGGTGTGCACGGTCTCGAACTGCTTGGTCAGCTCGCGCGCCAGCGTCACGCGGCGCCCGGGCTGCCCGGCTGCGAGCGCGTCCACGAGCTCGGCCAGGCGATGCGGCGCCTCGAACAGCACCACGGTGCCGGCTTCGGCGGCGAGGGCCTCGATCGCGGCGCGCCGTTCGGCGCCCTTGGCCGGCAGGAAGCCCGCGAAGCGAAAGCCTGAACCCTGCGCGTCGCCGGCCGCGGCCAGCGCGGCCAGCGCACTGCTCGGGCCGGGAATCGGCACGATGCGATGGCCGGCGGCCGCCGCCGCGGCCACCAGGCGCGCGCCGGGGTCCGACACCGCAGGCGTGCCGGCGTCGCTGACATAGGCCACGGCCTCGCCCGCGGCCAGGCGCGCGCAGACCGTCTCGGCGCCGGCGCGTTCGTTGTGCGCGTGCAGCGAGACCAGGGGCTTGGTCAACGCCAGATGCGCGAGCAGGCGGCCGGCCACGCGCTTGTCCTCGGCCGCGACGGCGTCGACCTGCGCGAGCACGTGGATCGCGCGCAGGCTCAGGTCGGCCAGGTTGCCGATCGGCGTGGCCACCACGTACAGTGCGGCACGATCGAAGCGTTGGGCGCCCGCGGCCAGCGCGGCGGCGCGGTGCAGGACGGAGGCATCGATGTTCGACAAGGCGTTCCCGAGGTCGGGCCCTGGCGCCGCCAAGGCGGCGGGCGACGCTGCCGAGGCAGCGGCCCTGCGCCATCTGCAGGCGCAGGGCCTGGGCCTCGTGGCGCGCAATTATCGGGTCGCGCGCGGGCCGCATGCGCGCGCCGGCGAGGTCGACCTCGTCATGCGCGAGCCCGACGGCACGCTCGTCTTCGTCGAGGTACGCGCGCGCCGCAGCCATGCGCAGGGCGGCGCCGCGGCCAGCGTCGGCAGCGTCAAGCAGCGGCGCGTGGTCTACGCGGCGCAGCATTACCTGCAGCGCCTGTCGGCGCTGCCGCCCTGTCGCTTCGACGTCGTCGCTATCGACGGCGAGCGCCTCGAATGGCTGCGCGCGGCGTTCGACGCGGGCGGGTGAGATCGGCCGGCGCCAGCGGCCGCAGCGCCCGCTTCGGGGCGCCGATGGCAACGGCTACGATGCGCCGACGCGACTCGATCCACGCCTGCCTGCCTGCCTGCCATGCACCCGCTCGACGACGCCCTCGCGCTTGCCGCGCAGCCCGACGGCAGCCGGCTCGGCCGCACGAGTGCGGCCTACGGCAACATGGTCGGACCCTATGGCGGCATCATCGCGGCGCAGGCCTTGCAGGCGGTGCGGCTCGACCCGGGACTGCAGGGCGAGCCGGTGTCGATGACGGTCAACTTCTGCGCCCCGCTGGCCGCGGGCGAGTTCGTCGTGCGGGCGCGCGCCGTGCGCACCAACCGCTCGACGCAGCATTGGCTGGTGGAGCTGCGCCAGGCCGACGCCGTCTGCGCCACCGCCACGGTGTTCACCGCTGCGCGACGTCCGACCTGGGCCGCCGACGAGCTTGCGCGGCCGCCGGCGCCGGCGCCGGCCGAGGTTCCGCGCACACGCATGCCGGCACGCGTGGCCTGGCCCGAGCG
Organism: Rubrivivax sp.; assembly: GCA_020852865.1. GTDB lineage: Bacteria > Pseudomonadota > Gammaproteobacteria > Burkholderiales > Burkholderiaceae_C > Rubrivivax. Next base: position 11,142 of record JADYZZ010000064.1, read on the forward strand.
CTACGAGATGCGCTTCGTCGAAGGCGCGCTGCCCGCGGCCTGGGACGGCACCGAGCACGCCTCGAGCCGCAGTCTGCTGTGGGTGCGCGACGCGCCGCCGCGGCCGCTCGACCACGCGGCGCTGGCGGCGCTGGCCGATGTGTTCTACCCGCGCGTGTGGCGCCGCCGCGCGCGCCCGGTTCCCGCCGGCACGGTGTCGATGACGCTGTACTTCCACGCCGACGCCGCCGAGCTCGCCGCGGTCGGCGCGGGCCACCTGCTCGCGCAGGCGCAGGGGCAGGCCTTCCGCGGCGGCTGGTTCGACCAGACGGCGCAGCTGTGGAGCGAGACGGGTGCACTGCTGGCCGTCTCGCATCAGCTCGTGTACTACAAGCAGTGAGAGCCCGTGACGACATGAATCGCGCGCGTGATTCGGACCCCCGCGGGCACTGAGCAGGCGCGCGGCGCGGCCGCGGCCGCTGCAGACCCCTGACATATGATCCACGGCCATGGTCGAGCAGCGGATCACGCAGCACTTCTTCGAGAGCGCGGACCTCAAGTACCAGTCCGCCGAAGTACTGTCGCGCCCGATCGCCGAAGCCGCCAGCGCGCTGCTCGGCGCGATCACCGGCGGCGGCAAGTTGATGGTGTTCGGCAGCGGCTACGCGCGGCTGCTGGCGCCGCACCTGGCGCAGCTGCTGGTGGGGCGCTTCGAGCGCGAGCGCCCGCCGCTGGCGGCGATGGCGCTGGCCGGCACGGCGGCGCAGGCTGCGCCGCAGGTGCGCGCGCTGGGACTGCCCGGCGACGTGCTGCTGCTGATGGACAACGGCGAGGGCGACAGCGCCGCCGTCATCGCCGCCGCGCGCGGCAAGGACATGACCCTGGTCGTGCTCGCCGGGCGCGGCGCCAACGAGCTGCGCGAGCTGCTCGCCGAGAGCGACGTGCTGATCGCCGTGCCGCACGAGCGCGCGGCGCGCGTGGCCGAGGCGCACATGCTGGTGCTGCACTGCCTGTGCGACGCGATCGACTTTCACTTGATGGGGGACATCGAACCGTGAATCCGCTTCACCCCTGGGGCGCAGCGCGCGCCCTGCGCCTGGGCGCCGCCACGCTGGCGCTGGCCTCGACGATGCTGCTCGCCGGCTGCGAGGTGCTGCTGCTGGGCGGCGCCGTCGTCGGCACCGGACTCGTCGCTACCGACCGCCGCACCGCGGGCACGCAGCTCGAGGACGAATCCATCGCCCTGAAGGCCGAGAGCCGGGCACGCGCGCTGGCCACGCTGGGCCGCATCGACGTGACGAGCTACAACCGCGTTGCGCTCGTCACCGGAGAAGTGCCCGCCGAAGCCGACAGGGCGGCGGTGGAGAAGGCGGTGGCCGGAGTCGAGAACGTGCGCAGCGTGGTCAACGAGCTCGCGGTGGGCCCCAATGCTTCGCTGGGACAGCGCTCGTCGGACTCGGTTCTGACGGGCAAGGTCAAGGCCAGCCTCGTCGACGCCAAGGATCTGCAGGCCAATGCCTTCCGTGTCGTCACCGAGCGCGGCATCGTCTACCTGATGGGCCGCGTCACCGAGCGCGAGGCGCGCCGCGCCGCCGAGGTGGCGCGCGGCGTGGCCGGGGTGCAGAAGGTGGTGACGGTGTTCGAGATCCTCAGCGAAGAGGAGCTCGCGCGGCTGGGTCGGGCCGTCGCGCCGCCGGCCGCCGCCAGCGCGCCCAGGTGAGGCGCCGGCCGCCCACGCTCCTTGTCCGTCGCCCGCGACGCGGGCGGGCGCGCGGCGGCTACGCCTTCAGGCGCCGGATCAGGCTCGAAGTGTCCTGGCGGCCGCCGCCCAGGGCCTGCAGCTCGGCGTAAAACTGGTCGACGAGCGCCGTCACCGGCAGCTGGGCGCCGTTGCGCCGGGCCTCGTCGAGCACGAGGCCGAGGTCCTTGCGCATCCAGTCGACGGCGAAGCCGAAGTCGAACTCCCCGTCGAGCATCGTGCGACCGCGGTGCTCCAGCTGCCAGCTCTGCGCCGCGCCCTTGCCGATGACGTCGAGCACGAGCGGCATGTCCAGGCCGGCGCGGCGGCCGAAGGCAAGCGCTTCGGCCAGCCCCTGCACCAGGCCGGCGATGCACACCTGGTTGACCATCTTCGCGAGCTGCCCGCTCCCGCTCGGGCCGACCAGGGTGACGGCGCGTGCGTAGTTCTGCGCCAGCGGCTGCATCGCGGCGAAGGGCTCGGCATCGCCGCCGCACATCACGGTGAGCGCCCCGTTCACGGCGCCGGCCTGGCCGCCCGAGACCGGCGCGTCGACGAAGTGCAGCGCGCGCGCGCGCGCCGTGGCGTGCAGTTCGCGCGCCACCGCGGCCGAGGCCGTGGTGTGGTCGACGAAGACGGCGCCCGTCGCCATGCCGGCGAAGGCGCCCTCGTCGCCCAGCACGACGCTGCGCAGGTCGGCGTCGTTGCCGACGCAGGCGAAGACGAAATCGGCTCCGAGCGCCGCCGCGCGCGGTGTTGCGGCCGCGCGGCCGCCGTATTCGGCCGCCCAGGCACCGGCCTTGTCGGCGCTGCGGTTGTAGACGGTGACGCGGTGGCCGGCGCGCGCCAGGTGGCCGGCCATCGGATGGCCCATCACGCCGAGGCCGAGGAAGGCGACGCGGCGCGCGGGGGCGCCGGCGTAGGTGCGGGGGCTGCTCATGCCCGCGATGGTGCCACGGGAGCGCCGCGCCGGCCGGGCCGGGGCGCCGGCGGCGCCCCGTTTCCGCCCACGCTCCTAGACGATCTTCATCGACTCCGTGCCCGCGGCCAGATCGGGGTTGCGCGCGCGCACGCTCTGCAGCTTGATCTGCAGCCGCAGGTCGTTCACCGAATCGGCGTTGCGCAGCGCGTCCTCGTAGCTGATCAGGTTCTGCTCGTACAGATCGAACAGCGACTGATCGAAGGTCTGCATGCCCAGCTCGCGGCTGCGCTTCATCAGATCCTTGATCTCGGCGATCTCGCCCTTGAAGATCAGGTCGCCGACCAGCGGCGTGTTGAGCATGATCTCCACCGCGGCGATGCGTCCGCGGCCTTGCTCGCGCGGCATCAGACGCTGGCTGACCAGCGCCTTGAGGTTGAGCGAGAGGTCCATCAGCAGCTGCTGGCGGCGCTCCTCGGGGAAGAAGTTGATGATGCGGTCCAGCGCCTGATTCGCGCTGTTGGCGTGCAGCGTGGCCATGCACAGGTGGCCCGTCTCGGCAAAGTTCAGCGCGTATTCCATGGTTTCGTGATCGCGGATCTCGCCGATCAAAATCACGTCGGGCGCCTGGCGCAGCGTGTCTTTCAGCGCGTCAAACCAGCCCACGGTGTCTATGCCCACCTCGCGGTGCGTGACGATGCAGTTGCCGTGCGGGTGCACGTATTCCACCGGGTCTTCAATGGTGATGATGTGGCCGTGCGTCTCTTTGTTGCGCACCCCCAGCATCGCCGCCAGCGTGGTCGATTTGCCCGAGCCGGTGCCGCCCACCAGCAGCACCAGGCCCCGCTTTTCCTGCACCACCGTTTTCAGGATGGGCGGCAGGTTCATCTTGTCAAAGTCAGGTATCTCGGTGGTGATCACGCGGATCACCATGCCGCAGCGCTGCTGCTGGGTAAAGATGTTGATGCGGAATCGGCCTATGCCCTCCAGCGTGATCGCAAAGTTCTGGCCTTTGGTGTCGATGTAGGCCTGCCACTGCTTTTCAGACGCAATGGCGCGCGCCATCTTGCCCGTCTGCTCCGCGCTCAGCACCGTCTCGTTCAGCTTGGTCAGCTTGCCGTTGAGCTTGATGGCCGGCGGAAAGCCGGCTGTCAAAAACAGGTCCGACCCCTTCAGCTGCACCATGGCGCCCAGCATCTTGTGCACGACAGCCTGGATCTGCTGCCTTTCCTGTTGTTCCATGGTTTCTCCTGGTCGGTTCCCGGCCGCTGGCGGGTATGTAACCAATGTAAGAGAGTTCGCCGATATCGGGAAGGGGTACGCACCCCTTTGAGGCCGCTCAGTCCGGGGCTTGTTGCGCCCTGGCCTTGGCCGCAGCCTCTTCCCTGTCGCGCGCCTGCGTCTTGCGCAGCGACCGCAGCTCCCACACGGCCAGGCCCAGCACGATGCCAAACACCAGCACCAGCTCCACCAGGCCAAACATCGATGAATCCATCAGGGCGCCTTGGCCAGTGCCATGCCCTCGTTGCGGTCGCGCCGCTCCAGCCGCTCAAACAGCTCCAGCACGCGCACATAGCGTGCGGCCAGCCGCTCGTCGATGCGCCACCACGCGGCCTGCGCGGCTGCCACGGCGGGGTTGGCATCGGGCAGCGCGGCGCCCAGGGCCGCGTTCACCAGAAACTGGTTGGCCGCCAGGCAGGGGGCGCTCTGGTGTGCCCGGCCCGGCGCGATGTTGAGCATGGCCTTGGCCAGCAGCCGGGCCTTGCGCGCGCGCGGCACCACGGCGCGCTGGTCTACAGAATTCATGCCCCGGCGCGCCACCTCGTGGCCGATGGCGGCATACAGGTAGCGCGCGGCGTTGATGCCCGGGCGGCAGCCCAGCGGCAGGCGGGCCACGCCGTCGTCCACCCGCTCGTACAGGCGGTCGGCCTCGGTCAGCAGGCGGCTGACCACGCTGCCTATCGCCACGGTATGCCGCGGCTGCGCCAGCCAGGCGTCGGGCTGCACGCCGGCCTCGCGCAGCCAGCGCAGCGGCAAATAGATGCGGCCCATGCGCGCGTCTTCGCCCACGTCGCGCGCAATGTTGGACAGCTGCATCGCCACGCCCAGGTCGCAGGCACGCGCCAGCCCCTCGGCGCTGCGCACGCCCATCAGCAGGGCCATCATGGCGCCCACGGTGCCGGCCACGCGCGCGGCATAGCCGTGCAGGTCTTCAATCGTTTCGTAGCGGCGGCCTTCGGCGTCCCAGGCAAAACCGTCCAGCAGCGCCTCGGGTAGCTCGCGCGGTATCGCAAAGTGCTGCACCACGGCGGCCAGCGCCCGGTCGCAGGGCTGGGCGCGTGCGCGGCCGCTGTACACGGCGTGCAGGCGCTGGCGCAGGCTGGCTACAGCCGCCTGCTGGTCGGCGCCGGTGTCGACCTCGTCATCTGCCATGCGGCAAAACGCATAGAGCGCCGACGCCGGCTGGCGCACCGCGCGCGGCAGGATCAGCGACGCCGCAAAGAAGGTGTACGAACCTTCGCGCAGCGTGGCGCGGCAGGCGTCCAGGTCGGCCTGGGCCTCGGCGCCCAGGGCGTGGCGCGGCAGTTCAAACTCGCGTGATGGTGTCTGCATGGGGAACGATGGTGTCCAGCACACGGGCTGATGAAAGTACGCCGGGCAAGCCGGCGCCGGGGTGGGTGCCTGCGCCCACCAGGTACAGCCGGTCCAGCTCTTCGCTGCGGTTGTGCGGGCGGAACCATGCGCTTTGCGTCAGCACCGGTTCCAGCCCGAATGCCGCGCCGCGAAACGACGACAGCCGGTCCTGAAAGTCCAGCGGCGTGAGCACGCGCGAGCTGATGACTTCGTCTTTCAGCCCCGGCAGCAGGGTGTCTTGCAGGCGGCGCTCCAGCGCCTGGCGGTACGGTTCGGCCATGGCCTGCCAGTCGGTGCCGCTGTGCAGGTGCGGCACGGGCGACAGCACATAAAACGCGTCGCAGCCCGGCGGCGCCAGCGACGGGTCGGTCGCGGTGGGCCGGTGCAGGTACATGCTGAAGTCCTCGGCCAGCAGCTTGCGGTCAAAGATGTCGCCCAGCAACTCCTTGTAGCGCGGGCCCAGCGCAATGGTGTGGTGGGCCACATCAGGGTACTGCCGGCGCGTGCCAAAGTACCAGACAAACAGGCTCATGGAATAGCGCGCTTTCTCGATGCGCGTGTCGGTCCAGCGGCGCCGGTGCTCGGGCGCCACCAGGTAGCGGTAGGTGCTGGCCGAATCGGCGTTGGACACCACCACGTCGGCCGGCATCAGCTCGCCGCTGGCCAGCCGCACGCCGGTGGCGCGCCCGGCGCTCACGGTGATCTCGGCCACGGCCTGGTCGCAGCGCACCTGGTTGCCCTGGCCTTCTATCAGCTTGACCAGGCCACTGACCAGGCTGCCCGTGCCGCCCATGGCAAAGTGCACGCCCCAGCGCCGCTCCAGAAAGGCGATCAGGCAATAGACCGACGTGGTGGAAAACGGGTTGCCCCCCACCAGCAGCGACTGGAACGTGAGCACCACGCGCAGCTTGGGGTTGCGCACATGCTTGCTGGCCAGTGAATAGACGGTGCGGTAGCCCTCCAGCTTCAGCAGGGCTGGCAGCACGCGGGCCATGTCGGCCCAGGAATCAAACGGCACATGGCCCAGCTGCTCAAAGCCCACCTTGTAGATGGCTTCGCTGGCTTTCAGGAATCGCTCGTAGCCGGCCACGTCAGCCGGGGCAAAGCGGGCCACCTCGGCGCGCATGGCGGCGGCGTCGCCGCAATAGTCAAACACGCTGCCGTCGTCAAAGCGGATGCGGTAGTAGGGCGACACGGGCCGCAGGTCGATATCGTCGGCCATCTTCTTGCCGCACAGCGCCCACAGCTCTTCCAGCAAAAAGGGCGCGGTGATGACCGTGGGGCCGGCGTCAAAGGTAAAGCCGTCCTGGCGGTACACATAGGCGCGGCCGCCGGGGGCGTCGAGTTTTTCCAGCACGGTCACGCGGTAGCCGCGGGCGCCCAGGCGCACGGCGGCGGCCAGCCCGCCAAAGCCGCTGCCGATCACGATGGCATGCGGTCGGGTCGCCAAAGAAGCCCTTGCAACCGAGGGCATGCCAGTTTGTGTGTACATGGATCGCATGATATAAGTGTCAACTTAGTCTGACAACATATTTAGACAGATAAATGGACACATACCGGAACGCCGCTGTTTTGCGCCGGATGGCCAGTACTGGCGGGGCTGCACGATGAGCGCCACGCTGGACCTGGTGGACTTGGCCTGCGTGCGCGGCGGGCGGGCCCTGTTCAGCCATGTGAACCAGCGCCTGCGTGGGGGCGAGCTGCTGCGCGTGAACGGCGCCAACGGCGCGGGCAAGAGCAGCCTGCTGCGCATGGTGTGCGGCCTGCTGGCGCCGGCCGGCGGCCAGGTGCTGTGGCGCGGCGAGCCGCCCGCGCGCCAGCGCGAGGCCCTGGGCCACGACCTGGTCTACCTGGGCCATGCAGCCGCCCTGAAGGACGACCTGGGCGCTCTGGAAAACCTGCAGTCCACCACCACCCTGGGCGGCCACCCCGCCCCCCGTGCCGATGCATTGCGCGCGCTGGCCGATGCCGGCCTGCGCGGCCACGAACACATGCCGGTGCGCCGCCTGTCGCAGGGCCAGCGCCAGCGCGCCGCGCTGGCACGCCTGGGCCTGGCCGGCGGTGCCGCGCTGTGGGTGCTGGACGAACCCTTTAACGCTTTGGACACCGGCGCCACCGCCTGGCTGGCCGGGCTGGTGCGCGCGCAGCTGGCGCGTGGCGGCATCGTGGTGCTGACCAGCCACCAGGGCGTGCCGCTGGACGACGTGCCCCACCAGGTGCTGGCGCTATGAACACCACAGCGCTGGCCGCCCCCGCCGTGCTGGCACAGCACCAGCCCGGCCTGCTGGACGGCCTGCGCTGCATCTTTGTGCGCGACCTGCGCCTGGCGCTGCGCCGACGCACAGATACGCTGGCCGTGCTGGTGTTTTTTGTGAGGGGGGTCAGCCTGTTTCCGCTGGGTGTGGGGCCCGAGCCGCAGCTGCTGCGCAGCATGGCGCCGGGCGTGGTGTGGGGGGCGGCGCTGCTGGCGTCCATGCTGTCGCTGGCGCGGCTGTTTGCCGACGACCACCAGGACGGCACGCTGGAGCAGATGCTGCTGTCGGCCCACCCGCTGGCGCTGCTGGTGTTGGGCAAGACGGCCGCGCACTGGGTCTGCTCGGGCCTGCTGCTGGCGCTGCTGTCGCCGGTGTTGGCGATCCAGTTTGACCTGTCGGCCAGCGCTGCGGGGGTGCTGGCGCTGTCGCTGCTGCTGGGCACGCCGGTGCTCAGCCTGGTGGGCGCCATGGGTGCGGCACTGACCGTGGGCTTGCGCGGCGCGGGCGTGCTGCTGTCGCTGCTGGTGTTGCCGCTGTGCATTCCGGTGCTGATCTTTGGCGCCGGCGCCGTCGATGCCCACAGCGCCGGGCTGGGCGTGGCGGGCCATTTTTCATTGCTGGGGGCGTTGCTGGTGCTGTCGCTGTTTGCGGCGCCGCTGGTGGCGGCGCTGGCGCTACGCATATCGGTGGAGTCATGAACGGCATCAACTGGTTTCATTACGCGGCGCCCCAGCGCTTTTATCCGCTGGCCGGCCGCCTGATCCCGTGGTTTGGCGCGCTGGCCGCGCTGCTGACGGCCGCGGGCCTGTACATCGGCCTGTGGCTGGCGCCCACCGACGCGCAGCAGGGCGAGGCCTACCGCATCATCTTTGTGCATGTGCCCGCCGCCTGGATGTCCATGGTGGTGTACTTGGCCATGGCGGCCTGGGCCGGCGTGGGGCTGGTGTTCAATTCGCGGCTGTCGTCCATGATGGCCTGCGCGCTGGCGCCCACCGGTGCGCTCATGACCTTTCTGGCGCTGTGGACGGGCGCGCTGTGGGGCAAGCCCACCTGGGGCGCCTGGTGGGTGTGGGACGCACGGCTCACCTCCGAGCTGGTGCTGCTGTTCCTGTACATCGGCTTCATGGCCCTGCACGCGTCCATCGACGACCCGCGCCGCGCCGACCGCGCCGCCGGGCTGCTGGCCCTGGTGGGCGTGGTCAACGTGCCCATCATTTATTTCTCGGTCAAGTGGTGGAACACCCTGCACCAGGGCGCGTCGGTCAGCCTGAGCAAGGCGCCCAGCATGGCCACGCCCATGCTGCTGGGCATGCTGGTCATGGCGCTGGCGTTCTGGATGTATTGCATTGCCATCGCGCTGGCGCGCGTGCGCGTGGTCATGCTCGAGCGTGAACGCCACACCACCTGGGCGCGCCAGGCACTGGAGGCCGCATGAACCACTGGGCAAGCTTTGCAGATTTTGTGCACATGGGCGGCTACGGCCTGTATGTGTGGGGGTCGCTGGGCATGTGCGCCGCGGTCATGCTGGCCGAGATACTGATGCTCAAGGCGCGCCGCCGTGCGCTGGCGAATGATGTGAACGGTGCGCCCGTGAATGACGTCAACGCCAGCGACGTCTACAGGGGCACGCCATGAAGCAGCGCACCCGCCGCGCGCTGGCCGTGCTGGTCGGCCTGGGCGCACTGGGCGGGGCCAGCGCGCTGGTGCTCAATGCCTTTCAGAGCAACCTGGTGTTTTTCTTCAGCCCCACGCAGGTCATGGCCAACGAAGCCCCGCGCGAGCGCAGCTTTCGCGTGGGCGGGCTGGTCGAAGAAGGCAGCGTGCAGCGCGACCCGCAGAGCCTGACGCTGCGATTCATGGTGACCGACCGCGCGCAGAAGATCCCCGTGACCTACACCGGCCTCCCGCCCGACCGGGTCAAGGAAGGCAAGGGCGTGGTGGCCCAGGGCAAGCTGGGTAAAGACGGCGTGTTCCGCGCCGACCAGGTGCTGGCCAAGCACG
>JADYZZ010000065.1 GCA_020852865.1 Rubrivivax sp.
CGGCCGCTGGGAGCCCTTGCCCGCCCCTGCGGCCGACCTGAAGCAATGCGCCAAACTCGTCACCACTCTCCTGGCTCCCTACCTGGAGCCTTGATATGTAAACCTATTTACGGGATGTTGTACTAGGTGCCGATCGAGCACCGATCGAGCGCCGATCGAGCGCCGGGCCGGGCGCGCTTCGTCCCCGAGGCATCCCGCGATCAACCGCGCGGGTGGTGCTTGGCATGCAATTGCGCGAGCCGCGCGCGCGCCACGTGCGTGTAGATCGTCGTCGTCGCGATGTCGGCATGGCCGAGCAGCATCTGCACGGCGCGCAGGTCGGCGCCGTGGTTCAGCAGGTGCGTGGCGAAGGCGTGGCGCAGCGTGTGCGGCGTGATCGGCGCCGTGATGCCGGCGGCCAGCGCATAGCGCTTGACGAGGCGCCAGAAGGTCTGGCGCGACATCGCCGCGCCGCGCACGGTGACGAACAGCGCCTCGCTCGTGCGCGTCGCGCCGCGCCGCGCCAGCAGCGCCGGGCGCCCCTCGCGCAGCCAGCGCACGAGCCAGGCATGCGCCTCCTCGCCGAAGGGCACGAGGCGCTCGCGCGCGCCCTTGCCGAGCACGCGCAGCACGCCTTCGGCCAGGCCCAGCTGCACCGTCCCGGCCTGCACCAGCTCGCTTACGCGCAGGCCGCTGGCGTACATGAGCTCGAGCATGGCGCGGTCGCGCAGGCCCAGCGGCCGGGCCACGTCGGGCGCGGCGAGGAGCGCCTCGACCTGCGCTTCGCTCAGGGTCTTGGGCACGCGCAGCGGCTGGCGGGCCGCCAGCAGTTCGAGCGTGGGGTCGACGGCAAGCTGCCGCTCGCGCAGCGCCCAGCCGTAGTAGCGCCTGAAGACCGTGAGGCGCCGGTTGGCCGTGCTGGCGCGCGTGGCGTTGTGGCGCGCGGCGATGTAGCCGAGCAGGTCGCTCTTGCGCGCTGCGTCGAGTGCGCGGCCCGGTTCGGCGGCCAGCCAGTCGGCCAGCAGCGCGAGATCGCGCCGATAGGCCGCGAGCGTGAGCGGCGCGAGGCCGTCCTCGAGCCACAGCGCGTCGATGAAGCGGTCGATGGCCGCGCGGCTGCGCGCCAGCGCCGCGTCGTCGGCGCGCCCGCACGGGCGCGACGGCTCAGGGCCCTTGCGCTGCGCCGCCACGGCTGCCGATCGTGTCGTTGCCGCGTCTCAGAGCCTGTGAAGATGCGAATCGCGGGCGTGATTCATGTCTTCACAGGCTCAGCCCTGCGCGCCCAGCAGCCCGGCGCGCAGGCGCTGGTCGTAGGGCTTGTCGCCGACGAAGGCGCGCAGCAAGCCGGCGTAGAAGTCGGCGCCCGGAATCGCCGCGCCGCGCGCGATGCCGTTGAACGCGAGCGTCATGCCGCGGCCGGGCTCGTAGTCCAGGTCGACGATGTCGCCCCGGGCCACCTGGCCGATCCCCTCGAGCATCGCGTCGAACTGCGCCATGCGCGGCTCGAGCGCCGCCACCTGGTCTTCGGCGACGTTGCGCTTGACGCCCTTGTCGAAGGCCTTGATGAACTCGGAAGCCGGCGCGCCCATCAGCATCACCAGACGCAGCCGCTTCGGGCCGGGCTGCGCCACCACCTCGTCGGCGCTGCGCGCGCGGCCCGTGAGGTACAGCGCTGCCGCATAGCCCTTGAACCAGGCCACCGCGCGCACGCCCACGCCGTTGAGCAGCAGGTCGGTGCCCGCCAGCCTGAGGCGATCGACGAAGTCGACGCCCGCGATCTCGGCCGCAGGCGCCGGCACCGCGGCGCCGACCGACGCGGCCAGCATGAGCCTCAGGCAGGAGCGGCGTTGCATGGCAGGCATTTTCCACCGAGTCGGCCGATGCGCGCGTCAACGCGGCGGGCACGCTGGCAGACTACGCGCCCATGGCCGACGCATGGTTGCTGCTGCCCGACTTCGTGCTGATCGCGCTCGGGCACCTGCTGTGCCGGCACACGCCGCTCGACCGCAAGGTCTGGGACGGCGTCGAGCGGCTGGTGTACTTCGTGCTGTTCCCGGCGCTGCTGTTCGCCACCATCCTGCGCAGCCCGCTCACGCCCGGCACCGCGCTGCCGCTCATGGGCTGCGGCATGGGCCTCATGGCGCTGGGCATCGCGGCGGCGTACGCGCTGCGCCTGGCCCCCGGCGTCGACGCGCGGCTGCACGCCTCGGGCGCGCAGACGGCGTTCCGCTTCAACACCTATGTCGCCCTGGCGGCCTCGGAGCGCCTGGCCGGCGCCAACGGCCTGGCCTGGACGGCGCTGCTGCTTGCGGTGTGCGTGCCCATGGTCAACGTCGCCGCGGTCTGGCCGCTGGCGCGCCACGGCGGCCAGGGCTTCGTGCGCGAGCTGGCGCGCAACCCGCTGATCCTCGCCACCGTGGCCGGGCTGGCGGGCAGGCTGCTCGGCCTGCAGCTGCCCGCACTGGCCTCGGTCACCTTCACGCGCATCGGCGCGGCGGCGCTGCCGCTCGGCCTGATGGCGGTGGGCGCCGGGCTGCACATGGGTGCGCTGAAGGAAGGCCCGCGCCTGGCCGCGGCGCTGCTGGCGATCCGCCATCTGGTGCTGCCGGCAGCGGCCATCGGGCTCGTGCTCGCGCTCGCGCTGCCGCCGGCCGAACAGGCGGTGCTGGTAGTGTTCGCCGCGCTGCCCACCGCTTCGAGCGCCTACGTGCTCGCGGTGCGCATGGGCGGCCACGGCGGCTACGTGGCTGGGCTGGTGACGCTGTCGACGCTGCTGGCGATGCCCGGGCTGCCTCTGGCGCTGGCCTTGCTGCGCGCGCTGGCCTGAGGTGCTGACCTGAGGTGCTGGCACGAGCTGCTGGCATGAGGTGCTGGCACGAGGTGCTGACCTGAGGTGCTGACCTGAGACGCTTGCGCGAGGTGCTGGCATGAGGTGCCGGCCTGGCGCGCCGGCTCGGGGCGCCGGTGCGAAGCGCCGGCGCAGCGCGTCTCAGCCGGCCGGAGCCTGCTGCAGCGCCCAGGCGATGTGTTCGGCGACGAGCGCGTCGGCCGCCGGCAGCGCCGCAGCCAGCGCCGCGCGCCAGGCGGCCCGCGCCGGCGCGTCGGCGCCGCCGGCCAGCGCATTGCCCAGTGCTACAGCCAGGTTGCGCCGCCAGCGCGCGTAGCCGATGCGCCGGATCGGATTGCCCTCGGTGCGACGCAGGAATTCGGGCTCGTCCCATCGCCACAGCGCCAGCAACGCGGCGTCGCCCAGGCCGGCGCGCTCGTCGAAGTCGGGCAGCGGGGAGCGGCGCGCGTACTTGTTCCACGGGCAGGCGCGCTGGCAGTCGTCGCAGCCGTAGACATGGTTGCCGACGAGCGCGCGCAGTTCGGGAGGGATCGGCCCCGCATGCTCGATCGTCAGGTAGCTGATGCAGCGCCGTGCATCGACGCGGTACGGGGCGACGATGGCGCGCGTCGGGCAGATGTCGATGCAGGCCGTGCAGCTGCCGCAATGCGCGGCGAGCGGTCGGTCGGCCGGCAGCTCCAGGTCGACGAAGATCTCGCCCAGGAAGAACATCGAGCCCGCCGCGCGCGCCAGCGCGAGCGTGTGCTTGCCGCGCCAGCCCAGGCCGCAGCGCGTGGCGAGTTCGACCTCGAGCACCGGCGCCGAATCGCTGAAGACGCGGTGGCCGAAAGGCCCCACCGCCGCGGCCAGGCGGTCGGCCAGTTGCTGCAGGCGGCCGCGCAGCACCTTGTGGTAGTCGCGGCCGCGCGCGTACAGCGAAACCACGGCCTGCGCCGGGTCGGCCAGGCGCGCCGCCTCGCGCTCGCGCCAGCGCGCGGCGCCGGCGCGCGGCAGGTAGTCCATGCGCGCGCTGATCACGCTGGCGGTGCCCGGCACCAGCTCGGCCGGCCGCGCGCGCACCATGCCGTGGCGCGCCATGTAGCTCATGGAGCCGTGAAAGCCCGCTTCGAGCCAGGCGCGCAGACCGGGCTCGGCGCTCGCCAGATCGATGCCGCCGACACCGATCTGGGAGAATCCCAACTCGGCCGCCCACTGCCTCCCGGCAGCGACGAGTTGCCGCCCATCCACCCGATGCCGCTCGCCCATGCGCAGATCCTAAGCGTGCGCACCCAGTACTGGCGCGACGAGGCCGAATGCGCCGCCGGCGCCGCCGCACTGGCCGCGCGGCCCGCTCTGCGCAACGCCTGCATCGAACTGGAAGGTCCGCTCGGCGCCGGCAAGACCACGTTCGCGCGCCACCTGTTGCGCGCACTCGGCGTCACCGAGCGCATCAAGAGCCCGAGCTACGCCGTCGTCGAGCAGTACTTGCTGCCGGCGCGCGACGGCCAGCCCGAAGGCGCGGCCGCGCATTTCGACTTCTACCGCTTCGACGACGCGCGCGAGTGGGAGGACGCGGGCCTGCGCGACCTGTACGCGGCGCCCGGGCTCAAGCTCGCCGAATGGCCCGACAAGGCGCGCGCAAGGCTGCCGGTGCCCGATCTGCGCGTCGTCATCGCGCCGGGCGAAGGCGATTCGCGCCGCGTCACGTTGCAGGCGCTGACGCCGCTCGGCGCCGAGCTGCTGGCGTGAGCAGGCGCGCCGACGCCGCGCGTCGCCGGCTGCTCGGCGCCGGCACGTTCGCGCTGCTGCTCGCGCCGCCGCGGGTGCGCGGAGCCGGCATCGTCGCGGTGCGGCTGTGGCCGGCGCGCGCGTACACGCGCGTCACGATCGAGTCGGATCGCGCGCTCGTCGCCCGCCACCTGCTCACCGAGGCGCCGTACCGCCTGGCCGTCGACATCGACGGCCTCGAGCTCGACGGCGCGCTGCGCGAGCTGGTCGGCAAGGTGCGGCCCGACGACCCCTTCATCGCCGGCGTGCGCGTCGGCCAGTACCAGCCGCATGTCGTGCGCCTGGCGTTCGATCTCAAGCAGCCGGTGCGGCCCGAGCAATTCGCGCTGGCGCCGGTGGCGCCGTACCGGCACCGGCTGATCTTCGACCTGTACCCGGTGCAGGAGGCCGACCCGCTGCTGGCGCTGATCCGCGACAAGGAGGCCGCGAGCGAACGCGCCGCGCAGGCGGTGCAGGACGCGCTGGGCGAGCTGATCGCGCGCATCGATCGCCCCGGTCTGCCGCCGACGACGCCGGCGCCCGACATGCCGCCGGTGCCGGTGCCGCCGGAGCCGCTGCCGCCGGCCGGCGCGGCTTCCGCACCCGGCACCGCGCCGGCCGTCGCGGAGGCTGGCGGACCGGCGACGCCGGCCGAACGCCGGCGCATCGACCGCCTCATCATCGTCGCGCTCGACCCCGGCCACGGCGGCGAGGATCCGGGCGCCGTCGGCCCGAGCGGGCTGCGCGAGAAGGACGTCGTGCTCGCCATCGCGCTCGAGCTGCGCGAGCGGCTCGACGCGTTCCGGGTCGGCGGCAACGGCCTGCGCGCGCTGCTCACGCGCGACGCCGACTTCTTCGTGCCGCTGGGCGAGCGCGTGCGCAAGGCGCGGCGCGTGCAGGCCGACCTCTTCGTCAGCATCCACGCCGACGCCTTCTTCAGGCCCGAGGCGCGCGGCGCGAGCGTCTTCGCGCTCAGCGAGCGCGGCGCGAGCAGCGCCGCCGCGCGCTGGATGGCGCAGCGCGAGAACGCCGCCGATCAGGTGGGCGGCGTCAACGCCGCGGCGGTGCGCGACCCGCAACTGCTCGATGCGATCCTCGACATGAGCACGTCGCGCCAGATCAAGGACAGCCTGCGCCTGGGCCACGAAGTGCTGGGCCGCATCGGCCGCGTCGGACGGCTGCACAAGGGCCAGGTCGAGCAGGCCGGCTTCGCCGTGCTCAAGGCGCCCGACGTGCCGAGCATCCTCGTCGAGACCGCCTTCATCTCCAACCCCGAAGAGGAAGCCCGGCTGCGCGACGCCGGCTACCGCAGCCAGCTCGTCGCGGCGGTGGCCGACGGCATCGCGCGCTACTTCGCCAAGAACCCGCCGCTGGCGCGGCACCGGGTGCTGTAGGCGCCGGGCCGGTCCGCACCGCGCCCGGGGGCCCGGCGGCCGCGCGCGGACCGCGGGTTCAGCGCCGCCACAGCTCGCGCATCAGCGCCAGGCGCGGCGAAGGCAGGGTTGCGGTCAGGTCGTACGGATGCGTGCGCCGGCCGTTGAGCGAGACCAGGATCTTCAGCACGTAGTTGCGCGTCTCGGCGAAGGGCGGCACGCCGAGGTAGCGGTCGACGGCGCCTTCGCCGGCGTTGTAGGCGGCAAGCGCGAGCGAGACGTCGCCTTCGTAGTAGGCGAGCAGCCAGCGCAGATAGGCCATGCCGCCGCGGATGTTCTGCACCGGGTCGAGCAGGTCCTTCACGCCGAAGCGGCGCGCGGTGTCGGGGATGAGCTGCATCAGCCCCTGCGCGTTCTTCGGGCTCACGGCGCCGGCGTTGAAGTTGCTCTCGGCGGCCATCACGGCGAGCACGAGCCAGGGCTCGAGCTTGTAGTCGGGCGCGGCGAGCCGGACGTAGCGCACGATCGGCTCGGGCGCGTTGGCCGGCAGCGGCGGCGCCGGCGCTGCGGCTTGCGCCTTGCGCAGCACGGCGGCAGGCCGCGGCGGCGCGGCACGCACCGGCGCCTGCGCCACGACGTCGGCATCGGGCGGGCGCAGGCAGGGCGGCGGCGGGCCGACCGGATCGCCCAGGCGCGCCGCCATCGCCGCGGCTTGTGCATGGCCCTGCTCGGCGGCGGCAGCGAACAGGTGGGCGGCGTGCGCGTCGTTGCGCTCGATGCCGCGCCCGTTGGTCAACATCCAGCCGAGTGCGTACTGCGCCTCGGCGTCGCCGTAGCGCGCGGCGCGGCAGTACAACGCAGCGGCGCGCAGCGCGTCGCGCGGCACGCCATCGCCGTATTCGGCGGCGACCGCCTCCTGGCGCCAGCGCTGCACCTGTGCCGGCACGACCGGCCCCTTCTCGGCCGGCGGCACGCTCGGACGCGGCAGGGTCTCGAGCAGCGCGGCGGCGGCGCCGAGTTCGTTGGGCGCCGCCGCGAGCGTCGCACTCCACTGCGCCGCAGCGGCCGGCGGCAGCACCGCGAGCGCGAACGCGGCCAGCGCCGCCGGCGCGCGCCGCTGCGCCCGCGCGCGCAGCGCAGCGAGGCCAGGAACGCGGGCGCTGCCGTTCACATCTTGCGCACGACCACGCTGCCCACCGAGTAGCCGGCGCCGAACGAGCAGATGACGCCCAGATCGCCCGCCTTCAGGTCGGCGCGATGGTGGTGGAACGCGATGATCGAGCCGGCCGAAGCCGTGTTGGCGTACTCGCCGAGGATGACGGGTGCCAGGTCGTCGCCCACCTCGCGGCCCACCAGGCGCTTGACGATGAGCTGGTTCATGCCGAGGTTGGCCTGGTGCAGCCAGTAGCGCCGCACCTGCGTGGGCTCGAGGCCGAGCGCGTGCAGGTGCTGCTCGATGTGCGCCGCGGCCAGCGGCACCACTTCCTTGAACACCTTGCGGCCTTCCTGCATGAAGGTCTTGTCGCGCGCGTCGGGGTCGGTGTCCTCGCAGCGGTTGAGGAAACCCGCGTTGTTGCGGATGTTGTTGCTGTACTGCGTGACGAGCCGGGTGCCGAGGATTTCCCAGCGCTCGTCGGCGCGCGCGCCGGCAGCGGCCTCGACGACGACGGCGGTGCAGACGTCGCCGAAGATGAAGTGGCAGTCGCGGTCGCGCCACTCGAGATGCGCCGAGGTGACTTCGGGGTCGACGACGAGCACGCGGCGCGCGCCGCCGGCACGCACCGCGTTGGCGGCCTGCTCGATGGCGAAGGTGGCCGAGCTGCACGCCACGTTCATGTCGAAGGCGTAGCCGCCGGTGCCGAGCGCGGCCTGGATCTCGCAGGCCATCGCCGGATACGCGCGCTGCATGTTGGCCGCGGCGCAGTAGACGGCGTCGATCTCGTGCGCCTCGAGGCGGGCCGCGGCCAGCGCCTTGCGGCCTGCGTCCAGCGCGATCTCGGCCATGAGCGAGAGCTCGTCGTCGCGCCGCGGCGCGAAGCGCGGGCGCATGCGCGTCGGGTCGAGCACGCCTTCCTTGTCGATCACGTAGCGCTGCTTGATGCCCGAGGCCTTCTCGATGAACTCGACGCTCGAGGGCACGAGTGCAGCGCGCGTGCCGGCGGCGATCTCGGCGGCATGGGCGGCGTTCTGCAGCTCGACGTAGCGGTTGAACGACGCCACCAGCTCGGCATTCGTGATGACGTGCGGCGGCCGGTACAGGCCGGTGCCGGAGATGACGACGGGATCCATGGATGGCGAGTGTAGGGCGGACGGGCAATCCGGCCTGGCCGGGGCCGGACTGACCCTGCCCGCCCGGGCGCGGCCCCGCTGCCCGGCCGCAGCCTGGCTGCCCTGCCGCGGCAGGGCCGGCCGCGCGGCGGCACGGCTGCCGCCGCGCTTTCAGCGGCTCACTTGCGGTTCTTGCGGGCCGGCTTGCCCGCGGCCGCGCCGGCTGCGGCCGGCGCGGCCGCAACCGCCTTCGGCACCTGCCCCGCCAGCGCGTCGCTCATGCCGACGAGTACGCCGCTCACCATGGCCGTGTAGCTCTCGGCCAGCGCCTGCGCGGCGCGCAGCGAAGCCTGGCGCGTGCCGCGCATCGCGCCTTGCATCCGCTCGGCAAGCTGCTCCACCGTGCCGCTGGCCTGGGCACCCGAGAGCGTGCCGCCGGCATGCAGCCGGCGCAGCACCGAGCCCCAGGCGCCGGCCACCGGTGCCGCCGTGCCCTCGGCGGCCTTCTTGAACGCCGCGAACATCGTGTCCTCGAGCTTGTCGAGGTCGTCGAGCGCCTTCTGCAGGTGCTTGTCGCGCAGGTCGGCGCCCTGCGCGGCAAGCGTGGACAGCGCCACGCGGTTGGCCTCGACCGCCTTGAGCAGCGCCGAGTCCATGCCGGCCACCGCCTTGTCGAGCAGCACCTCGGGGTCGATGCCCGGCACGACGTTCCTCGCCGCGCCGGCGCTCGCCGCCTGCGACACCGCCTTGAGCGCCGCGCGGATGTTCTTCAGCGTCAGCTCGCGCCCCTGCAGCGCGGCCAGCGTGGCCCGGCTGACCGCGCTCTGGAGCTGCTCGCCCTGGCGCGCGGTGGCGTTGCTGAACATCTCGATCAGCTTGTCGGCATCGATCAACGGCTGGACCATTTCGGCGTCTCCTCGGTTGCGGGGGGTTCGATCGTCGCATCGGCGGCAGCCGGCCGCAAGTCGCTGTCGCTGTCGCTGTCGCTGTCGCTGTCGCTGTCGCTGTCGCTGTCGCTGCGGCCTGCGCGAAGGCGCGGGCCGCGCGGCCCGAACCTCACCCGCACTGCCCGACGTAGCCGCAACTCGTGCAGAACTCGCAGCCGTCCTTGTGGATCAGCGTCGCGTTGCCGCATTCGGGGCAGCGCTTGCCGGCCAGCGGCTGCGCGGCGCCGCGTTCGGCCGGCTGGGCGAGCACGCCCATCGGCGCGAGCGGGCGGCCTTCCTCGTCGAGCACACCCAGCATGGCGTAGCGGTGGATGATGAGGCGCGCCAGGTAGGCTACCGTCGAGGGCCACATCTGCTGGCGGCGCTCGCCGGGAACGAAGGCCATGAACTGGCCCAGCGGCTCGGCGTAGTTGAGCAGCTTGCGCAGCTTCATGCCGATCCAGGCCGGATCGACGACGCGCATGTCCAGCGACAGCACGCGCGCCAGCCCGTCGAGCGCGCGCGGGTAGTTGCCCGAGAAGCCGACCGCGCAGGGGCGCGTGGCGCTGCCGCCGCCGGGCACCGGCAACGTGACTTCCTTGAGAGTGAGCGTGAAGGCCTCGCCGCTGGCCGGGTTGTCGATGTCCACCGCCCAGGCGAGCGTGCCGGCGGTGCCGGTGCGCGGCTCGTCGCGGCTGAACAGCGCGTCGATCACCGGCGTCGGTCCGGCGGCGGCGCCTTCGCCGAGCGCGCCCAGCTGCTCGCAGCGCCAGCGGATCACCGCCCCCATCGCCGCCACCATGCCCGGGAAGCGCCGCGGTTCGCCCAGCGGCGGGAAGGGCATCTCGAAGGCATGCTCCTCGGCCACCGTGGCCAGTGCGTCGAGCTTGAGGCGCAGCCAGGCCGCGTCGTTGGTGCGCAGGTCCATCGACAGCGACTTGGCCAGGGCGCCCAGGCCGCGCGGCTGCTCGGCGCCGTTCACCCACACCTCGAACGGCCGCGGCGGGCTGCCCTCCTCGCCGACGAAGACGGCGAAGTCGCCGTAGCTGTGACGCACGATGAAGGTCCAGGCCGCGTTGCCCGCCGGCAGCGCCGGCCGGCCGGGCCAGCGCAGGCTGGCCAGCACCGGCGCGGGCGCACGTTCGAGCACCATGCGGCGGTTGGCCTCGTCGATGGCCATCGGCGCGGCCGGCTCGCTGGCCACGCTGAGCACCGAGCCGAGCACGGTGTTGGGGCGGTAGGTCGCCAGGCCCTTGAGGCCGGCGCGCCAGGCCTCGGTGTACAGATCCTTGAAGTCCTGGTACGGATAGTCGACCGGCACGTTGACGGTCTTGCTGATCGCGCTGTCGACAAAGGGCGCCACCGCGGCCACCATCGCGGCGTGGCCCTGCGCGCTCATTTCGAGCGCGGTGACGAAGGCGTCGGTGAGCGGCGCGTCGGCGCCCTTCAGGTGCCGGTACAGGCGCCAGGCGTGGTCCTCGACCTGGTACTCCTTGAACCCGCCTTCGGCCAGCCGCTTCTTGCGCGTGTAGGTCCAGGCGAAGGCCGGCTCGATGCCGTTGCTCGCGTTGTCGGCAAAGGCCAGGCTGATGGTGCCGGTGGGCGCGATCGACAGCAGGTGCGAGTTGCGCAGCCCGCCGGCGCGGATGCGCTCGCGCAGCGCCGCCGGCAGGCGCGAGGCGAAGGTGCCGCCCGAGAGGTACAGATCGGCGTTGAAGAGCGGGAACGCGCCGCGCTCGGCGGCCAGCTCACAGCTCGCCTCGTAGGCGGCGTCGCGCATCACCTCGGCGATGCGCGCGGCCTGCTGCCGCGCCGGCTCGGTGTCGTAGCGCAGGCCGAGCATCACCAGCGCGTCGCCCAGGCCGGTGAAGCCCAGACCGACGCGGCGCTTGTTGCGCGCCTCCTCGTGCTGCTGCGCGAGCGGCCACACCGTGAGCTCGAGCACGTTGTCGAGCATGCGCACCGCGGTGCGCGCCAGCGCCGCGAAGGCCGCCTCGTCGAAGCGCGCCGCGGGTTCGAAGGCGTCGCGCACGAAGCGCGTGAGGTCGATCGAGCCCAGGCAGCAGCAGCCGTAGGGCGGCAGCGGCTGTTCGCCGCAGGGGTTGGTGCAGGTGATGGTCTCGCAGTAGGCGAGGTTGTCGTCGCGCTGGATGGCGTCGAGGAAGAGCACGCCGGGCTCGGCGTGGTCGTAGGTCGAGTGCATGATCTGGTCCCACAGCGCGCGCGCCTTGACGCGCCGGTAGACCCAGATGCCGTCGGCACGCTGGTAGGCGCCCGCCGCCTTGTGCGCCGGGCCGGCCTCGGCGCGGTGCGTGAGCTCGACCTCGCCGTCGGCCAGCACCGCCTGCATGAAGGCGTCGGTGACGCCCACCGAGATGTTGAAGTTCTGCAGCTCGCCTTCGTCCTTGGCGTGGATGAACTCCTCGACGTCGGGGTGGTCGCAGCGCAGCACGCCCATCTGCGCGCCGCGGCGCGAGCCGGCGCTTTCGACCGTTTCGCAGCTGCGGTCGAAGACATGCATGTAGCTCACCGGGCCGCTGGCGCTGCTCTGCGTGCTGTCGACCCAGGCGCCGCGCGGGCGGATGCGGCTGAAGTCGTAGCCGACGCCGCCGCCGCGGCGCATCGTCTCGGCCGATTCGGCCAGCGCGGTGTAGATGCCCGGCCAGCCGTCCTCGGCCTGCGTGATGCTGTCGCCCACCGGCTGCACGAAGCAGTTGATGAGCGTGGCGCTCAGGTGCGTGCCCGCGGCCGACTGGATGCGCCCGGCCGGCACGAAACCGGCGGCCAGCGCCGCGGCAAAACGCGCCTCCCAGGCCTTGCGCTGCTCGGGCGGCTCGACCGCGGCGAGCGCGCGCGCCACGCGCGCGTTCACGGCCTCGATCGTCTTCTCGTCGCCCTTGGCGTACTTCTCGACCAGCACTTCGGCGCTGATGGGCTGGGCCGGCAGGGGGCGCGCGGCGGCGGCCGCAGGGGTCTTGGATTCGGTGGTCTTCATGTCGGAGCGGAGTTGGACGGGCGCACCTCGAGCACGGCGGCGCCGCTGAAGCGACCGGCGCGCAGGTCGGCCAGCGCGCAGTTGGCGTCGGTCAGAGCATAGGGCACATGATGCACGACGAGCGGCACCTCGGCGGCCACGCGCATGAAAGCCTCACCGTCGGCGCGCGTGAGGTTGGCGACCGAAGCGATGCGCCGCTCCTGCCACAGCAGCGCATACGGGAAGGCCGGGATGTCGGACATGTGGATGCCCGCGCACACCACGGCGCCGGCCGGGCGCACGGCGGCCAGCGCCGCCGGCACCAGCGCACCGACGGGCGCGAAGACGATGGCGGCGTCCAGCGGCGCGGGCGGCGCCTGGTCGGAGCCGCCGGCCCAGCGCGCGCCCAGCGCGCGCGCCAGCGCCTGCGCCGCGGCGTCGCCCGGCCGCGTGAAGGCATGCACCTCCCGGCCCTGGAACACCACCACCTGCGCGATCAGGTGGGCCGCGGCGCCGAAGCCGTACAGCCCGATGCGCTGCACGTCGCCGGCCAGCGCCAGCGCGCCGGCGTAGGCGCGCCAGCCGATCAGCCCGGCGCACAGCAGCGGCGCCGCTTCCTCGTCGCTGCAGCGCGCGGGCAGGCGGAACACGTAGCGTGCGTCGGCCACGCAATGCTCGGCGTAGCCGCCGGCAATCTGCCAGCCGGTGAAGCGCGCCCGCGCGCACAGATTCTCGCGCCCGGCGCGGCAGGCGCTGCAGCGCCCGCAGGTCCAGCCGAGCCAGGGCACGCCGACGCGCTCGCCGAGCGCCAGGCCCTCGACGCCGCGCCCGAGCGCGCTCACGCGGCCGACGATCTCGTGCCCCGGCACCACCGGATGTCCGGGGTGCGCCAGCTCGCCGTCGACGAGGTGCAGATCGGTGCGGCACACGCCGCAGCAGCTCACCGCGATGCGCACCTGGCCGGCGCGCGGGCGCGGCAGCCGATCACGCCAGACTCGCTGCAGCGGCCGGCCCGCGGCCGGCAGCTCCATCGCGCACCAGCGCGTCATGCACGCCCCGCGCGGTGCGGCGAGCGGCGCCCTGCGCGGTCCGGGCCGCCGGGCGGCGCAGCGGCAGCGCGACGCCCGGGATGCGGTTGTGAGGGCCGCATGGCGCGCCGCGCTAATGCAGCACCAGGATCGGCAGCTCGGTGCGGCCGATCATGTTCTTCGTATGGCTGCCGAACAGCAGCTTGCCGAACAGGCCGCGGCCGTGCGTGACCATCACGATGAGATCGCAGCCGCGCGCGGCCGCGGCGTGCACGATGGCGTCCTCGATGCCCTCGCTGCGCGCGAAGTGGCCCTCGACGGCGACGCCCAGGGCGGCCGCGCGCTCGCGAAAGGCGCCCAGCACGCCCTCGGCATGCGCGGCGGTGCGCGCCTCGTGCTGGGCGCTCTGGCGCGCATAGACCGCGGCGCTGCCGCTCATCGTGGGCAGCGGCGCCGGCGGCTCGACGACGAAGGCGGTGACCTTGGCGCCGAGCCTGGCCGCCAGCTCGAGGCTGACCTCGGCAGCCCGCTCGGAGAGCTCGCTGCCGTCGAGCGGGACGAGGAGATGCTTGAACATGGCTCACCTGCGCTTGTGCGGGCCTTGCACGGCCGGGAGCGCAGCCCGCGGCCGCCGCGGGCCCTATGATTCCACGATTGTCGACCCGGAGAACGCCCCCATGACGCGCGTATTCAACTTCAGCGCCGGTCCCGCCGCGTTGCCCGAACCGGTGCTGCGCCGCGCCGCCGACGAGATGCTCGACTGGCACGGTTCGGGCATGAGCGTGATGGAGATGAGCCACCGCGGCAAGGAGTTCATCGCGATCGCCGCCGATGCCGAGGCGCGCCTGCGCCGGCTGCTCGCCGTGCCGGCGCACTACAAGGTGCTGTTCATGCAGGGCGGCGCGATCGCCCAGAACGCCGTCGTGCCGATGAACCTGCTGCGCGGCAAGGCCAAGGCCGACTACATCGACACCGGCGAGTGGAGCAAGAAGTCGATCAAGGAGGCGCGCAAGTACTGCACGGTAAACGTCGCCGCCAGCGGCGCCGCCGACGGCTACACGGCGATCCCTGAGCGCGCGAGCTGGCGGCTCGACCCCGACGCCGCCTACGTGCACATCTGCGGCAACGAGACCATCGGCGGCGTGCAGTACCACTTCACGCCCGAGGTCGGCGAGGTGCCGCTGGTGGCCGACCTGAGCAGCGAGATCCTCTCGCGGCCGATCGAGGTCTCCAAGTACGGCCTGATCTACGCCGGCGCGCAGAAGAACGTCGGCCCCTCGGGCCTGACGATCGTGATCGTGCGCGACGACCTGATCGGCCAGCCGCACGCGCTGCTGCCCAGCGCCTTCGACTACAAGACGGTGGCCGACAACGACAGCATGTACAACACGCCGCCCACCTACGCGATCTACATCGCCGGGCTGGTGTTCGAGTGGCTCGAGGCGCAAGGCGGCCTGCCCGCGCTCGAGCTGCACAACCGGGCCAAGGCGGCGCTGCTCTACGACTACCTCGACACGACGCGCTTTTACAGGGCGCCGGTGGCGCGCGCATGCCGCAGCCTGATGAACGTGCCCTTCAAGCTTGCCGACGAGCGGCTCGACGCCGACTTCCTGAAGGGCGCCGAGGCAGGCGGCATGGTGCAGCTCAAGGGCCACCGTTCGGTGGGCGGCATGCGCGCCTCGATCTACAACGCGATGCCGGTCGAAGGCGTGCGCACGCTGGTCGCGTACATGAAGGAGTTCGAGGCACGCCATGGCTGATGCGCAGGACTTCGCGGCCGCCAGCGCGCGCATCGGCGTGCGCGTGTACAACCAGATCAGCGCTTCGGGGCTGGCGCGCCTGCCGGCCGCGCGCTACCAGGTCGGCAAGGACGTGGCCGAGCCGGCGGCCATCCTGCTGCGCAGCGCCGACCTGCACGCCACGCCGATTCCCGCCAGCGTGGCGGCGATCGGGCGCGCCGGCGCCGGCACCAACAACATCCCGGTGGAGGCGATGAGCGCGCGCGGCGTGCCGGTGTTCAACGCGCCGGGCGCCAACGCCAATGCGGTGAAGGAACTCGTGCTCGCGGGCATGCTGATGGCCGCGCGCCACATCGCCCCGGCGCTGCACTTCGTCGCCCGGCTCGATCCCGGTGCCGCGGATCTCGACGCGCAGGTCGAAGCCGGCAAGAAGGCCTACGCCGGCTTCGAGCTGGCCGGCCGCACGCTCGGCGTGATCGGCCTGGGCAAGATCGGCTGCCTGGTGGCCGACGCGGCGATCAAGCTGGGCATGCAGGTGCTCGGCCACGACCCCGACATCACCGTCGACGCCGCCTGGAGCCTGCCGGCGCAGGTGCGGCGCGCGGCCAGCGTCGACGAGGTGCTGCGGCGCGCCGACTTCGTGACGCTGCACGTGCCGCTGCTCGACGGCACGCGCCATCTCGTCAACGAGCGCAACATCGGCCTGCTGCGCGAGGGCGCCGTGCTGCTGAACTTCAGCCGCGAGGGCGTGGTGAGCGACGCCGCCGCGCTCGAGGCGCTCGGTGCCGGCCGCCTGGCCGGCTACGTGTGCGACTTCCCGAGCCCGGCCACCATCGGCCACGCCAAGGTTGTGGCGCTGCCGCACCTGGGCGCGAGCACGCGCGAGGCCGAGGAGAACTGCGCCTTGATGGTGGTCGACCAGCTGCGCGAGTACCTCGAGCACGGCCAGATCGCCAATGCGGTGAACTTCCCGAGCGTGCACATGGAGCGCGAGTCGCGTTTTCGCGTCGGCATCGCCAACAGCAACGTGCCCAACATGCTCGGCCAGATCTCGACCACGATGGCGCAGGCCGGGCTGAACATCCGCACCATGCTCAACAAGAGCCGCGGCGCGATGGCCTACACGCTGGTCGACGTCGACAGCGCGGTGCAGGCGCCGGTGCTGCAGGCGCTGGCGGCGATCGAGGGCGTGCTCGCGGTGCGCTACCTGCCAGAGCCGGCGTGAGCGGGCCCGACGCCGGCGCCCCGCCGCGCCTCGAGATCGACCGCGCGGGCCGCGCCACGATCACGCTGGCGCGCCCGCGCCAGCGCAACCGCCTGCAGCGCGACGACCTGCTCGAGCTGCAGGCGCATTTCGAAGCGCTCGCCCGGCCCGGCGCCGCGCGCGTGCTCGTGCTGGCCGCGCACGGCAGCAGCTTCTGCGCCGGCTACAACCTCGACGAGCTCGGCCGCGACGACCAGAGCGCGGCGCGCGACCCCCGGCTGTTCGAGCAGACGGTCGAGCGGCTCGAGGCGCTGCCGCTGCCCAGCATCGCGCGCCTGCACGCCGGCCTGTACGGCGGCGCCACCGATCTGGCGCTGGCCTGCGACCTGCGCATCGGCACGCCCGCCACCGAGCTGCGCATGCCGGCGGCGCGCCTGGGCCTGCACTTCTACGCCTCGGGCCTGCGCCGCTTCGTCACGCGCCTCGGCCTGGGCCCGGCCAAGCGCATGTTCCTGCTCGGCCAGACCTGGAGCGCAGAGCAGTTGCTGGCCGCCGGCTACCTCGACGAGCTGGTGCCCGCCGAGGCGCTGGACGCGCGCATCGACGCGCTGGCCGCCGAGCTCGCGGCCAACGCGCCGCTGGCGGTGTGCGGCATGAAGGCCTCGCTCGACGAGATCGCGCGCGGCGAGTACGCGCTGCCGCGGCTGCACGCACGCGAGGCCGCGTGCGCGGCCAGCGCCGACCTGCGCGAAGGGCTGGCGGCCTTCGCCGCGCGGCGCATGCCGCGCTTCGGCGGGCACTGAGGCGGGCAGGCGCGCCAGGCAGCGGCCAGCGCCAGGGAGCAGACCGCGTGACCCCGCGACTCGAGCTCGTCGGCATCGGCAAACAGTACCCGACGGTGCGCGCCAACGACGGCATCGACCTCGCCGTCGCGCCCGGCGAGATCCACGCCGTGCTCGGCGAGAACGGCGCCGGCAAGAGCACGCTGATGAAGATCATCTACGGCGCGGTGCAGCCCGACGCCGGCCAGATCCGCTTCAACGGCCGGCCGGTGCAAGTGACCAGCCCGGCCGCCGCACGCCGGCTCGGCATCAGCATGGTCTACCAGCATTTCTCGCTGTTCGACACGCTGTCGGCAGCCGAGAACGTCTGGCTCGGGCTGGACCGCTCGTTCGCGCTGGCCGAGGTGGTGCGGCGCATCGGCGAGGTGGCGCACGACTACGGCCTCGACGTCGATCCGGCGCGGCCGGTGCACACGCTGTCGGTGGGCGAACGCCAGCGCGTGGAGATCGTGCGCGCGCTGCTCACCGAGCCCGAGCTGCTGATCCTCGACGAGCCGACCTCGGTGCTCACGCCGCAGGCCATCGACAAGCTCTTCGGCACGCTGCGGGCGCTCGCCGCCAAGGGCACGAGCATCCTCTACATCAGCCACAAGCTCGACGAGATCCGCGCGCTGTGCCAGCGCTGTACGGTGCTGCGCGGCGGCAAGGTCACCGGCCGGGTCGATCCGCGGCTCGAGAGCGAGGCCGGCCTGTCGCGGCTGATGATCGGCGCCGAGCCGCCCGAGCTGCGGCACGCCGAGCGCACGCCCGGCGCCCGCGTGCTCGAGGTCGAGGGCCTGAGTCTGGCCGCGCTCGACGGCTTCGGCGTCGCGCTGCACGACATCGCGCTCGACGTGCGCGCCGGCGAGATCCTCGGCGTGGCCGGCGTCTCGGGCAACGGCCAGCAGGAGCTGCTCGCGGCACTCGCCGGCGAGGACCGGCGCGCGCCGCCCGCCTCGATCCGGCTGTTCGGCCGGCCGATCGGCGCCGACGCGCCGCGCCGCCGCCGGCGTGCCGGGCTGCACTTCGTGCCCGAGGAGCGCCTGGGCCGCGGCACCGTACCCGCGATGAGCCTGGCCGACAACACCTTGCTCACGCGGCGCGAGCCGGTGCGCCGCGGCGGCTGGATCGCGCGCGGCGCGGCACGCAGCCTGGCCGCGCGCATCATCGCGCGCTTCGGCGTCAAGGCCGCCGGCCCCGACGCCGCTGCGCGCAGTCTGTCGGGCGGCAACCTGCAGAAGTTCATCGTCGGCCGCGAGATCGACGCCGGCCCGAAGCTGCTGATCGTCAGCCAGCCGACCTGGGGCGTCGACGTCGGCGCCGCGGCGCTGATCCGCGCCGAGCTGCTCGCGCTGCGCGATGCCGGCTGCGCGCTCCTGGTCGTCAGCGAGGAGCTCGACGAGCTGTTCGAGATCGCCGACCGGCTGGTGGTGATCGCGCAGGGCCGCGTCTCGCCCGCGCTCGCGGTGGCCGAGGCCGGCGTCGAGCGCATCGGCCGCTGGATGTCGGGGCTGTGGCAGGCCGACGCCGTGCCGCCCGGAGCGCCGCATGCTGCGGCTTGAGGCGCGCGCCCAGGCCTCGCGGGCCATGACGCTGGCCTCGCCGCTCATCGCGCTGGCGCTCACGGCGGCGCTGGCCGCGCTGCTGTTCGCCGCGCTCGGCAAGGACCCGGTGCGCGCGCTCGCGGTCTTCTTCGTCGAGCCGCTGGCCGGGATGCGGCAGGCGACCGAGCTGCTGCTCAAGGCGACGCCGCTGGTCGTCATCGCACTCGGGCTGGCCGTGTGCTACCGCGCCAACGTCTGGAACATCGGTGCCGAGGGTCAGTTCCTGCTCGGCGCGCTGGCCGGCGGCGGCATCGCGCTGTGGCTCACGAACGCCGGCATCGTGCTGCCGCGCGCGGCCAGCGCGGCCCTCGTGCTCGGCGCCGGCGTGGCCGGCGGCATGGCCTGGGCGGCCGTCGTCGCGCTGCTGCGCGACCGGCTCGCCGCCAACGAGATCCTGGTCAGCCTGATGCTGGTGTACGTCGCGCAGCAGCTCGTCAACTGGCTCGTATTCGGGCCCTGGAAGGACCCGCAGGGATTCAACTTCCCGCAGACGCGCACCTTCGACGCGAGCACCTGGCTGCCGCCGCTGGCCGCCGGCACCCGGCTCAACATCGGCGTGCTGGTGGCGCTGGCGGCGGCGGCGCTGGCCTGGCTGTTCCTGTTCCGCTCGTTCCGCGGCTTCCAGCTGCAGGTGGGCGGGCTGGCGCCGGCGGCGGCGCGCTATGCCGGCTTCTCGGCGCGGGCGTCGCTGTGGACCGCGCTGCTGGCCTCGGGCGGCCTGGCCGGCCTGGCCGGCGCGATCGAGGTCGCCGGGCCGCTGCGCCAGATCACGCCGCACATCAGCACCGGGCTCGGCTTCACGGCCATCATCGTCGCCTTTGTCGGCCGGCTGCATCCGCTGGGCATCGTGGCCGCCGGCGTGCTGCTGTCGATGATGCTGATCGGCGGCGAGCTCGGGCAGTCGCGGCTGGGCCTGCCCAACGCGATCTCGGGCGTGTTCCAGGGTCTGCTGCTGGTGCTGCTGCTGGCCTGCGACACCCTGATCCATTACCGGCTGCGGCTGCGCCCGCCACGCCGAGCTCGAGCGCGTGACGACATGAACGCCGGCCCGCGCGCATCGGTGACCAGACCGTGAACGAAGCGGCCCTGCTCGTCGCTGCCACGCTGGTGGCCGGCACGCCGCTGGCGCTGGCCGGCCTGGGCCTGCTCGTCAACGAGCGCGCCGGCGTGCTCAACCTCGGCGCCGAAGGGCTGATGCTGGTGGCGGCCGTGAGCGGCTTTGCCGTCGCATCGGCGAGCGACAACCACCTGCTCGCCTTCGCCGCGGGCGGCGCCGCGGCGGGCCTGCTGGCCGCCGCCTTCGGCCTGCTCGTGATCTGGCTCAACACCAACCAGTACGCCACCGGGCTCGCGTTCAGCCTGTTCGGCTACGGCTTCTCGGCCTTCGTCGGCGTGCCCTATGTCGGGCGCAAGCTCGCCGAGCGCGCGGCCTTCGAGCTGCCGGGGCTGGCGCAACTGCCCTTCGTCGGCCCGGCGCTGCTGCGCCAGCATCCGATGGTCTACGTCACGATCGCGCTGGCCCTCGCCATCGTCTGGTTCCTCTACCGCAGCCGCGCCGGCCTGGTGCTGCGCGCCGTCGGCGAGAACCCGGAGTCGGCGCACGCACTCGGCTACAACGTGCGCCTGCTGCGGCTGGCCGCGGTGGTCTTCGGCGGCCTGATGTGCGGGCTGGCGGGCGCCTTCCTGTCGATCGTGTACGCGCCGCTGTGGGTCGAGGGCCTGAGCGCCGGGCGCGGCTGGATCGCGCTCGCGCTCACCACCTTCGCCACCTGGCGGCCGCTGCGCGTGCTGCTCGGCGCCTACCTGTTCGGCGGCGTGACGATGCTGCAGTTCCAGCTGCAGGCGCAGGGCGTGCAGATCGCCACCGAGTGGCTGGCGATGCTGCCGTACCTGGCGACGGTCGTCGTGCTCGCGCTCATCAGCCGCAACGCCGCGTTCGTGCGCGTCAACATGCCCGCCTCGCTCGGCAAGCCCTTTCATCCGGGCTCCTAGAATCCGCCGCTTCCCGCCCGACGACCAACCCAGAGGAGACACACGCATGACCGAACTCGCCAAGCGCCGCCTGCTGCAGTGGGCCGGCCTCGCCGCCCTCGCCGGCGCCACCGCGCTGGCCGGCTGCGGCAAGAAGGAGGAGCCCGCCGCGCCCGCCGCGCAGGCGCCCGCCTCGGCCGCCGCGCCCAAGCCCGAGCCGCTGAAGGCGGCCTGGGTCTACGTCGGTCCGGTGGGCGACGCCGGCTGGACCTACGCGCACGACCAGGGCCGCAAGGCGGTCGAGGCCGAGTTCGGCGACAAGGTCAAGACGACGATCGTCGAGAAGGTGCCCGAGGGCGCCGACGCCGAGCGCGTGATCCGCGACCTCGCCGCGCAGGGCAACAAGATCATCTTCGCCACCAGCTTCGGCTTCATGGAGCCGATGGTCAAGGTGGCGGCCGAGTTCCCGGACGTGAAGTTCGAGCACGCCACCGGCTACAAGACCAGCGCCAACATGCGCGTCTACGACATCAAGCTGTACCAGGACGCCTACGTGAGCGGCGTGCTGGCCGGCGGCATGACCAAGAGCAACACGATCGGCTTCGTCGCCACCTTCCCGATCCCCGAGGTGCTGCGCAACATCAACGCCTTCACGCTCGGCGCGCAGAGCGTGAACCCGAAGGTGAAGACCAAGGTCGTGTGGATCAACACCTGGTTCGACCCGCCCAAGGAGAGCGACGCCGCGCAGAGCCTGATCAACCAGGGCGCCGACGTGCTGCTGCAGAACACCGACAGCTCGGCCGTGCTGCAGACCGCCGAGAAGAACGGCAAGTACGCGTTCGGCTGGGACAGCGACATGAGCGCCGTCGCGCCCAAGGCGCACCTGGCGTCCAACGTCGTGCACTGGGGCCCGTACTACGTCAAGGCCGTCAAGGAGGTGCTCGACGGCACCTGGAAGGGCAACCAGCGCTCGATCTGGGGCGCGCCCGAGGGCACGACCGAGGTCATCAAGATCAACGAGGCGGTGCCCGAGGCCGTGCGCAAGAAGGCCGAGGAAGCGGCCGCCGGCCTCAAGGCCGGCACGCTGAGCGCGTTCACCGGCCCGCTGGCCGACAACACCGGCAAGGAGCGCCTGGCCAAGGGCGTGGTTGCCGACCAGGACTGGCTCGACAAGGTCGACTTCTACGTCAAGGGCGTCGAGGGCAAGGTGCCCTCGGGCAAGTAGCGCGGCCTCGGCCGCGCCGCGCCGCACCGGCCGCGGCGCCCGCGCCGCCCTACTCGATCGGCCGCACGCCGAAGGCCCAGGCGAGCGCGGTGAAGGTCACGAAGGCCAGCACCGTGCTCGTCATGATGATGCGCGCCACGCGCCCGTTGTCGGCGCCGTACTGCTCGGCCAGCATCGACACGCTGCTCGCGCTGGGCAGTGCCGCGCCCAGCGTGAGCACCATGATCGTGAAGGCGTTGATCGGCACGCCCAGCGCGCGCGCGGCCAGCGCCAGCGCCAGCACCAGCAGCGGGTGCACGAACAGTTTGATGAGCGCCACCGGCACGTAGTCGGCCGCCGGCGTGCGCGTGTGCGCGTGCCGGCGCGCGCGCCACAGCACGGCGCCGATCGTGAACAGCGCCACCGGCGAGGCCGCGTCGGCGAGCATGCGCACCACCGTGTCGAGCGGCCCGCCGAGCCTGATGCCCAGGCCCGAGAACAGCGCACCGAGCGCGATCGCCCAGGGCAGCGGGTTGGCCAGCGCGCCGCGCAGCGCCCGCAGCGCCGCCGCCAGGGCGGCGTGCCGGTCCCCGGCGCCGCCGCCGTGCGAGAACTGCGCCAGCGCCAGGCACAGCGAGCTGGTGACGAACTGATCGGCCAGGATGCAGCTGATGATCGGTCCGGTCGCCGGCGCCCCGAGCATCGCGGCGAGCAGCGGCACGCCCATGAAGCCGGTGTTGGGGAACGAAGCGGCCATCGCGCCGAACGCCGCGTCCCTGAGCCCGATGCGTTCGCCCAGCGACACCGCGACCGTGAAGAACACGATCAGCACCTGCGCCACCGTGTAGACGAGCAGCACGCCCGGGTTGAGCAGCTCGAGCACCGGCATGCCCGCGCCGAAGCGAAACAGCATGCAAGGCAGCGCGAAGTACAGCACGAAGGCATTGAGCCCGGGAATGGCGCTCTCGGGCAGCACCTGCCGCCAGGCCGCCAGATAGCCGGCCAGCACGAGCGCGAAGAACGGGACGGTGACGGCGAGGATGGCGTTCATTCGAGCCGCGAGTATCGCAACCCGTCGGCGCCGGCGCGCCGCTCGTCGCGAGCCGCGCCGCGCAGCACACGTCGCTTGCGTACGATCGCGGCCATCGCGCCCGGCGCGACAACCGGAGATCCGAGATGAGTCGTTCGATGCTGCTGCGCCTGGGGCGCGGCCTGCGCGGCCTGTGGTGGCTGCTCGACCAGAGCCGGCGTGCGCTCGTCAACCTGGTGCTGCTGGCGCTGCTGGCGGCGCTGGTCTGGGGTCTGCTGCACCGCAAGCCGGCGGCGCTGGAGGACCGGACCACGCTCGTCGTCAACCTCGCCGGCACGCTGGCCGAGCAAAGCGCCGACGGCGGCGCGCGCGACGCCGCGCTGCGCCAGCTCGGCGGCGGCGACGAGGCCGCGCCGCTGCGGCTGCGCGACTTCGTCGCCGTGCTCGACGCCGCAGCCAAGGACGGCAAGGTCTCGCAGGCGCTGCTGCTGCTCGACGACTTCAAGGGCGCCGGCCTGCCCACGCTGCGCGAGGCCGCCGCCGCGATCGGGCGCTTCCGTGCCTCAGGCAAGAAGGTCTACGCCTGGGGCGCCGGCTACGACCAGCGCCAGTACTTCCTGGCCGCCGCGGCCGACGAGATCTGGCTGCACCCGATGGGCATGGCCGCCTTCGAGGGCTACGGCCGCTACCGCACCTACTACAAGGACGCGCTCGACAAGCTCGGCGTGCGCGCCAACGTCGTGCGCGCGGGCAAGTTCAAGAACGCCGCCGAGAGCTTCGCGGCCAACGCGCCCTCGCCCGAGACGCTCGAGGCCGAGGGCGCGCTCTACGGCGCGCTGTGGTCGAGCTGGATCGCGGCGGTGGAAAAGGCCCGCAAGCTGCCCGCCGGCGCCGTGATGCGCTACCTCGACGCGCTGCCGCAGACGCTGCCGGCCGCCGGCGGCCACCCGGCCAGGGTGGCGCTCGCCGCCCGGCTCGTCGACGGCCTGAAGACGCGCGACGAGATGCGTG
This sequence comes from Rubrivivax sp., assembly GCA_020852865.1. GTDB lineage: Bacteria > Pseudomonadota > Gammaproteobacteria > Burkholderiales > Burkholderiaceae_C > Rubrivivax. The sequence continues at coordinate 23,727 of JADYZZ010000065.1, forward strand.
CGCTGCTCGTCGCCAGCGGTGCGCGCGACGCCGAGCACAAGAGCTTCCGCCAGGTCACGCTCGCGGGCTACCTGCCGCGCGTCGCGCCGCGCCGCGGCGGCGACGCGGTGGGCGTCGTCGTCGCCCAGGGCGAGATCAGCGACGGCCGGGCGCCGGCCGGGCGCATCGGCGGCCTGTCGACCGCCGAGCTGGTGCGCAAGGCACGCGAGGACGACAAGATCAAGGCCATCGTGCTGCGCGTCGACTCGCCCGGCGGCAGCGCCTACGGCTCGGAGCTGGTGCGCCGCGAGCTCGAGCTCACGCGCCAAGCCGGCAAGCCGGTGGTGGTGTCGATGGGCGACGTCGCCGCCTCGGGCGGCTACTGGATCGGCACGGCCGCCGACGAGGTGATCGCCGACGAGGCGACGATCACCGGCTCGATCGGCGTCATCGGTCTGCTGCCCACCGCGAAGGAGGCGCTCGACAAGCTCGGCGTGCACACCGGCGGCACCACCACCACCTGGCTGGCCGGCGCCTACGACCCGCGGCGCGACCTCGACCCGCGCTTCGCCGCGCTGGTGGCCTCGACCATCGACGGCATCTACCAGGACTTCCTCGAGCGCGTGGCCGCGCAGCGCAAACGCACGCCGCAGCAGATCGACGCCGTCGCCCAGGGCCGCGTCTGGAGCGGCAAGGACGCGCTGGCGCAAGGCCTGGTCGACCGGCTCGGCGGCTTCGACGACGCGGTGCGCGCCGCCGCGCAACGCGCCAAGCTCGACGCCGCGCCGCGCCTGGCCTGGATCGAGGTCGAACCGGGGCGCTGGCAGCGCTGGCTGCGCCGGTTCGGCGTCGGGCTCGAAACGGCCTTCGGCATCCGGCTCGACCTGCCGGCCACGGCTGCCGCGCTCGGGCTGGCGCCGGCGCCGGTGGCCGGCGAGCTGCTGCACGATCTGGGCTGGCTGGCCGACCTGGTCGAGCGCCGCCAGCCCTTCGCCGCGGCGGCGCATTGCCTGTGCACGGCGCCCTGAGGGCCCGGCGCTGGGGCACGCAGGCGCGACATCCTGCCCCCGAGGCTGTCCGATCTGGAGCGCCGAACCCACAGTCGGTGCCAGCAAGGCCGGTTCCTGCCGTGCCGGCAGCGCAATGGCTGAGCGCCAGCGCGAAGCAGGGGCAAACGCCGGGAGCTGGCGTCGACCAGCCGCCGGCGGCTACCTCGAGGTGTACCGTGAGTCCGCAAGCGCCCCGGGCAAGCCGCGGCAGTACACGCGAGCGCGATGCGCGGTAACTGCGGCAAACCGCATGCGGCATCGGCTGCGGTCGCGCGAACGGCCGCGCGCAGCTATCGCGGCACGCCGTACACGCCATAGATGCCGCTTTCCATCCACCGGTAGAAGCGACCAATGCGCTCCGAGATCGACTCGCTGGTCGCGAGTGCAGGGCAATTGCTGTACGAGCCCCAGTCTCCGCCTCCAGCCTCGATGATCTCCTCGACAAAGGCCACGCAGTTGTTGGGCAGGACCGCCCAGGTCCACTTCTCGGCGAGCAGGCCCTCCAGGTACAGATAGGCCGCGTCCGGCTTCGGAAGATTCAAAGGCCGCCGACGAAGCTCGCGCTTGCCCGTCTCTCGAAGATACCGTCGATAGCCGGCCTCGGTCATGTACCTGGGGTAGCCGCGCATGCGGCCCAGGCCGGAACGCTCGGGGTCCCCGGTCACGTGGAAGTAATAGCCACCGCCGTTCGGCGTGAACAGCAAGAGATGCCCGCACAGATTCGGTCCGTCACCCGAAACGGCGACGACATTCACATTGGCCAGACCGGCGTTCACGACTCCACACGCATTGAGGACTTCTCCTTCGTACGGCATGTCTCACCTCGGCAGCAGTTGTCGGCGCCTTCCAATGAGCGGTTCGCGCAAGACGGCAAGATCGGCTGGATCAAGTTCGGCTCGCTCGAGTCCAGCCGATGCACGGGTCTTGCCCAGTCCAATGTCACGACGAGAAAGCCGTGGCGGACTTCGACCGTGCAAACAACGGGCCCGGCCGCACGAACGGAGCGGGGGCCCGCATTTCGCGCCGTGTGCGCCGTGTGCGCCTCTGCTGCCACCGCCGCGACGCCGCACTCGGTGGAAGTGCGCGGTTGCGCCGCCCCGGCCAAGAACAGCGAACCCGGGCGGGCGTGAAGCGAGAGTGCCCCGTCGGCCTGGCCATGACAGTGGGGCATGGCGGACCTGTGCGCCGCCCGGCTTCCCGGCCGGCCACATCCGGCCGACCCGCCGAAGCGGGTCGTGCACCAGCCACCCGGCTTGTGATCCGCGGGCCCGGACGGGGCGACGAACGATCGCATCCACACCGGCCGCTCACGCGCGCTGCGGCCCCGGCTGCGCGGCCTCGACGACGAAGCGCGCCTGGCTCGTAACGGCGCTCGCGGCGTCGTCGGGGTCGGCCACGGCGCGCAGGTCGGCTTCGAGGCGCGCGCGCGTCAGCGCGAAGCGGATGCAGCCGCGCTGGTCGCCGCGCGCGTGCAGGATGTGCGGGTTGAGGTGCAGTTCGGCATCCAGGCGCTTTTGCGGCGGGCCGTGGCTCGAGATGCTGGTGCCGCAGAACTCGCTGGCGAGCACCGGCGCGCGCTCGTCGTCCCAGCGCGCGCGCAGCGCGGCGACATAGCTCGCGTGCACGTCGCCGCCCAGCACCACCGCGCCGGGCACGCGGCGCTCGGCCAGCACCGAGAGCAGCCGCGCACGCGCCGCCGGGTAGCCCTCCCAGCCGTCGGTCCACACGCGCACGCCGTCGCTGCCGGCCGCGGGCGGCCGCACCAGCCGCGCCATGAGCGTCTGCTGCGCGAGCAGGTTCCACGGATGCTGCAGGCTCCAGCCTGCGGCCAGCCAGCGCTCCTGCGCCGTGCCGAGCAGCGCGCGGCCGGGCTCGGCCAGCGCCGGGCAGGCGCGCCGGTCGACGACGTTGCCGCCGCCGCCGCGCTCGGGGCGTGGGCAGGCCTGCGGGTCGCGGAACTGGCGGTCGTCGATCCACTGCAGGCGCGCCAGCCGGCCCCAGTCGAGGCGGCCGTACAGCGTATTGCGGCCCTGTACCGGGCGCAGCGCGCGCGGCAGCGGCATGTGCTCCCACCAGGCCTGGTAGGCGGCGGCGCGGCGCGCCGGGAAGTCGGGCTCGAGCCGCTCGCCCTGCTCGCCGGCGTAGTCGTGGGCGACTTCGTGGTCGTCCCAGATCACGATCCACGGCGCCATCGCGTGCGCGGCCTGCAGCAGCGGATCGCTCTTGTACTGCGCGTAGCGCGCGCGGTACTGCTCGAGCGTGACGGTCGGCCCGCCCTCGTGGCGCCGCGCCACCCGGGCCAGGGCCGGCGTGGCGTACTCGTAGATGTAGTCGCCGAGAAAGAGCACGAGCTCGGGCGGCCGCTCGGCCAGGTCGCGCCAGGCGGCCCACAGGCCGTGGTCCCAGCGCTGGCAGCTCGCGATGGCGAACTCGAGCCGCTCGACTTCGGCGTCGGCGGCCGGCGCCGTGCGGGTGCGGCCGGCGGGGCTCGTCTGCCCCAGGGCCACGAAGCGGTACCAGTATTCGTGCGCCGGCTCGAGGCCATGCACCTCGGCGTGCACGCTGTGCGCGTCGTCGGCGCCGGCAGTCTGGCTGCCGCGCGCGACGATGCGCCCGAAACGCTCGTCGCGCGCCAGCTCCCAATGCACCGGCACCTGCGCCGGCAAGGCGGGCCCGGTGAGCCGCGTCCACAGCACGACGCCGCCCGGCCCCGGATGCCCCGAGGCCACGCCAAGCGCGAAGCGCGGCAGGTCGGCCGCGCGCGCGTGACGCAGCCAGACCGGCAGGCCGATGCCGGCGGCCGCGAGCGCGGTGCGGTGCAGCAGCGCGCGGCGGCCGGGCAGGTACGGCGCCCGATCGGTTGGATCCATGGCACGAGTGTGCCCCTTGCGCGGCACACTTGCTGCCGACCCTTGCCGCCCCAGGAGCGCCGCATGTCCGCCGTCACCCTCGAACGCGACGAACGCGTCGCCGTCATCACGCTCACGCGCCCCGAGCGGCGCAACGCCGTCGACGCCGCCACCGCAGCCGATCTGCTCGCGGCGTTCGAGGCCTTTGCCGCCGACGCCTCGCTGCACGTGGCCGTGCTCACCGGTACGGGCGGGCATTTCTGCGCCGGCGCCGACCTCGAGGCCCTGGGCGATCCGGCCCGGCGCAACCGCCTCGCCGCCGACGGCAGCGGGCCCGGGCCGATGGGGCCCACGCGCATGACCTTCGGCAAGCCGGTGATCGCCGCCGTCGAAGGCTACGCGGTGGCCGGCGGGCTGGAACTCGCGCTGATGTGCGACCTGCGCGTCGCCGCGCGCGGCGCCGTGTTCGGCGTGTTCTGCCGCCGCTTCGGCGTGCCGCTCATCGACGGCGGCACGGTGCGCCTGCCGCGCGTCGTCGGCATGGGCCGCGCCCTCGACATGATCCTCACCGGCCGCGCCGTCGGTGCCGACGAGGCGCTCGGCTTCGGGCTCGTGAACCGCGTCGTCGACGACGGCGCAGCGCTGGCCGAGGCGCTTGCGCTGGCCGCGCAGATCGCCGCCTTCCCGCAGGGCTGCATGAACGTCGATCGCGCTTCGGCCTACGCGCAGTGGGATCTTCCGCTCGAGCAGGCGCTGCGCGCCGAGGGGGCGCGCGGGCACGCGGTGATCGCGAGTGAGGCGCTGCCCGGCGCCGCGCACTTCGCCGCCGGCGCCGGGCGGCACGGGCAGCGGGTCTGAGCAACCGCGGCGGCTACGCGCCGCCGCGGCGCCACTGGCGCCAGCGCGCCAGCGCCCAGGCGAGCACGGCCAGCGCCAGCAGCGCGAGCAGCACATAGCCCTCGACACGGTGCGCCTTGCCGAGCAGGCCCTCGGCCGCGGCACCGAACGACCAGCCCAGGCCGCTGAACAAGGCCGACCACAGCATCGCGCCGAGGGCGTTGAACAGCGCAAAGCGCCGGGGTGCCACGTCCGACATGCCGATCAGCACCGGCCCCGCGACGCGCAGCCCGTAGGCAAAGCGCAGCAGCACGATCGCCAGCGCGTGCCGCCGCTGCAGCAGTGCACGCACGCGCTCGGAATCGCGCGCGATCCGCGGCCAGCGCCCCAGCATCCAGCCCCCGTGCCGGCGCCCGAGCCAGAACGCGATCTGGTCGCCGGCAAACCCGAAGACCGCCGCGACGCCGAACACCGCCGCCAGGTTCAGATGCCCGCGATGCGCCGCGAAACCGGCCAGCAGCAGCACCGTCTCGCCTTCGAGCAGGCAGCCGAGGGCGAGGATGGGGTAGCCGTAGCTGGCGATCAGGTCGGACCACATGGCGCGCGCAGGCGGTGCGCGATCCTACGCCGGGCAGCCTGCCGCACGATCGGCCCGCGGGAGGCTTGGCGCGGGCGCAGCCGTGACGCAGCCGTGACGCAGTCACCCCGCAGGTATGCCGCAGGCGCGGCATAGACGCGGCGCAGGCGCAGGCGCAGGCGCAGGCGCAGGCGCAGGCGCAGGCGCAGGCGCAGGCGCGCCGCAGCGCAGCGCAGCGCAGCACGGCGCCGGCGCCGGCGCAGGCGCAGCGCAGCACGGCGGGCGCCGGCGCGCCGCCCCGTTCGCGCTGCCGGCCAGGCGGCCCCTGCACGCCGCCCCTGCGAGCCGACCAGGTGCGCCGGCGAGCGCACGAGACTATTAGAGTTGCTTATTTAGAAGCAAACACTATTTCATCCGGTTGTTCAAGAACCTACCCTCCAACCGTCCGAACCGCCATGCAAGACCACCGTCCCGTCGACATGCAAGCACTGCGCGTCTTCGTCGCCACCGCCCAGGACTGCAACATGTCCCGGGCGGCCAGACGCCTGGACATCTCGCAGTCGGCCGTCTCGCAGACCATCCGGCTGCTCGAGGAGAACTTCGGCGCGCCCTTGCTCAACCGCTCGGCGCGGCCGCTGACGCTGACGCCGGCCGGCATCGCCTTGCTCAACCGCGGCCGCGTGCTGCTGGACGAGGCGCTCAATCTGCGCGGCGCGGTCATCGAGGCCAGCCGCGGCATCAAGCCCAGCCTGCGCATCGGGCTGGTGGATTCCTTCGCCGCGACCTGCGGGACGCCGCTGGTGCAGCAGTTGCTGCGCGGCACCACCCAGCTGTCGGTGCGCACCGGACTCACGCCCAACCTGGGCGAGGCGCTGGCGCGGCGCGAGCTCGATCTGGTGATCTCGTCGCGCTCGCTCGATCTCGACGGCATGGCCAACCATGCGCTCGTGTCCGAGCGGTTCTTCGTCATCGCGCCCAGGGGCAGCACGCCGGTGTGCCGCAGCGTCGCCGACGTCAAGGCGCTGATGCGGGCGCTGCCGATCGTGCGCTTCAACCAGCAGTCGCACCTGGGCGAGCAGGTGGAGCGCGCGCTGCGCCGCGTCGGCCTGAACCCGCCGCGGCGGCTCGAGGTGGACACCGCCGACACCCTGGCCTCGATGGTCGCCGGCGGCATCGGCTGGGCCGTCACGACTCCGCTGTGCCTGCTGCAGGGCGCGCGCTCGGCGTCGATGCTGCGCCCCGACGTGGTGAGCGAGATCAACGCCGAGCGGACCCTCTTCCTGCACGCGCGCGAGGGCGAGTACGGCTCGCTGGCCAGGGAGACCTTCGCGATCGTGCAGACGATCCTGCGCGAGAGGATCGCCGGCGAGCTGGGGGCCATCGCGCCGTCGCTGCCCGGCCTCATTCAACTTCATCCCTGGAGCGACAGTGACTGAACCCTCGGCCTCACTGCGATCGGAATCCGACTGCCTCGGCAGCGTGCGCATCGCCAGCGACGCCCTGTACGGCGTCAACACCGTGCGCGGCGTCGACAACCTCACCGTGTCCAGGAGTCCGATCGGTTCGGAGCACGAATTCGTGCGCGCCTTCGCGCTGTGCAAATGGGCCGCCGCGCTCGCCAATCGCGACCTCGGCGTGCTCGACGAGGCGCGCTGCGAGGCCATCGTCCAGGCCTGCCGCGAACTGGTCGACGGCCGCCACGACGCCTTCCTGGTGGTCGACTTCCTCGAGGGCTCGGGCGGCACCTCGTCGAACATGAACGTCAACGAGGTCGTGGCCAACCGCGCCCAGCAGCTGCTGGGCGGACGGCCCGGCGCCTACGACCGCGTGCATCCGAACGATCACGTCAACCGCTCGCAGTCGACCAACGACGTCTATCCGGCGGCGATGAAGATCGCCGCCCACGCGCTGCTGGCGCCGCTGATCGACGAAGTGCGCGCGCTCTCGGCCAGCCTGCTGCGCAAGGCCGACGAGTTCGGCGACCTGCTGCACCTGGGCCGCACCTGCCTGCAAGACGCGCAGCCGATGATGCTGGGCCAGGTGTTCGGGGGCTACGCCGCGCTCGCCGCGCGCGCGGGCGAGGAACTCGAGCGGGTGCGCGCCGCGCTGCGCGTGCTGCCGCTGGGCGGCACGGCCATCGGCACCGGCTTCGGTGCGCCCAGGGGCTATAAGGCCCGCGTCTACGCCCATCTGGCCCGCATCAGCGGCGTGGAGTTCAGACCCGCCGACAACGCCTTCGACGCGATGCAGAACCTCGACACGTTCGCGCGCGTGTCGGCCGAGCTGCGCACCTGCGCCGGCGCGCTGGCCAAGGTGGCGTCGGACCTGATCCTGCTGTCCTCCGGCCCGAACGGCGGCATCGCCGAGCTCGAGCTGCCGGCGGTGCAGCCGGGCTCCTCGATCATGCCCGGCAAGATCAACCCGGTGGTTCCGATGAGCATGGTGCAGATCGGCTTTGCGGTGGCGGGCAACGACGTCTGCGTGGCCCAGGCCCACCAGGCCGGCCAGCTCGAGATCAACCACTTCGAGCCGGTGGTGGCGGGTCGCCTGTACGACTCGATCCACCTGCTGCGCAACGGCGTGCGGCTGTTGCGCGAGAAGTGCATCGACGGCATCCGCGCCGACGCGGCGCGCAACGAGCAGCACCTGCTCGACTCGACCGCGATCGCCACCGCCCTCGTCCCCAGGCTCGGCTACGCCCAGGTCAGCGCGATGGTGCGCGAGGCCGCCGCGCAGAACCGGCGCCTGCTCGACGTGCTGCACGAACGCAAGCTGCTCGACCGCGCCGAGGCGATCCGGCTCACGCGCGAGGCGACGGCCATCGACGGCTGAGCGCGACGCGCCGGCGCACGCACCCTCGTTCCATCCACCCATCGACGGAGGCATCCATGAAGAAGCTGTTCTCGGGCCTGCTGGCGGCGCTGTGCGTGCTGGCCGCGGCCGCCGCCCAGGCGCAGAGCCCGGTGCTCGACCGCATCAAGAGCGCCGGCGTGCTGCGCGTCGGCGTGAAGACGGACTACCGGCCGTTCGGCTTCCTCGATCCGGCCGGCAAGATCGTCGGCCTGGAGCCCGACCTCGCGGCCGATCTCGCCCGGCGGCTGAAGGTCCAGCTCGAGCTGGTGCCGGTGCAGACGGCCAACCGCATGGAGTTCCTGCAGCAAGGCCGCATCGACGTGATGATCGCGACGATGTCGGTCAACGACCAGCGGCGCAAGGTCGTCGGCGTGATCGAGCCCTTCTACTACGCCGGCGGCACCAGCCTGCTGGTGCGCAAGAGCGCGCGCATGAAGCGCTGGGAGGACGTCCGCGACAAGGAGATCTGCGGCACGCAGGGCGCCTACTACAACCGCGCGGTGACGCAGAAGTACGGCGCCCGGATCGTCGCTTTCCCGGGCAGCATGGAAGCGCAGAACGCGCTGCTCACCGGGTCGTGCATCGGCTTCGTGCAGGACAGCACCCTGCTCGCGGCGATCGTGGCCAGCGGCGACCCGAAGTGGGCCGACTTCGAGACGCCGCTGCCGGTGGAGGATCTCCAGCCCTGGGCGGTGGCGGTGCCCATCGCCGAGCTCGGATCGCCCTACGGCGACCTCATGCGCCAGGCCGTGACCGACTGGCACCGTTCGGGCCAGCTGATCGCGCTCGAGAAGAAGTGGGGCCTGCCGGCCACCGCCTTCCTCGAGGAAGCCCAGGCCAAGGCCGGCAGCAAGTGAGTTCCGGCGGCACCGGGCCCTCGGGCGTGCACAGCCGAACGAACCGAGCGGACGCAGCGGCCGGTCCGACCGGCCCGCGGCAGCGCGCCCGCCGTGCGCCGGCCGCCGCGAGGCCGTGATGGATATCGCCGGGTTCTTCGCCGCGCTGAACCAGTCGCGCGGCATCAACTTCTCGCTGTTCTACGACGCCTTCGACCGCGACCTGTTCCTGCAGGGCATCCGCTACACGGCCTGGCTGTCCGTCGCCTCCATCGTGGGCAGCCTGGCCGTCGGCGGTCTCGGGGCCTATCTGCAGTTCGCGCAGGGCCGCTGGGCCCGGCGCCTGGTGGGCGGCTACGTGCAGGTCTTCCGCAACACGCCGCCCCTGGTGCAGCTGTACTTCTTCTACTTCGCGCTCGGGCCGGCGCTGAGCGCGCTCGGTTCGGGCCCGCAGCCCCTGATCGGCAACGTCACCTGGGCCATCGTGTCGCTGACGCTGTACGCCGGCGCCTTCAACGTCGAGATCTTCCGCTCCGGCATCGAGGCCGTGCCCCAGTCCACGATCGAGGCGGCCGATGCGCTCGGCCTGAGCCGCTCGCAGATCTTCGTCAAGGTGGTCCTGCCGCTGGCGCTGCGCATCAGCCTGGCCGGGCTGAACAACAACCTCGTCAACCTGATCAAGACCACGACGAACGCCTTCGCGATCGCCGTGCCCGAACTGCTCTACGCCTCGTCGCAGATCTGGTCGGAGAGCATGAACGCATTCGAGATGGTGGTGGTCCTGCTCACCTTCTACATGCTCGTCATCGGCGCGTTCACGTGGTCGATGCAGCGCTGGGAGCGCGCGATCGCGGTTCCCGGATGGGGGCATGCATGAAGGCGCTGCGCCATCGGGCGGCAACCCGGGCGGCGGCCGGGGTTCTGTCCATGCTGCCGCTGGGCGCGGCGGCGGCCGATGCGGTGCACGCCGAGCCGGGCATCGCCGCGCTGGCCAAGTGGCTGCCGCTGCTGCTCCAGGGCTTCGCCGTCGACGTGGGCATCAGCGTGGCGTCGATGGCGGCGGGCACGGTGCTGGGCGCGCTGGTGGGCATCGGGCAGATCTCGCTGCACGGCTGGGTGCGCGCGCCGGCGCGCTGGATCACCCAGTTCTTCCGCAACGCGCCCTGGCTGGTGCTGCTCTTCTTCTGCGTGCTGCTGCTGCCCAACGAGATCCGGGTGTCCGGCCTGGCGCTGCCGTTCCCGGCCTGGATGAAGGGCATCCTCGGACTCACGCTGCCGGTGATGGGCAACGTGTCGGAGGTGGTGCGCGGCGGCATCCAGTCGCTGCCCTCGGCACAGTGGGAGGCGGCCAATGCGCTCGCGTTCGATCGCTGGCAGACGCTGAGGCTGATCATCCTGCCGCAGGCCGTCAAGCGCATGGTTCCGCCGTGGATGAACGTCTACGCCGTGCTCATGATGGCCACGCCGCTGGTGTCCATCGTCGGCGTCGAGGACAGCGTGACCGTCGCGCGCTCGGTGCTCGCGGCCGAGAACAGCCCGGCGCTGCTGATGCCGGTCTACGCGCTGCTGCTGCTCCTGTTCTTTGCTTACTGCGCTCCCATCGCGCGCTGGACGCGCAGCCTCGAGAGACGCTTCGCCATCGCCTGACCGCCGGGAGACCCAGATGACCAACGACCGTGCGGACGCGATCGTCCGCGTCGAGGCCGTGACCAAGGCCTTCGGAACGAACCAGGTGCTGCGCGGCGTGTCGATGACCGTGAACAAGGGCGAAGCGGCAGCGCTGATCGGCCCGTCCGGCTCGGGCAAGTCGACGCTGCTGCGCTGCATCAACGGCCTGGTGCCGATCGACAGCGGGCAGATCCATGCCGCGGGGCACGCCGTGCACGCACTGGCCGGCAGCGCCGAGCGCATCGCCTTGCGCAAGGACGTCTGCATGGTGTTCCAGCAGTACAACCTGTTCCCGCACATGACGGTGCTGGACAACATCATGCTGGCGCCGGTGCAGGTGCTCGGGCAGAGCCGCGACGAAGTGCGCGAGCGCGCCACGAAGCTGCTGGCCAAGGTGCGCCTGACCGGCAAGGAGAGCGCCTATCCGGGGCATCTGTCGGGCGGCCAGCAGCAGCGCGTGGCCATCGCGCGCGCGCTCGCCATGCGGCCGAGCGTGATGCTGTTCGACGAAGTGACGGCGGCGCTCGACCCCGAGACGGTGAAGGAGGTGCTCAACACGATCCGCGAACTGGTCGACGAAGGGATGACCTGCATCCTCGTGACGCACGAGATGCGCTTCGCACGCGAAGTCGCGCACCATGTCTACTTCACCGACAAGGGCTTGATCGTGGAGCACGGCGCGCCCGCCGAGTTCTTCGATGCGCCGCGCGATCCGCGCACGCGGGAGTTCCTCGGGCACATGCTGTAGGGCGCGGTCGCCGCGCCGCGCGCCGCGGGTCGGCGCAACGGCGCCGGCATGCACCGCGCGGCCTGCGCGGCAGCGCAGCGCAGCGCAGCGCAGCGCATGGCGCATCGGCGCACGGCGCAGGCACGCGGCGCAGTATGGGCAGGCCGCGCGGCAGTGCGACACTCCCGCCGTCGCCGCATCGCGGCCGCTGCGCCCGCCCCCCCCCGGATGCCCGCCCCGCCCTCTCCGGCCTCCACCACCGCCGCCACTGCCGCCGCCGCCACGCCGCACCGGCAACGCAGCGCCTGGCTGCTGGGCGCGCTCGCGCTGTGGCTGCTCGCGACGGCCGGCACGCGTGCCCTGCTGCTGCCCGACGAAGGGCGCTACGTCGGTGTCGCCTACGCGATGCTGCAGGGCGACTGGCTCGTGCCGCGCCTCGACGGGCTGCCCTTCTTCCACAAGCCGCCGCTCATGTACTGGATCGACGCGGCGGCGCTGCGCCTCGTCGGCGTCAACGAGATCGGCGCGCGCGCCGCGCCGCTGCTCGGCGCCCTCGTCATGGCCGCTGCGATCGGCTGGGACCTGCGGCGCCGCACCGATGCCCATCGCGCCGCGCTCGTGCTGGGCGCCCTGGCGACGTCACCCTTGTTCTACTTCGGCGCGCAATACGCCAACCTCGACATGCTGGTGGCCGGGCTGGTGACGGCGGCGGTGGTGCTGGGCGCACGCGCCGGCGAGCCCGCCGCCGCGCTCGGCTGGGCCGCGGCGGCCTGGGTGGCGGCGGCGCTGGCCGTGCTGGCCAAGGGGCTCATCGGCGTCGTGCTGCCGGCGCTGGTGCTGCTGCCCTGGCTGCTGTGGCGCCGGCGCTGGCGCGGCCTGGCGCGGCTCGTGCATCCGCTCGCGCTGGCGGCCTTTGCCCTGGTCGCGCTGCCGTGGTTCGTCGCGATGCAGATGCGCTATCCGGGCTTCTTCGACTACTTCTTCGTCGAGCAGCACCTGCGCCGCTATGCGCAGGGCGGCTTCAACAACGCACAGCCGGCCTGGTTCTACCTCGCCGTGCTGCCGCTCTTGACGCTGCCCTGGAGTCTGGCGCTGCCGGCGGTGCGCCGGCTGCGGCGCATCGGTGAGGACACGCGTCCACCGCACCCGGGAGGTGGCGTTCGCCAACGGCCGACCGCCGATCGCGCGCATCGGCCGAACACGCGCGCCGACACCCATCCGCCGCAGCCCGACGATGTCCTCGGCCGGCAGCCCGACGATGCCCTCGGCCGGCAGCCCGACGGCACGGCCGTCGCGCTCTACGCCTGGTGGGTGTGCGTGGTGCTGGTGTTCTTCTCGCTGCCGCAGTCCAAGCTCGTGGGCTACGTGCTGCCGGCGCTCGGGCCGTTCGTGGCGCTGCTCGTGCTTGCGGCCACCGCGGGGCAGCGCCGGCTCGCCTGGCGCTGGGGCCTGGCGCTCGGCGCGCTGCTGTGCCTGGCGGCGAGCGTGTACCTCGCGCGCACGACGGCGCTGCCTTCGCAGCGCGACGTGGCGCGGGCGCTGGCCGCACGCATGCAGCCTGGCGATCGCGTCGTGCTGGTCGGGGCGCCCTACTTCGACGTCGCCTTCTACGCGCGGCTGGGCACGCCGCCGGCGGTGCTGGCCGACTGGAACGCGCCGGGGTTCGCCGAGCGCGACGACTGGCGCAAGGAGCTGCGCGACGCGGCGCGCTTCGAGCCGGCACGCGGCGCGCAGCTCCTGTGGCCGCTCGAGCGCACGGCCGCACTGGCCTGCAGCGCGCAGCGCCTGTGGTGGGTGGCCGCGCACGACTGGCAGCCGCCGGCCGCGGCCGGCGGCGCGACGCGCGTGCTGCAAGGGCGCAGCGCTGCGCTGTGGCTTTCGACCCGGCCCGCCGCCTGCCCATGAGCCCGGACGCCGGCGCTCCTGCAGGCGCGCGCCGCGCCGAGCTGGCGCGCTTTGCGCGCTATGCACTGGTGGGCGTCGTCGCCACCGCTTCGCACTACGGGCTGCTCGTCGCCTGGGTCGAGCTCGGCCACGGCGCCGCCTGGGCCGGCTCGGGCGCCGGTGCGCTGCTGGGCGCGCAGGTGGCCTATGCGCTCAACCGCCAGTACACCTTCGCGCACCGCGGCGCGGTGGCGGTGTCGTGGCCGCGCTTCCAGCTCGTGGCGCTGCTCGGCGCGCTGCTCGGCATGGCCATCGTCGGCGGCGTGGTGCGCCTGGGCGGCCACTACCTCGTCGGCCAGGTGCTCGCCACCGGCGCCGTGCTGCTGCTCGGCTTTGCGATCAACCGCCGCTGGACCTTCGCCAGGGCCACGCGGGCCTGAGGCCGGCCTCGGCCAGATCGTCGCGAAACGCCGGGCTGCCCAGATAGGCTGCTTCGGCCACGCGCGCAGCGGCGATGGCGTCGCGCGCCGAAGCCGCACCCGCGGCCCCGGGGTGACAGAACAGCAGCGTCGGGCCGGAGGCGGGCAGCGCCGCCAGCCAGCGCCGCATCAGCCTTCGATAGTCGTGTGTGCCGAAGTCGTACACGCCGCTGAGTGCGGCGTTGTGCGGCACGCCCGCGGCGGCGAGCGCGCGCGCCAGCGCACGGCCGCCGCAGGCCGCGATCACGCCGCGCTTGAAGGCCCAGCCGGGGCCGACGATGCGCCCGGTGCTGCGCACCGGCACGCCCGCGGCGCGCGCGCGCTGCAGCACCGCTTCGCGCACGCCGCGCAGCGCGTGCACATGCTGGTGGCCGTCGACGAAGTCGGGCGCGGCGCCGGTGGCGTCGCCGAAGGCCTGCCACTGCGCGTCGAGTTCGGCCGTGATCGCCGCGTGCGGCAGGCGCCCGAGCGCGGCCATGGCGATGAGCCGCGCCAGCGGCGGCGGCGCGGGCCACAGCCGCGCGAGCGCGTGCGCGCGCGGCGCGTTCTCGGTCAGGTCCAAGTGCAGCCCGCGCGCCACGCCGGCGGGCAGCGCCGCCAGCAGCGGCGCGCAGTCGCGCCAGGCCCGCGCATGGCTCATGCACGACACCGCCTGCAGCCGGCCCGCGGAGGCGAGCGCGGCGATCGTCTGCGAAGTGGCGTGGTCGAGCGCGAAGTCGTCGGCGCACAGCGCGAGCTGCGCGCCGCTCATCGCGCGCTGCCGGCCGTCGGTGCCGCCGCCGCCACCGCGGGCAGGCCGCTGCCGAGCTCGGCGCCGACGAGGTAGACCGGGCGCTGCTTGACCTCGTCGAAGATGCGGCCGATGTACTCGCCCAGGATGCCGATCGACAGCAGCTGCACGCCGCTGAAGAACATGATGCCGGTGACGATGGTCGGCCAGCCGGGCACGTCCTGGCCGCGGATCAGCACGTCGAAGACGATGTAGCCGCCGTAGGCGATCGACGCCAGCGCGATGAGCGCGCCGAGCGCGCTCCATACGCGCAGCGGGAAGTTGCTGAAAGCCGTGAGGCCGGTGAAGGCCAGCCGCGCCAGCCGCGCGAGCGAGAAGCGCGTGCGGCCGGCGTGTCGCGCCTCGGGCATGTAGGGCAGCAGCCGCGTCTCGAAACCGACCCAGGCGTACAGGCCCTTCATGAAGCGGTTGCGCTCGGGCAGCGCGCGCAGCGCGTCGACGACGCGCCGGTCCATCAGCCGGAAGTCGCCCACGCCGGGCGGGATGTGCACCGGCGAGCCGAAGTTGGTGACGTGATAGAAGAACCAGGTGCCGACGCGTTTGAGCAGGCCCTCGTCGGCGCGCGACGTGCGCACCGCGCACACCATCTGCGCGCCGCCGCGCCAGGCCTCGAGCATCGGCGCGAGCATGCTCACCGGATGCTGGCCGTCGGCGTCCATCAGCACGACGACGTCGCCGCGCGCATGGTCGATGCCGGCGGTGAGCGCCGCCTCCTTGCCGAAGTTGCGCGACAGGCGCAGGCAGCGCAGCCCGCGCCGCGCCGCCGCCTGCTGCTGCAGCACCAGCGGCGTGGCGTCGCGGCTGCCGTCGTCGACGACGACGATCTCGTGGCGCGCCGTGAGCGCGGCCAGCGCCTCCCCGACGAGCGCGAGCACCGACGGCAGGTTGGCCGCCTCGTTGTAGGCGGGCAGCACGACGCTGATCGACGGCGCGGCCGCCGGCTCGCGCGGCGGCTCGGCGGCGTGCGGCGCGCCTGGCGCAGGCAAGGGCATCGCGCCTGCCGCCCGGTTCAGCCGCGGCCCGGCGGCAGCGCGGCCGGGCGCGCCAGCTCGTCGAGGCTGCTGCCCTGCGCGGCGAGCAGCCGCTCGAGCAGCGGCACGAGCGCGCCGAGCCGCTCGTCGACGGCTTCGCGCACGGTGTCGACGAAGACCTGCGTCTGGCGCTCGATCTCGATGTTCACCGCGTCGCCCTCGTCCTTGTCGGCGAAGGTGGTCATGCGCAGCGTCTCGGGGATCAGCCAGACCTCGAACCAGCTGGCGCGCCGGTCGACCTCCGCGGCCGTGAGGCTGCAGCCGTTGACGGCAACATAGCCCTTGGCGAAGACGTAGCGCACGAGCGCCGGCGGCAACGCGATGCGCAGCACGCGGTTGTTCTCGGGCCGGCGCACCTGCACGATGCGCCCGAGGCCGTCGACATGACCCGAGAGCGGATGACCGCCGATCTCGGCGCCGTCGCGCGCCGCGCGCTCGACGTTGACGCGGCTGCCCGGGCGCAGGCCGGCCAGCGTGGTGAGCGCCAGGCTCTGCTGCATGACGTCGAATGCGGCGGCGTCGCTGCCGTCGAGCGCGGTGACGGTGAGGCACACGCCGTCGACCGCGACGCTGGCGCCGACCTCGAGCCCCGCCGCGAAACCGGGCGCGAACGCCAGCTCGAGGCTCACGAGCCCGGGCCGCTCGGTCATGGCCGAGACCGTGGCCAGGCCCTGGACGATGCCGGTGAACATGGCGCCGCAGCTTAGCACCTGCCGCGTGCGGGTCGGCACGGCGCGCATAAGATGAGCCCATGTCCGCCAGCCCACGCATTCCCGGCTTCCGCTTCCTTCACAGCCCCGGCCCGACGCGCGTGCCCGACGAGGTGATGCACGCCATGCAGCAACCGATGATGGATCTGATGGATCCGCGCGTCGCCGATCTCGTCGCCGACTGCGAGCACGGCATGCGCCGGCTGCTCGACGCCGACGAAGCGCATGTCGTCTTCTACGCCGCCAACGGCCACGGCATGTGGGAGGCGGTGACGGTCAACCTGCTGGCGCCGGGCAAGACGCTGCTCGTCGCCGGCGGCGGCCATTTCTCCGAGAGCTGGACGCGCCAGGCCGAAGTGCTGTGCGGCGCGGTGTCGGGTGCGCAGGTCCAGCGCACGCCGTACCGCGAGGGCCATCCGATCGACGCGGCTGCCGTCGAACAGGCGCTGCGCGACGACCGCGAGCAGCGCATCGCCGCCGTGGCGGTGGTGCACACCGACACGGCCAGCGGCATCACGAGCGATCTGGCCGCCGTGCGGCGCGCGCTCGACGCCGCGCGCCACCCGGCGCTGTTCGTCGTCGACGCGGTGGCCTCGGCCGCGGCCGCCCCGCTGGCGATGCGCGCGCTGGGCATCGACGTCGTGATGGGCGCATCGCAAAAGGGTCTGATGATGCCGCCCGGCCTGGGCTTCGCGCTCGTGAACGCGCGCGCGATGGCCTGGACCGAAGCGCACCCGGGGCCGCGCTTTTATTGGGACTGGGCGCTGCGCAGGAGCGAGCTGCAGTACCGCAAGTTCTGCGGCACGCCGCCGCTGGCGCATCTGCAGGGCCTGCGCGCCGCGCTCGGCCTGATCGAGCAGGAGGGGCTGGCCGAGGTCCAGGCACGCCACCGGCGGCTGGCCGGCGCCGTGCACGCCGCGGTGCAGTGCTGGGCCGAGGCCGGCGCGCTGCGCCTGCACTGCAAGGTCCCGCAGGCGCTGTCGGCCTCGGTCACGGCGATCGAGGTCGAGGCCGCGGCACGCGCGCGCGGCGTCGATCCCGAGGCCATCCGCAGCATCGCGCGCGAGCGCTTCCAGGTCGCCGTCGCCGGCGGTCTGGGTCCGCTTGCCGGCCGCGTGCTGCGCATCGGCCACCTCGGCGACATGAACGAGGCCGCGATCCTCGGTGCGCTGGCCGGCGTCGAGGCGGCGATGAGCACCCTGCTCGTGCCCTACGGCCGCGGCGGCATGGAAGCGGCGATCGCCTCGCTGGCCGCAGCGCGCGGCGCGCGCGCCTGAAGCGGCTTCGCCCGGCGCGCGCGGACGGGGCAGACGCGGCTGCAGCGCCCGCACGACGCCGGCCGTCACGGCGCGTCGGCCAGGCGTGCCGTCCACTCGGTTTCGTCGAAGCCGACGCTGACGCGGCCATCGCCCCACTGCACGACCGGGCGCTTGACGAGGCTGGGCCACGCGAGCATCGCCGCACGCGCGCCGGCGGCATCGACGACGCGTGCACGTTCGGTCTCGGCGAGCCGGCGCCAGGTGAGCCCCTGCCGGTTGAGCAGGGGCTGCCAGCCGAGCACGGCGATCCAGGCGTCGAGCATCTCGGGCCGCAGGCCCTCGCGCTTGAAGTCGTGGAACGAGCAGGCGACGGCGCGCCCGGCGAGCCAGGCACGGGCACGCCTGACGGTGCCGCAGTTCGGTATGCCGTAGAGGACGATCGACACGGGGTCTGCAGGCTCTCAGTTGCGGTTCGAGTCGTTCGGCTGATCGCAGCTCGGATCGATGCCGTAGCTGGCGGCGCTGGCGTGGCCTTCGTTGTCGAAGCTCACCTGGAACCACAGGCAGTCGTTGGTCGGATAGCGCCACGACCACAACGCGCCCCCCAGCCAGCCGAGTTGCCGGCGCTCGGCCGGGCGACCCAGCTCGAGCAGCACCTGCGCCGGCGACAGGCCGACCACGCGGGCCGCGAAGTCGGCGAAATGGGCTTCGTTCAGGACCTGCTGCACGGCCTGCACGCGGCCGTCGCGGCCGACGTCGACCATCCAGGTCATGCGGCCGAACGGGCCGTTGGCGTATTCGAGCCGCTCGGCGCCGTCGGCCAGGGCGTAGCGCCCGCTCGGCGCCCCCCAATGCGCGAGCACGGCGACCTGCGGCTGTCCGGCCTGCGGCGGCGTCATCGCCGCACAGCCGGCCAGGATGCAGGCGCAAAGCATGGCCGCCGGCCGCGCCACCTGCGCCGCCAGCCACGGGCTCGTGCGCAGCGCCCTGCGCATCGTCATGCGCACGGCATCGACCCCCGACGCCCGCAGCCCGGCGCGAGGGCCGCCGCAGGCGTCGTCCATCGACGCACCCCGGCCGCCGGCGACAACGCGGCTCGCCCGGCGCCCTGCCGTCGTGCGCGCGTCATGCCGTGCGACGTGCCGCCGCGCCGCTCAGCTCGGCGATGCGGGCGTCCTTGGCACGCCACAGTTCGGTCAGCCAGCGCTGCACGCGCTTGCGCTGCCCGAGATCCTCGACGCCGCCGGTGTGCAGCTCGCTCGGGATCGCCCGGCGCTCGGCGCGCACGACGACGCGCTGCAGGTCGCCGCGCATGAACTGCCAGAAGCTCGGCGCGCCTGCGGGGTAGACGATCGTCACGTCGAGCAGCGAATCGAAGCGCGCGCCCAGCAGCTGCAGCGTCGTCGCCAGCGCGCCGGCCTTGGGCTTGAGCAGATGCGTGTAGGGCGAGCGCTGTGCGTCGTGCTTGGCCGCGGTGAAGCGTGTGCCTTCGACGAAGTTCATCACGCTCGTGGGCACGAGCTCGAACTTGGCGCAGGCGCGGCGTGCCGCCTCGAGGTCCTCGAAGCGCTTCTCGGGGTGCTTGCGCAGCACCTGCTCCGAATGCCTGCGCATGAACGGGAAGTCGAGCGCCCACCACGCCAGGCCCATCACCGGCACCCAGATCAGCTCCTGCTTGAGGAAGAACTTGAGCAGCGGGATGCGGCGGTTCAGCAGGTGCTGCAGCACGAAGATGTCGACCCAGCTCTGGTGGTTGCAGATCACCAGGTACCAGCCCTCGTAGCTCAGCGCATCGATGCCCTGCACGTCCCAGACGGTGGGCTGCGTGAGCCGCATCCAGCCGCTGTTGCCGGCGATCCAGGCCGTGGCCACCGCGTTGAGCAGCGGGTCGAGCAGACGGCGCACCGTGCGCCCCGGCAGCACCAGCCGGGCCAGCGCCAGCACGAACAGCAGCAGGCACCAGAAGAGCGTGTTGACCACCAGCAGCACCAGCCCGAGCACGGCGCGCAGCGGCGCCGGCAGCCAGCCGAGCGGTGCTGAGGGTTCGGTACGGTCGGGCGACATGGCGCGGGCGCGCTAGCGTAGCAGCGTTCGCCCTTGCCCGACGCCCGCCGGGCGCGACCGGACCCCAGGGCGCGCGGCGGGCGCGCCGCCGCAGCCGAGGCATCCGCCGCCGGCCACGGCTGCCTTGCAGCCCGCCCGACCCCGAGTGCTTGCCCGCCGTTGCTGGCCAGGAGCGTAGGCGGTCCGCCCACGCTCCTAGCAGTTGCCGCTGCCGCAGCCGCAGCCCGCGGGCTGCTCGAACTGCGGAAACAGCACGTTGTTCTCGAGGTGGATGTGCTCGACGAGGTCGTCGGCGAACTGGCGCGTGCCGGCATAGAGCGCGCGCCAGGTGTTGCAGGCTTCCTCGGGCGGCTGGTGGTTGTTCGTCAGCTCGACCAGGCGCTCGAGCATCGCGCCGTGCGCGGTGTGCTCGGCACGCATCACGCCGGCGGGCTGGCCGGCCATCGGGCTGCCGTTGCGCATCATCGGGAAGAGGATGCCTTCCTCCTTGGCCATGTGGTCGAGCAGTTCGCCTTCCATCTGCTCGATCAGGTCGCCCAGGCCGGCGGGCACATGCGGGTTGTCGCGATGCACGGCCTCGACGCGCCGCGCCATGCGCAGCAGCTCGGGCAGCTGCTCGCGGTGCACTTCGTGAAAGCGCGTGACGATGTGCTCGATCAATGCGCCCGGCTCGCGCATCGCGGTCGTGCCGTCGCCGCGCTCGAGCGGCGCCAGCTCGGCGAGCACCGCCTGCAGATCCAGACCCTTGTCGCGGCAGGCCTCGGCCAGCGGCACCTGGCCGCCGCAGCAAAAGTCGAGCTTCAGGCGCCGGAACAAGGCGGTGGCGCCGGGCAGCTCGACCGCGATGCGGCCGAGCATCTGCTGCGCGCGTGGGTCGGTGAGGGCGGGATCGGCGAGCATGGCGGCAGTCACGGAGGCTCCTTGAAGATGCATATCTGATGAACTTATTAGACACTAAAATCCAGCTCCTGTGAATCTTTGGTGTCCGGGCCGATGAAGCTGACCCAGTGGAGCGACTACTGCCTGCGCGTGCTGATGTACTGCGCCGCCAGCTCCGGGCGCGAGCGCCCGGTGACGATTGCCGAGATCGCCGAGGCGCACCGCATCTCGCGCAGCCACCTGACCAAGGTGGTGATGTCGCTGGCGGCACAGGGCTGGCTCGAGACGACGCGCGGCCGCGGCGGCGGCATCCGCCTGGCGCACCCCGCCGGCGAGGTGCGCGTGGGCGAGGTGCTGCGCGGCGCCGAGACCGACTTCGCGCTCGTCGAGTGCTTCGAGCCCGCGGCCAGCACCTGCCAGCTCGACGGCCGCTGCCGGCTCAAGGCGGCGCTGCAGCGCGCCCTCGCGAGCTTCCTCGCCGAACTCGACGGCGTGACGCTCGACGATCTCGTGCGGCCCGTTCCTGCCGTCGGCACGGCCCTGCGCGGCGTGCCGCTGTCGCCGGCGCTGCCGCCGAGCGCGGGCCCGCGCCCGCGCTGAACGGCGCGCCGCAAGCGGCGCTCGGAGGCTCTCAGGTACGCGCCGGCCCGGTTGCGGCCACGGCCGCCGCCGGCGACGCCGGTCCCTCGAGCTCCGGCGGCATCAGCAGCAGCACGGCGGCCGTGAACAGCGCGATGCCCGCCATCACGGCGAACAGCGTGCCGAAGCCGGCTGCCTTGACCGCCGGCCCGAGCACCCACACCGCGCCCGAGCTGATGCCCAGCGCGATCGCCAGCCGCATGCCGGCGACGCGGCTGCGCATGCGGTCGTCGACGAAGCGCACGATGGTCGCGTCGGTGAACGGGATGGCGCCGAACACGAGCACCATCGATCCGAGCAGCGCCAGCCAGGCCCACCAGCCCCGCGCCAGCGCGGCCGCGGCCAGCATCGGCACTTGCAGCGCGACGATCGTGAGCCACAGCGGGCGCAGCGCATGGCGGTCGATCAGCCGTCCCACCGCCACCTGTGCCAGCGAGGCCACGGCATAGATCGCGCCCAGCAGCCAGCCGAGCGTGGCCGGCTCGCGCACGAGCGCGCCCAGGCGCTCGCCGAGCATCTGGCCGTTGCCGTTGGTCGTGAGGTTGAAGATCAGGCCGCTCGACGCCGAGGCCACCGTGAGCACCGCCAGCACGCGCACCAGCTGCGCCGGCGCCGCGGCCGCGGCGGCCTTGGGCGCACGGCGCGCGGGCGGTTCGCGCTCGGGCGGCGCGAGGCGCCAGAACACCAGGCCCAGCGCCAGGCAGGCCAGACCGGGCACGGCGAAGGCGGCGCGCCACCCGGACCATTCGACGAGTGCGCCGGTGAACATCGCCGCCGCCGCGACGCCGAGGTTGCCCGCCAGACCGTTGACGCCGATCGCCGCGCCCGGATTGGGTGCGCGCTGCACCAGCATCTGGATCCCCACCGGGTGGTAGATCGACGCGAAGGTACCCAGCAGCGTGAGCGCCGCGGCCAGCGCCCAGGGCCCCGGCATCGCGGCCGCGAGCAGCGCCGAGCCGCCCATGCCGGCGAAGAACACGAGCATCATCGGCCGCCTTCCCCATTGATCGCCGAGCCTGCCCGCGGGCAGCGAACCGAGCGCGAACATCACGAAGGCGCCGGTGCCGTAGGGCATCAGGTCCTCCCAGCGCGCCAGGCCGAAGTCGCGCGCGATCGCCGCCACCGCCGTGGCGAAGACGAGCAGGAACAGATGGTCGAAGGTGTGCGCCAGGTTCAGCAGCAGCGCCACCGAGGGGCGCAGGTCGGGCTCGCGCACGGTTCAGGGCCTGTGACGACGCGGATCACCCCCGCCACTCATGTCTGCGCAGGCTCATCGGGCCGTGCCGCCGCCCTGCCGGGCCTCGTACTGCGAAGGCGTGACGCCGGCGCGCGCCAGGAAGCCGCGCAGATGCACGAGCGCGCGCGCGTCGAGCGTATGGCCGTGGTGCGGCCGGTGCAGGATGTCCTCCATGCGCTGCAGCCTGACACGGATGCGCGCGCCCGACAGCGACTCGATCTCGCAGCCCAGGTGCTCGAGCAGCGACTCGATCTCGCGCCAGTGCACGTTGCCGCTCGGCGGATCGTGGAAGATGCTGCGGATCAGGTTGACGTGATGGCGGCTCATGCTCGGCTCCCCGCGCAGGCCGCGGACACGGGCCGGCGCCGGTGCGGGCGAGCGTAGCGCAATTCGGCCGCGCGGCCCGCGGCACCCGCCGGCACGCCCGCCCTGCGGCCCGCGGACTTCAGCGCTGCGGCGGCGGTTCGGCGGCGCGCCAGCCGCCGCCCAGCACCTTGTACAGCACGACCGCGTTCTGCGCGGCCTGCGCCTGCGCCTGCACGAGCGCGAGCTCGGCGGCCAGCGCCGAGCGCTGCGCATCGAGCAGCTCGAGGTGGCTGGCCACGCCGTTGCGCCAGCGCAGGTCGGCCAGGCGCTGGCGCGCCGTCTCGGCCTGCACGAGCCGCTGCTGCGCCTGCACCTGCTCGCCCCAGGTGGCGCGGCCGGCGAGCGCGTCGGCCACCTCGCGGAAGGCCGACTGGATCGCGCGCTCGTACTGCGCCAGCGCGATGTCGCGACCGGCCCGGGCCAGCTCGAGATTGGCCTGGCTGCGGCCCGAGTCGAACAGCGTCGCGAGCAGCTGCGGCGCGAAGCTCCAGGCCCAGGAGCCCGACTTGAACAGCCCCGCGAGCTCGTTGCTCGCGCTGCCCACGCTGCCGGTGAGCGTGATGCGGGGGAAGAACGCAGCACGCGCGACGCCGATGTTGGCGTTGGCGGCGACGAGCTGCTGCTCGGCGGCGCGCACGTCGGGCCGCCGCGTCAGCACCTCGGAAGGCAGGCCCACCGGCAGCTCGGGCAGACGCGCCGCAGCGGCCAGCGTCAGCCCCGCGCTCAATTCGGGAGGCACCGGCTGCCCGAGCAGCAGCGCGAGTGCGTTCTCGTCCTGCGCGCGCTGGCGCTGGGCCTGCACCAGGCCGACGCGCGCGCTCTCCAGCAGCGACTCGGCCTGGCGCAGATCGGGCTCGGCGGCGGCGCCGACGTCCAGGCGCAGCTTCACCAGCCGCAGCGAGGCCTCGCGCGTGGCCAGCGCCGCACGCGTGACGCGCAGCGCCTCGTCGTCGGCGGCCAGCGCGAGGGTGCCGCCGGCCACCGCCGCCACGAGGGCGATCTGGACCGCCTTGCGCGCCTCCTCGGCGGCGAGCACCTGCGCGGCCGCGGCATCGCTGGCCGCGCGCAGGCGGCCGAAGACATCGAGCTCGTAGGCCGTGACCTGCACGCCGGCGGTATACAGGCTGTTGATCGAGCCGCGGCCGCTGGGCTGGCGCGCCCCGGCCAGACCGGCGCCCAGCGTCGGCCAGCGGTCGGCGTCGCGCACGACCGCCTGGGCCCGCGCGGCCTCGATGTTGAGCGCGGCGATGCGCAAGTCGCGGTTGTGCGCCAGCGCCAGCGCGATCGCCTGCCGCATGCGCGCGTCGCCGAAGAACTGCGGCCAGTCGAGCGTCTCGGCCTGGGCGCCCGCGGCCGCCGCCGCAGATGGCGCCGCAGACAGCGCGGCCGCCGCTGCCGCCGCCGGGAACTGCGCGGGCACCGGTGCCGCCGGCCGCTCGTAGCGCGGCGCCGGCGCGGCGCAGCCGCCCAGCAGCGCAGCCGCGGCGGCCTGCAGCACAAGCCGGCGCGCGGCAGCGCGCAGCACGCGCGCGCGGCGCGTCGTCATGGCTGCCCCTTCGCTGCCGCCGCTGCCGCCTCATCGCCTTCGGCCGCCTCGTGCGCATACAGGCGCCGCTGGCGCTCGCTGCCCTTGAACACGCGGCGCACGAGCACGAAGAACACCGGCACGAAGAACAGCGCCAGCGTCGTCGCGCTCACCATGCCGGCGATGACGCCGGTGCCGATGGCGCGCTGGCTGGCCGAGCCAGCGCCGCTGGCGACGGCCAGCGGCAACGTGCCGAGGATGAAGGCCATCGAGGTCATGACGATCGGCCGAAAGCGCATGTGCGCCGCCTCGAGCACGGCGTCGACGACGCTGCGGCCCTGCGCGTGCAGGTCCTTCGCGAACTCGATGATCAGCACCGCGTTCTTGGCCGACAGGCCGATGATCGTGATCAGGCCGACCTTGAAGTACACGTCGTTCTCCATGCCGCGCAGGCTGACGCCGGCGAGCACGCCGACCACACCCAGCGGCACGATGAGGATCACCGCGAGCGGGATCGACCAGCTCTCGTACAGCGCCGCCAGGCACAGGAAGACCGACAGCAGCGAGAAGCCGAACAGGATGAAGGCGGTGCTGCCCGACAGCCGCTCCTCGCGCGACTGCCCGGTCCACTCGTAGGCGAAGCCGGCCGGCAGCCGGGCCGCGAGCCGCTCCATCTCGGCCATCGCCGCACCGGTGCTCTGGCCGGGCGCGGGTTCGCCGGCGATGCGCATCGTCGGGTAGCCGTTGTAGCGCACGGTCTGGATCGGGCCCACGCTCCACGAGCTGGCGGCGAAGGCCGCCAGCGGCACCGGCTGGCCGGCGTTGTTGAGCACGCTGAGGCGCAGCAGATCCTCGGGCTGCATGCGCGCCGGCGCGTCGGCCTGCACGACGACGCGCTGCATGCGGCTGGCGTTCGGGAAGTCGTTGACGTAGGCGCCGCCGAGCGCGGTCGACAGCGCGGCGTTGACGGCGCCGAAGCCGACGCCGAGCGCGCTCGCCTTGTCGCGGTCGATGTGCAGCTGTAGCTGCGCCGCGTCCTCCAGGCCGTCGGGGCGCACCGCGGCCAGCAGCGGGCTCTGCGCGGCCATGCCGAGCAACTGGTTGCGCGCCGCCAGCAGCGCGTCGTGGCCAAGGCCGCCGCGGTCCTGCAGCCGGAACGCGAAGCCGTTGGCGCGGCCGAGCTCGGGAATCGGCGGCGGGCTCAAGGGGAAGACGAAGGCGTCGCGGATGCCGGCCAGGCCGCCGAAGGCGCGCGCGGCCAGCGCCTGCGCCGAGTGCTCGGCGCCGCGCCGCTCCTTCCAGTCCTTGAGCGCGACGAAGGCCAGGCCGGCGTTCTGGCCGTTGCCCGAGAAGCTGAAGCCGAGCACGCCGACCATGCTCTCGACCTCGGGCTGCGCGAGCATGTACTTCTCGACCTGCGCCATCACCGCCTGCGTGCGCGCCGCGGTGGCGCCGGGCGGCAACTGCACGTTGACGAGCACGGTGCCCTGGTCCTCGTTGGGCAGGAACGAGGTCGGCAGCCGCGTCCACATCCAGGCCAGCGCCAGCGCCACCGCGACGTAGACGACGAGCGAGCGCCAGGCGTGCGGCAGCACCCAGGCCACCGAGCGCTCGTAGTTGCGCGTGCCCTGCGCGAAGGCGCGGTTGAACCAGCCGAAGGGGCCACTGCGGGCGTGCTTGTGGCCGGCCTCGACCGGCCTGAGCAGCGTCGCGCACAGCGCCGGCGTGAACGACAGCGCCATGAAGGCCGAGAACAGGATCGAGCTCAGCATCACGGCCGCGAACTGGCGGTAGATGTTGCCGACCGCGCCCGCGAAGAACGCCAGCGGCACGAACACCGACACCAGCACCACGGTGACGCCGACGATGGCGTTGGAGATCTGCCCCATCGCCTTGCGCGTCGCCGCCAGCGGGTGCAGGCCCTCCTCGCTCATGATGCGCTCGACGTTCTCGACGACGACGATGGCGTCGTCGACGACGATGCCGATCACCAGCACCATGCCGAACATGGTCAGCACGTTGATCGAGAAGCCCAGCGCGAGCAGCGTCGCGAAGGTGCCGAGCAGCGCCACCGGCACCACCAGCGTCGGGATGAGCGTGTAGCGGATGTCCTGCAGGAACAGGTACATCACGAGGAAGACCAGCAGCACGGCCTCGAGCAGGGTCTCGACCACCTGGCGGATCGAGAGGTCGACGAACTTGGACGTGTCGTACGGGATCACCGCCTTGACGCCCGGCGGGAAGTAGCGCGCCAGCTCGTCGAGCCGCGCGCGCACCGCCTTGGCCGTGGCCATCGCGTTGCCGGTGGGCGCGAGCTGCACGCCGATGCCGGTGGAGGGCCGGCCGTCGAGACGCGCCTGCGAGGCGTAGCCCTGCGCGCCGAGCTCGACGCGCGCCACGTCCTTGACGCGCACGCTCGAACCGTCGGCGTTGGCGCGCAGCACGATCTCGCCGAACTGCTCGGGCGTGGCGAGCTGGCCGCGCACGACCACGGTGGCGAAGATCGACTGCCCGGGCACGCTCGGCAAGTCGCCGATCGTGCCCGAGGCGACTTGCGCGTTCTGCGCCGCGATCGCCGCCGTGACGTCGCCGGCCGAAAGCCGGTAGCCCACCAGCTTGGCCGGGTCGATCCAGATCCGCATCGCGCGCTCGGTGCCGAACAGCTGCGCCTGGCCGACGCCCGGGATGCGCTGGATCTCGGGCAGCACGTTGCGCGCCGCGTAGTCGCCCAGCGCCACCGGGTCGAGCCGGTTGTCGTCCGAGTACAGCGTCGTGAACAACAGGAAGTTGCTGCGCGCCTTGTCGACGCGCACGCCCTGCTGCACCACCGCCTGCGGCAGGCGCGGCGCGGCGCGCGCCAGCCGGTTCTGCACGTCGACCTGCGCCAGGTCGGGGTTCGTGCCCGGCTCGAAGGCGAGCGTCATGCTGCCGCTGCCGTCGGCCTGCGCCACCGACTCGACATAGATGAGCCCGGGCGAGCCGTTCATCTCGCGCTCGATGACCGACAGCACGCTGTCCTCGAGCGTCTGCGCCGAAGCGCCCGGGTAGAAGGCCGACAGGATGATCGACGGCGGCGCCACGCTCGGGAACTGCGCCACCGGCAGCTGCGTGATCGCGACGCCGCCGGCGACCATGACGAACAGCGCAATCACCCAGGCGAAGACCGGGCGGACGATGAAGAACTGAGCCATCGCGCCGGCCTCAGCGCGAAGCGGCCGACGCCGGCGAAGCCGAAGCCGAAGCGGCCGGCCCCGCGTCGACGCGCGCCGGCGACCACGGCACCGGCTTGACCGTCGCGCCCGGACGCAGCTTCTGGAAGCCGTCGACCATCACCTGCTCGCCGGCCACGAGGCCCTCGAGCACCACCCACTGACCGCCGACGGCGGGCCCCAGCTTCACCGCTCGCGGCGCCACCTTGCCGTCGGCGCCGACGACCATCACGCTCGCGCCCTGCGCCGCCTGCGCCACGGCCTGCTGCGGCAGCCGCACCGCGCCGGCGGCGGCCGCTTCCTGGAGCCGCGCGCGCACGTACAGGCCCGGCAGCAGCGCGCCCCCGGGGTTGGGCAACTCGGCCCGCAGCGTGATCTGCCCGGTGCCGGGATCGACGCTGAGATCGGAGAAGAGCAGACGCCCCGGCAGCGCATGGGTGCTGCCGTCGTCGAGCACGATGCGCACCAGCGCCGCCTCGGCGCCCGCGGCGCGCTGCAGGCGGCCGTCGGCGACCGCGCGACGCATGCGCAGCACCTCGGTGGCCGACTGTGTGAAGTTGACGTACATCGGATCGATCTGCTGCACCAGCGCGAGCTGGGTCGCCTCGCCCTGCCCGACGAGCGCACCCTCGGTGACCAGGGCACGCCCGATGCGCCCGGAGATCGGCGCGTTCACCGCCGCATAGCCGAGGTTGATCTGCGCCGTCTGGCGCGCCGCCCGGGCCGCCGCCACGTCGGCTTCGGACTGCTTGTACGCGGCCTGCGCGGCCACCAGGTCCTGCTGGCTCACGGCGCTGGCCGCGGCCAGCGGCTGGTAGCGCTCGGCCAGCGCGCGCGTCTGCAGCAAGTTGGCCTCGGCGCGGGCAAGCGCGGCCTCGGCGCTGGCCAGCGCAGCGCGGTAGGGCGCGTCGTCGATCTGGAACAGCGGCTGGCCGGCGCGCACGTCGCTGCCCTCGCGGAAAAGCCGCTGCTTGACGATGCCGGCCACGCGCGCGCGCACCTGCGCCACGCGCGAGGCCTCGGTGCGACCGGGCAGTTCGGTCACGAGGCCGACGGTGCCGGGCGTGACGGTGAGCACGCCCACCTCGACCGGAGGCGGCGCCGCAGCGCCCGCGCCCGGCGCCGGGGTCGGCGACGGGCCGCAGCCGGCGAGCACGACGACGACCGAAGCCGCGGCCATGCGGCCACACCGGCGGACACGCGCCACGGCCGGCCGATCGGCGCCGGGACCAGACTCGAACAACATGCAAGACCTCGCCAGGACGCGGCGCGCGCGGCCGTGCCGCCTGCAGGCTGCACGCCGCCGCGCACCGCGGCGGGAATGGATGGGGTGGTGGGCGATGCGGCAGCGCCGCACCGCGCCGAGCGCGACTATAAGGACATGCGCGAAGCCGCACGCGACGCCGGGCTGCCGCGTGCCGGAGCAGGCAGCCGCGCCATCGCAGACGATCGAAGCAAGGCAGCCGCCGGTGGCTGCGCTGCTCGCGTGCACGGGCAATCCCGTTCACGTCGTGCGCGCGCCGATGCGGCATGGCACGAAGACCGCCCGCTGCGCACCCCGTCGATGCACGACGCGGCTTGGGGCTTGGAAGCGACCGAAGGCCGCGCTACGATTGCAAAATGCAACCGACGACCCGGGAAGGCGCGGCTGCATCGGCACGGGCCCGGGCGCCGGGTCGCCGACCCTGCCTCTTTCGAAGCACAAGGAGAACCACGGTGACGCATTCCTCGATTGCCCGCTGGCTGCTCGCCGTCCTGGCAGCGGCCCTCGCGGGCTGCGCTGCGCAGCCGGCCGGCGGGCCGCTGCGGGCCACCCTGACGCGCACCGCCTATGGCCTGCCGCATGTCCAGGCCGACAGCGACGCCGGCGTGGGCTATGGCCTGGGTTACAGCGTGGCCGAGGACCGGCTGTGCGATCTGATGGACGCGGTCCTCACGGTGCGTGGAGAACGCGCGCGCTTCCTCGGCGCCGACAAGGCGAGCAGCTACGGCCTGAACAACCTGCGCTCCGACCTGTTCCAGAAATGGTTCAACGACGACGACGCCGTGGCTCGACATCTCGCAGCGCAGTCGCCGACGATCGCGGAGATGCTGCGCGGCTACGCCGCCGGCGTGAACCGCTATTTGCGCGACAAGGGAAGCTCGGCGCGCCGCGACGCCTGCCGCGACGCCGCCTGGGTGCGGCCGATCGCGGTGCAGGACCTGGCGCGCCTCACGCGCTGGCAGGGCGTCGGCCTGGGGATCGGCAGCAATGCCGCCATCGTGGCCGTCACGACGGCCGCTCCTCCGGCCGGCGCGGGCCAGGCTCGCGCGACCGAGCCGCAAGTCGCGCTGTCGCCGGGCGCGGCGGAGCGGGCCGCTGCGTTCGACGAGGCGCCGGTGGACGCGCTCAGCAGCAATGCGGCGGCCTTCGGCCGCCTCGCCAGCGCCAACGGCAGCGGGCTGCTGTTCGCCAACCCGCATCTTCCGTCCTTCGGCAGCTCGCGCCTGTCGCTGCTGCACGTGACAAGGCCGGGCCATTACGACGTGCTCGGCTCGGCCTTCGTCGGCATGCCGTTTCCGACGGTGGGCTTCAACCGGCATCTGGCCTACACGGGGACGATCTCGCAGTCGCAGCACCTGAGCTATTTCGCGCTGCGGCTGGCTCCGGGCAACCCGCTGGCCTACCTCGTCGACGGCCGGGTCGAGGCGATGAAGCCGCGCACGCTGCGCGTCGAAGCGGCGGGCCCGGATGGGCGCCCCGAAGTCAGGCAGCACACGATCTACGAAACCCGCTACGGGCCGGTGTTCGCCCTGCCGGGCCGCTACGCCTGGACGCGCGAGCGCGCCTTCGCGATCCGCGACGCGAACAGCGAGAACCCGAACTTGCTCAACCAGCTCGAGAGCTACGCGCGCAGCCGCGACGTCGCCGAACTGCACGCGGCCCAGTTGCGGCTGCTCGGCAACTCCTGGCTGATCGTCACCGCCGCCGACGACCGCGGCCAGGCCTATCACGGCAATCTGACGCCGGTGCCGCGCATCACCGACGACATGCTCGCCCGCTGCGTCGACACGGAGTTCAGGCCCCAGCTCGCCGAGGTCGGTACCTATCCGCCCAAGCCCGCGGCCGTGGTGGTGCTGGACGGCTCGCGCAGCGATTGCAGCTGGAGCGAACACGCCGACGCGCCGCGCCGGGGCATCTTCGCCGGCTCCGAACTGCCGCGCTTGCTGCGCGAGGATTTCGTGCAGAACTCCAACGACAGCTCCTGGTACACGAACCCGGCGGCACCGCTCACCGGGTTCGCGCAGGTGGTGAGCCGCGAGCGCATCCCGGTGTGGTGGCGCACCTCGATGGGCCTGCGCGGCATCGCCGAGCGCCTGCAGGGAGGCGACGGCAAGCCCGGCAACAAGATGGACGCCGCAGCCCTGCAGGCCCTCTTCTACAGCTTCCGTGTGCTCGCCGCCGAGCAGCACCTCGATGCCATCCTCGCGGCGTGCACGCCGCCATGGGCCGCTGCCGCCGTGCCCGAGGCCGAACTCGAGCGCGCCTGCGCCATCCTGCGCCGCTGGGATCGCCGCGCCGACCTGGACAGCCGCGGCTACCTGCTGTTCGAGCGGCTGTGGCTGGCGCTGGTCGGCGAGGCCGGCCTGTTCGAGCCCTTCGACGCGCAGCGCCCGCTGCGCACCGACCAGCGCCTGCGCAGCGACGATGCGACGCGCACACGCCTGCGTACGCTCATCGCCGATGCGGTGAAGTCGATGCGCGACAGCGGCATCGCCCTCGACGCCCGGCTTGCCGACACCCAGTACTTCGCCTTCGGCGACCGTCCGATCGCCTGGCCCGGCGGCCCCGAGAACACCGGCATCTACAACCGCGTCGATGCGGCGCCCTGGCCGGGCGCGCAGCCGGGTCGCCGGCGCGTGGTGGGCGGCCCCACGCATGTCCAGATCGTCGGCTTCGGCCCCGACGGACCGGTGAACCTGTCGCTGCTGCCCATCGGCCAGGCCACCGATCCGGCCCGCTCGCCGCACCGCGACGACCAGGCAGCGCTGTTCGCCGAAAAGCAGCTCGTGCGTTTTCCGTTCAGCGCCGCCGAGATCGCCGCCGACGCCGCACGCGTAACGGTGGAGCTGCAGGAATAGGCCCGGGCGTGCCGCTTCGGAGCGTCACAGGCTCTCAGTCCACCTTCGCGCCCGAAACCCGCACGACCTCGGCCCACCAGCGCGATTCGTCGCGAATCAACGCCGCAAAGCGATCCGGCCCGATGGACTCCGCATCGGCGCCGAGGAGACCCATCTGCCGGCGCATCTCATCGGTCTGCATCACCTTGGCGATTTCGCCGGCCAGCCGCCTGAGGATGCCGGCCGGTGTACCGCCCGGCGCGTGCAGCCCGACCCAGGAGTTGACTTCCAGCCGCGGCAAACCCTGCTCGGCCATCGTGGGCTCATCGGGCAGCAGCGGCGAGCGCCGGGCCGCCGTGACACCCAGCCACTGCAGCCGGCCGGCGCGCACGAGGCCGAGCATGGATGGGATGCCGCCGCAGTACAGATGCACAGCGCCGGTGGCGACATCGTTCATCGCCTGCGCGCCGCCCTTGTAGGGCACGTGCACCATCTTCACACCCGCGACCATGTTGAACAGCTCGCCGCACAGGTGCGGCACCGATCCGTTGCCCGAGGAGGCGAAGTTCAGCGCGCCGGGCCGCGCCTTGGCCAGCGCGACGAGGTCGTGCACCGTCTTCAGCCCGAGCGAGGGCGGCACGCCGAACGCGTAGGGCACGGTGGCGAAGCGATAGACCGGCACGAGATCCTTCTGCGGGTCGTAAGCGAGCCTGCGGTACAGGTGCGGGCCGATGGTGATGAGGCCGCTCGTGCCGATGACCAGCGTGTGCCCGTCGGGCGCCGAGCGCGCCACCTGTTCGGCGCCGAGATGCCCGCCGGCGCCGGGGCGGTTCTCGACCACGACCGGCTGGCCCAGCGCCGGTGCCAGGTGGTGCGCGAGCAGCCGCGCCGCGGCGTCGTTCACAGCGCCGGGCGGATAGGGCACCACGATGCGCAGCGGCCGGCTCGGATAGGGTTCGGCGCCGGCCTGGGCGAGCACGTGACCGAGCGGCGCGAGGCCCACGGCGGCGGCCAGCAGGGCTCGGCGTCCAGGCGTCATTCGGGCAACCTCCCTGAGCGGCGCGGCGGTTCAGCGCGGCGCCGGCGACTCCAGCACCGTGCACACCGAGACGCGCTTGCGTGCCACCAGCGCCTCTTGCCAGGCATGCGAATGCCCGGGCCGCACCGCGTGCGCCTCGAGCGCAGCGCGGTCGCGCCACAGCTCAACCAGGTGCACGCGCGTGTCGTCGCCGGCCTGCGGCACGGCCACCTCCATGCGCAGGCAGCCGTCGTCGCCCATGCACTGGCGCGCTTCCTGCCGCACGCGCGCGAGCAGCGCCTCGTGCAGGCCGGCCTTGGGCTCGTACTCGATGTAGATGGCGATCGTCATCGTGCGCGGCACATCGCTGGCGCCGAAGCAGTGTAACGCCGCGTGCCGCCATGAGCCGCCATGAGCTTCCATGAGCCGCCGGCACACCGCGCGAAGGCACGCACAGCGCCGCATGCAGCGCTGTGCGCGCGCGTGCATGACGGTTCGCGAGCCAGGCCGTCTCTCGCAGCCGCCGCACCGAGCCGCCGCGCACAGGCCCGCCCACCGCACCGGAAACCGCTTGCCGCCCCCGCTGCTCCCAGGATGCGCACACGGCTGCGACCCGCTACGCTTCAGGCCGAAGTCCCGCCACCGTACTGCCCCGTCATGGCGATGAGTGCCTGCGCGCTGGAGCATCCTGGCCGATGGCCGGCCGCGGCCGCGCCGCTGGCCGGGCTGCTGACGCGCGCCGTGGTCGCCGGCCGGGCGGCCCGGGCAAGCGCTGCGCTGGCGCTCGGCGGGTTGCTGCTTGCGGTGGCGCCGCTGGTAACGGCGCAGCAGGCGGCGAGGCAGTCGGCGGCGGAGCCGGCCCGCCGCATCGCCCTCGTCGTCGGCAACAACGGCTACGACAGCGCGCCGCTGGCCAACTCCATCAACGACGCGCATGCGATGACGCAGGTGCTGCGCGAGGCCGGCTTCGCGGTGATGCTGCACACCGATATCGACCAGCGCCAGTTCCAGCTCGCGCTGCGCGAGTTCGGCGAGCGCCTGAAGGCCGCCGGCAGCGGCAGCGCGGGCCTGTTCTACTACGCCGGCCACGGCATGCAGATCAAGGGGCGCAACTTCCTGATCCCGGTGCGCAGCCGCATCGCGCACGAGGACGAGGTGGCCTACGCGGCCGTCGATGCGCAGTCGGTGCTCGACAAGATGGAGTCGGCCGGCAACGGCACCAACATCGTCATCCTCGACGCCTGCCGCAACAACCCGTTCGCGCGCAGCTGGCGCAGTGCGCAGCAGGGCCTGGCGCAGATGGACGCACCGGTGGGCACGCTGATCGCCTACGCCACCGCGCCAGGCTCGGTGGCCATCGACTCGCTGCCGGGGCTGCGCAACGGCCTGTACACGACCCACCTGGTCGAGGCCATCCGCCAGCCCGGCCTGAAGGTCGAGGACGTGCTCAAGCAGACGCGCAACGCCGTGCGCCGCGCCTCGGCGCAGCGGCAGACGCCCTGGGAGGCATCGGCGCTGGTGGGCGACTTCTACTTCCACCCGCCGCGGCCGATGGCCGCGCCGAGCGTACCGCCCGCATCGGCGCCGGCCGCTGGCCGCCCCGCCGTGGATGCCGAGGCGGCGGTCGACGCCGCGGTCGAGGCCGCCTTGTGGGATGTCGTCAAGGACTCGCACAGCAGTGCCGAGCTGTACGCCTACTTGCAGCGCTTCCCGAACGGCCGGCACGCGCGGCAAGCGCGGCAGCGGCTGGTCGAACTGGCCGCCTCTGACCAGGCGCCCGCGGCGACCCTGCCGCCGCCCGATGCCGCGCCGTCCTTCCCCGGGCTGCCGGCGGCGCCGACAGGCGCCGAGCCCTTCGTCATCCGGCCGGCCGCCGACGCGGTCGAGTACGCGGCACGCTGGGGTCTGCAGCCGCCCGCCGCGCGAGCGCCGCAGCCGCGGCGCAACGCCGCCGGTTTTGCCGAGGGCGACGCGTTCCGCTACCGGAAGACCGACCTGGGCGCCGCCGGGGCCGTCACCGACTACCTGTGGCAGGTGCAGCGCGTCGAACCCGACGGCTCGCTGTGGGTGAACGACGGCCGCCAGCGGCTGGATGCGCTCGGCCAGCGCCACGGCGGCAACGACGAGCACACCGGCGTGTGGCTCGAACTGTCGCCGCCGCTGCCGCTGCTGGAGCTGGCGCGGCGCGGTGCCGGCGTCGAGCAGGGGTGGCGCACGACGGTGCGCATGCGCGACGCCGCCGGTCTGGTCGAGGAGGCGGCGCTGCGCGGCACGCTGCGCACGAGCGCCGAAGCGGTGCGCGGGCCGCGCGGCACCGCCGACCTGCTGCCGGCCATCCGCATCGAGCTGGCGCTCACCGGTACGAGCCGGCGCAACGACGGCGTGGTGCGCGTGCTGAACTGGGTGCACACGTACTGGATGGCGCCGCCGCTGCTGCTGCCGGTGGCGTTCAAGATCTACGAAGCGGCCGACGCCCTGGCGCGGCAGAACACACTGCACGAGCTGATCGCCATCGACCAGATGAGCCTCGCCGAGGCGGCGCCGGCGGGCGCCGGGCGCTGAGCGCCTGGCGGGCGTGACGGCCGTCGTCCTGGTTGATGGCGTCCTTCGAGACCCTCATGTCGGCACCGATTCGCTCGGCGCCGCACGTTCGCACGATGTCACGGCCGCGCGCGCCCGGCCGGCGCTCTTGCAGGCGTCGAGCTGCATCGCCGCGAAGAGGAGCTCCAGGGCCGGCTCGTGCAGGCCGATGCCTTCGTCGCAGGAGGCATGCGCGACGGTCGCGCGGGGCCGTGCGCGCCCGTGGCATGCTCGCCCGGCCCGCATCGCGCCCGTGACCCGCCTCGCCTCGCACTTCGTCCTCTACGTCGCCGACCAGGCACGCAGCCGCGACTTCTTCGTCGCGGTGCTGCAGCAGGCGCCGCAGCTCGACGTACCCGGGATGACCGAGTTCGCGCTGGCCGGCGGCGGCGTGCTCGGCCTGATGCCCGAGCAAGGCATCCGCGCGCTGCTCGGCGAGCGGCTGCCCGACCCAGCGCAGGCGCGCGGCACGCCGCGTGCCGAGCTCTATCTCGTCGTCGCCGACCCCGACGCACATCACCGGCGGGCACTCGCGGCCGGCGCCGCGGAGTTGTCGCCGCCGGCGCTGCGCCGCTGGGGCCACCGGGCCGCGTATTCGCTCGACCCGGACGGGCATGTGCTCGCGTTCGCCGCGGACGACGCGTCCCGCTCCGGCGCGGACGACGACGACACCGCCGAGTCGCCGGCGACGCCGAGCGCGGATGGACGCGCGGGCATGGGCGGCAGCCCTTCGGACTCGGGCCGCGGGCAGTCCTCGTGAGCGGCGAGAAACGGTGCATGCCCGTCGGGATCGGCCCGATCCACCGCGAACAAGGCACCAGATTGCGCTTGCGCCCCGCCGCAGCCCGAGCGCAACGGGCTGTCGGGCGCGGCTCGAGGCGTGGAGATCATGAGGATAGGTATCGAGTTCGCGAATTCTTTTCCGTTGTTGTGGCTGGCACCCCCCAATAGCATCCCGCTGCCCTGGGAAGACGCCTGAATCCGTGACCTCGCCGTACGCGACTCGACACCGGATGCCGATGACATGACGACGGCTGGCGACTCGATGGGCCATGCGCGTGGATCGGCGAGCCGCTCGCGCCATCGCGAAGATGTCGATGTCCGGCGGCAGCCATCCCCACCGCAGCGCGCCTTGGTCGGCCGCACGTCCGGCGAGCGGTCCGGCGGTGCTCGGCCGTACCCGGCCGGTCGGCGGCGCGCAAGGCAAGCGGATACCGGACAGCCCTCCTGCGCGGAGGCTTTCGTGACAAAGGCATGGCGCCCTCGCGCCCTGTCCCCGGCCGCCGTGCGTGCTCGCGCGCGCTGAAGCAGCCACCAGAACAGGTCATTTCGAGCGGCAGTTCGCGGAGGACATCATGGAGACAGGCGTTTCGATCGGCCCGGCGCATTGGGCCTACCTGCTGGGCATCGCGGTCATCGTCGTCACGATGGTCTTTCGCGCGAACGTCGTGGTGCCTTCCATCGTGGCGACGTTCTGCGTCGCCTACGCGTGGTCCGGCAGTGCGGTGGCCGCCATGGGCAGCATCTTCAACGCGAGCTTCGTCGCCGCCAAGGAGCTGTTCAACATCTTCCTGGTGATCGCGCTGATGACCGCGCTGCTCAACGCGCTCAAGGAGCTGCGCTCCGACATCCGGATGGTCGAGCCCTTCCGCGCCGTGATGAGGAACGGGCACGTGGCCTATTTCGTGCTGACGCTCGTCACCTATTTCATCTCGCTCTTCTTCTGGCCGACCCCGGCGGTGCCCCTGGTCTCGGCGGTGCTCCTGCCGGCGGCCATTGCGGCCGGCCTGCCCCCACTCGCAGGGGCGGCGGCCATCGCGATCGCCGGACAGGGCATGGCCCTGTCGTCGGACTACGTGATCGGCGTGGCACCGGGCATCAGCGCCAAGGCGGCGGGTGCGGCCGCCGCCGTCGTCGCCGATCGGGCGCTGGTGCTGTCCTTCGTTGTCGGCGCCGTGGCATTGGTCATGGCCTATCTCCAGCTGCGCAAGCATTTCAGGGCGCCGAGCGAGTCGCTGCTCGATGCCTGGCAGGCACGGGCCACGCACGGCATGGTGTCGGCGCCCGAGGGCACGGCGCACAAGGAGGAGATCGCCCGCGCCACCAGCCGCGACGAGCCGCTGCTGACCGAGGAAGACATCGCGCTCGAGCTGCACGCGCTGCAGCGCCGGCGCGTGAAGTGGTCCCGGCTCTTCGCCGTCGTCACGCCGCTGGCCTTCCTCGGCGTGGTGGCACTCATGGTGGCGCCCAAGTTCGGCGGCGGGCTGCCCACCATCAAGGGCGGCGATGCCGCCTCGCTGGTCGGGGGCATGGCCGCCGTGCTGCTCATCCTGAGCACGCTGGCGATGCACGGTCCGCGCAGGATGCTCGAGGTGACCGCCGATCACATCACCGAGGGCTTCGTCTTCGCCTTCCGTGCCATGGGTGCGGTGTTGCCGATCGCCGGCTTCTTTTTCCTCGGGGGTGCCGAGACCGCCGCCGCCATTCTCGGCACGCCCGCCGACAAGATGCCCAGCCTGCTGTTTCAGGCGGTGCAAAGCGCCCAGGCGTGGATCCCGCAGGATCGGTTCCTGGTGGGCTTCGGCGTCATGATCGTCGGCATGGTCACCGGCATCGACGGCTCCGGCTTCTCCGGGCTGCCGCTGACGGGCGCGCTGGCAGGCGCTCTGGCGCCGATCTCGGGTGTCGATGTCGGCACGCTTGCCGCGCTGGGCCAGATGGGCGCGGTATGGACGGGCGGCGGCACCCTGATTGCCTGGTCGTCGCTGATCGCCGTCGCAGGCTTCGCCCGCGTGTCGGTCGTCGAGACGGTGCGCGTGCTGACGCTGCCGGTCCTCTGCGGGCTGGCGGCGGCGACCGTCTTCGCCGTGCTCGTGTTCTGAGCACCGCTGCCCGCGCGGGCCTGGCGGCTGTCGGGGAACGGAGGGCCGCCCCCGCATTGCCTGACGCCGCGGCGGCGCGGACCGGGCCGCGGCCCCGCCGCGAGGGCGCCAGGAGCGTGGGCGGCGGAATTCCGGCTCCGCTCCTAGAAGCACTCGGCGGCGATCGCGCGCACAGCGGTGCGCGCCTCGTGCGCCAGTTCGACCAGATCGACGCCGGGAATCGCGTCGTCGTCGACGACGACGCGCCCGTTGCACAGCAGCCAGCGCAGGCGCGGCCGCGCGCCGCTGACCACCGGCGCCAGCGCCTCGTCGTGCAGGCCGAAGTGGCGCGGGTCTTCGAGCGCCCACACCGACAGATCGGCGGCCATGCCCGGCGCGAGCGTGCCCACGCCCTCGAAGCCGAGCGTCCCGGCGCCGCCGGCCGAGGCCCAGTGCACGAGCTGCTCGACCGTCACCGCGTCGGCGCCTGCCTCGCCGCTGCCTTCGGGCCTCGGCCGCGCGGCGCCGCCGGCCTGCGCGCGGTGCAGCAGCCACGCTGCGTGCAGCTCGCTCAGCATGTCGGCGGCTTCGTTGCTGGCCGCGCCGTCGACGCCGATCGAGACCCTGGCGCCCAGCCGCTCGAGCTGCGGCGCCGGCGCGACGCCGCTGCCCAGCCGCCCGTTGCTCTGCGGGCAATGGGCGATGCCGGTGCCGGTGCGGCCCAGCAGCGCGCGTTCGCTCGCCGACAGGTGCACGAGGTGCGCGAACCAGACATCGGGGCCGAGCCACTCGTGCTCGGCGCAGACCTCGATCGGCAGGCGCCCGCCGAAGCGCTCGGCGCAATGCTCGTAGTAGGCCACGGTCTCCGACATGTGCGAGTGCAGCGGCACGCCGAGCGCACGCGCCGCACGTGCCGCCGGCACGAGTTCGGCGGGCTGCAGCGCCACGGTGATCGTGGTCGGCGCGAAGGCCACGCGCTGCATCACGCGCGGCCCGCGCTGGTGGAAGCGCGCCACCGTGCGCTCGAGCGCGGCGAGCATCGCGTCGAAGCTCTCGGGCCGGTCACAGGCCGGCGTTGCCGCCTGCGTGCCGCGCGCCACGGTGCCGCCGCCGCGCAGCAGCATGAAGCGCAGGCCCAGGCGCGCCGCCTCGTCGAACAGCACTTCGGCCGGGTCGTAGCCGATGCCGGGCCAGAACAGGTAATGATGGTCGGCCACCGTCGTGCAGCCCGAGCGCATCAGCTCCACCAGCCCGATGCGCGCGGCCAGCCGCAGCCGCCGCTCGTCGGCGAATGCGCCGCGCGCCTTGAACGGCACCGCCTGCAGCCAGGGCGAAAGCGTCGCGTCGATGCCCGCCGGCACGCCCTTGAGCAGCGACTGGAACAGGTGATGGTGGGTGTTGACCCAGCCCGGGCAGACGATGCAGCCGGCGGCATCGAGCACGCGTTCGCCGGGCGCGGCGGCCAGGCCGCGGCCCATCTCGGCGATGGTGCCGTCGGCGGCGATGCGCAGATCGCTCGCGCTGCTGCGTGCCCCGGTCGATGGCACCGCGCCGGTGAGGATGGCCGCAGCGCCGCGGATCAGGCAGGACGCAGCCGGCACGGCGATCGGGTCCAGCGCGCTCAATGGTCCATCTCGCTTTCGTGCCAGCCGCCCAGCGCCCACTTGGACAGCCAGGCCATCGCCATGAACAGCACGATGCCGGTGGCCGTGATGAGCAGCAACGCCGCGAACAGGCGCGGGATGTTGAGCTGGAAGCCCGACTGCAGGATCTGGTAGGCCAGCCCCGAGGCCGTACCGCCGGTGCCGGCCACGAACTCGGCGACCACGGCGCCGATCAGCGCCAGCCCGCTCGAGATGCGCAGGCCGCCGAAGAAATAGGGCAGCGCCGAGGGCACGCGCAGCCGCATCAGGGTCTGCCAGCGCGTCGCACGGTTGAGCTTGAACAGGTTCTTCAGACCCGGGTTGACGCTGCGCAGCCCGAGGATGGTGTTGGAAATGATCGGAAACAGCGCCACGATGGTGGCGCAGATCACCATCGCCGGGATCGGATCCTTGACCCAGATGATGATGAGCGGCGCGATGGCGACGATCGGCGTCACCTGCAGGACGATGGCGTACGGGAACAGGCTCACCTCGATCAGGCGGCTTTGCACGAACAGGAAGGCCGCGGCCACGCCCAGCACCACCGCCAGCGCGAAGGCGGCGAAGGTGATCTTCAGCGTCGTCGCCAGCGCCGTGGACAGCAGCCCCCAGTCGGCGACCAGCGTGCGCGCGATGTCGGCCGGTGAAGGCACCAGGTAGACCGGCACCTCGAACCAGGTGCACACGGCCTGCCACAGCCCCACGAGCAGCAGGCCGACGGCGGTGGGTGCGCCGATGCGCACCGGGGCGCGGTCGGCCAGGGCCGCCGGCGCACCGGCGGCGGGAGCAACAGGGGTACTCACGCCGATCCCTCCGTGTGCGGCGCCGCCCCGGGCGCGCGCGCCGGCTGCCGCGGCGCGTCGGCCGGGCCGGCCGACAGACCTTTCGTTGCAGGCGTCGCCCGAGGCCCGCGCCTCGGGAGCGGCGCCTGGGCCGTGGCAGATCGCGGCGGCGGCATGGCGGCTCAGCGCTCGCCGCGGTTGGCGCGCGCCAGGTGCTCCGAGAGCACGCGGCAGTTGTCGATGAAAGGCTGCGAGACGCGGTAGCCGTCGTCGCGCTCGGCCGGCGCGTCGATCGGCACATCGGCGATCACGCGGCCCGGGCGCGCCGCCATGACGACGACGCGGCCGGACAGGAACACCGCCTCGTAGATGCTGTGCGTGACGAACACCACCGTGAAGCCGCGCTGCTCCCAGAGCCGGTGCAGATCGCTGTCGAGCCTGTTGCGCGTGAACTCGTCGAGCGCGCCGAAGGGCTCGTCCATCAGCAGGATGCTCGGCTGCACGGCGAGCGCACGCGCGATCGAGGCGCGCATCTGCATGCCGCCCGAGAGCTCGCGCGGATAGGCGCGCGCGAACTGCGCCAGACCCACCATCTCGAGCGCCTCGCGCACGCGCGGCAGGCTGTCGCTGCGCGGCACGCCGGCCAGGTCGAGCGGCAGGCGCACGTTGTCGTCGACGCGCGCCCAGGGCATCAGCGTGGCCTCCTGGAACACCATCGCCATCGAGCGGTGGCCGCTCGCCGGACCGGCGGTGTCCTGGCCGTCGTACAGCGCGATGCGCCCCGACGAGGGCGCCTCGAGCCCGGCGAACATCTTCAGCAGCGTGCTCTTGCCGCAACCCGAGGGCCCGAGCAGCGAGACGAACTCGCCGCGCCGGATGCGCACGCTGGTGTCGTTGAGCGCGTGCGTGCCGTTCGGGTAGGTCTTCTCGACATGCTCGGCCTCGAGCACGGTGTCGCCGCCGCGGCCGCGCGCCGCCGCGGCAGGGCCGCTGATTGCCATCGTGTCCATCGTGTCGCGCCTCGCTTGCCGGCTCGCGCAGGCGGCCGCTTCAGGGCATGACCTTCAGGTCCTTGACGAAGCGCGTGGTGTACGCGCGCCGCCAGTCGGTCTCGGGCTTGAGCAGGCCCCACTCGACCATGAACTTGGCGGTACGCTCCCAGCGCTCGTCGGTCATGATGCCGATGCCGTATTTCGCCGCGTCGCCGCCGGTGACGAGGTTGATCTCCTTCATCTTGGCCAGGCCGTAGGCGAGCTGGCCGTCGCTCATGTTGGGGTTGTCCTTCTTGATCAGCTCGTTGCCCGGCGCCGGGTTGGCGAGGTAGCTCTTCCAGCCCTCGATCGAAGCGCGCACGAAGCGCTGCACGAGGTCGGGCTTCTCGTCGACCATCTTGCGGGTCGTGGTGATGGCCTGCGTGTACGGCGGGTAGCCATGCGCCGAGAGCAGGAAGAAGTTGGTCTTCAGGCCCTTTTGCTGCGCCTGGTACGGCTCGGACGACGGGAAGGCCTGCTGCACGATGTTCTTGTCGGCGAAGAACGGCTGCATGTTGAAGGTGTAGGGCCGCATCTGCGCGTCGGTGAGGCCGTACTTCTTCTTCACCCAGGGCCACCAGTAGGTGGTGCCGGTGCCGGCGACGAGGACGGTGCGGTCCTTGATCTGCGCCAGATCGGTCACGTCGTCGTGCGTGAGCAGGCCCTGCATGTCGAACTGGAACGGCGCGGCCACGGTCACGAGCGGGAAGCCGCGCTCGACGCCCGACAGCACGGCGAAGTCGTAGTTGATGATGAAGTCGCTCTGCCCGGCCAGCAGCAGCTGCACGCCGTTGACCTGCGGCCCGCCCATGCGGACCGTGACGTCGAGGCCGTGCTTCTTGTAGATCCCGGTGGCCACCGCCTGGTAGAAGCCGCCGTGCTCGGCCTGCGCGAACCAGGTGGTGGTGAGCGAGACCTTGTCCTGCCCCTGCGCCGCGGCGCCGCCGAGCACGAGCACTGCGGCAGCGAGCCCGCGGCCGATCGATCCTAGGGTGAACCCTGCCATCCTCGTCTCCTTTGACTGCAGATCCGTTGGCGCCGCCCGGGCGGCCGCGCATGGTCGCATCGGGGCGCCGGCGGATAAACGGGCATACTGAAATAACTCGATCGCAAGGACCAATGAGTGGACGCCGCCAAGGCCGCCTCGACCAACGTGACGCTGCGCCAGTTGCGCGCCTTCATCGCCGTGGCCGAGGCGCAGCACTTCACGCGCGCCGCCGAGCGGCTCGAGATCTCGCAGTCGTCGGTGAGCACGCTGGTGCGCGAGCTCGAGGCCAACCTCGGCCTGCGCCTGCTCGACCGCCACACGCGCAAGCTGCAGCTCACGCAGGCCGGCGCCGAGATCCTGCCGCTGGCGCGCAAGGCGATGGCCGAGCTCGACAAGGTGCTCGGCAGTTCGGCCGAGCTGCGCACGCTCGGGCGCGGCCGCGTGGCGATCGCCTCGGCCTCGCTGCAGGCCGCGCTGCTGCTGCCCGACGCGATCCGCGAGTTCCAGGCCGCCTACCCGGGCGTGAAGGTGACGATCGACGATGTCGCCGAGCACGAGGTGATCGCCAAGCTGCGCCGCGGCGAGGTCGACTTCGGCGTCGGCTCGGCGCGCGCCAGCGAGCAGGACATCGGCGCGCAGCTGCTGCTCACCGACACCTTCGCTGCCGTGATGCCGCCCGACCACCCGCTGGCGCGCCGCCGGCAGCTGAGCTGGCGCGAGCTGGCCGATGTGCCGCTCATCGGCCCGCCGCCGGACAACGCCGTGCGCATGCAGCTCGACGAGGCGCTGGCGCGCACCGGCATCGCGCTCACGCGGCGCTTCGAGGCCCAGCTGCCGCTCACGCTGCTGGGCATGGTGGCCTCGGGTCTGGGCATCGCGGTCATGACGACGGCGATGAACCGCCTGGCGCTGGCGCTCGGCCTGGCGATCAGGCCGGTGGGCGAGCCGGTGATCGAGCGCGAGATCTCGCTGCTCGTGCATGTCGATCGTTCGCTGTCGCCGGCGGCACAGAACTTCAGGGATCTGCTGCTGGCGCGGCGCCGGCAGCCGGACGCGGCGCCGCCCGCGGCGCGCGCACGGCGGGGCCTCGGCGCCTGAGCGTCGGCCGGATGCGGCCGGATGCGGCCGGCAGCGGGGCGGCGCGGGCAAGCCGAACGACCATGCTCCGTGGGCGTGCCTGAACGAGGCGCTGCAGCGGCTGCCGACGCACCTGCACGGCCGCATCGAGGAACCGCCGCCGCACCGCCGGCAGCCGGCTGATCCTGGACCTGTACAGCCGCAGGATCGTCGGTTTCGAGGTCCACGACACCGATGACTCCGACCACGCCGCGCACCTGCTCGAGCGCACCGCGCTGGCCGAGGGCATCCACGCGATGCTCACCAAGCCGGTGCTGCACGGCGACAACGGCTCCACGCTCAAGGCCACCAGCGTGCTGGCAATGCTGCACTGGCTGGGCGTGAAGCCCTCGTACTCGCGCCCGCGCGTGAGCGACGACAACGCCTACGTCGAGAGCCTGTTCCGTACGGCGAAGTACCGCCCGGAGTTCCCCGCCAAGGGCTTTGCCGATCTCGACCAGGCGCGGGCGTGGGCCGCCGAGTTCGTGCGCTGGTACAACCACGATCATCGCCACAGCGGCATCCGCTACGTCAGCCCCGCGCAGCGCCATGCCGGCGCCGACACGGCGATCCTCGCGGCGCGCCACGAGCTGTACTGCCAGGCGCGCGAGCGCAGTCCGCGGCGCTGGTTCGGGGCCACTCG
This sequence comes from Rubrivivax sp., assembly GCA_020852865.1. Classification (GTDB taxonomy): domain Bacteria; phylum Pseudomonadota; class Gammaproteobacteria; order Burkholderiales; family Burkholderiaceae_C; genus Rubrivivax. The sequence goes on from JADYZZ010000065.1 coordinate 67,937, forward strand.
GAACTGGGCGCCCATCACTGTGGTGACCTTGAACCCGGAGCGCGACTCGGTCGTCGAGACCCATTCACGCCCCCTCGACAAACAGCCCTTGGCTGCATGAACGAGGCGACAACTACCTTGACACGCACCGGGGTCCTTCCTACAGCGCACAGTGTGGGCAGCCGGCAAATGCGGTTACGTTCCGGACGTTGAGGCCAAGGGGCGCCTTGCGGCGCAGCACGCACCCCCGCAGCCGGCCGCCCCACCTACAGCACCAGTGAAAGCAGCGCGGGCGCGCGCTTGCGCTTGCCCGGCAGCCGCTCGAAGACCGTACCGAGCGCCTCTTCGCCAACACCCCGCGTCACCGCCACGGCAGCAAGCCCGGAGCGCGCCGGCGGGCAGCGTGTCGGGCTCGTCGAGCGCATCGAGCTCGTGCGCGGAATCTTCGGACACTGCGGGCGCTGCGTGCCGCCGTCGAAGGCGTGGTGCTTGTCGGCATGGCGCACGGCCGGCAGCAGCACCAACCAGGCGCGCACGTCGCGGCCGGCGGCGGCGCTCGCCGCCTCGAAAAGTCTCGACGAAGCCCAGCTGCAGCGGAGCCGGCGCACCCTGCCGCTCGGCCAGCGCCTGGCGCGCGTAGGCCGCCGCTGGGTACTCGGCCTCGATGTCGTGCGGTTCACGTCGCGCGAAAGCGCATGGGTGACCACGGCATGCCTCGCGCCGCAGACGATGCGCCTGCAGCGGCCGCACAAAGCAAGAGGCACTTGCCGCGGAACCGCTGCAAGTGCCTGCTGCCCAGGTTGGTTCTGGTGGGCCCTGTAGGATTCGAACCTACGACCAACGGATTAAGAGTCCGCTGCTCTACCAGCTGAGCTAAGAGCCCGTGTCGCCGCTACTGTACCCGGCGGCGGCGGTGTCTGTCGACCGGACTCGGATCCGGTGGTGGGTCGTGCAGGATTCGAACCTGCGGCCAACGGATTAAAAGTCCGCTGCTCTACCGACTGAGCTAACGACCCGTCGTGCAAAGCCTCTTAGTATAGTGCGGCCGCCGCCCTTGCTCCTGGCCAGGCGCTGCGGGTCAAGCGGGAGCCGCCGGCGCGAGCAGTTGCGCGATGGCCTCGCCCGCGGCCACCAGGCCGAAGGTGGCGGTCACGGTCACGCTCGAGCCGTAGCCGCGGCAGCTCAGGCGGCCGTCGTTGCGTGCAGGTTCATCGCAGCTCGTCAAGGGCGGCGCGACCGCCTCGGTGGAGTACACGCAGCGCAGCCCGCTGCGCCCCTGGCGCGGGATCGTGCCGGCCTGGCGCAGGCGCCGGCGCAGCGCGGCGAGCAGCGGGTCGTGCGTCGCGTCGGCCAGATCGTCCAGCGCCACGCGCTCGGCCTGGCGCTTGCCGCCGGCCGCGCCGACGCCGACGAAGCGGGCCCGTGCCGCCAGCGCCCAGGCCGCCAGCGCCTGCTTGGCGCTCGGCTGGTCGCAGGCGTCGACCAGCGCATCCACCGGCCGAGGCAGCAGCGCGGGCCAGTTCGCCGGCGTGACGAACGCGTCGACCAGCGTCACCTCGCAGCCCGGGTGGATGTCGGCGATGCGCGCGCGCAGCGCCTCGCCCTTGGCCTGGCCGAGCGTGGCGCCCAGCGCCTGCACCTGGCGGTTGATGTTGGATTCGGCCACGTGGTCGAAGTCGATCAGCACGAGCGCGGCGACGCCGCTGCGCGCCAGCGCCTCGGCCGCCCACGAACCGACGCCGCCCAGGCCGACGACGGCCACGCGCGCGGCGCGCAGGCGGGCGTAGCCGGCATCTCCGTACAGGCGACGCAGCGCGCCGAAGCGGCGCTCGAGGTCGGCGCCCATGTCGGCGCAGGCGATGCGGTCAGGGTCGTTCATGCGCGTCGATCGCCGCGCGCCCTGCGCCCCGCCGGCACGCGGCCGCCCGGCACTACTTGAGCGTCGCCAGCCGTTCCTTGCCGGCCTGCGCCGCCTCCGACTGCGGGTAGCTCTTCATCAGCTCGTCGATCGTGCGGCGCGCGCCGCGCAGATCCTTCGATTCGGCCTGGCTGTTGGCCAGCGCGAGCAGCGCGTCGGGCGCGCGCGGGTGGTCGGGTGCCGCCGTCACGAAGGCGCGGAAAGCGGCGATCGCGCCCTTGTAGTCGCGCTTGCCGTACAGCGCGTTGGCGGTCCAGAAGCGCGCCTGGTTGGTGTAGACGCTGCCGGCATAGCGGCGCTGGAAATCGCCGAACTGCGTCACGGCGCGCTCGAAGTCGCCGCCGCGCAGCGTGGCCAACGCGTCGTCGAAGGCGCGCTTCTCCTCCTGGTCGACCGTCACGTCCTTGCCGTCGACCGTCACCTTCACCGGCTCGAGCTTGCGCAGCCGCTCGTCGATCGTCTGGCCGACGTCGCGCTGACGCCTTTGCAGCTCGGCCACGTCGCGCGCGAGTTGTTCGTCGCTGCCGCGCAGCTTGGCGAGATCGCCGCGCAGCGACTCGAGCTGGTTGTTGAGGTCGAGCAGGCTGCGGCGCAGCTGGTCGATCTGCTGCGCGAGCTGCGCGTTGGCCTGCACCAGCTCGGCCTGGCGCGCCTTGCTCGCGTCGTCGTTCTGGCGCACGCGCTCGCGCAGCTCGACGATCGCCTTGCGCGCCTCTTCGTCGTCGAACAGGGCGGCGCGCGCCGGGCCGGAGCCGAGCGCGAACAGCGCGGCGGCGGCGAGCGCCGCGATCACGGGAAGACGGCTGCGTCGCATCTCAGCCGCCCTTGAGTTCGGCGCGCCGGTTCCTGGCCCAGGCGGCCTCGTCGTGGCCCGGAGCCGCCGGGCGCTCCTTGCCGAAGCTCACCGCCTCGAGCTGGTTCGCGCCGACGCCCAGCAGCTCGAGCGACTTGACCACCGCCTCGGCGCGCTTCTGGCCGAGCGCGAGGTTGTATTCGCTGCCGCCGCGCTCGTCGGTGTGGCCCTCGACCACGAGCTTGCGGCTGCGGTTGGCGCTCAGCACCTTGGCGTAGGCGTCGAGCATCGGCTTGAACTCGTCGCGGATGACGAAGCTGTCGAAGTCGAAGTAGACGACGCGCTGGCCCGGCAGGGCCATCAGGGCCGCGCTGCCGGCGGCGGCGCCGGCGCTGCGCGACAGGTCGACCGCGGCCACTTGCGACTGCGGCGTGCCGGCCGCGGCCGCGCTGCCGCCGGCCGCAGCTGCGCCGCTGCGCGCGAGCGGCGTGACGCTGCGTGTTTCCACCGGCGCGCCGCCCGCCGCTTCGTCCAGCGGCGTCGAGGAGCAGGCCGCGAGCAGCACCGCCAGCGCCAGCGCGGCAACAGAGCCCAGGGTCTTCGACATGGTCGGTGGCCTCCTTCGGATGCAGTGGAAACGAGACTCGAAGATGCGCTCAGCGGCCGAACGGCCCCCAGGCCGGCTCGCGCACGTCGCTGCCGCCGATGGCCAGGCGCGACTTGCGGCCGTCGAGCGTGGTCGTCATCAGCACGTCGGCGCCCTGCGCGCGCGTGGCGTAGACGATCATGCGGCCGTTGGGCGCGAAGCTCGGGTGCTCGTCGTCGCGCGTGTCGGTGAGCAGCTGCACGGCCTGGGACTCGAGCTCGAGCAGCGCCAGCCGGAACGCGTTGCCCTGGCGTGTCACATAGGCCAGGTAGCGGCCGTCGGCGCTCGGCGTCGGGCTGATGTTGTAGTTGCCCGAGAACGTCACGCGCTCGGCACTGCCGCCGCCCGCGGCCATGCGGTAGACCTGCGGGCCGCCGCCGCGGTCGCTCACGAAGTACAGGGTGCGGCCGTCGGCCGAGTACACCGGCTCGGTGTCGATCGCGCTGCTTTGCGTCAGGCGCACCGGCGTGCCGCCTTCGACCGGCATCGTGTAGAGCTGGGTCAGGCCGTCGCGCGACAGCGCCAGCGCCAGCGTGCGGCCGTCGGGCGAGAAGGCCGGCGCGCTGTTGCTGCCGCGAAAGCCCGCCAGCTGCCGGCGTACGCCGGACTGCAGGTCCTGCGACCACACCGCGGCCTTCTGCGTCTCGAACGACACGTAGGCCAGGCGCCGGCCGTCGGGGCTCCAGGCCGGCGAGATGATCGGTTCGTTGCTCGTGAGCGCGGCCTGCCCGCCCTCGCCGTCGGCGTCGGTGACGAGCAGCCGCCAGCGCTTGCCGGTGCGTACCACGTAGGCGATGCGCGTGGCGAACACGCCGCGCTCGCCGGTGAGCTTCTCGTAGATGTCGTCGGCGATGCGGTGCGCGGCCAGCCGCAGATCGGGCCCGAGCACGAGCTTGCTGCCGGCCAGCAGCGGCTCGCCCTTGACCAGGTCCCACAGGCGAAAGCGCGCGTCCACGCGGCCGTCGGCCAGCCGCTGCACCGAACCGGCCACCAGCGCGTCGGCGCCCTGCGCGCGCAGCGCGGCATAGTCGGGCCGGGCGAGTTCGTCCAGCCCGCCGGGCGCGCCGAGCACGCGGAACAGGCCGCTGCGCTCGAGGTCGGCGCGCAGGATCTGCGACACCGCGAGCCCGGCCTTGTCCTCGTCGCGGAAGGCGGCGATGGCCAGCGGCTGCTGCGTCGCGCCGACGCCGCTCACGTCGAGGCGGAACTGCCCCCATGCGGGCGCGGCGACGGCCCCCAGGGCCGCGAGCATGCGGCGCCGCGTCGGGCCGGATGCTGCGGCAGGCACGAAGTTCGATCGGCTCGTCACGGCGGCGCATTGTAGGCAGCGCACGCGGCGCGGCGCCGATAATGGCCGCCCACGCAAGCGCCCACCTTCGATGCCCAGCCTGCTCGAGCGCCTCGCCCGGCTCGGACCGTACTTCCGCACGAGCCGCGCCGGGCTGGCGGCGACGATCGCGGGCGCCAGCGCGATGGCGCTCACCGAGCCGGCCGTGGCCGACCTGATGAAGCATCTGCTCGATCAGGGCTTCAGCGGCGGCAAGCTGCCGCTGTGGGCGGTGCCGGCGGCGATCATCGGCCTGTTCGCGCTGCGCAGCGTGGCCGCCTTCGTTTCGCAGTACGGCCTGGCCTGGGCCGCCAACCGCGCGGTGCTGCAGTTGCGCGAACGCATGTTCGAGCGCCTGCTCGGCGCCGAGCCCGCGCTGTTTTCGCGCCAGAGCGCCAGCGCGCTCACCAACACGCTGGTCTACGAAGTGCAGGCCGGGCTCACGCTGCTCACCGGCTCGGCGCTCAACCTCGTGCGCGACTCGCTCACGCTGGTGGCGCTGCTGGGCTACCTGATGTGGCTCAACTGGCCGCTCACGCTGTCGGTGGGCGTGCTGTTTCCGAGCGTGGGCTGGGTGATGCGCGTGCTCGGCCGGCGCCTGCACCGTCTCACGCTCGACAGCCAGCGCGCCACCGACGCGCTCGCCTACGTGGTCGAGGAAAACGTGCTGGCCTGGCGCATCGTGCGGCTGCAGGGCGCGCAGCGGCCGCAGGCGGCGCGCTTCGGCGCGCGCGCGCGCGCGCTGCGCAGCGTGCTGATGAAGACCGTGGTCGCCGGCGCGATGACGACGCCCGTGACCCAGATGCTGGCCGCGCTGGCACTGTCGGCGGTGATCGCGATCGCGCTGTGGCAGAGCAGCGGCGGCGCCGGCACGGTGGGCAGCTTCGTCGCCTTCATCAGCGCCATGCTGATGCTGGTGGCGCCGCTCAAGCACCTGTCGGACGTGATGTCGCCGCTCACGCGCGGGCTGGCCGCGGTCGAGCGCGGGCTCGATCTCGTCGACACCGTGCCGCCCGAGCGCGGCGGCACGCACGGCGCGGCGCGCGCGCGCGGCGAGATCCGCTTCGACGACGTGACGCTGCGCTACGCCGACGATGCCGCGCCCGCCGTGGCCGGGCTCACGTTCACCGTGCACGCCGGCGAGACGGTGGCGCTGGTCGGGCCCTCGGGCGCGGGCAAGACCTCGCTCGTCAATCTGCTGCCGCGCTTCCTCGAGCCCAGCGCCGGCCGCATCACGCTCGACGGCGTGGCGCTGGCCGAGTGGGAGCTGGGCGCGCTGCGCCGCCAGTTCGCATTCGTCAGCCAGGACGTGGTGCTGTTCAACGACAGCATCGCCGCCAACGTCTCGCTCGGCGCTCAGGCCGACGCCGCCGCGGTGCGCGCCGCGCTCGCGGCGGCCAACCTGCTCGACTTCGTCGACAGCCTGCCGCGCGGCGTCGACACCCCGGTCGGGCACAACGGCAGCGAGCTCTCGGGCGGCCAGCGCCAGCGCCTGGCGATCGCGCGCGCGCTGGCCAAGGACGCACCGGTGCTGATCCTCGACGAGGCGACCTCGGCGCTGGACTCCGAAAGCGAACGCGCCGTGCAGCAGGCGCTCGAGCGGCTGATGGTCGGGCGCACGACGCTCGTCATCGCGCACCGCCTGTCGACGATCGAGCACGCCGACCGCGTGCTCGTGCTCGATGCCGGTCACCTCGTCGAGCAGGGCACGCACGCCGAACTGCTGGCCGCCGGCGGCCTGTACGCGCGGCTGCACGCGATGCAGTTCCGCAGCACCACGACGCCGTCACTGCAAGCCGCGTGAGCACCCGCGCGCCCATGCTTGCCGGCCGTCCGGCGGCGGCGCGGGCGGCCGCCGCCGCCCGGCAAGGCCTGCGCTTCAGGCCTGCTGCAGTGCGCGGATGCGGTCTTCGATCGGCGGGTGGCTCGAGAACAGCGCCATCACGCCGCTCGGCCGGCCGCTGATGCCCATCGCCTTCACGCTTTGCGGCAGCTCGCCGGGGTCGAGCCCGCCCAGGCGCGCCAGCGCGTTGATCATCGGCCGCTTGTCGCCCAGCAGCTGCGCCGAGCCGAGGTCGGCGCGGTACTCGCGCTGGCGCGAGAACCAGGCCACGATCACCGCGGCCAGCACGCCGAGCACGAGGTCGAGCACGATGGTGGTGACGTAGTAGCCGATGCCCACGCCGTCGCGCTCGTTGCGCAGCAGCACCTTGTCGACGAAGTAGCCGATCACGCGCGAGAGGAACACGACGAAGGTGTTGAGCACGCCCTGGATCAGCGTCATCGTCACCATGTCGCCGTTGGCCACGTGCGCGATCTCGTGGCCGATCACGGCCTCGACCTCCTCGCGGTTCATGCTCTGCAGCAAGCCGGTGGATACGGCGACCAGGGCCGAGTTCTTGAACGCGCCGGTGGCGAAGGCGTTGGGCTCGCCTTCGTACAACGCCACCTCGGGCATCGAGACGCCGGCCGTGCGCGCGAAGCGCTCGACCGCGCCGACGATCCAGCGGTGCGTGGGGTCGGGCGAGTCGTTGATGACGACGGCGCCGGTGCTCCACTTGGCGATCGGCTTGCTCATCAGCAGCGAGACGAACGCGCCGCCGAAGCCCATCACCAGCGCGAAGCCCAGCAGCGAGCCCAGGTTCAGCCCGTTGGCCGTCAGGAAACGGTTGACGCCCAGCAGGTTGGCCGCGATGCCGAGCACCAGCATCACGGCGAGGTTGGTGAGCACGAACAGGAGGATGCGCTTCATGGCGGGGCCCCGATGCAGGGCTCGGTTGCGGGAAACGGGGGCAATCTTAGGGCGCCGGCCGGGCGTTCAAGGCCTGCATCGCGTGGGGATATCGGCGGCATGGCCGACAGCGCAGACCGCGACGGCGCCCGCCGCGAGGGCCATGCGGGCCGCAACGGCGGCACGCCCGGGCCGCCAGCAGCCGCCGGCAAGCCGGGATCTTCAGCCCGCCGGGCGCCGCTGCACATGCGTCGGGCGCTCGGGCGGCGTGAGCTCGAACCAGTCCTTGTAGCGCTCGAAGAACTTGGGCCAGCTGTCGGCGTTGCTGAACACGCGCTCCTTGCGCAGCACGGCGGCAGCGGCCTGCACGTCCAGGCGCTGGCCGGCGGCGAGCTGAGGCAGCGCGTCCAGGGCGCGTGCCACCTTGTCGGGCGGTGCGCCCAGCGGCGCCGCAGGCAAGGCCGCTGCATCAGGCTCCTTCGCGGCCGTCTTCCCTGCCGCCGCCCTGGTCGCAGCGGCTTTGGTCGCCGTCGTCCGGGCCGCCTTCGCCTTGCCCGCCACGTCCTTGGCGGCTGCGGTCCGGCCCGTCGCGGCCTTGGCGGCAGCGGACTTGCGTGCCGTCTTCGCGGCCGCAGCGCCTGCGGCCGGCGCGTCGTCGGCGCGCCGGGCCGCCGCGCTCTTGCGCGCCGCCGTCTTGCGCGGCGCGCCCGGCGCAGCCGCCGCCACGGCCGGTCCGTCGGCGGCGGCCCGCTCGCCGGCACCGGCCTCAGCCCGGCCCGCGGCGGTGCTGTCCGGCGGCAAGGCCGCCGCCGTGGCGCTCTTGCGCGCGCGCACGGGGCGCGGTGCAGCGGCGGCGGCGGCGCGGCTGCGCGGCGGCCGGTGCTCGAACTCGATGAACTCGTCGTAGACGAGCGGCGTCTCCTCGCCCACCTTGCCCTTCTGGCCGACGCCGCGCACCAGGCAGCCCTTCTCGCGGATGCGGCTGACGAGCGGCGCGAAGTCCGAGTCCGACGAGGCGATCACCACCACGTCGGGACGCTCGGCGATCACGAGGTCGAGCGCGTCGACGGCGAGCGCGATGTCGGTCGAGTTCTTGCCCGCCGCGAGGTTGACCATCGGCCGGATCGACAGCCGCTTGAACAGCTTCTGGTGCTTGACCGCGGCCTCGGCGGTGCCGTAGGCGCGGCGCACGTGCAGCGCGCCGTACTCGGCGTGCAGGCGCGAGACCGCCTGCTCGACGACGTCGGTGGAAACGTTGTCGGCGTCGATCAGCAGCATCACGCGCGGGGGGCTCGTCATGTCAGGGTCCAGGGTAAGGTTTCGCCGGCGCGCAGCGGCTTGATCTGCGCGTCGCCGAAGGGCAGGGTTTCGGGCAGCGTGCGCGCTGCGCGCACCAGCGTCACGCGATCGCGGTTGCGCGGCAGGCCGTAGAACGCGGGGCCGTGGAAGCTGGCGAAGGCCTCGAGCCGGTCGAGCGCGCCGGCCGCCTCGAAGGCCTCGGCATAGAACTCGAGCGCGGCCGGCGCGGTGAAGCAGCCCGCACCGCACACGCTCGCCTCCTTGAGCGCCGCCGCGTGCGGCGCGCTGTCGGTGCCGAGGAAGAACTTCGGGCTGCCCGAGGCGGCCGCGCGCACGAGCGCCTGCCGGTGCCGCTCGCGCTTGAGCACCGGCAGGCAGTAGTAGTGCGGCCGCAATCCGCCCACGAACAGCGCGTTGCGGCTGTAGAGCAGGTGATGTGCGGTGATCGTGGCCGCGGTGCGGGCGCCGGCTGCGGCCACGTAATCGGCCGCCTCCTGGGTGGTGATGTGTTCGAGCACGACCTTCAGCGCCGGGAAATCGCGCTGCAGCGGCTGCAGCACGCGCTCGACGAACACCGCCTCGCGGTCGAACATGTCGACCTCGGGATCGGTGACCTCGCCGTGCACGAGCAGCGGCAGGCCCTCGCGCTGCATCGCCTCGAGCACCGCGCGCACCCGGTGCAGGTCGGTGACCCCGTCGTCGCTGTTCGTGGTGGCGCCGGCCGGGTACAGCTTGAAGGCGACGATGCCCTCGGCGCGCGCGCGCCGCACCTCGTCGGGAGCGGTGCGGTCGGTGAGATAGAGCGTCATCAGCGGCTCGAAGCCGCTGCCCGGGCCCGCACGCGGCCGCGCGGCGACGATGCGCGCGCGATACGCCAGCGCCTGCGCGGTGGTCGCCACCGGCGGCCTCAGATTGGGCATCACGACCGCCCGGGCGAAGCTGCGTGCCGTGAACGGCAGCACCGCCGCCAGTGCGGCGCCGTCGCGCAGGTGCAGGTGCCAGTCGTCGGGGCGCGTGAGCGTGAGCGAGGCGGGGTCGGCCATGGCTCGGCCATTCTCGCATCGGCGCCGCGCGGGCCCGCGCGCCCGGGCGGCGCGCTCGCCGCTCAGTGCTGCAGGATCTTGGACAGGAAGTCCTTGGCGCGCGGCGTGCGCGCTTCGGGCCGGCCGAAGAAGTCGTCCTTCGGGCAGTCCTCGACGATGCAGCCCGCGTCCATGAAGATCACGCGGTGGCTCACCTTCTTCGCGAAGCCCATCTCGTGCGTGACGACCATCATCGTCATGCCCTCCTGCGCGAGCTTGACCATGACGTCGAGCACCTCGCCCACCATCTCCGGGTCGAGCGCGCTCGTCGGCTCGTCGAACAGCATGACGATCGGGTCCATGCTGAGCGCGCGCGCGATCGCCACGCGCTGCTGCTGGCCGCCCGAGAGCTGGCCGGGAAACTTGTCCTTGTGCGCCATGAGGCCGACGCGGTCGAGCATCTTCAGCCCGCGCGCGACGGCTTCGTCCTTGCCGCGGCCCAGGACCTTGATCTGCGCGAGCGTCAGGTTTTCGGTCACCGACAGGTGCGGAAAGAGCTCGAAGTGCTGGAACACCATGCCGACGCGGCTGCGCAGCCGCGGCAGGTTGGTCTTGGGATCGGTGAGGCTGATGCCGTCGACGACGATGTCGCCCTGCTGGAACGGCTCGAGCGCGTTCACGGTCTTGATGAGGGTGCTCTTGCCGCTGCCCGAGGGGCCGCAGACGACGACCACCTCGCCCTTGCTGATCTGCGTCGTGCAGTCGGTGAGCACCCGGAAGCTGCCGTACCACTTGCTGACGTTCTTGATCTCGATCATCGGGACGACCTCAGCGGATGATGGCGATGCGCGCCTGCAGCCGGCGCACCAGCGTCGACAGGCCGAAGCAGATGACGAAGTACACGAGCGCGGCCACGAGGTAGGTCTCGACCGGGCGATTGAAGTTTTTGCCGGTGATCTCGAAGCCCTTGAGCAGGTCGTAGGCGCCGATGGCGTACACGAGCGAGGTGTCCTGGAACAGGATGATGGTCTGCGTCAGCAGCACCGGCAGCATGTTGCGGAAGGCCTGCGGCAGCACGACGAGCTGCATCGTCTGGCCGTAGCTCATGCCCACTGCGTAGCCGGCGTGGACCTGACCCTTGGGCACGCTCTGGATGCCGGCGCGCATGATTTCGGAGTAGTACGCCGCCTCGAACAGCGTGAAGGTGATGACGGCCGAGGGCTCGGCGCCGAGCGGGCGCCCGATCAACAGCGGGATGAGCAGGAAGAACCACAGGATCACCATCACCAGCGGGATGCTGCGCAGCGTGTTCACGTAGCCCGCGGCCGCCAGCGCCAGCCAGGTGCGCCTCGACAGGCGCATCAGCGCCAGCGCCGTGCCCAGCGCGATGCCGCCCACCATCGCCACCAGCGTGAGCTGGATCGAGAAGAAGAAGCCCTTGAGCACGTAGCTGGAGACGACGCTCCAGCTGAGGAAGGAGAAGTCGAGCGTCATGTCCGGCTCTGCCTCAGCGGCCGCCGATCATGCCGGGCACGCGCACGCGCCCCTCGACCGCCAGCATGACGCGGTTGACGGCGAAGGCGCTGACGAAGTACAGCGCCGTCGCCGCCAGGTACATCTCGATGTTGCGCGCCGTCTCCTCGCCGGCCTGCAGCGCGAACAGCGTGAGCTCGGCGATGCTCACGGCGAAGGCCACCGACGAGTTCTTGATGATGTTCATCGCCTCGCTGGTGAGCGGCGGGACGACGATGCGAAACGCCATCGGCAGCAGCACGTAGCGGTAGGTCTGCGGCAGCGTCAGCCCGATCGCCAGGCCGGCGTGGCGCTGGCCGCGCGGCAGGCTCTGGATGCCGGCGCGCACCTGCTCCGAGATGCGCGCCGACGTGAAGAAGCCCAGCGCGAAGACCACGAGCACGAAGCCCGGCAGCCCCTTGAGCGGCGGCACCAGCGCCGGCAGCACGTGGTACCAGAGGAAGATCTGCACCAGCAGCGGGATGTTGCGGAACAGCTCGGTCCAGGCGTCGCCGAACAACACCAGCCGGCGGTCGGGCGTGGTGCGCAGGATGCCCACCAGCGAGCCCGCGACGAGCGCCACCAGCAGCGCCAGCGCCGACACCGAGACCGTCCAGCCCCAGGCCGAGAGCAGCCAGTTCAGGTAGGTGACGTCGCGACCGCGGCCCAGGCAGCCGGCGACCTGCTCACCCGTCGTGATGTCCTTGCAGAAGACCTGCCAGTCCCATGCCACCGGCGCCCTCCTCCATGCCTCGAGCGAAGCGGGCCCGCGCGCCCGCCAGGTGCGCGACTACTTCTTCGCGTAGTCTTCCATCGGCTTGTCGTTCGGGTTGGCCCAGGCGGCCTTGGTGGCCTCGCTCAGCGGCAGGCCGACGCGGGTGTTGGTCGGCGGGATCGGCTGCACGAACCACTTGTCGTAGATCCTGGCCATCTCGCCGCTCTTCATCATCGCCTTGAGGCTGTCGTCGACGGCGGCCTTGAACTTCGGATCGTCCTTGCGCAGCATGATCGCGATCGGCTCGACCGACAGCACCTCGCCGACGATCTTGAAGTCGGCCGGATTCTTGGCCTTGGCGATGTTGCCGGCGAGGATCGAGCCGTCCATCACGAAGGCGTCGGCGCGTCCGGTCTCGAGCAGCAGGAAGCTGTCGGCGTGGTCCTTGCCGAACACTTCCTTGAACTCGACGCCGGCGGCACGCTCGTGCTTGCGCAGGTGCTGCACGCTGGTGGTGCCGGTGGTGGTGGCCACCACCTTGCCGTTGAGCTGGTTGATCGAGGTGATGCCCGAGTTGGCCTTCACCGCGATGCGCACCTCCTCGACGTAGGTGGTATCGGCGAAGGCCACGTCCTTGGCGCGGGCGACGTTGTTGGTGGTCGAGCCGCACTCGATGTCGACGGTGCCGTTGGCCACCAGCGGGATGCGGTTCTGCGAGGTCACCGGCTGGTACTTGATGTCGAGCTTGGCCAGGCCGAGCTTCTTCTGGATGTCGGCCAGCGCGCGCTGGCACAGCTCGACGTGGAAGCCCGCGTACTTGCCGTCGCCCAGCGTGTAGCTGAGCGCGCCGGAGGACTCGCGCACCCCCATCGTCACCGAGCCGGTGTCCTTGATCTTGGCCAGCGTGTCGTGCGTGGCCTGCGCCTGCGCGGCGGCGATGAATCCGGCCGCCAGCGCGGCGGCGACGAGCGTCGATCTCATGGAAGCTCCTTGAAGCGGGGGGTTGCAGGAACAGGCCGCAGCGGGCCGAGCCGCGGATTCTAGGAAGCCCGGCGGCCGGGCCCCAGGGCGGTATCTACCTAGTCGGAAGGTCGCCTGCCGAACGCGCCGCGCCGGCGCGCCGCGCTAGCATGGCGGCGCGTCGTCGTCGGCCTTTGCGAGGTGTCCCCATGCCCCCTGATCGTGCGCTTGCCGCTGCCCTGGTCGCCTGCGTCGGCCTGCTCGGCGCCGCGCCGGCCTGCGCCGACAGCTCGGCCTCCTCGGCCATCGCCCACAGCGCCTCGGCCTCGGTAGGCAGCCTGTCGACCTCGCTCGAGAACTCGAGCGACAGCTCGAACAAGGGGCGCGACGTCGCCGCGGGCGACTACCGCATCGTCGAAGTCGCCGCCGCGCCCGAGCGCGCCGGGGGCGACGGCGGCGATGCGCGCGGCGCGCTCATGCGGCTGCGGCTCGCCGCCGTCGCCGGCAGCGGCGCCGCGGGCGAGTTCTTCCTCTACGTGCCGCAGGCTGCGCTCGAGCTGGGCGGGATCGCCGTCGGCCAGCGCCTGCGCGCGCAAGCGCGTCCCTACGGCATCGAGTTCGCGCAGGGCGAAACGGGCCGCGCCTTCTTCCTGCTGCTGGCCGACGAGTGGTACCGCGAGCTGCGCACGCGGCCGGTGGCCGGCTGAACGCGCGCGGCGCCCTGCGCCGGCCGACGGCGGCGCACGTGGCGCACGTGGCGCACGTGGCGCACGTGGCGGGGGTGGCGCGGGCGGCGCGCGTCGCGTCGGCCGCGCTGGCCGCGCTGGCCGCGCTGGCCGCGCTGGCCGCGCTGGCCGCGCTGGCCGCGCTGACCGCCCTGCTGCCGCTGCCGGCCGCCGCGAGCCTGGCCTATTGCGACCCCGGCGGCCAGCTCGGTGCCGAAGACAAGGACCGCCTGCTGCGCTTTGCCGCCGTCGTCAAGGGCGAGCTCGAGCGCTCGGGCGCGCGCCTCGCGCTCGTCGCGCGCTCCGGGCTCGATCTGCGCCGCATCGCGGTGCGCTACTCGCACGCCGGCATCACGCTGCGCGCCAGCCCCGAGACGCCCTGGGCGGTGCGCCAGCTCTACTACGCCTGCGACGCCGGGCTGCCGCGGCTGTTCGACCAGGGCATGTCGGCCTTCCTGATGGGCACCGACGACGCACGCGTGGGTTACATCTCGCTCGTCTTCCTGCCCGAGCCGCAGGCTGCGGCACTCGAGCGCGCCGCGCTCGACAACGCGCGTGCGCGCTCGCTCGTGGCGGCCGAGTACAGCGCCAACGCCTATCCGTTCAGCCTGCGCTACCAGAACTGCAACCAGTGGCTGGCCGAGCTGCTGGCCAGCGCCTGGGGCGACCTGCCGGCGGGCGACAGGGGCGGCACGGGCGACAGAGGCAACGGGGGCAACGGGGCCAACACGGGCGACGCACGCAGCGCCGCACAGCGCTGGCTGCGCGACCAGGGCTACGCGCCCTCGCGCCTGGAGATCGGCTGGTGGCTGATGCGCGCCGCGGCCTTCGTGCCCTGGGTGCACAGCGACGACCATCCGGGCGAGGATCTCGAGCGCAACGTCTTTCGCGTCAGCCTGCCGGCGGACCTCGAGGCCTTCGCGCACGCGCAGGCCCCGGGCGCCACGCGCGTCGAGCTGTGCCACGCCGACGGTCGCGTCGTGCTGCGCCGCGGCTGGACGGCGATCGCCGAGGGCTGCCGCCCGGACGCAGGCGACGAGGTGATCCCGCTGCCTTGAGCCCGGCGCCGGCAGCACGCGAGATTCAGCGCGGGTCGGCCGCAGCCGCAGCGAGCCGGGGCAAGCCGGCCGGCGGCTCGCCGCCCGGGCCGGATCCGGCCGGCACCGCAGCCTCGGCGCTGTGCTGCAGCGCCCACATGCGCGCGTAGCGCCCGCCGCACGCCAGCAGCTCGGCGTGCGCGCCGCGCTCGACCACGCGGCCGGCCTCGAGCACGACGATCTCGTGTGCGTCGACCACCGTCGACAGCCGGTGCGCGATGACGAGCGCCGTCTTGCCCTGCGCCGCGCTCGCCAGCTCGGCCTGGATGGCGCGCTCGTTGGCGCTGTCCAGCGCCGAGGTGGCCTCGTCGAAGATCAGGATCGGCGGGTTCTTCAGCAGCGTGCGCGCGATCGCCACGCGCTGCTTCTCGCCGCCCGAGAGCTTGAGCCCGCGCTCGCCGACCATCGTGTCGTAGCCGGCGGGCGCAGCCGCGATGAAGTCGTGGATATGCGCGGCGCGCGCCGCCGCCTCCACTTCGGCGCGGCTGGCGCCCGGGCGGCCGTAGGCGATGTTGTAGAAGACGGTGTCGTTGAACAGCACCGTGTCCTGCGGCACGATGCCGATCGCGGCGCGCAGGCTGGCCTGCGTCACGTCGCGCAGATCCTGGCCGTCGATCGTGATGCGCCCGCCGTTCACGTCGTAGAAGCGGTACAGCAGCCGCGCCAAGGTGCTCTTGCCGGCACCCGAGGAGCCGACCACGGCCACCGTGCGTCCGGCCGGGATCTCGAAACTCACCCCGCGCAGGATCGGCCGCGCCGGGTCGTAGGCGAAGTGCACGTCCTCGAAGCGCACCACGCCCCGGCGCACCGCGAGCGCGGGTGCGCCCGGCCTGTCGGCCACCTCGCGCTCGCGCTCGAGCAGGCCGAACATCTTGTCGAGATCGGTCAGCGCCTGCTTGATCTCGCGGTACATCATGCCCAGGAAGTTGAGCGGGATGTAGAGCTGGATCATGAAGCCGTTGATCATCACCAGGTCGCCCAGCGTCAGGCGGCCGGCCACCACGCCCTGCGTCGCGCGATACAGCATCGCCACCAGCGCCGTGGCGATGATGAGCTGCTGGCCGCTGTTGAGCAGCGACAGCGTGCTCTGGCTCTTGAGCGCCTCGCGGCGCAGCCGCTCGAGGCTCTCGTCGTAGCGGCGCGCCTCGAACTCCTCGTTGTTGAAGTACTTGACGGTCTCGTAGTTGAGCAGCGAATCGACGGCGCGCGTGTGCGCCGTCGAATCGAGCTCGTTCATGCGGCGGCGGAACTGCGTGCGCCACTCGGTCACGGTGAAGGTGAAGACGATGTAGACGACGAGCGCGGCGACGGTGATCCAGGCGAAGGCGGCGTCGAACTTCAGCGCCAGGATCGCCAGCACCAGCGTCACCTCGACGACGGTGGGCAGGATGCTGTAGATCGAGTAGCTGATGAGCGAGTGCACCGCGCGCGTGCCGCGCTCGATGTCGCGCGTCATGCCGCCGGTCTGGCGCTCGAGGTGAAAGCGCAGGCTGAGCGCGTGCAGGTGGCGGAACACCTCGAGGCTGACGCTGCGCGCCGTGCCTTCGGTGGCCTTGGCGAAGACGAGCTCGCGCAGCTCGGTGAACAGCGACGTGCCGAGGCGCAGCAGCCCGTAGGCGACGAGCAGGCCGACCGGCACGACGAGCATCGCCGCGGCCAGGCCGGCCGGCGTGCCGGGCTTGATGGCGAGCGCGTCGACCAGCTCCTTGAGCAGGATCGGCACGCCGACGTTGGCCAGCTTGGCGCCCAGCAAGAAAGCGAGCGCCAGCGCGACGCGCCCGCGGTAGCGCCACAGATAGGGCAGCAGCTTGCCGAGCGTGGCCCAGTCCGAGCGGGCACGGGTCGCGGCGGACGCAGCGGCCGCATGGCCCGGCAGCGCCGGCGCCGCCGCGACGGGCGGCTGGTGTCTCACGGCGGCGGCGCGGCCGCGTAGCCGCCGCGCGCGGGGGCGGTCGATGACCGGTGTTGCATTGGCCGATTGTCGCCGCGCGCCGCGTTTAGCATCGCGCCATGCACGACAACCCACCGAACGCGCAGCCGGCCAGGGCCGCGCATCACCGGCTGGCGCCGCTCACGCTGCACGGCGACCACGAACTCGTGCTGCGCGTGATGCCGCTGCCGGCCGACGTGAACGCCAACGGCGACATCTTCGGCGGCTGGATCATGGCCCAGGTCGACCTCGCCGGCGGCGTGCTGCCCGGCCGCATCGCCAAGGGGCGCATCGCCACCGTGGCGGTGAACCAGTTCGTCTTCAAGCAGCCGGTGAGCATGGGCGACCTGCTGAGCTTCTACGCCCGGGTCGAACGCGTCGGCAAGACGTCGATCACGGTGCACGTCGAGGTCTACGCCGAGCGCAACCCGGCCGACGTCCAGGTCGTCAAGGTGACCGAGGCGCAGCTCACCTACGTGGCGATCGACGCCGCGGGCCGGCCGCGCGCGCTGCCGCGCGACTGAGCCTGTGAAAACATGAGTCGCGCGCGGGCGTGACGCACATCTTCACAGATCCTGAACCGATGCGGCCTTGCTGCTTCGCCTGATCCCGCGAAAGGCGAGCCGGACGCAGCCCGGCCAGGGCGCGCTCAGAACCGGCTGAAGTCGGGCTTGCGCTTCTGGAAGAAGGCCGTGAAGGCCTCGATCGCCTCCGGGCTGCGCAGGCGCGCGCTGAACAGTTCGCCCTCGCTGCGGATGGCGGCCAGCACCTGCTCGCGCTGCGGCGCGCGCATCAGCCGCTTGGCCTCGCACACCGCGCCGGGCGGCAGCGCATTGAAGCGCTCGGCCACGCGGCGCGCGTGGCGCACCACCTCGGCGGCCGGCAGCACCGCGTTGGCGATGCCGCAGTCCACGGCCTGCTCGGCCGTGAAGGGCTCGCCCAGCAGCAGCTTCTCGGCCGCGCGCCGCTGGCCCATCAACTGCGGCACGAGCAGGCTGGACGCGAACTCGGGAACGAGGCCGAGGCCGACGAAGGGCATCGCCAGGCGCGCCTCGTCGCTGACGTAGACGAAGTCGCAATGCAGCAGCAGCGTCACGCCGACGCCGATCGCGGCGCCGGTGACGGCGGCCACCACCGGCTTGTCGCATTCGAGCAGCGCGCGCATGAAGCGGAACACCGGCGCATCGGCCGGGTCGGCGCCGCCTTCGCCGGGGCGGCGCTGCATGAAGTCCTCGATGTCGTTGCCGCTGGTGAAGATGCCCGGCTGCCCGGTGAGGAGCACGGCGCGCACGGCCTTGTCCGCGCGCGCCGCATTCAGCGCGTCGGCCATCGCCTGGACCATCTCGACGGTGAGCGCGTTCTTCTTCTCGGGGCGCGCGATCTCGATCGCCTGAACGCCGTTCAGGGTGGCGGTCCTGATATGCATCGGCTCGTCTCCTGGTCGTGGCGCGTGCTCAGACGCGTTCGAGGATGCCGGCGGCGCCCTGCCCCATGCCCACGCACATCGTCACCATGCCGTACCTGAGCTTGCCCCGGCGCAGCGCGTGCACCACGGTGGCGGCGCGGATGGCGCCGGTGGCGCCCAGCGGATGGCCCAGCGCGATCGCGCCGCCCATCGGGTTGACCTTGGCCGGGTCCAGGCCGACGCTGCCGATGACGGCGAGCGCCTGCGCGGCGAAGGCCTCGTTCAGCTCGATCCAGTCGAGGTCGTCCAGCTTCAGGCCGGCATGGCCCAGCGCCGCCGGAATCGCCTCGATCGGCCCGATGCCCATGATCTCGGGCGGGACGCCGCGCGCGGCGAACGAGACGAAGCGCGCCAGCGGCGTGAGGCCGAAGGTCCTGACGGCCTTGTCGCTGGCGAGGACGAGCGCGCCGGCGCCGTCGCTCGTCTGGCTGCTGTTGCCGGCAGTGACGCTGCCCATGCCGGTGGCCTTGCCCGAGGGGTCCCGGGGGGCGGCAAACACCGGCTTGAGCCGGGCCAGGCCCTCTAGGCTGGTGTCGGCACGCGCGCCTTCGTCGAGGCTCACGCGGCGCGTCGTGACGCGGACCTCGCCGCTGGCAAAGTCGGGGGCACGCTCGATCACCTCGACGGGCGTGGTCTCGTCGGCGAACTCGCCCGCGGCCTGCGCCGCCAGCGCCTTGCGGTGCGAAGCGAGCGCGAATTCGTCCTGCGCCTGGCGGCTCACCTTCCACTGCACGGCCACCTTCTCGGCCGTGAGGCCCATGCCGTAGGCGATGCCGACGTTTTCGTCGCGCGCGAAGACCGCCGGGTTGTAGCTCGGCTTGTTGCCGCCCATCGGCACCAGGCTCATGCTCTCGGCGCCGCCGGCGATCATGACGTCGGCCTCGCCGACGCGGATGCGGTCGGCCGCCATCTGCAGCGCCGTCAGGCCGCTGGCGCAGAAGCGGTTGACGGTGACGCCGCCCACCGAGTTCGGCAGCCCGGCGAGCACCATCGCCACGCGCGCCATGTTCATGCCCTGCTCGGCCTCGGGGAAGCTGCAGCCGATGACGGCGTCCTCGATCGCTTTCGGGTCCAGCGTCGGCACCTGGGCCAGAGCGCTCCTCACCGCGGCGACGAGCAGGTCGTCGGGCCGCATGGTGCGGAACACGCCGCGCGGCGCCTTGCCGATCGGGGTGCGGGTGGCGGCGACGATGTAGGCGTCCTGAACTTGCTTGCTCATGATGGCGTCCCGGTCAATTCCGAACGGGCTTGCCGGTCTGCAGCATGCCCATGATGCGTTCCTGGGTCTTGGGGTGGCCGAGCAGGGCGGCGAAGTGCCGGCTTTCCTGCTTCATCAGGTACTCCTCGCTCACCAGGGTGCCGGCATCGACGTCGCCGCCGGTGACCACCTCGGCGATCAGCCCGGCGATGTGCAGGTCGTGCGCGCTGATGAAGCCGCCCTCGCGCAGGTTGACGAGCTGGCCGCGGATGGTCGCCGCGCCGCTGCGGCCCGCCACCGGGAAAAGCCGGCGCGCCGGCGCGCGCCAGCCGCTGGCGGCCATCGCCCGCGCTTCGTTGAGCGCGACGAAGAGCAGTTCGTCCTTGTGCGGCACGACGACGTCGCTCTCGAGCAGGTAGCCGAGCCGGCGCGATTCGAGCGCGCTCGTGCCGACCTTGGCCATGGCGGCGTTCTGAAAGCCATCGGCGAGGAACTTCAGGATGTCGGCGTCGGCGTTGCCGGCCGCCGCCATCTCGGCGGCGCGACGCGCGATGTAGGTGAGGCCGCCGCCGGCCGGCAGCAGGCCCACGCCCACTTCCACCAGACCCATGTAGGACTCCATCGCCGCGACGCGCCGCGCGCAGTGCACCGCGAGCTCGCAGCCGCCGCCCAGCGCCAGTCCGCGCACCGCCGCCACCACCGGCACCAGCGCATAGCGCAGCCGCAGCAGCGCGGCCTGCAGGCCGGATGCGGCCTCGGCCACGCCCGCGACGCCGCTCTTCATGAAGATCGGCATCACCTCTTCGAGGTTGGCGCCGGCCGAGAACACGTCGTCGGGCGACCAGATCACCAGGCCCTGCCAGCCCGCCTCGGCGAGATCCAGCGCCTTGACCAGGCCTTCGCCGACCGTCGGACCGATGAGGTGCAGCTTGGAGGTGATGCTGGCGATCAGCACCTCGCCGTCGAGCGTCCACAGCCGCACGTGGTCGTTCTTCCAGACCTCGGTGCCGCTGTCGAGCGCGGCCGCCGCGCCGGCGCCGCCCACGCTTTCGGGGAAATGCTGGCGCCGGTACACCGGCAGGCTGCTGCGCGGCACGTACGCCTTCTTCGCCGGGCTCCACGAGCCCTCGGGCCGGTGCACGCCGTCGCGCCCGTCGAACACCCAGTCGGGCAGCGCCGCTGCGGCCAGCGCCTTGCCCGCGTCGATGTCCTCCTTGATCCACTGCGCCACCTGCTGCCAGCCGGCCGCCTGCCACAGCTCGAAGGGCCCTTGCTTCATGCCGAAGCCCCAGCGCAGCGCGAAGTCGACGTCGCGTGCGTTGTCGGCGATCGCCTCGAGATGCACCGCGGCGTAGTGGAAGCCGTCGCGCAGGATGGCCCACAGGAACTGCGCCTGCGGGTGGCTCGATTCGCGCAGCAGCTTCAGCCGCTCGGGCGCGGGCTTCTTGAGCATGCGCTCGACGATCGGCTCGGCCTTGCCGCCGCCCGGCACGTAGTCGGCCTTGGCCGGGTCGAGGCGCAGGATGTCCTTGCCGACCTTCCTGTAGAAGCCCGCGCCGCTCTTGTGCCCCAAGGCGCCTTTCTCGATCAGGCCGGCCAGCACCGGCGGCGTGGCGAAGAGCGGGTAGAAGGGATCGGACTGCAGCGTGTCCTGCATCGTCTTGATGACGTGCGCCATCGTGTCCAGGCCCACGACGTCGGCGGTGCGGAAGGTGCCGCTGGAGGCGCGGCCGAGCTTCTTGCCGGTGAGGTCGTCGACGACGTCGTACGCGAGGCCGAAGCGCTCGGCCTCGGTCATCGTCGCCAGCATGCCGGCGATGCCGACGCGGTTGGCGACGAAGTTGGGCGTGTCCTTGGCGCGCACCACGCTCTTGCCGAGCGTGCTGGTGACGAAGCTCTCGAGGCGGTCGAGCACCTCGGGCCCGGTGGCCGGCGTCGCGATCAGCTCGACCAGCGCCATGTAGCGCGGCGGGTTGAAGAAGTGGATGCCGCAGAAGCGCGGCCGCACCGCCTCGGGCAGCGCCTCGGCGAGCCTGGTGATCGACAGCCCCGAGGTGTTGCTCGCGACCGTCGCGTGGGCGGCGAGCGCCGGCGCCACCTTGGCATACAGATCGAGCTTCCAGTCCATGCGCTCGGCGATGGCCTCGATGACGAGATCGCATTCGCCCAGGCGCGCCAGGTGCTCCTCGTAGTTGGCCGCCTCGATCAGCGCGGCATCCTCGGCGGCGCCGAGCGGCGCGGGCTTGAGCTTCTTCAGCTGGTCGACGGCGCGCGTGACGATGCCGTTCTTCGGACCCTCCTTGGCCGGAAGGTCGAACAGGAGCACCGGCACCTTGCAGTTGACGAGGTGGGCGGCGATCTGCGCGCCCATCACGCCGGCGCCGAGCACGGCCGCCTTGCGCACGGGGAAACGATTCATGGCGAACTCCAGGGCGCGATTACTCGACGCGAATCCAGGTCTGGTTGCGGTAGAACGGCCCGATGAAGCCGCGCACCTCGAGCGTCTTGCCGCCGTCCTTGGGCGTGAGCCGCACGCGATAGGTCTTGCCGTTGTTGGGATCGAGGATGGTGCCGCCGTCCCAGTACGCCTCGTCGGGATTCTTCTTCACGCCTTCGAGGATCGTCATGCCGAGCACCGGCTGGTCCTTGCGCGCGTCGGTGCACTTGTCGCAGCGGGTGTCCTGCTTGCTCGGGTCGAGCAGCTTGTCGATCTTGCCGGCGAGCGTGCCGCCGGCCTCGGTGATGCGGACGTAGGATTTCTCCTGCTTGGTCTCGTCGTCGACGGTCTTCCACAGGCCAACCGGCGTGGCCTGGGCCAAGGCGGCGCCGGCGACGAAGACGAGCGTGACGGCAAGCAAGGCGGCAGGGCGGACGATCCGGCCGGCAAGCCGGTGCGCGCTGGGGTGCATGGCGATCTCCTCGTGGTGATGGCGGGATGATGCCGGGTGGTGGGGCGGCAGATGCGGACTCTACTCAGTACTAGAACAGCGCCTCGTCCATCGCCATGAGCGGCGCAAGGCCGGCGCGCGCGCTGCGGATGAGCCCGGCCGTCTCGGGCAGCAGCTTGGCGAAGTAGAAGCGCGCGGTGGCGAGCTTGGCGGCGTAGAAGGAGTCGCCGCCGGCCTGCGCGGCCAGCGCCACCTTGGCCATGCGCGCCCAGAAGTAGGCGAACACGAGGTGGCCGCACACGCGCAGGTAGTCCACCGCCGCCGCGCCCACCTCGTCGGCGTTGCCCATGGCCTTCATGCCGAGCTCGGTGGTGAGCTTGGTGAGCTTGTCGCCGAGGTCGGCCAGCGGGTTGACGAACTCCTGCATCGCCTCGTCGGTGCCGTTGTCCTCGACGAAGGCGGCGACGATCTTGCCGAACTTCCTCAGCTTGGCGCCGTTGTCGGCCAGCACCTTGCGGCCGAGCAGGTCCAGGCTCTGCACGGCGTTGGTGCCCTCGTAGATCATGTTGATGCGCGCGTCGCGCACGAACTGCTCCATGCCGTTGTCGCGCACGTAGCCGTGGCCGCCGTAGACCTGCATGCAGTGGCTGGTGGCGATCCAGCCGTTGTCGGTGAGGAAGGCCTTGACGATGGGCGTGAGCAGCGCCGTCAGGTCGGCGCATTCGCGGCGCTCGTCCGCGTCGTCGCTGGCCAGCATCTTGTCGATCAGCAGCGCGATGTACACGGCGAGCGCGCGTCCGCCTTCGGCGTAGGCGCGCGCGGTGAGCAGCATGCGGCGCACGTCGGGGTGCACGATGATCGGGTCGGCCGGCTTGTCCTTGGCCTTGGCGCCCGAAAGCGCGCGCATCTGCAGCCGCTCCCTGGCGTAGGCGGCGGCGTTCTGGTAGGCCACTTCGGTCAGGCCCAGGCTCTGGTTGCCCACGCCCAGGCGCGCGGCGTTCATCATCACGAACATCGACGCCAGGCCCTTGTGCGGCTCGCCCACCAGCGTACCGAGCGCGCCTTCGAGCTCGAGCTGGCAGGTCGCCGAGCCGTTGATGCCCATCTTGTGCTCGAGTCCGGTGCACCAGATCGCGTTGCGCTCGCCCGGCGAGCCGTCGGCCGCAATCAGGAACTTGGGCACGACGAACAGGCTGATGCCCTTGCTGCCGGCCGGTGCGTCGGGCAGGCGCGCCAGCACGAGGTGCACGATGTTGGCGCTCATCTCGTGGTCGCCGGCGCTGATGAAGATCTTCTGGCCCGTGATGCGGTAGGTGCCGTCGGGCTGCGGCTCGGCGCGCGTGCGCAGCAGGCCCAGGTCGGTGCCGCTGTGCGGCTCGGTCAGGCACATCGTGCCCATCCACTCGCCGCTGGCGAGCCTGGGCAGATAGGTCGCCTTCTGCGCTTCGGTGCCGTGCGCGTGCAGGCATTCGAGCGCGCCGTGCGAGAGTCCCGGATACATCGCCCAGGCCTGGTTGGCCGAGTTCATCATCTCGTACAGGCACTGGTTGAGCACGATCGGCAGGCCCTGGCCGCCGTACGCGGGATCGACCGCGAGCGCCGGCCAGCCGCCCTCGACGTAGCGCGCGTAGGCCTCGGCGAAACCGCTGGGCGTGCGCACCTTGCGTGCCGCCGCGTCGAGCGTGCAGCCTTCGCGGTCGCCGACCTGGTTGAGCGGCAGCAGCACCTCGGCGGCGAACTTGCCCGCCTCCTCGAGCACGGCGTTCATCGTCGCGGCGTCGATCTCGGCGTGGCGCGGGCACAGCTTGAGTTCGTCGACGACCTGCAGCACTTCGTGCAGCACGAACTGCATGTCGCGCAGAGGGGGCGTGTAGCTGGGCATGGAGGTCTCCCTGGTGACGATGGATGCGGGACGACGGATGCGGGCTGGCTCGCGGCCGCGGCGCGGGCTTCAGCGCCGCGCCGGCTTGCGCCGCGCGGCCGGCGGCGGCGCACCCGGCTGGTAATGCGCCAGCACGCGCTCGAAGCCGCGGCGCGCGCGCTCGAGCACGCCGGCGTTGCGCAGGAAGCGTGCGTCGTGATGCAGCGCGAGGATCAGGCCGTGGATCTCGAACAGCATCTGCTGCACGTCGGTGTCGGCGCGCAGATGGCCCTCTTCGACGGCGATGCGTATGGCACGCTCGAGGGCCGACTGCCAGGCGCCGACCATCGAAGCCAGCGCGTCGCGCACCGGGCCGGGACGATCGTCGAAGTCGACCGCGCCGCTGATGTAGATGCAGCCCGAGTCGAGCTCGACCGAGACGCGCCGCACCCAGCGCTCGAACAGCGCATGCAGGCGCGGCAGGCCGCGCCGCGTGCGCAGCGACGGAAAGAACACTTCCTGCTCGAAGCGTGCGTGGTACTCGCGCACGACCGAGATCTGCAGTTCCTCGCGCGAGCCGAAGTGCGCGAACACACCCGACTTGCTCATCTGCGTGACTTCGGCCAGCGCGCCGATCGACAGGCCCTCGAGGCCCATGTGCGAGGCCAGGCCGAGCGCCGCGTCGAGGATCGCCGCGTGCGTCTGATCGCCTTTGCGCCGTCCGCTGCGCAAGCCGCGCAACGGCTGCAAGGGCAGCTCGGCCGCCCGCCGCCTGCCGTTCGACGGCTGCGCGGTCGGCGCAGGGCGCGGAACCGGCGCCGCGCCCGCATCCGGCACAGCGGCGCCGGCAGGCGCCACCGCAGCGCCCGCGGCCGGCACAGCGGCGCCGGCAGGCCGCACAGCGACGGCCGCAGGCGACACAGCGACGGCCGCAGGCGACACAGCGGCCGCGCGCCGCACCGCGCGCCGCGACGGCGAGGCTTGCGGACGGCTGGGAGCGGGGTTGACGGGCATGGTACGAACGATCGTTCTATTTTGCGCAAAGACGACCTCGCCCTGGGCACCGCGGCGCGGCGATTTCTAGGGGCAGCCGCCTAATCCGCGCTGCGGCCCGGCGCAGCCTCGAGGTCCGGCCGACCCGCTCGATCGACCCGGCGCGGCGCTGCCGCCGGCGCTGTCCGATCAGTCGCCTTCGTCGTCGCGTGCGGCCGCGGCGTCGCGCACCGCGGCATCCAGGGGAGCACGCAACGCGGCAGCGCCGCGCACGAACGCGTCGATCGGAACCGGCCGCACCCAGCCCAGCAGTTGCGGCGGCGGCAGGGCCGAGACGTAGAGCTCGGAGAACCAGCGGTCCTGCCGCTGCTGGTTCAGCGCGAGCAGCACGAGCGCGCCGGCGGCGAAGGCACTCCAGCCGACGACGGCGAGCGCGCGCCGCTGCTGCGGCGCCACCAGCCGGGCGTGCGCGAGCAGCATCGCCGCGCCGCAGGCCGCGGCGGCGGTCGGCGCCAGGTGCGACAGCGCAGCCGGGCCGCCGAGCGCCGCCGCCCAGGGCAGCGCAAAGCCGACGAGCTCGATCGCGAGCAGCCCGCGCACGGCCACCGCCAGATGCGGCCGGAAGTCGAAGCGGTGCTGGAACAGCTTGGAGGCCAGACCCCAAAGCGTGCACCAGCCGGCGAGCGCCGCCGGCAGGCCGAGCAGCGGCACCAGCCAGTCGGTGAGGCGGCTGCCCGGGTCGAACTGGAGCGCGAAGCCGGCGAGAACCCAGCCCCACAGCAAAGCCGCCAGCAGCAAGGTGCGCGCCGGCCGCGGGGCCCGCGCGAGCGGCCGCTCGGGCGCAAGCCGCTCGCCGGCCAGCCGCAGCCGCAGCCGCGTGGTGCCGAGCGTGAAGCCCTCGTCGCCGGCCCGCAGGCCGGCACGCCCGCCTGCGGCCAGGCGCGTGCGGCCGAGCTGCACGCCATTGACGCTGGGCAGCGCGAGCAGGTGCGGCGTGCCGGCTTCGTCGAGCTCGAGCCGCGCGTGGTACGCGGCCACATGCGGATCGTCGAGCACGAGGTCGTTGTCGATGGCGCGGCCGATCGTCAGCGGCCAGGCCGTCACCGGCAGCGCACGCCGCACGCGGCCGTCGCGCTCGATCCACTCGACGAGGGCGAGCGGGCCGACGTTCATGGCGCCGGTCTCCTCGCGCCGGCCCGCTCGGCCGCAGCGGCGGATGCGGCAGACGCCGCGGCAGGCGCGGCCACGGCGTTCGCGCCGAAGCCCGACAGGTAATGCGCGGCCAGCCGCGCGGCGTTGTCGAACGAGACGCCGTAGGCGTCGAAGCGCCCCTGCACGCCGGTGTCGGCCGCATCGAGCGTGGCCACCAGCAGCGACAGGTCGTACAGCCCGGGCAGCCGCTTGTACGCGCGCATGCACAGCACGGCGCGCAGCAGCAGCCCCTCGCCCTGCACGTAGCGCTCGCGGCATTGCGGCGGCGTGCGCTGCGGCCCGCCGCCGAACCCCTCGTTGCGAAAGCTCCTCGAGTAGCGTTCGGCGAAGCGCAGCCAGCCGAGCTTGCGGCCATCGTAGGCCTCGTGGCGCACGGTGATGTAGCCGGTGAGCAGGCCCGCATTGACGAAGACGCGGCTGTCCATCGTGCAGTCGGAGCGCTCGAACTGCAGTCCGCGCGCTTCGGCCGGCGTGCTCGAACCCCAGCAGCGCAGGAAGCGCTCCTGCGGCACCGGCACGCGCAGGCGCGCGCGCCCCGCGGCACGCCAGGCCAGGCCGACGAAGGCATCGGCGAGTGCCTCCTGGTGTGCGAGCAACTGGGCGGTGAGCCGCGCGTGCATCGGCGCGCGCACCGGCAGCGCGTCGCGGCCGCGCGCGTAGAGCCGCTCGGCGAACGCCGCGGGCACGAGGAAGCTCACCTGCTCGCCGTCGCGCCGCGTGGCGACGTTGATGCCGATCACGCGGCCGGCATCGTCGAGCGCCGGGCCGCCGCTCATGCCGGCCGAGAGCGAACCGCCGAAGAAGATCGTCGGCAGGAAATTGCGCTCGGCCAGGCCGTTGTAGGCACCGCCGACGACGGCGAAGCCGACGTCGAGCGGATTGCCCAGCGCGAAGATGCGCTCGCCGCGCTGCAGCGGCGCGTCTTCCGGCCGGAAGGCGAGCGCGCCGCGCCCGGCCAGCACGCCGGCCTGGGCCACGCGCAGCAAAGCCAGGTCGTGCACGATGTCGACGTCGAGCAACTCGAGCGCGCCCTGCCGGCCGTCGGCGGCGGCGAACACCAGCCGGTACTGCGCAGGCCGCAGCGCGTACTGGCTCACGACGTGGTAGTTGGTGATCAGGTGCCCCTGTTCGCTCACCAGGAAGCCCGAACCCACCGACGCCTGGCTGTCCTGGCCCTCGAGCAGCGTGCGCACCTGCACGAGCTGGTCACGGGCACGCGCGAAGGCGATCTGGCTCGCGTCGCCGCGCGCCACATCCTGCGCGGGGGGCGCCGCGGCCGCCGGACGCCCGGTTCCGGCGCTCGCAGCCGAAGCCGCCAGCGCGACGCCCAGCGCGCCGACGACGACGAGCCGGCGCAGGGCATGGGTGGGGGGCATCGATGCATTGTGGACCAAGGCCGGCGCCGGGATGGAGCACACACCTCGTGCGGCGGCATTCCGCGGGGTGCGGCGGCGTGCGGCGGCGCAGGCCGCTGCATGGTTCTTGCTATGCTTGCCGCGACGGTACAAGGCATATGGACGTATTGCAGCTCGACCTGTCCGGTCGCCCGCAGGCCTGGATCTCCTCGAAGGAGGCCGCGGTCCTCTACGCGAGCGACGGCATCGCCTGGACGCTGGGCACGGCCTGCCAGGTGCTGCGCGGCGGTATCCAGCGTAGCAGCGGGCGGCAGTCGCTGATCGAGGTGCACCCCATCGTCGCGGTGCGCGGCGCGGTACCGAGCCGAGCCTGGCGCAGCGAACCCGCGCTGACCAATCCGAAGCTGTTCACGCGCGATCGCCAGCTCTGTGCCTATTGCGGCCGCCGGTTCCACTTCGACGAGTTGACGCGCGAGCACATCCGCCCCGTCTCGCGCGGCGGCCACGATCGCTGGATGAACTGCATCACCGCCTGCCGCCCCTGCAACGGCCGCAAGGGCAACCGCCTGCCCGAGGAAGCGCACATGACGCTGCTGTACCTACCCTACGTGCCGAGCCTGCACGAGGACATGATCCTGCGCGGGCGGCGCATCCTCGTCGACCAGATGGACTTCCTGCTGGCGAGCGTGCCGCGCAACTCGCGGCTGCACGGCTGAGTCTGTGAAGACATGAATCGCGCACGCGCGGTCGATGCCGTCACGCGTTCGGGGTCCGGGCGACAACGGTGAACGCGCCGCCGAGCGCGCGCGGACGCTCCCGCCCGCGCGCCCGCCGCGGAACTCCGCCCGCCGCGCCGTGTCAACCTCAGCAGCAAGGAAACGCACGAACGGGCGCGCGCATCGCGCGCGGCGCGTCGGCAGGCAGCAACGAGGAGAACGAGATGGCCCGAACGCTGAACATCCTGGCCCTGGCGGCGGCGTTCGCGCTGGCCGCGGGTTGCGCGACGACGAGCCCCGACGTCTTGAGCCGCGGCGACGCCCAGCGCATGTCGAACGTGACCGACGCGGTGGTGTTGTCCACGCGTCCGGTGGTGGTCGACGGCACGCAGTCGGGCATCGGCGCCACCAGCGGTGCGGTGGTCGGCGGCGTGGCCGGTTCGTCGGTCGGCGGCCGCCGCGAGGCCATCGCCGTGGGCGTGATCGGTGCTGTCGTCGGCGGTGTGATCGGCAACGTCACCGAGCGGCTGACCACGCGTGAGGATGCACTCGAGATCCTCGTGCAGCTCAGAAACGGCGAGCGGCGGGCGATCGTGCAGGCCAAGGGCGCCGAGACCTTCGCGCCGGGCGAACCGGTGCTGCTCATCGCCAGCGGCGGGCGCGTGCGCGTCATGAAGGCGCCTGCGCCAGGCGCGCCGCCCGTTCCGGCGGCCCCGCAGTCCGACCGACCGGGCTGACGCGCCCGGTCCTCGCCCGCCGCAGGCGGGCGACGGCGAGATGCCCGAATTTCGTCACGCGGCGATGCGGCCGGCGTAGCCCAGCGGCCGGGGCGATCGCTATGATGATCCGACGTTCGATCCCATGTGGCGCACTTTGACCCCCGAAGTCCTGCTGCTGACTTCGCAGCTGGTGCTGCTGGTCGCGACCATCCCGCTGCTCGCCGCGTCGGTGTCCGTGTCGCGCACGCGCAAGCTCTGGCATAGAGGCTTCAAGCTGGCGGCGGTCGTGATCGCCGTCGTCGCCGTCGCGCTCGCCTTGTTCGCCAACTCCACCTGGTCGGCCGACGGGGGGTGGCTGGCGGCGTTCCTGCCGATGACGGTGAACCTGGGCGCCTGCGTCTGGATTCTTTTTCGCAGCCGCAGTTCGGCGCACCTGAGACGGCGCGGGTAGCCGGGCCGGTCCGTCCGCGCCGGCGTGCGCGGCGCCGTCGGCTATGAGCCAAGTGAACGCCTTGCCGTTTCCTTTTGCGTCGCGGACGCGACCTGACTGATATCGGCGCGGCCAGCAGGCGACGAATGCAACGCCCCTGATCTGCCGTCGCATTGTCTACAAGTGCGCGTAACCGAGGGCAACACCGGCGTTCGCGACGGTTCTGACCGTGCCAGCGGTGTTAGGGTTCCAGGTATCCACAACATCAAGCTTCCGCAGGCAGAGACACCACGATGTGCACGCCACCAACGCCGGTTCGGGCCGCCTTCAAGCGCAAGCCAATCGCCGGCAGATTCCCGATGGCGGCTCGGTCGAGGGCGCGGCGACGATGGGCATGACGTCGCCGCCCGCCCCGAATGGATTGGAGCTCGCGCCGTTGCGCGTGCGCGGGCAAGACAGGTACGCCGGCGACGCAGCGGTCTCGCAGGGCGACGAATCGGCGCTTCGGAAAGTGTGCGCGCAGCCGGCCCGCGAGACACCGCGGCAGGCCGCAAACGACACCATCCGGCTGTCCTTTGCGTTCTGCACCTTCAACCGCGCCGAGCGCCTGCCGGCGCTGCTGGCGGCGATGCGGGCACAACAATGCCCGCTGCCCTTCGAGGTACTCGTCGTCGACAACAACAGCAGCGACGACACCGCAGCGGTGGTTGCGCGCTGCGCGCATGAAAGCGGGCCGCCGGTGCGCTACGTGCGCGAGGAACGCCAGGGAATTCCGCATGCGCGCAATCGCGCGCTGGCCGAGGCCATGCAGCGCGACGTGCTGGTGTTCATCGACGACGACGAACTGCCGCAGCCGGGTCTGCTGGCCGGTGCCGTGCACGCCCTTGCGGCCGGAGGCGCACGCTGCGTCGGCGGCAAGGTCAAGGTCTGCTTCGCGCCCGGTGCCCGGCCGTCCTGGCTGGGCGACGACTTGCTGGGCTTTCTCGCCGAAGTCGATTACGGCGAGCGGCCCTTCCCGATCACCGACCTGTCGACGCCGGTGTGGACCGCCAACGTCGCCTACGACATGCGCCTGTTCCGCGACAACCCCGACCTGCGCTTCGACGCCCGCTACAACCGGCGCGGCGTCGGCGTCGGCGGGGGGTCGGATGCGGTGATGTTCCGCGAGCTGCTGCAGCGCGGCGAGCCGATCGTCTACTGTCCGCAAATGATCGTCGACCACCATGTCGAGGACTGGCGGCTGCGCCGGAGCTACTTCCTCAGGCTGCGCTTCGTCGCCGGCCGCAAGCAGGCGCAGTACGAGACCGGGGACTATGCGCGCGCGCTGCTCGGTGTGCCGCCGTTCATGGTCGCGCAACTGGTCCGGCATGCCTGGCGCACGGCGGCGATGCTGGTGCGGCGCGACGCCGGAGTGCTGCGCCAGGCGATGAACCTCGCCCACGCCGCCGGCATGATCCGGGGACGCCTGCTGCGCTGGAGCGAACTGCGCGGCACGCCGCAAGGCCGGCGGTAGGCCGTGTTGGGATCGAACCAACGACCAAAGGATTATGAGTCCCCTGCTCTGACCACTGAGCTAACGGCCCGGCGCGGGCCATTCTAGGGAGGCGCGCGCACGGCCGGCGGCGCAGCCGCGGCTCACTTGGCCGACAGCGCGTGGCTCACGAGGCGGGCGGTGATGTCGACGAGCTGAATCATGCGCTCGTAGCGCATGCGCGTCGGACCGATCACGCCCAGGGTACCGACGACACGACCGTCGACCTCGTACGGCGCCGTCACCACCGACAGCTGCTCGAAGGGCACGACCTGGCTCTCGCCGCCGATGTAGATGCGCACCCCTTCGGCCCGGCTGCTGACGTCGAGCAGCCGCATGAGCTGGGTCTTCTGCTCGAAGACGTCGAACAACCGGCGCAGACTGCTCATGTCGCTGCCCAGCTCCTGCACGCCCAGCAGGTTGCGTTCGCCGGCGACGACGACGTGGTCGCTGCTCTCGGCCAGCGCCTCGCTGCCGGCGTCGACCGCGGCCTGCATCAGCGCCGCGATCTCGCTGCGCAGCGCCTCGATCTCGCGCTTGAGGCGCGCGCGCACCTCGTCGAGCGTCAGGCCGGCGTAGTGCGCGTTCAGGTAATTCGTCGCCTCCTGCAGCTCGGCCGCGCCGTAGTCGTGGGCCGTGAAGATGACGCGGTTCTGCACGTCGCCGTCGGGGGCCACCAGGATCACCAGCACGCGCCGCTCGCCCAGACGCAGGAACTCTATGTGATGGAACACGCCGGCCTTGCGCGGCGCGCTCACCACGCCGACGTAGCTGCTCAGGCTCGACAGCAGCGAGGCCGCCTGGGCGATGACGCGCTGCGGCTGGTCGGGGTGCAGCTGCTCGCGCGCCGCGGCCAGTTCGCCGCCGGCCGCCTCCGCCTCGAGCGGCCGCACCGTGAGCATGGTGTCGACGAACAGGCGGTAGCCGCGTGCCGTCGGTACGCGTCCGGCGCTGGTGTGCGGGCTGGCGATCAGGCCGAGCTCCTCGAGGTCGGCCATCACGTTGCGGATCGTCGCCGGCGACAGGTCCAGGCCCGAGGCCTTGGACAGGGTGCGCGAGCCCACCGGCTGGCCGTCGGCGATGTAGCGCTCGACCAGAGTCTTGAGCAGCGTGCGCGAACGATCGTCGATCATCGTCGGTCGCCTTGCGAGGCGGCCTTCATTGTACGAACGGCCCCGCGGCGTGGCCGGCGCGCGGCACGGCGCGCGCCGGGCGCTATGGTCTAATGCATCGCATGCCGGCACGCTTCACCCACGCGGCCATCGTAGGCAAGTTCGAGGCCCGTGGCATCGGCCCGGTGCTCGAGGAGATCGCGCAGTTCCTCGCGGCACAGGGGCTCGAGGTGGCGTTCGAGCGGGCCACGGCGCAGGCTACCGGCCTCGGCGGTTTCGAGGCCCTCGGCGTCGAGCAGCTCGGCCGGCGCTGCGACCTCGCGGTGGTGGTCGGCGGCGACGGCACGATGCTCGGCATCGCGCGCGAGCTGGCGCGCTTCCAGGTGCCGCTGATCGGCATCAACCAGGGGCGCCTGGGTTTCATCACCGACATCCCGGTCGGCCAGGTGAAGGAGGCGCTCGCACCCATCGTCGCCGGCGACTTCGAGAGCGAGCACCGCTCGCTGCTCGAAGGCGAGGTCTGGCGCGAAGGCGAGCGCATCTACGAGGGCCTGGCGGTGAACGACGTGGTGGTGCGCAGCGGCGCCAGCGCCGGCATGGTGGAGCTGCGCGTCGACGTCGACGGCGACTTCGTCGCCAACCTGCGCGCCGACGGACTCATCGTCGCCACGCCCACCGGCTCCACGGCCTACGCGCTGTCGGCAGGCGGGCCGATCGTGCACCCGGCGATCGGCGGCCTCGTGATGGTGCCGATCGCTTCGCACACGCTGACCAACCGCCCGATCGTGCTGCCCGACCACGGCGAGGTGCACATCGGCGTCGTCGGCGGCAAGGGCGTGTCGGCCAACTTCGACATGCACCACCTCGAGAGCCTGGCGATCGGCGACCGCGTGCGCGTGCGCCGCTCGGCCCACCAGCTGCGCTTCCTGCATCCGCGCGGCTGGAGCTACTACGCCACGCTGCGGCGCAAGCTGCGCTGGTACGAAGGCGTCGTGTAGGGGACGCGCGCGATGTTGCGCCGCCTCTCGCTGCGCGACGTGGTTATCGTCGCCGCGCTCGAAATCGAGCTCGCCGAAGGCTTCACGGTGCTCACCGGCGAGACCGGCGCCGGCAAGTCCATCCTCGTCGATGCGCTGCAGCTCGCGCTCGGCGGCCGCGGCGACGCCGCGGTGGTGCGCGAGGGTGCGTCGCGCGCCGAAGTCGGCGCCGAATTCGACGCACCGGCCGCACTCGCGTCCTGGCTCGATGCGAACGCCTTCGCATCCGAGGAAGGCGGCACGCTGCTGCTGCGCCGCACGATCGACGTCCAGGGCAGGAGCCGCGCCTGGATCAACGGCAGCCCGGCGACGCTGGCGCAGTTGCGCGAAGCCGCGGAAAGGCTGGTCGAGATCCACGGTCAGCACGCCTGGCAGAGCCTCACGCGGCCGGCCGCCGTGCGCGCCCTGCTCGATGCCGAGGCCGGGCTGGACGGCCGTGGCGGGCCGCTCGACGCCATGCACGACGCATGGCGCGTCTGGCGCGACGCGCTCGCCGCACTGGCCGACGCGCGCGCGCACCGCGACGGCGCCGAGCGCGAGCGCGAACGCCTCGCCTGGCAGGTCGCCGAGTTCGACAGGCTCGCACCCGGCGCCGAGGAGTGGGACTCACTGAACACCGAGCACGCGCGCCTCGCGCACGGGCAGGCCCTGCTCGACGCGGCGCACGCGGCGATCGCGGCGCTGACCGAGGACGAAGGCAACGCCGGGGCCGCGCTGGCCCGCGCCGGCAGCGCACTGCGCGACGTGCTCGCCTACGACCCCGATCTGCGCGGCGTCGCCGATCTGCTCGACAACGCCGTCGCACAGGTCGAAGACGCCGCGCACACGCTCGGCAGCTACGTCGGCTGTCGCGAACCCGACCCCGAACGCCTCGCCGAGCTCGATGCGCGCCTCGCAGCCTGGGTGGGCCTGGCGCGGCGCCACCGTCGTGCACCGGCCGAACTGCCGGCGTGGCTCGCACGCTGCAAGGAGGAACTGCGTGCACTCGACGCGGCCGCCGACCTCGAGGCCCTGGAGCGCAGCGTCGGCGACGCCGAGCGCCGCTGGCGTACCGCTGCGGCGGTGGTCTCGCAGGGCCGAAGACGTGCCGCAGCCACGCTGGCCGATGCGGTGAGCTCTGCGATGCAATCGCTCGGCATGGCGGGCGGCCGATTCGAAGTCGCGCTGCTCGCGCAAAGCGAGCCGCAGGCGTTCGGCGCGGAGAACGTCGAGCTGCGCGTCGCGGGCCACGCAGGCAGCACACCGCGGCCGCTGGCCAAGGTGGCGTCGGGCGGTGAGCTGTCGCGGCTCGCACTGGCCATCGCGGTGAGCGCATCCGGGCGCGCCGACGGGGCCGGCGCGGCCGAAGTCGTCGGTAGGGTCGGGGGCGCCGACGCTGCCCCCCCGGCCGATCAGGCCGTGCCGACCCTCGTGTTCGACGAGATCGACGCCGGCATCGGCGGCCGCGTCGCCGACAGCGTCGGCCGCCTGATGAAGCAGCTCGGGGCACGCGCGCAGGTGCTCGCCGTCACGCATCTGGCGCAGGTCGCGGCCTGCGCCGACCACCACTTCGTCGTCGCCAAGGCGCCGCACGGCGGGCGCACGCTGGCCGATGCCGCGCTCGTCGACGGCGCGGCGCGCGTCGCCGAGCTCGCCCGCATGCTCGGCGGCGAGCGGCGCTCGGGCACGGTGCATGCCGAGGCGATGCTGGCCTCGGCCAGCGCCGGCTGCAGCGCGGGAGGCCGACGATGAGCGAATGGATGCCGCTGGCGGAACCCGGCCATCAGGAGGTGGTGCTGATCACCGGCATCTCCGGCTCGGGCAAGTCGATTGCACTGCACGCGCTCGAGGACGCGGGGTTCTTCTGCGTCGACAACCTGCCGCCCGAGCTGCTGCGCGAGTTCATCCGCCTCGAGCACGCGCGCTTCACGCACCGCGTGGCGGTGGCGGTGGACGTGCGCAGCGCGGCTTCGCTGCCCCAGCTCGTGCCGCTGATCGCCTCGCTGCGCGGCGAAGGCATGACGGTGCGCGCGCTCTTCCTCGACGCCAGCAACGACGCCCTGCTGCGCCGCTTTTCCGAGACGCGTCGCCCGCATCCGCTGGGCGCCGTGCACGCCGGTTCCGACGTGCGGCGCGCGCTCGTCGAGGCGATCGAGCTCGAGCGCGGGCTGATGGCCGGCCTGCGCGAGTCGGCAACCGTGATCGACACCAGCCAGCTGCGCCCGGCGCTGCTGCGCAGCTGGGTGCGCCAGCTGGTGGGCGCGCGCGCCTCGGCGCTGACGCTGGTGTTCGAGTCCTTCGCCTACAAGCAGGGCGTGCCGCTGGATGCGGACTACGTGTTCGACCTGCGCCCGCTGCCCAACCCCCACTACGTGCGCGAGCTGCGCCCGCTCAGCGGCCGCGACGCGCCGGTGGCGGCCTATCTCGAGCAACAGCCCGAGGTGGCCGAGATGCTCGAGCAGATCCACGGCTTCCTCGCGCGCTGGCTGGCCGCGTTCGAGGACGACCAGCGCAGCTATCTCACGGTGGCGCTGGGCTGCACCGGCGGCCAGCACCGCTCGGTGTACGCCGTGGAGCGGCTGGCGCGGCGCTTCGAGGGACAGCGCGCGACGCTGGTGCGCCACCGCGAGCTGGACGCGCGCGAATGAGCCGCGCCGCCGCGCCGGCGCTGCCCGAACCGCTCGCGCTGTTTCCTCTGCGCACGGTGCTGTTTCCCGGCGCGCGGCTCGGGCTCGAGGTGTTCGAGGCGCGCTACGTCGACCTCGCAGCCCGCTGCCTGCGTGCGCACGAGCCCTTCGGCGTCGTCTGGCTGCGCGAGGGCCGCGAAGCCGGCGGCCGAGCACCGGTTCGGTTCGAGCCGGTCGGCGTGCTCGCCCACATCGACGAGGTCGACGCCGACCGGCCCGGCATCCTGAACCTGCGCTGCACGGGCGGTCTGCGCTTCCGGCTGGCCGGCCCGGCC
This sequence comes from Rubrivivax sp., assembly GCA_020852865.1. Taxonomy (GTDB): domain Bacteria; phylum Pseudomonadota; class Gammaproteobacteria; order Burkholderiales; family Burkholderiaceae_C; genus Rubrivivax. Next base: position 104,049 of record JADYZZ010000065.1, read on the forward strand.
GAGCAATGCGACGACGGCCTGTGGATAGGCCGCGCCGTGCCGATCGCGGCCGACCCGCCGCAGCGCCCGCAGGCCGCGATGGCGCCGACGGTGAGCGCGCTGGGCGAGGCGATCCGCAAGCTCGAGCAGCAGCAGCGCACGCCGTTCGCGCCGCCATACCGGCTCGACGACGCCGGCTGGGTGGCGAACCGCTGGTGCGAGCTGCTGCCGGTGCCGCTGGCGGCCAAGCAGAAGTTGATGGAGCTCGACGATCCGGCGCTGCGGCTGGCAATCGTCGACGGCTATCTGCGCGACAAGAAGGTCGTGGCCGACTGAGCCTGTGCAGATGCGAAGCACGCCCGCGATTCCGGTCTTCGCAGGCACCGAGGTTCGGCAGCGCAGCGCGGCGCCGCTTCGAGCCAGCGCCGCACCGGCGCCGGCAGCCCGAGGGCGAGCGCGTCCTCGATCGCGAACCAGCGCCCCGGGCCGAGCATGCGTGCGGCCGCCGCCGCGCCGCGCGCGGGCATGCGCCAGTGCAGCGGCTGCAGCGTCCAGTCGACATGCGTGAGCCGGTGCTCCAGCGGCGGCAGCCACTGCCCGGTGCCGGGCCATCCGCACACGAAAGCCTCGAGCTCGGCTGCCGATGCGAACTCCGGCAGGCTCCACAGTCCGGCCCAGACGCCGCGCTGCGGCCGCTGCACGAGCCACCAGCGCGCACCCTGCGTGAGCCACAGCAGCGCGTGCGCGCGGCGCTGGCGCTGCGCGCGCTGCGCGCGCACCGGAAACGCCTCGGGCCGGCCGGCGCGTCGTGCCGCGCAGTCACCGGCGAGCGGGCAGACGTCGCAGCGCGGCGCGCGCGCCAGGCACACCGTGGCCCCCAGGTCCATCAGGCCCTGCGTGTAGACGTCGACGGCGCGCGCCGGCAGCAGTTCCTCGGCCCGGCGCCACAGCGCGCGCTGCGGCGCGGCCTGCGCCAGATCACCGTCGAAGCCGAGCACGCGCGCGAGCACGCGCCGGACGTTGCCGTCGAACACCGCGGCACGCTCGCCGAAGCAGAAGACGGCGATCGCCGCCGCGGTGGAGCGGCCGATGCCCGGCAGCCGTGCCAGCGCCGCGGCGCCGTGCGGCAGCACGCCGCCGTGCTCGGCCATGACGCATTGCGCGGCACGGTGCAGCGAGCGCGCCCGGCTGTAGTAGCCCAGGCCGCTCCACAGCGCCAGCACCGCGTCCTGCGGCGCCGCGGCCAGCGTAGGCAGGTCGGGAAAGCGCTGCAGGAAGCGCGGGTAGTAGGCCCGCACCGTGGCCACCTGCGTCTGCTGCAGCATCACCTCGCTCACCCAGACGCGGTACGGATCGCGCTCGCCCTGCCAGGGCAGATCGTGGCGGCCGGCGCGGCGCTGCCAGCGCACGATCTTCGGCGCCAGCTTGGGCAGAGCCGGCGTCACGGCGCGCACGCGAGCGCGTGGCCGTGGCAGCGGCAGCGCCGCGACTGCAGGCTCACGCGGCGGCCGGGCGCGCCGACGCCGCGTGCGCAACGGCGGTCGGCGGGTCGTCGTACAGACGCTGCATGGCCGCGGCGGCGGCCTCCGCCAGCTCGCCGATGCGCGCCTGCACGGCGCCGAGTTGCTCCTCGTGCTGCTGCACCTCGGCGATGCGCTGCTCGAGCTCGCCGGCGGCGTCGCGCACGCGCTGCAGCGCCTCGCGCCGGCGCACGAAAGCGCGGCGGCGTTCGCGCAGCTGCAACTCGACCTGGCCCGAAGCCGCCTTGCTCCAGAGTTCGACCTCGCCGACGGCGTTCTCGAACACCATGCGCAGCTTGGACAGCAGCATGCGGCGGAATTGCTCGGCAAAGCCCGGCGCCGCCATGCGCCAGGCCTGGCGCATTCCGAAGTAGCGGCCGTAGTTCTCCTCGATGCGCTCGAGCTCCTTGACGTAGGCCGCGAGCGTAGGCAGCGGCGCGATCGTGAAGGCGAAGCCGAACTCGGCGTTGAGCTGTGCGAAGCTGGCGACGAGCATCTGCCGCATCTCCTCGCACTGCACCTCGGCATGCTGCACGGCGGCGTGCAGCCGCTGCATGAGCTGCGCGAAGGCCGAGCGGCCGCCCAGGCCGAACAGCCGGGCCGCACCGGCCGCATGCATGGCGCCCACCTCCACGCGCAGCGCGTCGCTGCCGAGCGGCGTCGTCAGCGCGCGCAGCTGGCGCAGCTGCACCGCGCGCAGCGCCGCCAGGCGCGCCGTGCAGCGCTCGAACTCGGCAGCCTCGGCGTCGACGCGCTCGACCATCATGCGCAGCTTGGCACCGCTCTTGCCGCGCAGGCCGCGCAGCTCGAGCAGCTGCTCGGCGTTCTGGCGACGCCGGTCCGCCAGGCGCCTCTGGCCCGAGCCGCGCAACTGCTGTACCACCGCGAGCACCGAGTGCGCCAGCAGCTCGCGCCGGCGCTGCAGCAGTTCGGCCGCGAGCGCGCGCTCGAGCGGCGGCAGCCCGCTCGCGGCGAGCGCGTCGGCATCGGCGCCGTGCTCGACGCGCGCGGCCAGCGCCGCGCGCGCCGACAGCGCGAACACGCGCTCGGGCGGCACCCCGAGCGTGGCGGAGGCGACGGCGCGCTGATGCTCGATCTGTGCGGCCACTTCCGCCGGCGTGGCCAGCGGATCGGCCAGGGTGTCGATCTTGTTGAGCACGACGAAGCGCTCGAGACTCGCAGCACCCAGATGCTCGCGCCAGATCGCGAGGTCGGACTTCGTGACGCCGGCATCGGCCGCGAGCACGAAGACGACGGCGTGCGCGTTCGGCAGCAATCCGAGCGTGAGCTCGGGCTCGGCGCCGATCGCATTCAGGCCGGGTGTGTCGACGACGACGAGGCCGCGCTCGAGCAGCGGATGCGGGTAGTTGATGAGCGCATGCCGCCAGGCCGGCACTTCGACCGAGCCGTCGGCCGCCTGCGGCGGGTTGTCCTCGGGCTGCTCGTCGTGCCAGAAGCCGAGTGCGCGCGCCTGCTCGACGCTCACCCGCTGGGTGCGCGTGACGGCGCCGAGCGCCGCCGCGAGCGTGCGCGCGTCGCGCGCGTCCAGCAGCACTTGCTGCCAGTGTTCGTCGCGGCCGCGCAGCTCGGCCAGCGACAGCCCGCGCAGCCGCGTCTCGATCGGCAGCAGCGCCAGCCGCGCCGGCGCGTCGGCGTCGCAGCGCAGCTCGACCGGGCACATCGTCGTGCGGCCGGGCGTGGCCGGCAGCACGCGCCGGCCGGCGTCGGCGAAGAAGATCGCGTTGATCAGCTCGGACTTGCCGCGCGAGAACTCGGCGACGAAGGCCAGCACGACCTTGTCGGAGGCCAGCCGCTCGCGCAGCGCGGTGACGCTGGCCACATCGGCGTCGTCGAGCAGTTCGTGGTCGGCCAGCAGCCGGCCGAGGCCGCTGATGTGCTGGCCGAGTTCGCCGCGCCAGGACGACAGCAGTTCCAGGCTCTGGGCGATCGCGCCCCTGGCGGGAGCCGGGCTGGCAGCAGGCATCGGCATGGGGGTCGGCGTGGACGCCGCAGGCGCAATGGGCAGGCCCGCATCGTAGTGCAGCGGGCGTGCGGCAGACTTCGGAAATCAAGCCCTTTCGGGCACCAGCTCCGGGCCGCAGGTGCAAGCAGCGGTAACGTCTTCCGCCCACGGGCAACGCAGAACGGCTCAGCGCTTCTGGCAGCGGCTGCAGAAGTAGGTCGAGCGCTGCCCGATCAGCCGGCGCCTGACGGGCGCGCCGCAGCGCGGGCAGGGCTGGCCCGCGCGGGCGTAGACCGCCGCCTCGGCCTGGTAGCTGCCGGCCACGCCGTGGGCGTCGGCGAAGTCGCGCAGCGTCGAGCCGCCGCGGTCGAGTGCGCGCGCCAGGGTCTGCCTGAGCGCCGCAAGCAGGCGTGCGGCACGCGGGCGACTGATGCGATCGGCCGCCAGCGCCGGGTGGATGCCGGCCGCGAACAGCGCCTCGCAGGCGTAGATGTTGCCGGCGCCGACGACCAGGTCGCCGGCCAGCAGCACCGATTTGATCGGCGCATGACGTCGCGCCAGCCCAGCGTGAAAGCCGGCCGGCGTCAGCGCCGGATCGAAGGGCTCGGCGCCGAGCCTGGCGAGCAGCCGCGCCGCGGGGTCGACGTCGAGGCCGCGCGAAAACACCACGGCGCCGAAGCGTCGCGGGTCGGTCAGCCGAAGCGTGCCGCGGTCGGTCACGAGATCGAAGTGGTCGTGCGGGCCGGCGGCGCGAGGCGCGGTCAGCAGTCCGAGCGAGCCCGACATGCCCAGATGCCACAACAGGCCGCCGGCTGCGTGGCCGCCGGGTTGCGCCAGCGGCAGCCACAGGTACTTGCCGCGCCGCACGATCGGACCGATCACGAGACCGCGCAGCTTTGCCGGCGGGCAGCCGAGCGGCCAGCGCAGCGCCTTGCCCCGGCGCACATGCTCGACCCGTGCGCCGCGCAGCGGCGCGTCGATGCCGCGCCGCGCGACCTCGACTTCGGGGAGTTCGGGCATGAAACCATTATGTGAGAATGAAATCGGATGGAGCAGACCGCCCGATGAAGTCCATGCGTCGCCGCCCGCACCGGCACACCCTGCAGCGCCTGGCTCGGCTGCTCACGACGGCAGCCGTGCCGTTGGCATTCGCGCTGTCGGCGGCAGCAGCCACGGAGACGCCGGGGCCGCAGGCGCGGCCCGGATCGACGCCCGATCCGAGCGTCAATTCGGCGCTCGATGCACCGCTTTTCTATCAGCTGCTGATCGGCGAGATCGAGTTGCGCGCGGGCGAGGCCGGGACCGCGTACCAGGTGATCCTCGACGCTGCGCGCCGCACTGGCGACGAAGCGCTGTTCCGCCGTGCCGTCGACATCGCGCTCGGGGCGCGCGCCGGCGAACAGGGCCTCGCGGCGGCGCGCGCCTGGCGCACGGCCAGGCCCGAGTCGGCCGATGCGCTGCGCGTGCAGTTGCAGATCCTGGTCGCGATGAACCGGCCGGACGACCTGGCCGAGCCCATGGCCAGGCTGCTCGCGCTCACGCCCGAGACCGAACGCGCTGCCGCCCTGGCCGCCGTGCCGCGCTTCCTGCAAAGGCTGCCCGACGCCAAACGCGTCGTGCAACTCGTCGAGCAGGCCGCGCAGCCCTACCGCGACCAGCCCGCGACGCGCGTGGCCGCACGCATCGCGCTCGGCCGCGCCTGGCTCGCGGCGCGCGACGCGGCGCACGCGCTGGCGCTGGCGCGCGAGGCCGCCGCGCTCGAGCCGGCGTCGGCGGGCCCGGCGGCGCTCGGCGTCGAGTTGATGCGCGAGCAGCCCGAGGCCGAGTCGCTGGTCACGGACTATCTCGCGCAACCCCTGGCCGAAGTCGGGTTGCGGCTGGCCTACGTGCGTGTGCTCACCGACGCGCAGCGCTACGCCGACGCGGTCGCGCAGCTGACCGTCGCCACGCGCCAGCAGCCCGACGAGGCCGCGCCCTGGCTCACGCTGGGCGCGCTGCAGCTCGAGCTGCGTCATCCCGATGAAGGCGAAGCGGCGCTGCGACGCTATGTGCAGCTCGCCGAGCGCGAAGGCGCCGGCAGCGCGCCGACACCGGGCAGCGATGACGCAGGCGACGAAGCCGCGCCGCCGGCCGACCGCGGCATCGTGCAGGCCTGGCTGATGCTGGCGCAGGCCGCCGAGCAGCGCGGCGATTACGCCGGCGCCGAGCGCTGGCTGCAGCGCATCGACGACCCGCAGCGCGCGCTCGAGGTGCAGGCGCGGCGCGCCTCGATCCTTGCCCGCCAGGGCCGGCTCGCGCAGGCGCGTGAACTCGTCCAGCGGGTGCCCGAGCGCCGACCCGAGGATGCGCGCGCCAAGCTGCTGGCCGAGGCCGGCTTGCTGCGCGAAGCCAGGCAGTGGCGCGAGGCTTTCGCCGTGCTTTCCAGCGCCAGCCAGAAGTTTCCCGACGACAGCGAACTGCTGTACGAGCAAGCGATGCTGGCCGACAAGCTTGGCCGCCCAGACGAGATGGAGCGGCTGTTGCGCCGCGTGATCGAGCTCAAGCCCGACAACGCGCACGCCTACAACGCGCTCGGCTACTCGCTGGCCGATCGCAACCAGCGTCTGCCCGAGGCGCGCACGCTGATCCAGCGCGCGCTCGAGCTCGCGCCCGGCGATCCCTTCATCACCGACAGCCTCGGCTGGATCGAGTACCGCATGGGCAACCGGACCGAGGCGCTGCGACTGCTGCGCGTCGCCTGGTCGGCTCGTCCCGACACCGAGATCGGCGCTCACCTCGGCGAAGTGCTGTGGGCGCTCGACCACCAGGACGAGGCGCGCCGCGTCTGGCGCGAGGCGCGCGCGCGCGACGCCGGCAACGAGGTGCTGCGCGAGACGCTGGCACGGCTGCGGGTCGAGCTGTGAATCGCGCCGGACGTGCGGCGCCGGGCCCCGGCTTCGCCGCGCTGCGCGGCGCGGCCCTTGCCGCGGCTGCGGCCCTGTCGGCCTGCGCCGGCGTGCCGCGCGACACCGCGGGCTGGATCAGCGGCCGTCTGGGCCTGAGCGTCGCGGCGCAGCAGGCGCAGCCCGCGCAGCAGTTCAGCGCCGGCTTCGAGCTGAGCGGCGACGGCGCGAGCGGCGAACTCAGGCTGTACACACCAGTCGGTACGCAGATCGCGGCCGCGCGCTGGGCGCCGGGCCGCGCGACGCTGCGCCGCGCCGAAGGCGAGCGGTCGTTCACCGACCTCGACGCGCTGGCGCTGGACGCGCTGGGCGAGCCGGTGCCGCTGGCGGCGCTGCCCGACTGGCTCGCGGGGCGCGCCTGGTCCGCCGCACCGAGCAGCGCCAACGCCACCGGCTTCGAGCAGCTCGGCTGGAGCGTCGACCTGAGCGCGCGCGCCCAAGGGCGCATCGTCGCACGCCGCGCCGCGCCGCCGGTCGTCGTGCTGCGCGTGCAGCTCGAACGCGACCCGGGATGAGGGGCGACATGAGCGACGCGCGGCCGCTCCGAAGGCGCTCATTCCCCCTCGGGGGGAAGGCCCGCAGGGCCCGGGGGGCGACATGACCCTGCGCGCCTTGTACGACGTGCCGGCACCGGCCAAGCTCAACCTGTTCCTGCACGTCGTCGGGCGGCGCGCCGACGGCTACCACCTCCTGCAGTCTCTGTTCGTGCCGATCGACTGGGCCGACCGGCTGCACTTCGAGCGCCGCAGCGACGCGCGTCTGGCGCGCCACGATCTCGGCGCCGCGCTGCCGGCCGAAGACCTCAGCTTGCGCGCGGCGCGCGCGCTGCAGCGCGCCAGCGGCACGGCGCTGGGCGCCGATATCACGCTCGACAAGCAGGTGCCCTGGGGCGCAGGCCTGGGCGGGGGCAGCTCGGACGCGGCGAGCACGCTGCTTGCGCTCAACCGGCTGTGGGGGTTGCACTGGCCGCGCGCGCGTCTGGCCGAACTCGCGCTCGCGCTCGGCGCCGACCTGCCGTTCTTCCTCGGCCCCGGGCCGGCCTTGGTCGAGGGCATCGGCGAACGCCTCGCGCCGCTCGAGCTGGCGCCGGCCGACTACCTCGTGGTCAAACCCGGGCCGGCGCTCGCGACACGCGACATCTTCGCCCACCCGCTGCTCGGGCACGACGCCGAAGCCCTTATACTTGCGGGCTCTCTCGCCGACAGTGCGCTGCACCCCGGCTACGGCCGCAACGACCTGCAAGCCGCCGCCGAGGCCATGTGCCCGGAGGTGACGCAGGTGGTCCGCTGGCTCGAGGCCCGCTTCGGCTCGAGCCGGATGTCGGGTTCCGGCAGTGCGGTGTTCGCGAGAGTGGACGAGTTTTCCGGCAACGCCCCGTCACCCCTGGCGATGCCCGTGGCGCAGGCGCTGGACGATCTCCGGCGCACGCACCCCGGATGGGTGGCGAGGCAGTGCCGCAGCCTGGCGCGGCACCCGCTGGCCGATTGGTAGCGATCGGCAGGGGGGCGGCGGCAGGCTGGCGCGGATTCGAGGGCAGCGGTCGCCCGCGCGGCCGACGTCCTGCGTAGGGGAGTAGCCAAGTTGGTCAAGGCATCGGATTTTGATTCCGACATGCGAGGGTTCGAATCCTTCCTCCCCTGCCAAATCACCCTCTGGCCATGACGCCGGCGCGCCGCCGCAGCGTCGCGCCCTGAACGCCGCTGCGAGCGGGCCACGACGGAGACCCCAGCGTGCTGTTCAACACCGTGCTCTTCACGGGCAACGCCAACCCGATGCTGGCGCGCGAGATCGCGGCGACGCTGGGCATCGAGCTCGGCCAGGCCGCGGTCGGGCGCTTCTCCGACGGCGAGGTCACGGTCGAGATCCGGCAGAACGTGCGCGCGCGCGACATCTTCATCGTGCAGCCCACCTGCAACCCCACCAGCGAGAACCTGATGGAGCTGCTGATGATGGTCGATGCGCTCAAGCGCGCCAGCGCGCGCCGCATCACCGCCGTCATCCCCTACTACGGCTACGCGCGCCAGGACCGCCGGCCGCGCAGCACGCGCGTGCCGATCAGCGCCAAGGTCGTGGCCAACCTGCTCGAGACGGTGGGAGTCGAGCGCGTGCTGACGATGGACCTGCACGCCGACCAGATCCAGGGCTTTTTCGATATCCCGGTGGACAACATCTACGCCAGCCCGGTGCTGCTGTCCGACCTCAAGAGCAAGGCCTACCAGAACCCGGTGGTCGTTTCGCCCGACGTCGGCGGCGTCGTGCGCGCACGGGCGCTGGCCAAGCAGCTCGGCTGCGACCTCGTCATCATCGACAAGCGCCGCGCCGCGGCCAATGTGTCCGAGGTGATGCACGTCATCGGCGAGATCGACGGCCGCAGCTGCGTGATCATGGACGACATGATCGACACCGCCGGCACCCTGGTGAAGGCGGCCGAGGTGCTCAAGGAGCGCGGCGCGCGGCGCGTGTTTGCCTACTGCACGCACCCGGTGTTCTCGGGGCCGGCCGTGGAGCGCATCGCCGGCTCCAAGCTCGACGAGGTGGTGATCACGAACACGATCCCCCTTTCCGCCGCCGCCAGGGCCTGTCCCAAGATCCGGCAGCTCTCGGTGGCCTTCCTGTTCGCCGAGACGATCCGCCGCATCAGCGACGGCGAGTCGGTGACCTCGCTCTTCGCGGAGCAAAACAGCAACTTCTAGGACGCACAGAGGACGGTCGCGCCGCGGCCGTCTTCGAAGCGGGCGGGCCTGCAGCCCGTTCTGACCGGCGGGACCCCCGTCCCGTCTTTCACGGCGCCTGGTCGCGGGCGCCTCAACACTTGGAGCCGAAATGAAATTCACCGCTTTCGAGCGTACGCAGCAGGGGACCGGAGCGAGCCGCCGCCTGCGCAACGCCGCCAAGGTGCCGGGCATCGTCTACGGTGCCGGTACGCCGCAGATGATCGAGCTCGATCACAACGCGCTGTTCTTCGCGCTGAAGAAGGAGGCCTTCCACTCCTCGCTGCTCGAAATGGAACTGGCCGGCAAGGTCGAGAAGGTGCTGCTGCGCGACTTCCAGATGCACCCCTGGAAGCAGCAGGTGCTGCACGTCGACTTCCAGCGCGTCGACGAGACGACGCGGCTGCGCAAGAAGGTGCCGCTGCACTTTGCCGGCGAGGAGAACTCGCCCGCGGTGAAGACCGACAAGTGCCTGGTGAGCCACGTCGCCAACGAGCTCGAGATCGAATGCCTGGCCGCGCAGCTGCCCGAATTCGTTGCCATCGACCTGTCGGGCCTGGTCAAGGGCCAGAGCCTGCATGCGAGCAACCTCGCGCTGCCCGCCGGCATCAAGGCGGTCAAGCACGGCACGCTCGATCCGGTGATCGTCTCGGTGGCGCTGCCGCGCGTCGAGGAGGAGGCGCCCGCGGTCGCAGCGCCGGTGGTGGTGGCGCCCGAGAAGAAGGCCAAGCCCAAGAAGGACGAGAAGCAGAACAGGAAGTAGGCGGTCGCCGCCGGGCGCCGCCCGGACCCGTGCCGACGCCCGCCCGCCGACGGCTCCCGCTTGTCGGGGGGTGTCGCTCCGGCGCAGCCCCCCCCAAGGCAGGCCTCACTTCGGTGAGGCCTGTTCGCTTCGCGGCTCCCGATAATCCCGCACCATGATCCGACTCTTCGCAGGCCTGGGCAATCCGGGCGCCGAATACGAAGGCACGCGCCACAACGCGGGCTTCTGGTGGCTGCAGGCGTTCGCGGCCAAGCTCGGCGTGCGGCTCGTGCCCGAGCGCGCCTACCAGGCGCTGGTGGCGCGCGCCAACCTGCCTGTCGGCCCGGTGTGGCTGCTCGAGCCGATGACCTACATGAACCGCTCGGGCGTGTCGGTCGCCGGCCTGGCGCGCTTCTTCAAGATCGAGCCGCAGCAGATCCTCGTCGTGCACGACGAGCTCGACTTGCAGCCGGGCGAGGCCAAGCTCAAGCAGGGCGGCAGCGCCGCCGGCCACAACGGCCTGAAGGACATCCAGACCATGCTCGGCACGTCCGACTTCTGGCGCCTGCGCCTGGGCATCGGACACCCCGGCGTGCGCGACGAAGTGGTCGACTACGTGCTGCGCAAGCCCTCGCCGGCCCAGCGTGACGCGATCCACCAGGCCATCGAACGCTCGCTCGCCGCCGGCGACGCGCTGATCGCCGGCGACATGGCCAGGGCGGTGGCGCTGATCCATGCCAGGCCGCCACGCCCCAAGCCGCCGCGGCCGCCCGCCGAGGCCGCCGCGGCGCCGGCGCCGTCCGGCCGCTGCGGCCCGGCGTCGGGCCCGGCAACCGCAACACCCGTCGTCAGATCGGAGGACCCGAGATGAAAACCCTGCTCGTATGGATGCTGGTCGCGGCCGGTGCCGCCGGTGCCGCCGGCGCGGCCGAGGTCTACCGCTGCGGCGCCGACGGCCGTGAGTACCGTGACCAACCCTGCGCCGGCGCGCGCATCGTCGACGCGGCCGACGCGCGCAGCGCCGCGCAGGTACAGGCGGCCCGTCAGGTGGCGGCGCTCGAACGTCGGCTCGCCGACCAGGCGGCTGCCGAGCGGCACGAGGCCGAGCGCTTGCAGGCGCGCCTGCCGGGCGGCTTGCGGCTCGGTGCATCGTCGGTCGCGCCGGTGAAGGCTTCGCAGGCCACGGCGCCCCACGATTCGCGCCGAGCGCATCCGCACCGCAAGGCCGGGCGCTTGCCGGGCAGCGGCGACGAGGCCTTCCGCGCCGTCGCGCCGGCGTCCCGGCGCGCGCGGAGTTGACGGGCGCAGGCGCGCGGCAACCGCGGCAACCGCGGCGGTGCAAGGCCGCCTCGCTCCCGCGCGCGCCGGCCCTACTCCTCGGGGTCCGCGACGCGCTCCTTGAGCCGGCGCAGCACCGAGGGCGCGACGAACTTGGAGACGTCGCCGCCGAGGCTGGCGATCTCGCGCACGAAGGTGCCGCTGACGAACTGGAACTGGTCCGACGGCGTCATGAACACCGTTTCCACGTCGGGCATCAACTGGCGGTTCATGCCCGCCATCTGGAACTCGTACTCGAAGTCGCTCACCGCGCGCAGCCCGCGCACGACGACCTTGCCGCCTTGCTCGACGACGAAGTCGCGCAGCAGGCCGCGGAAGGCCGTGACTTCGACATTCGGATACGGCGAAGCGATCTCGCGCGCGATCTCGAGCCGTTCGGCGATCGTGAACATCGTGCGCTTGTGGTGGCCGGCGGCGACCGCGAGGATCAGGCGGTCGAACAGCCGCGCGGCACGCCGCATCAGGTCTTCGTGCCCGAGCGTCATCGGGTCGAAGGTGCCGGGATAGACGGCGGTCAGCGGGAAGGATTGGGTCACGTCGCGGTCCTCGGCGTGGCGGACGCGCGCAGTTTATCCGCGCGGATCGTGCGGGCAATGCAGATGGCGGCCACGCGGATTCAGCCGCAGCGCCGCAGCAAGAGCGCATGCACGGCACCGGCGCGCAGCCCGCGGTGCACCTCGATCGCGCGCGGCAGCGCGACCAGGGGCTCGCCGCTCTCGACGTAGATCCAGCCGCCGTCGGCCAGCAGCGGCAGTGCCGCCGCCAGGGCCGGCGCGAGCAGCCCGGCATCGAAGGGCGGGTCGAGCAGCACGAGGTCGAGTGCGGCGGGCCGCGCGCGCCCGGCGCTCGCCATCCACGCGATGGCGTCGCCGCACTCGATGCGCACCGCCTGCGCCCACAGGCGGCGGCACGCGGCCTGCAGCGCGCGGCACAGCGCCGCGTCGCGCTCGAGCAGTACGACCTCGGCGGCGCCGCGCGAAGCCGCCTCGAAGCCGAGCGCACCGCTGCCGGCGAAGGCGTCGAGGACGCGCCAGCCCGACAGGTCCTGCCCGAGCCAGTTGAAGAGCGTCTCGCGCACGCGGTCGGGCGTCGGCCGCGTGCCCGGGCGCTCGGCCACCGGCAGCTTGCTGCCGCGCCAGCGGCCGCCGACGATGCGCACGGCGCCCGGCCGCGCGCCGCGGCCGGACGGCCCGCTCATAGGCGCACCGGGATGCCCGTGCGCGCCATGCGCGTCTTGGCCTGCGCGACGGTGAACTCGCCGTAGTGGAAGATGCTCGCCGCCAGCACGGCGTCGGCGCCGCCCAGGCGGATGCCGTCGACCAGGTGCTCGAGCGTGCCGACGCCGCCCGAGGCGACCACCGGCACCGACACGGCTTCGCTCACCGCGCGCGTGAGTTCGAGGTCGAAGCCGCTCTTCGTGCCGTCGCGGTCCATGCTGGTGAGCAGGATCTCGCCGGCGCCCGCCTCGGCCATGCGGCATGCCCAGGCCACGGCATCGAGCCCCGCGTTGCGCCGCCCGCCGTGCGTGTAGACGTCCCAGCCTTCGCCGCGCAGCGCGCGCTCCTCGGGCCCGCGGCGCTTGGCGTCGATCGCCACCACGATGCACTGCGCACCGTAGCGCTCGCTGGCCGCGCCGACGAGTTCGGGATCGGCGACCGCAGCCGAGTTGAAGCTCACCTTGTCGGCGCCGGCGTTGAGCAGCCGCCGCACGTCGGCCACCGAGCGCACGCCGCCGCCCACCGTGAGCGGGATGAAGACCTGCGCGGCCACCGCCTCGACGATGTGCAGGATGAGGTCGCGCTGGTCGCTGGTGGCGGTGATGTCGAGGAAGGTCAGCTCGTCGGCACCCTGCTGGTCGTAGCGCGCGGCGATCTCCACCGGATCGCCGGCGTCGCGCAGCGCGACGAAGTTGACGCCCTTGACGACGCGTCCGCCGGTGACGTCGAGACAGGGGATGATGCGCTTGGCCAGCATCGCCGTCAGCGCGCGCCGTCGAGTTCGTCGGCGCGCCTTTGCGCCGCCGCGAAGTCGAGCTGGCCGCTGTAGACGCTGCGGCCGCAGATGACGCCGGCGACACCGTCGCCCTCGACCGCGCACAACGCCTCGATGTCGGCGATTCCGGCCAGGCCGCCCGAGGCGATGACCGGGATCGAGATCGCCTGCGCCAGGCGCACGGTGGCCTCGAGGTTGATGCCGGTGAGCATGCCGTCGCGGCCGATGTCGGTGTAGATCACCGCCTCGACGCCGTAGTCCTCGAATTTGCGCGCCAGGTCGGCCACCTCGTGCCCGGTGAGCTTGCTCCAGCCGTCGGTAGCCACCTTGCCGTCCCTGGCGTCGAGGCCGACGAGGACGTGACCGCCGAACGCGCTGCAGGCGTCCTTCAGGAAGCCGGGGTTCTTGACCGCCGCGGTGCCGATGACGACGTAGCGCACGCCGTCGTCGAGATAACGCTCGATCGTGTCGAGGTCGCGGATGCCGCCGCCGAGCTGCACCGGGATGCGGTCGCCGACCGCACGCAGGATGGACTTCACCGCGCCCTCGTTCACCGGGCGGCCGGCGAAGGCGCCGTTCAGGTCCACCAGGTGCAGCCGCCGGGCACCGGCGTCGAGCCAGCGCCGCGCCATCGCGGCCGGATCGTCGCCGAAGGTGGTGGCGGCGTTCATGTCGCCCTGTTGGAGACGGACGCACTTGCCGTCCTTGAGGTCGATGGCCGGGATCAGCAGCATGGCGCGGGCCGAGCGGGTGGGTGGGGAAGGCGGCGGGAGGATGCAATGCGCTGCGCCTGTCGGCAAGCCGTCTGCGACGCGTCTCGGTGGCCGATCCTACGGAGACCAGTGCAGGAAGTTGCGGTACAGGGCGAGGCCGTGGCGGGCGCTCTTCTCGGGGTGGAACTGGGTCGCGAAAATATTATCGTGCGCCAGCGCGCTGGTAAAGCGCAGGCCGTACTCGGTCTCGCCCGCGCTGTGGCGGCCATCGGCCGGCACCGCATGGTAGCTGTGCACGAAGTAGAACCAGGCGTCGTCGGGCACGCCGCGCCACAGGGCGTGCGGCCGGCCCACAGGTCCCTGCCGCACGCGGTTCCAGCCCATGTGCGGCACCTTGCAGCGGCTGCCGTCGGGCTGGCGCAGCGTGTCCACGGGCAGGCGCAGGACGCGCCCGGGCAGCAGCGCCAGCCCCGGCGTGTCCTGCTCCTCGCTGTGCTCGAGCAGCATCTGCATGCCGATGCACACGCCGAACAGCGGCTTGCGCCGCGCGGCGTCGCGCACCGCCTCGCGCAGCCCGCAGGCCGCCAGCTCGCGCATGCACGCGCGCATCGCACCCTGCCCCGGCAGCACCACGCGCGCGGCGGCATACACCTCCTCGGGGTTGGCGCTGACGATCACCTTCACGTCGGCGTCGCGTGCGGCGCGGGCCAGCGCCTGCGACACCGAGCGCAGGTTGCCCATGCCGTAGTCGACGACGGCGACGGTGTCCATGCGCCGCTACAGGATGCCCTTGGTCGACGGGATCGCGCCGGCGCTGCGTGCGTCGTGCGCCAGCGCCATGCGCAGCGCGCGCGCGAAGGCCTTGAAGATCGTCTCGCACTGGTGGTGCGCGTTCGTGCCCTTGAGGTTGTCGATGTGCAGCGTGAGCTGCGCGTGGTTGACGAAGCCCTGGAAGAACTCGTGCGCGAGCTGGGTGTCGAAGCCGCCGATCGTCGCCGCGCCGAACACGACGTCCATGTGCAGGCCGGGGCGACCCGAGAAGTCGACGACGACGCGCGTGAGCGCTTCGTCCAGCGGGACGCAGGCGTGGCCGAAGCGCGCGATGCCGCGCTTGTCGCCCACCGCCTGCGCCATCGCCATGCCCAGCGCGATGCCCACGTCCTCGACCGTGTGGTGGCCGTCGACGTGCAGATCACCGGCGGCCTCGACCTCGAGGTCGAACAATGCATGGCGCGCGATCTGCTCGAGCATGTGGTCGAAGAAGCCGATCCCGGTGGCGAGCCGGGCCTGGCCGCTGCCGTCGAGGTCGAGCGCGACGCGGATGCGCGTCTCGCGGGTGTCGCGACGCAGTTCGGCCTTGCGCTTGGGTGCGGCGCTCACAGCGATTCCTCCAGGGCGCGTAACATCTGCGTGTTCTCCTCGGGCGTGCCGACCGTCAGGCGCAGGCAGTTAGCCAGCAGCGGGTGCATGGCGGCCACCTGCTTGACGAGCACGCCGCGCGCCTTCATGCCGGCGAAGGCGCGCGCCGAGTCGGGCACGCGCACGAGGATCATGTTGGCCTCGCTCGGAAACGGCGCGACGCCGGGGATCGCCGCCAGGGCCTGGTGCAGCCGCGCGCGCTCGGCCTTGAGCAGCGCGGCCTGGCGCGCGTACGCGCCGGCGTGCTCGAGGGCAAAACGGGCCGCCTCGACGTTGAGCACGCCGACGTTGTACGGCGGGCGCACTTTTTCGATCTCGTCGATGAGGGCGGCTGCGCCGCTGAGGTAGCCCAGGCGCACACCAGCCAGGCCGAACTTGCTGAGCGTGCGCAGCACCAGCACATGATCGTGCGCGCCCATGCGCTGCATCCAGCTGCGCGCCGCGAACGGCTGATACGCTTCGTCGAAGACGACGAGACCTTGCTGCGCGCCGACCGCGTCGACGATGCGCTCGATCACGGCGTCGTCGAACAGATTGGCGGTCGGGTTGTTCGGGTACGCGAGGTAGGTGAGCGCCGGGCGGCGGCGCTCGATCGCCGCGAGCATCGCCGCCTCGTCGAGCTCGAATGAAGGCGTGAGCGCAACGCCGACGAACGTCAGCCCGCGCAGCTTCGCGCTCACTTCGTACATCACGAAGCCGGGCTGCGGCGCGAGGATGGTCGCACCCGGCCGCGCACAGGCCGCGGCGAGCAGGTCGATGAGCTCGTCGCTGCCGTTGCCGAGCATCGTCTTGCAGCCCGGCGGCACGGCCGCGTACGCGGCGAGCGCGGCGGCCAGCTCGGCGGTGCCCTCGCCCGGATAGCGGTTGATCGCGACCCGCCCCAGCCGCTCGCCGAGCTCGCGCTGCAGCGCCTCGGGCAGCCGGTAGGGGTTCTCCATCGCGTCGAGCTTGACGAGGCCGGCGCTGGGCTGGATCGCGTAGGCCTGCATCGACTGCAGATCGGCGCGGATCGTGTGGCGCAGGCGTTGCGCGAGCGTCGGCGCGGGCGCGGCGGCGGTGGTCGCGCCGCGCGACCCCAGCCGCAGCTCCGCGGCCCGGGCATGCGCCTGCAGCCCTTCGCCATAGGCGAGCTCGGCGGCGATCGGCCCGAGCCGCTCGGCCCCGGCCGCACTCACCTCGATCAGGCTGCTGCGCTTGACGAAATCGTAGACGCCCAGCGGCGACGAGAAACGCGCCGTCCCCGAGGTCGGCAGCACGTGGTTGGGGCCGGCGCAGTAGTCGCCCAGACTCTCGCTCGTGTGGGCGCCGAGGAAGATGGCACCGGCGTGGCGCACGAGCGGCTCCCAGCGCGCGGGCTCGCGCACGCTCAGCTCGAGGTGCTCGGGCGCGATGCGGTTGGCGATTTCGCAGGCCTCTTCCATGCTGCGCACCGCGACGAGCGCGCCGCGGCCCTCGAGGCTGGCGCGGATGACCTCGCGCCGCGTCATGCCGGGCAGCAGGCGGTCGAGCTCGGCGTGCACGGCGTCGAGATAAGCGCCGTCGGGACACAGCAGGATGCTCTGCGCGAGTTCGTCGTGCTCGGCCTGGCTGAACAGGTCCATCGCGACCCATTCGGGCGGCGTGCTGCCGTCGGCCAGCACGAGGATCTCGCTCGGGCCGGCGATCATGTCGATGCCCACCGCTCCGAACACCTGGCGCTTGGCCGCCGCCACATAGGCGTTGCCCGGGCCGGTGATCTTGTCGACGCGCGGCACGCTCGCGGTGCCGTAGGCCAGCGCCGCCACGGCCTGCGCGCCGCCGATCGCGAAGACGCGCTGCACGCCCGCCAGTTGCGCCGCCGCCAGCACGAGCGCGTTGCGCACGGGTGCCGTGCCGGCACGCGCCGGCATCGGTGCCACCATGACGATCTCGCCGACGCCGGCCACCTGGGCCGGGATCGCATTCATCAGCACGCTCGACGGATAGGCCGCCTTGCCGCCCGGCACGTAGATGCCCACGCGCTCGAGCGGCGTCACCTTCTGGCCGAGCAGCGTGCCGTCGGCCTCGCGGTACGAAAAATCGCGCGCGCAGGCCTCGAGCTGACGCAGGTGGAACGCGCGCAGCCGCCCGGCGGCCGCCTCGAGCGCGTGGCGCCGGGCCGGCGCGAGCGCATCGAGCGCGGCGCGCAGCTCGGCGGGCGGCAGCTCGAGCGCGGCAACCGAAGCCGCGGTGACGCCGTCGAAACGGGCCGTGTACTCGAGGACCGCCGCATCGCCGCGCACGCGCACGTCGGCCACGATGGCGGCGACACGCTCCTCGATCGCGGCGTCGGCCTGATCCGACCAGCGCCGCAGCGCGCCGAGCGCGGCATCGAAACCGGGCGCCGCACTGGACAGGCGGCGGATCTTCACGCGCTCACTCATCGCGGGCCTGCGAGGCACGTTCGAACGATTCGATCAACGCGCGCAGCGGCTCGCGCTGCAGCTTGAGCGCGGCCGGATTCACCACCAGACGCGCCGAGATGTCCATGATGCGCTCCACCTCGACGAGCTGGTTCGCCCGCAGCGTGCCGCCGGTCGACACCAGGTCGACGATGGCGTCGGCCAGACCGGTGAGCGGCGCCAGCTCCATCGATCCGTAGAGCTTGATCAGGTCCACGTGCACGCCCTTGGCCGCGAAGTGCCGGCGCGCGGTCTGCGTGTACTTGGTGGCCACGCGGATGCGCGAGCCCTGGCGTACCGCGCTCGCATAGTCGAAGTCCCGGCGCGTGGCCACGCTCAGGCGGCAGCGCGCGATGCCGAGGTCGAGCGGGCGGTACAGCCCGTCGTCGTGCTCGAGCAGCACGTCCAGACCGGCCACGCCCAGGTGCGCGCCGCCATGCTGGACGTAGGTCGGCACGTCGGCCGCACGCACGAGCACGACGCGCAGGTCGGCGCGGTTGGTGGCGAGGATGAGCTTGCGGCTCTGGTCGGGGTCGTCCAGCACCTCGATGCCGGCCGCCGCCAGCAGCGGCAGCGTGTCGTCGTAGATGCGTCCCTTGGACAGCGCGAGCGTGATCATCGGTGAGAACGTCGGGCGAACGTCGGACGAGCGTCGGGCTCCCGGACCGGCGTGCCCGCGGGCGCCTGCGTCGTGCGGCCCTGAACCCCGATCGGGACTGCGGCGCGCGGCGCCCTGCCCGCGGCGCACCGCAGGGAACTTCAGTGGTCGTGCAAACCGGCGGCCGACGGCGGCTGCACCGCCCCGGGTGAGGCGGCGGCGTATTCGGCCGGGGTCAGCGTCTGCATGGAAAGCGCATGCACCTGCTCGCGCATTCTATCGCCCAGTGCCGCGTACACCCGCTGATGGCGCCGCACGCGCGTGAGGCCCTCGAACTCGGGCGAGACGATGGTGGCGAAGAAGTGCCGCCCGTCGCCTTCGACCTGCAGCGCCGTGCACGGCAGCCCGGCCGCGATGTAGCGGCGCACGTCCTCGACAGTGGGTTCGGTCATCGCGTTCACCCCAGTTCGTTGTGACGTTCGACGATGCGCGCGACGATGCCGTAGGCCACCGCCTCCTCGGCGCTCATCCAGTAGTCGCGCTCCATGTCGGCCAGCACCTTGGCCTGCGCCTGGCCGGTCTCGCGTGCGATGACGCGCGCGATGCGCTCGCGCGTCTTGATGATCTCCTTGGCCTGGATCGCGATGTCGCTGGCGCGCCCGCCCGCACCGCCGGCGGGCTGGTGGATCATGAAACGCGTGTTGGGCAGGCAGACCCGGCGCTCCCGGGCCGCCGCCAGGAAGACATGCGTGCCGGCGCTGGCCACCCAGCCGCTGCCGATCGTCGTGACCGGCGCGCGCACGAAGCGCACGACGTCGTGGATGGCGTCGCCGCTCTCGACATGGCCGCCGGGCGAGCTCACGAGCAGGTGGATCGGCGCCTCGGACTCCTGCGCCAGCAGGATCAGCCGCTCGCAGGTGTTGCGCGCGAGCTTGTCGTCGATCTCGCCGAACACGAACACGAAGCGGGACTTGAAGGCGAGCTGCTCGGCCAGGCTGCCGGCGGCACGCTCGCTCGCGCCCTTGGCAGGCTTGTCGTCGTTGGCGTCTCGAATCGGTTGCATGCAGTGGGTTTCCCGTTGGCGCGGAGGCGATTATCGAGCCGCGGCGCAGCCCGCGCTGCAGCCGCGCGCCGGCGCCCCTACTGGCGCAACTTGTAGCCGCTGGCGAGCAGGCGCAGCGTGAACGCGGCCACGACGACGGCAGCGCTGCCGACGACCGCCAGGCTGATCCACGGCGAGATGTCGCTCTGGCCGAAGAAGCCGCGCCGAAAGCCGTCGATCATGTAGAAGAACGGGTTGAGGTGGCTCACCGCCAGCCACACCCCCGGCAGCGACTGCACCGAGTAGAACACGCCCGACAGGAAGGTCATGGGCATGACGATGAAGTTCTGGAAGGCGGCGAGCTGGTCGAACTTGTCGGCCCACAGGCCGGCGACGAGCCCGAGCGAGCCCAGCAGCGACGCCCCGAGCGCGGCGAAGACGACGATCCACCACGGCTCGGCCAGGCGCAGCGGCACGAACCAGGCGGTGACGAGCAGCACGCCCAGGCCGACCACCAGCCCGCGCAGCATCGACGCACCGACGTAGGCCGCGAACCAGGCGCGGTGGCCCAGCGGCGTGACGAGCAGAAAGACGAGGTTGCCGGTGATCTTGCTCTGGATCAGCGAGCTCGAGCTGTTGGCGAAGGCGTTCTGCAGCACGCTCATCATCACCAGCCCGGGCACGAGGAAGCTCGTGTAGCCGACACCGGGGTAGACCTGCACGCGGTCTTCCAGCACATGGCCGAAGATCAACAGGTACAGCAGCGCCGTCAGCACCGGCGCGGCCACGGTCTGGAAGCTCACCTTCCAGAAGCGCAGCACCTCCTTGCGAAACAGTGTGCCGGCGCCCTCGAGGCTCATGCCGCCGCATCCTGGGCAGCGTCGGACCAGCCTGCCGGGGCGGCCCGGTCGCTCCGGGGCGGCGCGCCGCCCCCCTGCATGATCTCGACGAACACGTCCTCGAGGTCGGCGCGGCCGATCTCGAGATCCTCGATGCGCACGCCGGCCGCGCGCAGCGCGCCGAGCTGGCGCTCCACCGCCGCCGCGTCGCCCGCCTTGAGCTGCACGATGCGTCCGGTGACGCGCGCCGCTGCCGCCAGTCCGGGCGGCAGCGCGTCGTCGGTCTTGAAGCGCAGCATCGTGCTGGCCGCGCGCGCCAGCAGCGCCGAGGTGCGGTCGAGCGCGACCACGCGTCCTTGTTTGAGCATCGCGATGCGGCCGCACAGGGCCTCGGCCTCTTCGAGGTAGTGCGTCGTCAGCAGCACCGTGTGCCCCTCGCGGTTCAGGCGCGCGATGAAGCGCCACAGCGTCTGGCGCAACTCGACGTCGACACCGGCGGTCGGCTCGTCGAGCACGATGACCGGCGGCCGGTGCACCAGCGCCTGCGCCACCAGCATGCGACGCTTCATGCCGCCCGAGAGCTGGCGTGTGTTGGCCTCGGCCTTGTCGGCGAGGTCGAGTTCGGCCAGCAACTCGTCGATCCAGGCCTCGTTGCGCCGCACGCCGAAGTAGCCGCTCTGGATGCGCAGCGTCTCGCGCACGTTGAAGAACGGGTCGAACACCAGCTCCTGCGGCACGATGCCCAGCGCGCGGCGCGCGGCGGCGAAGTCGGCCACCACGTCGTGGCCCATTACGGCGACGCGGCCCGAGGTGGCGCGCGCCAGCCCGGCAAGCACCGAGATCAGCGTCGTCTTGCCGGCGCCGTTGGGGCCGAGCAGGCCGAAGAACTCGCCGGCCTCGATGTCGAACGAGACGCCGTCGAGCGCGCGCAGCGGCGCGCCGCGCGCGCCGCCGAAGACCTTGGTGACGTTGTCGAAGCGGACCGCCGGCATGGGAGCGCGGGATTGTAGGCAGCGCCAAAGCGCGCGACCCGGTGCCAGAATGCAGCCCGTCATGGCGACCTCCGCACCGCGCAAGAAGAAGCCCCGCCGCACCGCCGAGCGCATCCTCGAGGTGACGCTCGACCTGTTCAACCGCTTCGGCGAGCCCAACGTCAGCACGACGCTGATCTCGGCCGAACTCGACATCAGCCCGGGCAACCTGTACTACCACTACCCGGCCAAGGACGAGCTGATCAACAGCCTGTTCGACCGCTACGAGCGCGCGCTCGACGAGCTGCTGGCCAGCGCCGACGGCGTCGAGAACGTCGAGGACGCGTGGCTGTTCGTGCACATGCTGTTCGAGCTGATCTGGAAGTACCGCTTCCTGTACCGCGACCTCAACGACCTGTTGAGCAAGAACCGGCGCCTGGAGACGCATTTCCAGGCCGTGCTGCGTCACAAGAGCCGCGCCATGCACGCGCTGCTCGACGGGCTGTCGCGCAGCGGTGCGGCGCGCCTCACCGGCGAGGAGGCCGCGCCCTGCGCCAGCGCCATGGTGGTGGTGCTGACCTACTGGCTGAGCTACGAGTACGTGCGCGATCCGCGCCACGCGCTCGAGCCCGAGCGTGCGGCGGCCGCACTCGGGCGCGGCGCCTATCACGCGCTGGCGCTGCTGCTGCCGCACCTAGACGGGGCCTCGCGTGCGCATCTGCGCACCCTGGCCGCGGCCTACGTCACGGAGTGAGCGCCGCGCGCGCTGGCGGCCGTGCGGCGACCCCCGACGATGCCGTTCCGCCGCCGCGGTTGAGGCACACTCGCGCCCGCCATGCTCAACTGCCTTGCCCGCCGCCTGCTGGCTACGCTGGGGATCTTGCTGCTCGTCTCGCTGCTCGTCTTCCTGATGCTGCGGCTGACCCCGGGCGACACGGCGATGGCGCTGGCCGGCGAGACCGCCTCGCCCGAGCAGGTCGACCGCGTCAACGAGGCCATGGGACTGGACCGGCCGCTGCCCACGCAGTACCTGCTGTGGGTCGCCCATCTGACCCTGGGCGACCTCGGGCGC
Organism: Rubrivivax sp.; assembly: GCA_020852865.1. Classification (GTDB taxonomy): domain Bacteria; phylum Pseudomonadota; class Gammaproteobacteria; order Burkholderiales; family Burkholderiaceae_C; genus Rubrivivax. The sequence continues at coordinate 126,310 of JADYZZ010000065.1, forward strand.
AGCGCGCAGGCCGACGCGCCCGTCGGCAAGGTCGTGGCGCAACGGCTCGGCACCAGTCTCGGGCTGCTCGTGCCCGCCGGCGCGCTCGCGCTGCTGCTGGCGCTGCCGCTGGGCGTGCTCGCGGCCTGGCGGCACGGCGGCTGGCTCGACCGCGCCGTCGCGGCGCTCGCGCCGGCGGCGCGTGCGCTGCCCGGCCTCGTGCTCGCCTATGTGCTGCTCTGGCTGTTCGCGCTGAAGCTCGGCTGGTTGCCGATGCCGGGTGCGGCGCAACCGGACGCCGGGCGCGGCGTCGCGCTGCGCGGTCTGCTGCTGCCGGTGCTCGCACTGGCGCTGCCCGGCATCGCGCCGCTCGTCGCCGCCACGCGCCGGGCGGTGCTGCGGGCCTTGCACGCACCCCATGTGCGCACCGCGCGCGCCTTCGGCCTGCCCGAGCGCACGTTGCTGCTGCGGCATGCCCTGCGCAGCGCCGCGCTGCCGATCGCTGTCGCCGTCGGCCGAGGTTCGGCCTGGCTGCTCGGCGGCCTGGTCGTCATCGAGCCGCTGTTCGCACTGCCCGGCCTCGGTCAGCTCGCCGTCGAGGCCGTGCGCGCGCGTGACTTCGCCGCCTTGCAAGGCGTCGTGTTCTTCTTCGCCCTCGCCCACCTGCTCGTGCGCCTGCCGATCGCGCTGTGGTGCTGCAGCGTCGACCCGCGCGCGCGTCGCTGAGAGGCCGACCGAGCATGCCTGCCGCCGCCCCCCGGGACCGCGCACGCGGCAGGACCGCCCTGCTCGTCGGCACGGCGCTGCTGCTGGCGCTTGTGCTGATCGCCCTGGCCGCGCCCTGGCTGGGCACCGTCGACCCGCTGTTCGCGGGCCCGGCCAGCCGCGACCGGGCGCCGCTCGCCTACGGCGAGGTCCTGGGCGCCGAGGGCGAGTCGATCAAGCACCGCTTCATCATGGGCAGCGACAGTTCGGGCCGCGACATCTACAGCGAAGTCGTGTACGGCACGCGTGCCGCGCTCGCGATCGGCGCGCTCGCGGCCGGCCTCGCCCTGGGCGCGGGCCTCGGCCTCGGCGTCTCGAGCGGGCTGGTGGGCGCCGTCGACAGACTGCTCGACCCCTTGCTCGATGCGCTGACGGCCATCCCGGCGCTGCTGATCGCGTTGACGCTGGTGGCGGTGTGGCAGGGCACGCTCGCCAGCGTCGCCGCAGCGGTCGCGCTGGCGGCCACCCCGGAGGCGACTCGACTCGTGCGCTCGCGCGTGCGCGCACTGCGCGACGAGCCCTTCGTCGAGGCAGCGCGCGCGCTGGGTACGCCGATATGGCGCGTCATGTGGCGCCGCCTGTCGTGGCGGGCGGCAACCCCGCTCGTCGTGTGCGGCCTGAGGATCGCCGCGGCCGCCGTGCTGGCCGAGGCCGGGCTGTCGTTCCTCGGCGTCGGCCTGACTCCCGACATCGCCAGCTGGGGCCAGGTCATGGGCGAGGGACGCGCCCATTTCCAGGCGGCCGCCTACCGCATCTTCTTCCCCGCGCTCTTCCTCACCGTCGCCTTGCTCGCGCTCGAGTTGCTCGCGGCGGGACTGAGCGCCTGGCTCGGGCGCGCGCCGGCGCAGCCGACATGAAGATGACCGGCGAACGCAACCCGGCCGCCGCGGTCGACGAGGCGGCGCGGCGCGACGCGCCGGTCCTCGAACTGCAGGGCCTGACGATCGCGCTGCCTGCCGGCGGCGGCCGGCCTGCCGCCGTGCGCGATCTGTCGCTCGCCATCGCGCCCGGCGAGGTCGCGTGCCTGCTCGGCGCCGCGGGCGCGGGCAAGTCGACCGTCGCCGACGCCGTGCTGGGTCTGCTGGCACCGGCCCTGCACCTGGACCGTGGCCGCATCCTGTTCGCGGGCGAGGACGTCACGCGCGCTGCGCCGGCGCGCCTGCGCGCGCTGCGCGGCGCAGGCGTGAGCCTGCTGCGCCCCGAGCCCGCCGCTGCGCTCGACCCGCTGCTGACCTGCGGCCAACAGCTCGAGCTGCTGCTGCGTCAGCGCACCCGGCTCGCCCGCGCCGCGCGGCGCGAGCGCGCACTGACGCTCCTCGCCGAGATGCGGCTGCCTGGGCCCGAGCGCATCGCGGCGCGCCATCCGCACCAGCTCGGCCGCGACGAGCGCCTGCGTGTGCTGACCGCCCTGGCGCTGGCGCTCGACCCGGCGCTGCTGGTGGCCGACGATCCGATGCGCGGGCTCGATGTGCCGGCGCAGGCCGCCTTCGTCGCACTGGTGCGCGAGCTGCAGCGGCGCCGCGGCATGGCGCTGCTGTGGCTCGGCGACGACTTCGCCGTTGCCGCCGCGCTGGCGCAGCGCGTCTGCGTGCTGCACCGGGGCGAGGCGATCGAGGCCGGCGCGCCGCGCGCGCTGCTCGAGCACGCCCAGCACGAACACACCCGGGCGCTCGTCGCCGCGCTGCCCAGGCTGCAGGCGCGCGCGCGCCCTGCGAATCCGCAGGCGCCCGTGGTACTGCGCGTGAGCGAGCTCGCCATGACCTATCGCCACGGCCGCCTGCCGGGCCGGCGACGCGAAGTGCAGGCGCTCGAGGGCGTCAGCTTCGAGGTGCACCGCGGACGCACGCTCGGCCTCGTCGGTGTCGCCGGCTCGGGCAAGAGCACCATCGCGCGTTGCGTTGCCCGCCGGCTTCAGCCCAGCGCCGGCACCATCCGACTCGGCCGCGACGACATCACGCAGTTCCGGGGTGCCGAGGCCAGGCCGCTGCTGCGCCGCGTGCAGATGCTGCTGCCCGACCACGGCCGCCTGCTCGATCCGCAGCGCACCGTGCGCGAAGCGCTGATCGAAGGCCCGCTCAACTTCGGCATGCCGCGCGATCTGGCCGAGGACCGCGCGCGCGACCTGCTCGAACTCGTGCAACTGCCGGCCGATGCGTTCGAGCGGCCTGCGCAGCGCCTGGGCGCCGTCGAGCGCCAGTGCGTCGTGATCGCGCGCGCGCTGATGCTCGAGCCTGAACTGCTGGTGGCCGACGAGGTGTGCTCGACGCTCGACCTGCCGGCGCAGGCGCGGCTGCGCGCGCTGTTCGAACTGATCAACCGCCGCCTGCCGGTGGCGCTGCTGTTCCTCACGCACGATCTGCGCATCGCGTCGCAGGTCTGCGACGAGATCGCCGTGCTGTGTGCGGGCGAGATCGTCGAACAGGGCCCCGTGGATCGCGTCTGCAGCGACCCGCAGCACGAGTGCACGCGCGCGCTGCTCGCCGCGGCGCGCGCGCCGGGTCTCGCGCTCGATGTCCGGGAGCCCGTGAAGATATGAATCGCGAGCGTGATTCATGTCTTCGCAGGCCCTGAGCCCGTGAAAATGCCGATCATGCCCGCCCGCTCCGTTTCGCCGCACGCCATGCCCGCCGAACGCCTCGCCGCGCTGCTGCGCCGCATGCCCAAGGCGGAACTGCACATCCACATCGAGGGCGCGCTCGAGCCCGAGCTGATCTTCCGCCTGGCCGAGCGCAACGGCCTGCCGCTCGCCTGGCCGAGTGTCGAGGCGCTGCGCGCCGCCTACGCCTTCACCGACCTGCAGAGCTTCCTCGACCTCTACTACGCCGGCGCCGGCGTGCTGCGCACCGAGCAGGACTTCTTCGATCTGGCCTGGTCCTACCTCGAGCGCGCCGCCGCCGAGCAGGTGCTGCACGCCGAGATCTTCTTCGATCCGCAGACGCACACCGCGCGCGGCGTGCCGTTCGAAGCCGTCATCACCGGCCTCGAGCATGCCTGCCGGCGCGCGCACGCCGAGTTCGGCCTGTCGGCGCGGCTGATCCTGTGCTTCCTGCGCCATCTGAGCGAGGAGGAGGCCTTCGCCACGCTCGAGCAGGCGCTGCCGCACCGGCACCACTTCATCGGCGTCGGCCTCGACAGCTCGGAGCGCGGCCATCCGCCGGCCAAGTTCGCACGCGTGTTCGCGCGCTGCCGCGCGCTCGGCCTGCATGTCGTGGCGCATGCCGGGGAGGAAGGCCCGGCGGCCTATGTCGCCGAGGCGCTGGATCTGCTCGGCGCCGAGCGCATCGACCACGGCGTGCGCTGCGTCGAAGATCCGGCGCTCGTGCAGCGCCTGGCGCGCGCGCGCGTGCCGCTCACCGTCTGTCCGCTGTCCAACGCCAGGCTGCGCGTGTTCCCCACGCTGGCCGCGCACAACCTGCCCGCGCTGCTCGACGCCGGGCTCGTGGTCACCGTCAACAGCGACGACCCGGCGTATTTCGGCGGCTATCTGAACCGCAACTTCGTCGAGATCTTCGCCGCGCTGCCGCAACTCGACGCGCGGCACGCCTATCGGCTGGCGCGCAACAGCTTCGAGGCGAGCTTCGCGCCGGCCGCGGACCAGGCGCGCTGGATCGCCCGGCTCGACGCGGTCTTCGCCGAGGCCGGCGTGCCGGTGTAGCGCGCCGGCGGCGCGCGGCCGGGCCCGCGCGCTGCACCGAGGTCATCTGTCGAACCGCTCCGAGCCGCCCGGCGGGTCCGCCAGCTTTGCCGCGTCGGGCCCGAACGCGTAGGCGTCCATGCCCAGATCGCCGTAGCTCTGGCTCGCGTGCACGCGCAGGCCGGTGGCGCCCTCGCCCGCGGCGCCGGCGGCGACGAAGAAGGGCAGCAGATGTTCGTCGGTGGGGTGCATCAGCGCGGCGTGCGGCGCCTGCCGCCGGTAGTCGAAGAGGGCATCCCAGTCCGCAACGGCAGCGCGTTCGGCCCACCAGTCGCGAAAAGCCCTGCTCTCGGGTGTCTGCGGCGCGTCCACACGCGCGCCGAGGCCGCCGGCGAACAGGCGCCGCAGGTTGTGCGTGATGCTGCCGCTGGCCATCAGCCACACGCCGTCGGCAGCGAGCGGCGCGAGCGCGCGGCCCAGCGCGAACAGCCGCGCCGGCGCCCAGTCGGGCGGCCAGCCGAGCGGCACGATCGGCACGTCCGCGGCGGGAAAGGCGTAGCGCAGCGGCGTCCAGATGCCGTGGTCCAGGCCGCCCTCGGCCAGCACATGCGCCGGCAGCGAGGCGCCGCGCAGCAACTCGGCGGTGCGCGCGGCCAGCTCGGGCGCGCCGGCCGCGTCGTAGCGCAGCTCGTACAGCGCGGCGTCGAAGCCGCTGAAGTCGTGGATGGCGTCGTGGCGCGGCGCGGCCAGCAACACCGGCTCGCGCGTCAGCGTGTGGGCCGACACGGCGACGATGGTGCGCGGCCGGCCGAAGGCCTGCACGAGCGTGCGGCCGAGGTCGCCGAAATAGCGTCCGGCGGCACCCGGCTCGAGCGCCGTCATCGGCGAGCCGTGCGAGAGGTAGACGGGGGGCAGGTGCAGGTTCATGGATGGATTGGACTCACGCGCCTTGCCTTGCGGTTTCAGGGCGCTTGCACGGTCGATTCGGCGTGCGGCGCCGCCGGCGCCGGCTTTGGGTTACCGTGGAGCGATGCCGCTGCCCTCGAGTACCGACCCGAAACCGCCTTCGATCCTGGTGCTGGCCGCGCGCCAGACGCGGCGCGACCTGCGCGCCGGCGAGCTGCGGCTGCTCGCGCTGGCAGTGCTGCTGGCGGTGGCCGCGCTCACCGCGGTGGGCTTCTTCGCCGACCGGCTCGCCAGCGGCCTGCAGCTCAACGCGCGCCAGTTGCTCGGCGGCGACGCGGTGATCGCGAGCGACCAGCCGACGCCGCCCGAGCTCGCGGCCAAGGCGCGCGCGCTCGGCCTGGCGCTGGCCGACAACGCCACCTTCCCGAGCATGGCGCGCGCGCCCGACGCCAAGGGCGGCGCGACGCGGCTGGCGGCCGTCAAGGCGGTGAGCGCGGGCTATCCGCTGCGCGGCCAGCTCACGCTGCGGCGCACCGCCGACGGTGCCGAGGAGAAGGTGGCCGCGGCGCCGGCGCGCGGCGAGGCCTGGGTCGACCCCGGCCTGCTCGACGCCCTCGGCCTCGCGCCGGGCGACACGCTGCTGCTCGGCGACGCGGGCTTTCGCATCACGCGCCTCATCGTCGTCGAGCCCGACCGCGGCGCGGGCTTCAGCAGCTTCGCGCCGCGCGTCATGATCGACGCCGCCGATCTGCCCGCCACCGGCCTCGTGCAGCCGGCCAGCCGCGTCACCTACCGCCTCGCGGTGGCCGGCCGCGACGCCGGCGCGCGCGGCGAGGCCGCGGTGCGCGCCTTCGTGCGCTGGGCCGAGGAGCGCATCGCGAGCGTGCCCTTGCGCGGCGTGCGCGTCGAGTCGCTCGAGGGCGGCCGCCCCGAGATGCGCCAGACGCTCGACCGCGCCGGCAGCTTCCTCAACCTGGTGGCGCTGCTCGCGGCGCTGCTCGCCGCGGTGGCGGTGGGCATCGCGGCGCGCGACTTCGCCCAGCGCCACCTCGACGACTGCGCGATGCTGCGCGTGCTCGGCCAGTCGCAGCGGCGCATCGCCGGCGCCTACGCGCTCGAGTTCGGCGCCGTCGGGTTCGCCGCCAGCCTCGCCGGCGTGCTGCTCGGCCTGGCGACGCATTACGTGTTCGTCGCGCTGCTCGCGGGCCTGGTGGGCACCGAGCTGGCGCCGCCCGGGCCGCGTCCGGCGCTGTTCGGACTGGGCGTCGGGTTGACGCTGCTCGCCGCCTTCGGGCTGCCGCCGGTGCTGCAGCTGGCGCGCGTGCCGGCACTGCGCGTGATGCGGCGCGATGTCGGCGCGCTCGAGACCTCGTCGCTCGCCGTGCTCGGCCTGGGCGGAGCGGGCTTCGTCGCCTTGCTGCTGGCGCTGAGCGCGAACCTCCAGCTCGGGCTGATCGCGGTCGGCGGCTTCGCGGCGGCCGCGCTCGTGTTCGCGCTCGTCGCCCTCGTCGCCGTGCGGCTGCTGCGCGCCGCGGTGTCCGAGACGCGGGCGCCGCGCTGGCTGCTGCTGGCCACGCGCCAGCTCGCGGCGCGGCCGGCCTTCGCGGTGGTGCAGGTCTCGGCGCTGGCCGTGGGCCTGCTCGCGCTCGTGCTGCTGGTGCTGCTGCGCACCGACCTCATCGGCAGCTGGCGGCGCGCGACGCCGCCCGATGCCCCCGACCGCTTTGTCATCAACCTGCAGCCCGAGCAGGGCGCGGCCTTCCGCGCGCGCCTGGCCGCCGCCGGCGTGACGCACTACGACTGGTATCCGATGATCCGCGGCCGACTCGTCGCGATCAACGGCCAGGCCGTCGGCCCCGGACGCTATGCCGACGAGCGCGCGGCCCATCTCGTCGAGCGCGAATTCAACCTCAGCCACGCTGCCGCGCTGCCGGCGTCCAACCAGATCGCGGCCGGCCGCTGGAGCGCGGGCGAGGCCGGCACCATCTCGATCGAGGAAGGCCTGGCGCGCACGCTCGGCCTCGCTCTCGGCGACCGCCTCGACTTCGACATCGCCGGGCACACGGTGCAGGCGCGCATCACCAGCCTGCGCCGCGTCGACTGGGGCTCGTTCCGCGTCAACTTCTTCGCGATGTTCCCGCTCGCCGAGATGTCCGATCTGCCGGCCACCTACATCAGCGCCTTCCGCGCGCCCGACCCGGCCCGCGTGCCGGGGTTCGACCGCACGCTGGCGCGCGAATTCCCCAACCTCACCAGCGTCGACGTGTCGGCTTCGATCGGCCAGGTGCAGCAGGTGCTCGACCAGGTGATCCGCGCCGTCGAGTTCCTGTTCGGCTTCACGCTCGCCGCCGGTCTGGTGGTGCTGTTCGCCACCGTCGTGGCCACGCGCGAGGCGCGTGCGCGCGAGTACGCGATCATGCGCGCGCTGGGCGCAGGCAGCCGCCTGCTGGCGCAGGTGCAGCGCGCCGAACTGCTGGGCGTGGGCGCGCTGGCCGGCACGCTCGCCTCGGCCGCGGCCATCGGCGTCGGCTGGCTGCTCGCGCGCCGGGTGTTCGAGTTCGACTGGACGCCCGCGCCCTGGGTCCCGCTGGCCGGTGCCGCCGCCGGCGCGCTGCTCGCGCTGGCGGCCGGCTGGTGGGGGCTGCGCGAGGTATTGCAACGGCCGGTGCTGCAGACGCTGCGCGGCGCCGGCGCCGAGTAGCCGGGAGCGGTACCGCCGCAGCCTGCGCCGCGGCGGCGTGCGGGCGCAGGCGGCGGCGCCGGCAGCGAGCCGGCGACGCCGTGCCGCGCGATCTGCGCTACGCGGGCATCGGCGCGCCCGGCGCCTGTCCGATCCGGAACGATGCCACCACCGCGGCCAGTTGCTGCGTCTGCGCGCGCAGCGACTCGGAAGCGGCTGCGCTCTGCTCGACGAGGGCGGCGTTCTGCTGCGTCGCCTGGTCGAGCTGCGCGACGGCGCCGTTGACCTGGCCGATGCCGCTGCTCTGCTCGGCGGCGGCCGCGCTGATCTCGGCGATGACGTCGGTCACGCGCTTCACGCTGGCGACGATCTCGTTCATCGTGCTGCCGGCATCGGCCACCAGGCGCGCGCCCGACTCGACCTTGTCGACGCTGGCGCCGATCAGACCCTTGATCTCGCGCGCCGCCTCGGCGCTGCGCTGCGCGAGGCTGCGCACC
>JADYZZ010000066.1 GCA_020852865.1 Rubrivivax sp.
ATGAACGAACTCAACACCACCGCCCGCAGCAAGCTCAAGAGCGCCCAGCGCCGCCCTTCGATCATCGCCGCCTGCTGGATGCAGGCTGAGCTCTGGTAGTGTCGTCCTTTACGGAAAACTCAATAGGCCCGCGGCGGCCGCCGCGGCGGCAATCTCGCGGTACAGCGGCACCACGGCCAGTGCGCGCGCACGCGCGGCGTCGTCGGCCAGGCGGCGCAGCCGCTCGTCGAGCAGGACGCAGGCGCGCTCGAGCTGGGCCCGGGCGCGCGGGTCGCCGGCGGCGTGCAGGACGCGCCATGCGGCATGGTGGGCGGCCGGGGCGCGCACGACGGCGTCGATGCCGCGCGGCGAGCCGAGCAGCGGCTGCAGCGCCTGCACCGTCGCCAGTGCCTCGGCGGCGGCGCCGGCGGCCAGCCGCGCCTCGGCGCGCAGCAGCGTTGCGGCGGCGGCCTGTTCGACGTCGCCCAGCTGCTGCCAGGCGTCGGCGGCCGCCTGCAGGCGGTCTGCCGCTTCGTCGCAACGCCCGGCCAGGCGCAGCGCCATCGCTTCGTCCTCCAGAGCCGAAGCGGCGTAATGCGGCGAGCCTTGTGCCTGGTACAGCGCGGCGGCGCGCGCGCTTTCGCGGCTGGCCTGCCCGAGGTCGTTCTGGAGCAGGGCCAGACGGCCGGCGCGCTGGGCCAGCACCGCGTCGTGCAGCGGCAGGTCGAGCTCGACCGACACGACGCGCATCGACTCGAGGTGGGCGGCGGCGGCGGCGACGTCGCCGCGGTCGGCGGCGAGATCGACCAGCCACTCCAGGCACAGCGCCTCCATGCGGCGAATGCGGTGGCGGCGGGCGCGCCGCAGGGCGCGCTCGATCGAGCGTGCGCGTGCGCCGTCGGCGTGGCGCATGGCGTACAGGTGCGCAGCGATGAGCAGCAGCTGCACCTCGTAGACGTGGATATGGGCGTCGTGCTCGACCAGCGGCACCCGGCGCGCCCAGGGCAGGCCGCGCGCCAGGGCATGGCGCGCCTGGTCGAACTGCCCGCTTTCGATGGCGCTCCAGGCGATCTGGCCCCAGGCCAACGCGCAGCGCACGGCGTCGCCGGCGGACTCGCTCAGGGCCAGCACCTGCCGCGCGAGCGCGGCACCCTCGGCGCTGTGCCCGAGGCGGTCGGCCAGCAGCGCCTGCTGCATCAGCGCCTTGGCCAGGTGGCCCTGGTGGCCGGTGCGCCCGGCCAGCGCGCGCAGTGCGGCGATGTCGGCGGCCTGACGCTCGCGCAGGCCGAGCGCATCGAGAGCGGCGATGCGCCGGTTCAGCAGGTCGCCGAGCTTCTCGGGCTGCGGCTCGGGCAGCGCGAGGGCGCGGTCGAGATAGACGAGTGCCATGCGCATGGCCATGCGGTCGCCCGCCGCGACCGCGGCACGATCGAACCACTCGCGCGCGCGGTCGTGGTCGCCGGCGCGCTCGAAGTGCTCGGCCGTCACCGCCAGATACTCGCCGGCGCGCTCGCCGACGCGTGCCTCGAGCCAGGTCGCCGCGCGCGCGTGGCCCTCGCGGCGCTCGGAGCGCAGCAGGGTGTCGTAGGTGGCCTGGTGCAGCAGATGGTGGTGGAAGGCCTGCTCGTCGGTTCCCTCGAAGGCGCTGGCGGCGTGCCGGTGCACCAGCGCCTTGCGCCGCAGCGCCGGCAGCTGCCGCGGCGCCTGCCCGTCGAGCGCGCCCAGCGCGTCGTCCCAGAACACCGGGCCGACGATGCTCGCGTGCTGCAGCGCGCGCCGCTCGGCCGGCGCCAGCGCATCCAGGCGCGCCTGCAGCACGCCGGTGAGCGTGGGCGGCAGCGGCAGCGTGTCGATCTGCTCGGCCGCGAAGCGCCAGGGCCCGGCGGGCGGCGCCTCGATGACGCCGCGGTCCACCAGCATCTTCACCAGCTCCTCGGCGTAGAACGGATTGCCCTCGGAGCGCTGTTCGACGCGTTCGACGAGCGCCGGCGGCGGGCCGGGCAGCCGCTGCAGCAGCGCGGTCACGAGCGCGCGTCGCGCTGCCCGGCCGAGCGCCGCCAGCTCGATGCGCCGGTGCCCCGGCAGCTCATCGCACCACTGCGCCCGCCGCTCCAGCAGCGCCGGCCGCGCGCCGCATACCGCCAGCAGCGGCAGGCCGCCGGGGCGCAGCAGGCCCGGCAGCGCATCGAGCGAGGCGTCGTCGGCCCACTGCAGGTCGTCGAGCAGCAGCACCAGACCCGCGCCGTTGCGCTGCGCCAGCCGGCGCAGCACGAGCGCCAGTGCGGTCAGCGCGCGGCCGCGCAGCAGCCGACCATCGCCGCCGAGCGCGCGCACCGCCGGGCTGGCGCCGAAATCCATGCCCACCAGCTGGCCGAGCAGTTCGGGTGCCGGATCGTCGGGCGCGGCGAGCCAGGGCGTCAGGCCCTCCACGAGTCGGGCGCGCGCCGCCTCGGCGGCGTCGCTGTCGGCGATGCCCAGCAAGGCGGCGAGCAGCGCGCGCACGAGGCCGTAGGGCTGCTGTCGATCGGCCGGCTGGGAGCGCGCCGCCAGCAGCCTGGGCGGCAGCGGCGCCGCGGCCAGGCGCTGCTGCCATTCGTGCAGCAGCCGGCTCTTGCCGAGGCCGGCCTCGGCCAGTACGGTGCAGCTGCCGCTGTCGCGCGTGGCGAGCACGGCCTGCCAGGCGGCCTCGAGCGCCGCCAACTCGGGCTCGCGCCCTACCAGCGGCGTGGCCACGCCCTCGATGCCGCGCGTGGGCGCACGGAACTGGCGCGGCCGCGCGGCCCGAACCAGCCAGCTGCGCACCGGCTCGTCGACGCCGTGCACGGCGATCGCCGCCTGCGGCTCGGCATCGAACAGGCCGCGCACCAGCGTCCAGGTGTCGTGGCTGACGCGCACGCGGCCGGGCGGCGCCGTCTGCTCCATGCGCGCGGCGACGTTGACAGCCAGCCCGCGCAGCGTGTTGTCCTCGTTGACGCCGCCGCCGCGCAGCACCGGCCCGGTATGCACGCCCAGCCGCACCGCGAAGCCTTCGGCGCCCAGCCGTGCGCGCAGCGCCTCGCCCTGGCGCGCACCCTCGGCCGCCAGGGCCAGCGCGCAGCGCACGGCGCGCTCGGCATCGTCCTCGCGCGCGCCGGCGGCGCCGAAGGCGGCCAGCAGGCTGTCGCCGGCGTATTGCAGCACCTCGCCGCCCGCGGCGCGCACGAGAGCCGAGCAGGCGGCCAGCGTGCCGTCGAGCGCGGCCTGCAGATCCTCGACGTCGATGCGGCCCGACAGCGCGGTCGAGCCGGCCACGTCGAGGAAGAGCACGCTCACCTGGCGCAGCTGGCGCCAGGCCGCCGCAGGCGGCGGCGCCTCGCGGCCCTGTGCCAGCGCTTCGCACTGGGCGCGCAGCGGCGCCAGCGCGGCCTCCACCGCGGCGTCGCCGAGCAATGTGCGCTGCGCCTCGAGCGCGGTCATCGAGGCGCGCAACGTGGCCTGCAGCGCGGCGGCACGATCGAGCATCGCCGGATTCTCGGCCGCGGCGTGGATACTTCGCACCCGAGGACAACCCGCAGCCGGGAGGGACGCGCGGTGGCTCTGGAAGGCTTCGTCGCCGCGCGCATCGTCGAGCTGCAAGCCATGCTGGCCGATCCGGTGCAATGGGTGGCGCTGGCGGCGGCGCTGGTGGCCGGCGCGCTCGTCATCGTCTCGGCCGTCGTGAAGACGATCGTGCCGCTGCGCTGGCTGGCCGTGGGCGGCAATCTCGGCTTCGTCGTCTACGGCTTCGCGCACCCGGCGCCGATGGTGCTGCTGCTGCACCTGGCGCTGCTGCCCATCAACCTGTGGCGGGTGCTCGAGATGCAGCGGCTGACGCGCCGCGTGCAGCGTGCCGAAGCCGGGGCCGGCGCGCCGCAGGTGTGGCTGCAGCGGTACATGAAGCGCAGGCGGTTGCGTGTCGGCGCGGTGGTGTTCCGCCAGGGCGACCCTGCCGACCGCCTCTACGTGCTGGCCGAGGGGCGGCTCGAGGTCGAGGGCACGGGCCGCTTCGTCGTGCCGGGCGAGATGTTCGGCGAGATCGCGTTCTTCGCGCCCGACCGGCGCCGCACGCACACGCTGCGCTGCGTGCAGGAGGCGACGCTGCTGTCCATCGACGAAGCCACGTTTCGCCAGCTCTTCTTCCAGAACCCGGCCTTCGGCTTCGCGATCGTGCGCCTCGTGGTCGCGCGCCTGTCGGCCGACGCGCGGCATGCGCAGCCGATCGTGCCGCCTGCTGCGAACGCGCCGCCCGAGCCGCATCGGCCTTAGCCGCGCGCGCCCTCGATCCGGCGCACACCCTGCGGCGCGAGGAGCGACGCATGGCCGCTCCGAAGGCGCTCGCTCCCCTCGGGGGGGAAGGCGCGCAGCGCCAGGGGCACGATGAGCGCGGCGGTCTTCACCGGCCGGATTGCCCGACGCGCACCTCAGTGCCTGTGAAGACAGGAATCGCGGACACGATTCATGTCTTCACAGGCTCAGACGGCCGCGGCGCCGATCGGTTGCGGTTCGTCGCCGAGCCTGCGGCGCGCGCCGCTGAAGCGCGGCCGATCGGTGCTGCCGCGGCGCCTGCCGTCGCTGCGCAGGACGGCCCGGTGAGGCGGTCGCCTGCCCGGACTACCCGCTCGCACCACCCGCTCGCAGCGGGCGTTGTGAGTACACTGCGCGCCGACCGGTGATCCGGTCGCCATTCGCCCACAGTCCGCACAGGTGACCGATGAAGAAGCACGCGCTGGCCGCCCTCCTCGCCGCCGCGGCGGCTTCGGCGCCGCTGTGGCCCACGCCCGCCGCGGCACAAGCGTTGCGCGAGCCCAAGACGATGCTGCTCGACCAGTCGTCCGAGACGCTGATCGACGCCGCGAGCGCCAAGGCGCTGCTCAAGGAGACGGTGCCCGCCAAGGTGTGGAAGCTCTACCCCGAAGGCCGGTGGACCTTCCTCAGCCAGGTCGCCGGCGGCGTCACCGAGGACGGCATCTGCGCCGTCACCGCCCGCGTCGTGCTGCTGCCGCGCACCGGCACGATACGTGCGGTGATCTGGCGGCCGCTGCAGGTGGCCACGGCCTTCGACGCCAAGGCCGGAGCCACTGCCGAGCAGTGCAGGGCGCTGGCGCGCGACAAGCTCAAGGAGGCGACGACGGCCGTCGTGTCCGCGCTCATCAAGGGCTGAGCGTCGGCGGCGCGCAGGCGGCGCCCGTCGTCAATCCGCCGCCGGGTACAGGCCGCGCGTGCGCGCCATCAGGCGCGTGAGCCCGAACAGCGCGTCGACATTGGGCGTCGCGATGCCCAGCTGCAGCGCGATCTCGCGCACCGCACCCAGCAGCGCGTCGAGCTCGAGCGGCCGGCCGGCGTCCAGGTCCTGCAGCATCGAGGTGCGGATCGCGCCCAGCTTGCGCGTCACCGCGTGCCGCTCCTCGGGCTGCTGCTCGATCGGGATGCCGAAGGCCGCGCCCAGCGCCTGCGCCTCGCGCATCACCGCGCTGCACAGGCCCCGCACCAGCTCGTCGTCGAGGATGCGATCGCAGGTGGCGCCGGTGAGCGCCGACACCGGATTCATCGTCATGTTGCCCCAGAGCTTGAACCACAGATCGCGCTGCACGCGCGGCGAGCGCGTCACGCCGAAGCCGGCGCGCTCGAGCAGGCCGGCCAGCGCGTGCAGCGAATCGTCGGCAGCGCCGACGGCATTGCCGACGACGAGCCCCTGCCCGCCGGTGTGGCAGACGACGCCGGGCGCCGGTGTCCGGGCCGCCACATGCACGACGCAGCCGATCACGCGGGCCGGCGCGATGTGGCGCCGAACGATGCCGCCCGGATCGACGCTGTCGAGCCGCATCCCGGCGGCCGGCCCCGCGCCCAGGCCGTCGAAGAACCACCAGGGCACGCCGTTCATCGCGCTCAGCACCCGCGTGTGCGGCGCGCACAGCGCCGCCACGGCCGGCGCCGCCGCGGCCAGCGCCGGGCCCTTGACGGCCAGCACCACCAGGTCCTGCACGCCGAGTGCGGCCGGCTCGTCGGCCACCGCCAGCGGCACCGTGGCGCGCCCGTCCTCCGACTCGAGCACCAGCCCCTGCGCACGCACCGCGGCGAGCGTGGCGCCGCGCGCCAGCGCCGAGAGTTCGAGCGCGCCGACCGGCAGCCGGCTGCCGAGCTTGCCGGCAAGCAGGCCGCCGACGGCGCCCAGTCCGACGATGCAGACCTTCATCACCATGGCCGCAGTCTATGACCGCGGGCGGCAGAAATCCGGGGCTGGATTTCTGCCGCCCACGCTTCTGGGCGCTGGCGCCGCGGCGCGGCCGGGCAGGGTGAGCGCAAGGGCCCGCGGCGGGCAGCGGCGTCGCCCGCGCGACGGGACCTGGCCCGAGCGAAGGCGCAGCGCGCGGGATGCGAGCGCACAATCGACGCGCCCGATGCGCCCGACGCCCGACGCCCGACGCCCGACGCCCGGTGATCGGCGATCGGCGATCGGCGATCGGTGATCGGTGATCGGTGATCGGTGATCGGTGATCGGTGATCGGTGATCGGTGATCGGTGATCGGTGATCGGTGATCGGTGATCGGTGATCGGCGCGCCGATGGCCGGTCGGATGCTTGCAAGCAGGAGGCGTGGGCGAAGCATGTCCAAGCGAGCTCGCATGTGTGCGCGGCTCACGCACGCGCTGCCGCGGCCGGCGATCGAGGTCCGTTCCTTCGACGCGGGCGATCTGCCCGCGCTGGCGGCGCTCATGCATCGCGCCTATGTCGGCACGGTCGATTACGAAGGCGAAACGCCCGAGCAGGCGGCCGAGGAAATCCGCCGAACCGCAGCCGGGCATTACGGACCGCTGCGCGCACGGGCGTCCAAGGTGGTCGTGCGCTCGGGCTCGCCGTTGGCGGCAGCGCTCGTCACCACCTTCGGGCAGCGCCCGTTCGTGGCCTACACCTTCAGCGAACCCGCGCTCTGGGGACAAGGGCTGGCGCGCGCCTGCATGCAGGCGGCGATGTCCGAGCTGGCCGCCGATGGTGAACGCGAGCTGCACCTCGTCGTTACGCTGGCCAACACGCGGGCCGTGGGGCTCTACGCATCGCTCGGCTTCGCGTTCGTGCGCTGAGAGCCCATGATCGCATCGCCATGGCCGGCGAACCTGCTCCTGCCGACTTCCCGTGAGTGTTGCCTGCTGCGACGGCGATGGGCCCGATGCCGTCATGGCGGCCGAAGGGCTCGTTCGTGTTCCTGCCGGTGCCCACCCGCTCGCGGAAGCCCGGGGCTCGGTGCGCCACAAGCCGGGAGTCAGGGCAGCCCCGGAATCACCCGTCGGCGCGTCGAGCTCGACGAAGCGCAGGGTGTCGCGCACGCAGGCCTTGTCTTCGTCGTGGCCGCTGGACATCCCGACAGCGGCTTCGCACCGGCCAACGATGGTCTCGCGGCACGGTGTGTCGACGCACTCGGCCGGATCGTCGCGCTCGACGATGCGTCGGTCGCTGGACAAGCCGGCCCGCTCGCGACGCAGGGCCGGCGTGGCGGCCCTTCGCTCCCGGTTATCCGGCCCGAAGAAGGTCTTTGCCGGCCCGGGACGGGCCGCGCGCGGCCACGCCCGGAACAGCCCCTCGTTGCCGCCCGCCAAGGCGCGCGGGCGCCGGCGGTGCGGTTGCGCGCAGCGGCCTTCAGCCGCCGGCGAACAGCCACAGGTCGTCGGGACGCAGCTCGAGCCAATGCGCGCCGGCGTCGAGCCGCGCTGCGCCGTGCGCGCGCAGGCGGGCGCGGCCGAGCTGGAACAGGTGCTCCCAGCGGTCGCCGAGGAACATCGAGGTCACCAGCGGCAGGTGCAGGCGGTTGTCGCCCGGGCCGTCGACGACGCGCACGCGCTCGAGGCGCACCATGCCGGTGGCCGCGGCGCCGTCGGCCGCGGCGGCGCCTCTGGGCGTGCCCCAGAGCTGCCAGCCTTCGCCGACCAGCAGCGCGGTGCTGCCGCGGCGCTCGGCCAGACGGCCCTCGATGCGGTTGTTGCTGCCCATGAAATCGGCGGCGAAGAGGGTGCGCGGCTCGCCGTACATCTCGTGCGGCGGACCCTGCTGTTCGATCACGCCGTTGTTCAGCAGCAGGATGCGGTCGGACATCGCCATCGCCTCGCTCTGGTCGTGCGTGACGACCAGCGCCGAGAGCTGCAGCTCGAGGATCAGTTCGCGCAGCCAGGCGCGCGCCTCCTCGCGCAGCTTGGCGTCGAGGTTGGACAGCGGCTCGTCCATCAGGATGACCGGCGGGTTGTAGACGAGCGCGCGCGCGATCGCCACGCGCTGCTGCTGCCCGCCCGAGAGCTGGTGCGGCAGGCGCTGGGCGAGCGCGCCCAGGCCGAGGTTGTCGAGCGCGGCCTGCACGCGCGCTGCGGCTTCGGCCGCCGCGACCTTGCGCAGGCGCAGCCCGTAGGCGACGTTGTCGAACACCGTGCGGTGCGGCCACAGCGCGTACGACTGGAACACCAGACCGAGGCTGCGCCGCTCGGCCGGCACCTCGAGCGCGCGGGCGCCGTCGTACACCGGCTGGCCGTCGATCGCGATGCGGCCGCGTTGCGGCGCTTCGAGCCCGGCCACCGCGCGCAGCAGCGTCGTCTTGCCGCTGCCCGAAGGACCGAGCAGCGACACCACCTCGCCCTGCGCGAGCTGCATCGACACGCCGGTCAGGATGGGCACGCTGCCGTAGGCCAGGTGCAGTTCGTCGACGGCCAGCTTAGTCATGCAGCTTCACTCCGAACCGCAGCGCGATGCCCAGGCCGACGGCCACCAGGGCGACGTTGATCACCGACAGCGCAGCCACCATGTCGGCCGCGCCGGTGCCCCACATCGACACCAGCAGCGAGCCGATGACCTCGGTGCCGGGGCCGAGCAGGTACACGCCGGTGGAATACTCGCGCTCGAAGATCATGAACACCAGCAGCCACGACGCGAGCAGGCCGTAGCGGATGAGCGGCAGCGTGACGTGGCGGCTGACCTGGGCGCGCGTGGCCCCGGTGCAGCGCGCGGCCTCCTCGAGCTCGGGGCCCACCTGCATCAGCGAACTCGACACCAGCCGCATGCCGTAGGCCAGCCACACCACCGAGTAGGCCAGCCAGAGGCTGAACAGCGTGCTGCGCAGCGGCGCCAGCGGCGGGAAGAACAGGAACACCCACAGGAAGGCCAGTCCCGCGAGCAGGCCGGGCACCGCGCGCGGCAGCATCACCAGGTAGTCGACCAGGCGCGACCAGCCGTCGGGCCGGCGGTGCGTGGCCAGGCCGATCGCCGTGTAGCAGGCCACTGCCAGCGCACCGCCGACGACGCCGATGGCCACCGTGTTGAAGATGCCGCGCACCAGGGTCGGCTGGTCGAACACGCTGCGGAAGTTGTCGAGCGTGAGCACCTCGCCCAGGTGCACGCCCTCGCCCCAGTGCGTGACGACCGAGCGCAGCACGACGCCCGACAGCGGCACGATGACGGTGAGCAGCAGCCACAGCGCGACGATCGCGATCGCGACCCAGCGCCATTGGCCCAGCGGCAGCGGGCGCTGGCGCCCGGCCTTGCCCTTGACGGTGACGAAGCGCGCCGCGTTGCGCAGCAGCCGGCGCTGCAGCAACACGAGCGGGAAGGTGACGGCGACGATGCACACCGCCACCGCGGCCATCAGGTGGTACGAGGGCACGCCGAGCTTGTTGGTGAGCTTGTAGAGGTAGGTGGCGAGGACGAGGTGACCCTCGGGGTCGCCCAGCACCAGCGGCAGGCCGAAGATCTCGAAGCCGAGGAAGAACACCAGCACGCCCGAGAACAGCAGCGAAGGCGTCACCATCGGCAGGCTGACGTCGCGCGCCACCTGGAACGGCGAGGCACCGGACATGCGCGCGGCCTCCTCGACGTCGGAGCCCAGGCTCTCGAGCGCCGCCGACGAGTACAGGTAGACATGCGGTACATGCGTGAGGCCGGCGACGATGGCGATCGCCGACAGCGAATACACGTTCCAGGGCACGCCGCCCAGCCACTCGCGTGCCCACAGCGACCAGAAGCCCACCGGTCCGGCGGCGACGACGTAGCCGAAGCCCAGCACCATCGGCGAGACGAACACCGGGATCAA
Organism: Rubrivivax sp.; assembly: GCA_020852865.1. Classification (GTDB taxonomy): domain Bacteria; phylum Pseudomonadota; class Gammaproteobacteria; order Burkholderiales; family Burkholderiaceae_C; genus Rubrivivax. The sequence goes on from JADYZZ010000066.1 coordinate 10,060, forward strand.
CAGCAGCGGCTCGATCCAGCCGCGGCCGGGCAAGTCGGTGCGCACCATCAGGAAGGCGAGTACGGCGCCCAGCGGCACCGCGATCAGCGCCATGCCGGCGGCGATGACGAGCGAGTTCGTGAGCGCCGACCAGAAGTCGGGGTCGGCGAAGATGAAGGCGAAGGCGCCCAGGCCGAACGCCTTGTCCGGCATGAAGAACGGCGCATTCAGCAGGCTCTGGTAGACGATCAGCCCCAGCGGCAGGAACACCGCCAGGGCCGTGAGCCCGATGACGCCGATGCGTGGCAGTGGCTGGCGCACCCGATTGCCCCCTTTGCTGCCGCGACCGCTCACCGCGCGCGCGTCGCGGCCCCGCCGCCTCGGCCGTCAGCCCGCCCTCAGTTGCCCTTGAGCGCCGCCTGCCACTGCTTGATGAACTCGAGCCGCCTGGTCTGGTCGAGCGCGGCCAGCAGGTCGGGGCCCACCGGGATCGGCCTGAGCGCGTTGCCCAGCGTCTTGGACAGGTTGGCCGCCGTCATCTCGCCGCTCACGTCGGCGCGGATCGAGCCGAGTTCGGCCTGGTTGGCGATGATGTTCTGGCCGCGCTTGGACAGGATGTAGTCGACCCAGAGCTTGGCCGCGTTGGGGTTCTTGGCCGTCTTGGACGCGAACATCACGCGCGACATCACCAGCGTGTAGTCCTTCGGGTTGACCCAGGCGATGCTCGGGTCCTTCTTGGCGCGCAGCACGGCGTACGACATGAACAGGTTGAAGCCGATCAGGTTCTCGCCCGAGCTGATGCGCTCCATCATCGTGCCGGTGCTCGACTGGAAGCGCGGCCCCGCCTTGCCCAGCGCCTTGACGAAGTCCCAGAACTTCGGGTTGGCCTTGGCGTCCTGCGTGATGAGCATGAAGCCGACGCCCGATTTCTCGATGTCGTAGGTGGTGACCTTGCCCTTGAACTTGTCGGCCTTGGCCGTGAACATCTGCGCCAGCTCGTCGTGGCTCGCCGGCACCTCGTCGGCCGCCAGCAGGCGCTTGTTGTAGACGATCGAGATCGGCTCGTAGGTGGTGCCGAAGGCCTCGTTGCGCCAGACCGCCCAGCCCGGCACGCTCGGGATCTCGGGCGAGGCGTAGGCCAGCGCGCGGCCGTCGTTCACGAGCTTGATCTGCAGGTCCATCGCCGAGCTCCACAGCACGTCGGCGCTGGCGCCGCCGGCAGCGTTCTCGCTGATGAAGCGGTTGTAGATCTCGGTCGAGTTCATGTCGTTGTACTCGACCGAGATGCCGGGGTACAGCGCCTTGAAGTCGTCGAGCAGCGGCTTGGCCGAGGCGGTGTCGGTGGTGCTGTAGACGACCAGCTTGCCTTCCTTCTTGGCCCCGGCGATGACGTCGGCATAGGCGGCCGGGTAGCCGGCCGGTACCTGGGCGTCGGCGAGTCCGGGCGCGAGCGCGAGCGCGAGCGCCGCGAGCAACGCGGCACGACGGGTTGGATGCATGGGCGTGGCCTCCGACAGCGAGCGCCCGCCACGGCAGCGGGCATCGGCCCATGATGCGTCTTTCGCGACCCTTTTGCGATCGGGGCAATTGCGCATGGCGCGGCCGGCACCGGCCGCGCGCGATCGGATCGGCCGCCGTCAGGGCGGCGACGCCTCCGCCCGGGCTGCCGCGCCGGAGTTCAGCCTTGCGCTGCGCCGCGCGCCCGCCGCCCGTAGGCGATCAGCGCCAGCGGCGCGAGCAGCAGCGTGAGCGTGCCCGGCTCGGGCACGGCGCCGGGCGGGTCGCCGGTGATCATGTCCTGCGCGCCCTGCGCTTCGAGCACCATCGTGTACTGGCGCTCGAGTGCCGGTGCCTGGCCGACCCTGGCGAAGTAGCTCGCCAGGGCGCTTGCCGTCGGGGCGTCGAGCTGCGTGGCCCGGAAGGCGCCGGCGCCGAGGTCCCAGCCGCTGTCGTACAGGCTCTCCCAGATGCCGAGCTGGATCGCCGCCGCCTCGTAGGCCGTCGTCGGATGCAGCCAGGCGTTGCGGTCGGGCGTCGGGTTGCCGGCGTTGCGCACCGCATTCACGGCACCGAGGAAGGCGAGCGTGCGGTCGCTCGCGCCGTCGAAGTTCACGGTGTACGTCACCACGCGCCCGCTGCCGATCGTCTCGTAGACGTCGTAGCAGTACATCCAGACGTCGGCCAGGTTGTCGACGAAGCGATCGGCCGTGATGCCGGCGAGTTCCGAGGCCGAGCCCTGGAAGCGGCCGGCGGCGACAGCCAGGGTCTGCGAGCCCGGGCCGCCGGCGGCGGGGAAGGTGATGCTCGCCGCATCGTAGCCGGGCGAGGGCGTGCCGTTGAAGATCGGGTTGTCGAAGGTGATCTTGACGGCCGCGGCGTGGCCGGCGAAGGCGGCTGCGGCGAGCGCCGCAGCGAGCAAGGTCCTGGTGAAGCGAGGCATGGTCGGGCGTCCGATGTCGAAGTGGGGCGAGTCTGCGGGGCCCTGTTTTCGGCAGCCAGCCCGCGAGCGCGGGGGTTGCCGCGCCAAGGCAGCGGCGCGTGCGCAATTCGTCGCACTCGGGCTGCGGCGGCCGTGCCTGCCGCGTGCCGGTGCATGTAACCGAACGCTCGCGTCCTTGGGTTTGCCCGCGCGCTGCCGATAAGCCGACGGACGTTCCCGGAGCAAGCCCGATGACCCCTGACGCCGCGGCCGACCGTTCGCCCTTTCGCATCGCCAACCCGCACGCGCTGGCCACCATCCTCGAGGCCAGCGAGACGCGGCGCATCATCGCTGCCACCGACATCTTCGACGTCTCGGGCTTCAAGCTCTGGGCCGCCAACCGCCCCGTATCGGCCGAGCTGCAGCGCAAGCTGCTCGACCGCCAGCTGCGCGCGCCGCTCGAGAGCTGTCTGCTGGCCGAAGACGGCGTGAGCACGTCGACCCTCGCCGACGAGGTGCTGGCGCTGGCCGACGGCGACGCCGCACTCGCGCCGCTGCTCGTGCCGCACGCACCGCGGCTGGCCCGGGAGGCGGCGCAGCTGCCGCTGCATCCGGTGGCCCAGCTGCTGCTCACGGCCAGCCAGACGGCGCGGCCCGCGACCTTCGGCCACGCGATGCGCGCGATGGCGCTGGCCGGCGCGCTGGCCGCCGGCGGCGGCGGCGACACGCCGGAGATCCGCCTGGCGATGCTGTGCGGACTGCTGCACGACCTGGGCGAGATGTACATCGACCCGCGCTTCGGCGAGGCCGAGGCCGACCGCGAGCTCGACTTCACGAGCTACCAGCAGCTCGTCGTGCATCCGCACGTGGGCTACTTGCTGGTGGCGCAGCTCACCAACTACCCCAGGGCGGTGGCGCAGGCGGTGGCCGAGCACCACGAGCGGCTCGACGGCTCGGGCTACCCGCATGCGCTCGCCGGCGAGCGCCTGTCGCCGCTCGGGCGCATGCTCGCCGTCGTCGAAGCCGCGCTCGCCGCGACGCGCGGACGCTTCGAGAACCTGATGCACGCAAGCGTCGCGCTGCGCGCCGTGCCCGGCGAGTTCGACCTCGGCTGGGTCGGACGCATCAGCCGCGCGGCCGGCGCGCTCGGGCCGCAGACGGCGACGATGGAGCACCGCGACATCGAGGCACGCCTGGCCGCGCTCGGCGACGTGCTGCGCATGGCCGAGGACTGCGTGGCCGCGCAACTGGCCGGCGCCGCGCTGCCGGCGCACAAGAGCGCGCTCGAGCTGGCCTCGTTCCTGCTCGCACGGTTGCGCGCCGGCTGGAACGAGAGCGGCCTGTGGAACCCGCAGGCGCTGGCCGGCGGCGATGCCGCCGAGGTCGAGGCGATGGAGGACGAGCTGTACTTCCGCCTGCGCGGCATCCAGCGCGCGACGCTGCTGCGGGCCGGCAGCTTGCCGAGCGGCGAGGCGCGTGCCCTGGGCACGCTGTGCGACGCGCTGGCGATGGGCGCGGCGCTGGCCGACTGACGGCGTCGCGGCGCCGGCGGCAGCGCCGTGCCCCGCTGCAGCCCTGCCAGCCGCGCTGCGCGTGCAAGGACACGCGCAGCCCTTCGTCAGGCGAGCAGGTCCGCGCAGGCGGACCTGCTCGCCCTCACTCAGCCGAAGATCTGCTTCATGACCGGCATCATGCGCCGCGTGCCGGCCACGGCCAGCGCGGTGGCCAGGCCGCCCATCATCGCGCCGCCGATGCCGCACGACACGATGTCCTGGCCCGTCAGCCACAGGCCGGCGAGCGGCGTGCGCGGGCGCAGCCAGCGCGCCTGCATGCGCGCCACGCCGTGCTCGAGCCCGTACAGTTCGCCGTGCGGCGCGCCGCAGAACCACTGCATCGACAGCGGTGTCGACACCTCGTGGTATGCGACGCGCCCGCGCAGCTGCGGCAGCTTCGCGTACAGGTGCTCGAGCAGGCGTTCGCCGTAGGCGTTCTTCAGCGCGTCGTAGTCCGCGCCGCGCCGGCCCCAGGTGGTGCCTGCCCAGGGCGCGAACAGCGACCATGGCACCGGCGCGATGATCTCGATCGTCGCGCGGCCCGGGCGCCGGCGCTCGAAGTCGGGGTCCTTGGCCGAGGGGAACGAGATGTAGACCACGGGGAACTCGCCGCTGGGGTCGGCGAGAAAGCGCGCCAGCGCCGCGTCGGAATCGTTGTCCGGGTAGATCCAGAAGTTGGTCTTCGGCAGGCCGAGTTCGACCGCCGCCGCCTCGAGGCCGATGTAGACGCACAGATGCCCGAGGCTGGGCTGCAACTGCGCGAGCAGGCGATCGAGCCCGTGCGCGCGCGCCACTTCGGGCGGCAGCAGGCGGCCGAAGGTGTTGGCGGCGCCGGCGTCCGAGATCACGCAGTCGCAGTCGATCTCGTGGCCGTCGGCCATGCGCACGCCGCGCACGCGCCCGCCCGGCGCCAGGATGCGCTCGACGCGCGCGTAGGTGAACACCTCGCCGCCGGCGGCGCGGATGCGCGGGAGCGCGCATTCGGCGATGCGCCAGGCGCCGCCCACCGGGTAGTGGCCGCCGTTCAGGTAATGCCGCGCCACCATGGCGTGGACGACGAAACTCGAGCGTCTGGGCGGCAGGCCGTAGTCGCCCCATTGGCCGGTGAGCACGGCGATGAGGTCGCGCTCGGCGGTCAGCTGCGCGAGCACGTCCCAGGTGCTGCGCGCCAGCCCCGGCGGCTGCTGCCGGCGCAGCCAGGGCCGTGCCAGCAGCGCGAGCCAGGGCGGCAGCGTGCGTTCCATCGAGAAGGCGCGCATGCCGCGCGCCACCTGGTCGACGAGCGCGAGGTAGCGGTCGACGGCCGCGCCCTCGCGCGGGAAATGCACGAGCAGGTTGTCGCGGAACGCGGTGCGGCCGGCGACGGCGTCGACGACGCGCGCGCCGATGAAGAAGCGCTCGTAGTGCGCGTCCATCGGCGCCCACTCGAGCCGGCCCATCGTCAGGAAGTCCATCATGCGGCGCAGCGTCGTGCGCGCGCCCATGTCACCCACGTAGTGCAGGCCGACGTCCCAGTCGTAGCCGGCACGCTCGAAGCTGTGCGTGGCGCCGCCCGCCGTGTAGTGCTGCTCGAGCACCGCGACGCGGCGGCCGAGCGCCGCCAGCAGTGCCGCCGCGGTGAGGCCGCCGATGCCCGAGCCGACGACGAGCGCGTCGTAGCGGCTGCCGAGGCGCTCGGGACGGTAGCGATACCCGGTGCGTACGCTGGTCTTGGTGCTCACGGGACTGCCTTGCGCGCCGCGTGCTCCGGGATCGACGCCTGGCATCGGCACGGCGCGCTCATGCCGCGCAGCGTAGCGGCCCGCGCCGGCTCGCGGCGCCCGAATGCCTGCAGGCGTTGGCAGCAGCCCACAGCGGCGCGCCGTCCGACCCGACCGAGGATGCCGCTCGTCCCGGGGGAACGGTCGCGCACAGTGGCTGCAATGGCCGACGTGCTCGTCATCGGCGGCAGCCGCGCCGCATTGTGCGCCGCGCTCACGGCGCGCGAGGCGCTCCGGCCGCGGGCGCGGGCATGACGATCGGCACCGTGTCCGGGCGCATCGCCGGGCAGTGGGTCGCGGCGTTGGTCTCCGGCACGTGCCGCTTCTGGCCGCGTTGCGATCCCGGCCCGGTGCGTGCCCCGGCCCGGGCCGAGGCGCTGCTCGAGTGGGCCGCCGAGCGGCGCCGGCCCTGCGGCATCAGGCTCGGCTCGGAGTGAGAGCCGGTGAAGACATGGAGCGCGCGCACAGGGGCGCCGTAGGCGCCGAGCGGCGACGCCCGCAGCCGGCCGCCTTCGGGGCCGGCCCACGCCCGGGCCTACTTGCGCCAGTAGCCGTTCGCCGCCGCGACCGTCTGGAAGTTGATCGCGATCACCTGCGAGGCCGCGGTGAGCGAGTCGGCGTCGTTGGCGTACTCCGGGCGCAGCTTGTGCAGCACCTGGGTGTCGGGCTGGGTGTAGCGCACGCCGCGCCGCGAGAGCGTGATGGCGAGCTCGAAGCCCTCCTGCGGCGTGTTCGTGATCAGCGTGGTCAGCCAGTTGTCGGCCATGAGACGGTCCTCCGGTGGGTGGGGGCGCAGCGTGCCGGTGCGCGCAGCGCGCGCCAGCTTAGCCCAGGCTGCCGGCCGAAGCCGCCCGGCGCGGTTTCGCATTGCTTGCCGAGGGGTCGGCCGGGCATCGGCGCGAACCTCGGGCGGCGCGCGCCTTCAGCGGTGGTACGAGCCCTCGCGTTCGGGCTGGTAGAGCACTTCCTTGACCCTCACCCTGACCATGCCGCCGCCCGGGCGCGGCCAGGCGATCTCGTCGCCCTGCGCGAGGCCGAGCAGCGCGCCGCCGACCGGCGCGAGGATCGAGATCGTCTTGCCGCTCGCGTCGGCGTCCTTCGGGTAGACCAGCGTCAGCTCGAACGAATCGCTCGAGCCCTCGACTTCGAAGCGCACGGTCGAGTTCATCGTCACGACGGTGGGCGGCACCTCGTGCGGCGCGACGACGTTGGCGCGATCGAGTTCGGCCTGGAGCTCCGCGCGGCCCGGAAAACCGGCCTTCGGCGTCGACGCCAACAGCGCTTCGAGCCTTTCGGCATCGATGGTGGAGATGGTGATCTCGGGCCTCTTGCTCACTTGTGCCTCCCGTGGCTCGCGGCATCTTACAGGCTTCGCCGTCGGCGCTGCGGCCGTGGCGCCGGCGGGGCTGCCCCTGGCGCCGCGGCCCTCAGCCGCCGAGGTAGGCCTCCTGCACGCGCGGGTTGTCGAGCAGCTCGCGGCCCGACCCGGCGAGCACGATGCGGCCGGTCTCGATGACGTAGGCGCGCTGCGCGATGCGCAGCGCCTGGCGCACGTTCTGCTCGACCAGGAAGATCGTCAGCCCGGCCTGGTTGATGGTGCGCAGCGTGCGGAAGATCTCCTGCACGACGATCGGCGCCAGCCCCATCGACGGTTCGTCGAGCAGCAGCAGCCGCGGCCGCGCCATCAGCGCGCGGCCGATCGCCAGCATCTGCTGCTCGCCGCCCGAGAGGTTGCCGGCGAGGCCGTCGGCGCGCTCCTCGAGCAGCGGGAACAGCTCGTACACGCGCGCCAGGTCGGCCGCGCGGCTTGCGCGTCCGGGCCGTGTGTAGGCACCGAGTTCGAGGTTCTCGCGCACCGTCAGGGTGCTCAGCGTGGCCCGTCCTTCGGCCACCTGGACCACACCGTGCGCGACGATGCGGTGCGCCGCCATGCGCGTGAGGTCGATGCCGTCGAACAAGACCCGGCCGGCGCTCTTGCGCACCAGTCCCGACAAGGCCAGCAGCGTGCTCGTCTTGCCGGCGCCGTTGGCGCCGACCAGCGTCGTGATCTCGCCGCGCGGCAGTTCGAGGTCGATGCCCTGGAGCGCCTCGATCTTGCCGTAGGCGACCTTCAGTCCCTGCACCTGCAGCAGCGGGGCGTTCATCGCGGTGGCGGCGCGGGCGCGTCGTCGTCGTCGCGGCCGAGATAGGCCTCGATCACCTGTGCGTCGTTGCGGATCGCGTCGGGTCCGCCGCGCGCGATGATGCGGCCGAAGTTCAGCACCGCGATGTCCTCGCACAAGGCCATCACGAAGCGCATGTCGTGCTCGATCATGAAGATCGTGCAGCCGCGCGCGCCGATGCGGCGCACGTCGTCCATCAGCACCGCCTTCTCGGCGTTGTTCATGCCCGCCACCGGCTCGTCGAGCAGCAGCAGCTTGGGGTCGGTCGCCAGCGCGCGCGCCAGTTCGAGACGGCGCTGCTCGCCGTACGAGAGGTTGTCGGCGCGTTCGCCGAGCTTGTGGTCGAGCCGCACCCACGACAGCAGTTCGTGCGCGCGCTCGCGCGCCTGGCGCTCGGCGCGACGCAAGCGCGCCGTGCCGGCCAGCACGTCGAAGCTGCCGTAGCCCAGCCTGGCGTGCAGCCCGACGACGACGTTGTCCAGCAGCGACATCTCGCGGAACAGGCGGATGTTCTGGAAGGTGCGCGCGATGCCCCGCCGCGTGATGTGGTGCGGCGCGAGCCCGGTCAGCGGGAGGCCGTCGAACTCGATCGTGCCGCCGCTGGGGGCGAGCAGGCCGGTGATGAGATTGAACACCGTGGTCTTGCCGGCGCCGTTCGGGCCGATCAGCCCGAAGATGCCGCCGCGCGGGATCGCCAGCGTCACGTCCTGCAGCACCTTCAGGCCGCCGAAGCGGCGCGACACCGCCGCCAGGCGCAGCAAGGCGTCGGCCGCGCGGGCCGTCGGGCCGCTCATGCGCGCCCGTCGGCGCGGCCGAACCAGCCGCGCACGCGTTCCACGTCCCAGATGCCGCGCGGCAGGAACAGCACGATCAGCACCAGGATGAAGCCGTTGACCACCAGCCTGAAGTCCTGGAATCCGCGCAGCAGCTCGGGCAGCAGCGTGAGGATCAGCGCACCGGCGACCGGGCCGCTCAGGCTGCCGATGCCGCCGAGGATCGCCATCGTGAGGATCTCGACCGCGCGGTCGAAGCCGTATTCGCCCGGGCCGATGAAGAACGTCAGGTGCGCGTTGAGCGCGCCGGCCAGGCCGGCGATGGCGGCGCCGAGGACGAAGGCCAGCATCTTGTGGCCGCCGACGTCGATGCCCATCAGGCCGGCGGCCGTCTCGTCCTCGCGGATCGCCTCGAACGCGCGCCCGATGCGCGAGCGGCGCAGCCGCGCGAGCAGACCGAGCGCGAACACCAGCGCCAGCGCCACGTGCCACCACTGCGTGAGCTGCGGGATGCCGTTCAGGCCGAGCGCGCCGCCGGTGACGGACTCGGCGTTGAGCAGCGCGATGCGCACCACCTCGCCGAAGGCGAGCGTGGCCATCGCCAGATACACGCCCGACAGGCGCAGCGTCGGCTTGCCGATCAGGAAGGCCAGCGCCGCCGGCGCCGCCATGCCGGCGCCGAGCACGGCGGCGAACGGCCAGCCGAAGTTCATCGTCAGCAGCGCCGACGCGTAGGCCCCGAGCCCCATGAAGGCCGCGTTGGCGATCGACAGCATGCCGCAGGCCAGCGTCAGCCAGATCGACAGCGCCAGCAGCGCATTGGTGCCCAGCGACAGCACCAGGTTGCTGTAGATGGCCCAGAAGTCGGCGAACCAGGCCATGCCCGCAACCCCTGCCTCAGGCCTTGCGCTCGAACACCGTGCCGAACAGACCCTTGGGCCGCAGCAGCAGGATCAGGAACAGCAGCCCGAACGCCACGGCGTCGCGCATGCTCGAGCCGATGTAGGCCACCGACAGCACCTCGGCCAGCCCGAGGAAGAGGCCGCCGATCATCGCGCCGCGCATGTCGCCCATGCCGCCGAGGATGATCACGGCGATGCCCTTCTCGAGCATCGACTTGCCCATCAGCGGAAACAGCGCGTTCGAGTACAGCCCGATCAGCACGCCGGCGACCCCGCCCAGCCCGGCGGCGACGAACGAGGTCAGGCGAAACAGCCCTTCGACGTCGATTCCGAGCAGACAGGCCGCGCGCGGCGACTCGGCGATCGCGCGCAGCGCACGCCCGAGCTGGGTGCGGCGCAGCGCGAGCATCAGCGCCGCCATCAGCGCCAGCGACAGCGCGATGATCCCGAGCCCGAGTGCCGTGGTGTCGACGCCGCCGATGCGCAGCGTGCGCTCAGACACCAGGCCCGCGGGGAAGCGCAGGTTCTGCGCCCCGAAGATGCCCTGTACCGCATTCGTCAGGATGATGCCCACGCCGATCGTCGCGATCATCGGGATCAGGTGCGGCGCAGCGCGCGCGCGCAGCGGCCGCAGCACGAGCCAGTCGATCGCCAGCCCGACCGTGCCGCTGAAGACGAACGCGAACGCAAGCGCTGCCCACAGCGGTGCCGCGAAATGCACGACTGCCTGCTCGGCCGCATAGGCGCCGACCATGAAGACGGCGCCGTGCGACAGGTTGATCACGCCCAGCACACCGAAGATCAGCGTGAAGCCGAGTGCGAACAGCGCGTAGACGCAGCCGAGCGACAGGGCGTTGACGAGTTGCTGTTCGAGCACGGTCGGTGCGGGGCGCCGGCCCCGGCTGGGCGGCGTGCGCGCGCAGCGGCCGCAGCCGCCGCGCGCGCAGCACGCGCTATTTCTCGATCACGAACTTGCCGCCCTTGGTCACGCTGACGATCGCGGTCTGCTGCGCGTCGTAGCCGGCCGGCTTGCCGGCCTTGTCGACGGCGCGGCGGAACTGGAACGCGCCCGTCGCGCCGGTCCACTTGACGGCGGGCAGCGCGTCGCGCAGTGCGCTGCGGTCGGCGGCGAGGTCCGTGCCGGGCCTGACCCGCTCGAGCGCCCGCACCAGGATGTGCATCGCGTCGTACGACTGCGCGGCGAACTGGTCGGGCAGGGTCTTGAACTTCGCCTCGAACGCCTTGATGAACCTGGTGTTCTCGGCCGTGTCGCTGCTGGCCGACCAGGGACTGCCGACGTACAGGCCGTCCGACGCGCCCTTGGCCAGATCGAAGACCTTGACCGAGTTCATGCCGTTGCCGCCGATGAAGGGCACCGTGATGCCGAGCTGGCGCGCCTGCACCATGATCGGCGCGCCTTCGGCGAGCAGCGCCGAGAGCACGATCGCGTCGGGGTTGGTGGCCTTGATCTTGGTGAGCTGGGCCTTGAAGTCGACGTCGCCCTTGGCGAAGGTCTCGGTCGTGGTGACCGGGATCCGGGCGTCCTCGAGCGCCTTCTTGAAGTTGTCGTAGCCGCTCTTGGTGAAGACGTCGTCGTTGCCGTACATCACGGCGACCTTCTTGATGCCCGACTTCTTGACCGCCACGCGCAGCGTCTCGGGCAGCACGTCGGCCTCGGTGACCGAGTTGCGGAACACGTAGTCGCCGATCGAGGTGATGCCGTCGGCGGTGTTCGAGGTGCCGAAGGCGACGGTCTTCGCGCCCTGTGCGATCGGGTCGGCGGCCTGCGCCGAATTCGACAGCGTCGGCCCGAACACCATCAGCACCTTGTCCTGGAAGATCAGCTTCTTGAAGACGTTGATCGCCTCTTCCTTCTTGCCCTGCTCGTCCTCGATCACGAGCTGCAGCTTGTTGCCGTTGACGCCGCCGGCGGCGTTGATCTCGTCGGCGGCGAGCTGGAAGCCGTTGCGGATCGAGATGCCGTACTGGGCGGCACCGCCCGACAGCGCCTCGGCGATGCCGATCTTGAGGTCGGCTGCAGCCGCGCCGGCCGAGAGGCCGACGGCCAGCAGGCCGGCGGCGAGCGAACGTGCGAAACGGACCCGGGTCATGCGAGTCTCCCCTGTGCGAAATCGGGCGGCGATATTACAACCCGCAACGCGAGCACGGGCGCCCCGTGGGCATCGCGGCGCGCCCGGGCGCGGACGCTGCGCCGGCCCGGCCGCGGCCGGATGCGGCCGGCGCAAGGCGCGGCTGCGCCCGCGCGGAGCGCTGCCCCGGGCTTGACTTCCCGGCAACCGCCCCCACCCTCCGGGCCGCGCGGCCGGCGCCCGGGTGCCGGCGCGCGCGCCGGTTGCAACCCCCATGCGTCCACCATCACCCATGAACAAGCAGACCCTTTCCTTCCAGGCCGAGGTCAAGCAGATCCTGCACCTCGTCACGCACTCGCTGTACTCGAACAAGGAGATCTTCCTGCGCGAGCTGGTCTCCAACGCCTCCGACGCCTGCGACAAGCTGCGCTTCGAGGCGCTGGACAACGCCGCGCTGTACGAGGACCAGCCCAACCTCGAGATCCGCGTCTGGTACGACGAGGCGGCCAGGACGATCACGATCCGCGACAACGGCGTCGGCATGAGCGCCGAGGAAGCGGTGCAGCATCTGGGCACGATCGCCAGGAGCGGCACGCGCGAGTTCATGGCGGCGCTCGAAGGCGACAAGAAGAAGGACGCCAATCTGATCGGCCAGTTCGGCGTCGGCTTCTACTCGGGCTACATCGTCGCCGATCGCATCCCGGTGGACAGCCGCCGCGCCGGGCTCGCGCCCGAGGCCGGCGTGCGTTGGACGAGCGAGGGCACCGGCGAGTTCGAGGTCGAGACCATCACCCGGCCCGAGCGCGGCACCGACGTCGTGCTGCACCTGCGCGCCGGCGAGGAGGAATTCCTCTCGCAGTGGAAGCTCGAGTCGGTCATCGGCAAGTACTCGGACCATATCTCGCTGCCGATCCTGATGAAGGCGCAGCAGTGGGACGAGGAGAAGAAGGCTCAGGTCGAGACGGGCGAGTGGCGGACGGTGAACAAGGCAGCGGCGCTGTGGACGCGCGCCAAGAGCGAGATCACCGACCAGCAGTACCAGGACTTCTACAAGCAGATCAGCTACGACGCGGAGCCGCCGCTGGCCTACACGCACAACCGCGTCGAGGGTCGCACCGAGTACACGCAGCTCCTGTACGTTCCGGCCAAGGCGCCGTTCGATCTGTGGAACCGCGACAAGCGCGGCGGCGTCAAGCTCTACGTCAAGCGCGTCTTCATCATGGACGACGCCGAGGCGCTGATGCCGGTGTACCTGCGCTTCGTCAAGGGCGTCGTCGACTCGGCCGACCTGCCGCTCAACGTCAGCCGCGAACTGCTGCAGGAAAGCCGCGACGTCAAGGCCATCCGCGAGGGCTGCACCAAGCGCGTGCTCGCGATGCTGGAAGACGTGGCCGACAGCGACGACGCCGGCCAGAAGGCCAAGTACGCCGAGTTCTGGCGCCAGTTCGGCGCCGTCATGAAGGAAGGCATCGGCGAAGACCACGCCAACCGCGAGCGCCTGGCCAAGCTGTACCGCTTCGCCTCGACCCAGGCCGACGAGGGCGTGTCGTTCGCCGACTACGTCAAGCGCATGAAGGAGGGCCAGGACGACATCTACTACATCACCGCCGACACGCTGGCCGCGGCCAAGGCCAGCCCGCAGCTCGAGATCTTCGGGAAGAAGGGCATCGAGGTGCTGCTGCTCACCGACCGCGTCGACGAGTGGATGCTGTCGCACCTGTACGAATTCGAGGGCCACGCGCTGGCCAGCGTCGCCAAGGGCGCCGTCGACCTCGGCAAGCTGCAGGACGAGGAGGAGAAGAAGCAGGCCGAAGCCGCGGCCGAGGCGGCCAGGCCGCTTGTCGAGCGGCTGAAGAAGGCGCTGGGCGAGCGCGTCAAGGACGTGCGCGTGACGACGCGCCTGGTCGACTCGCCCGCCTGCGTCGTCGTCGACGAGGGCGACATGAGCGCGCACCTGGCGCGCATGCTCAAGGCCGCCGGCCAGACGCTGCCGACCGCGGCCAAGCCGATCCTCGAGATCAACGCCGAACACGCGCTGGTCAAGCGGCTCGACTCGGCCGAGGGCGGCGAGCGCTTCGAAGACCTCGCGCATGTCCTGCTCGACCAGGCGCTGCTGGCCGAGGGCAGCCAGCTCGAGGATCCGGCCGCCTACGTGCGCCGCGTCAATGCGCTGCTGACCGCATAGCCTCGACCTGCTCGCGCAGCTGCGCCGTCTGCTCGCTCCAGTAGGCGGCGCCGCCGAAGAACGGGAAGTTGAGCGGGAAGGTCGGGTCGCCCCAGCGCTCGGCCAGCCAGGCGCTGTGGCGCAGCATGCGCAGCGTGCGCAGCGGCTCGATCAGGGCGCGCTCGCGGTCGTCGAAGTCGCTGAACTGCTCGTAGCCGGCGAGCAGGCGGTCGAGCTGGCGCGCCATCGTGGGCGCGTCGCCCGAGACGAGCATCCACAGATCCTGCACGGCCGGGCCCTGCAGCGCGTCGTCGAGGTCGACGACATGGGGCGTGCCGGGTTCGCCGTCGCGCCGCCACAGCAGGTTGCCGATGTGGCAGTCGCCGTGCAGGCGCAGCGTGGCCAGCGGCGCCATCGCGTCGAAGGCGGCCGCGGCGAGCGCCACGGCCTGTGCGGCAACGGCACGCCAGGGCGGCAACTCGGCCGGCGTGACGAAGCCGCCTTCGACGAGCAGGGCGAGCGCGCGCCCGCCGTCGCGCCGTGCGTCGAGCCGCTGCCGGTACCGGAACGGCCGGCGTCGGCCCACGACATGCAGCCGCCCGATGAAGCGGCCGATGCTTTCGAGCGCGCCGGGCGCGTCGAGCTCGGGTTCGCGGCCGGCGCAGCGCAGCGCGACGGCGAAGCGGTGCACGTCCAGCGTGGCGAGCGTCGGCGGCTCGCCCTGCAGCCGCAGGCCGGCCTCGCGGCCGGCGTCGTCGAGCTCGAGCGGCGGTACCACCGGCACTTCGGCTTCGGCGAGTTCGAGCGCGAAGGCATGCTCCTCGAGGATCTGCGCGTCGCTCCAGCGGCCCGGCCGGTAGAACTTGGCCACCACCGCCCGCCCGTCCTCGAGGAAGAGCTGGAAGACGCGGTTCTCGTACGAGTTGAGCTGCAGGATGCGGCCGTCGCCGCGCAGGCCGACGGCGTCGAGCGCGGCCAGCACCTGCTGCGGGCCGAGATTGCCGTAGCCGGGTGTGGCGGCGCTCAATGGCGCAGCGGCGGGCTCGGCGTGTCGACGACCACGCCGCCGGCGTCGTCGGGCGCCGGGGGAATCTCGCGCACGGTGACGCCGCCGCGCAGCGCGCCGAAGCTGCTGGGGGCGCCCAGGTCGCGGCTGTCGATGCCGAAGAACGAGTCCTGCAGGAAGCCCGAGTCCTGCCACAGCGTGGCGCGCTCACGCCGGCGTGCGCCTGCGGGGTGGGCGTGGCGATCGCCAGCACGCGCGACGCTGGGGGCGGCCTGCGGCCCGCGCAGCGAGGCCCCCGGCTGCGGCACGAGCAGCTGCAGCTCGGGAATCGAGGGCAGGTGGTCGACCGGGCAGCGCAGGTAGCGCACGCGGCAGGCGGCGAGCACGGACTGCTTGATCTGCAGCGTGCGGCGCGAACTGCTGCGCTCGGTGTCGAGATCCACGGCTGCCAGTACGCGGCCATTGGCGCTGCAGATCGCGAACGTGACATGGATGGTGCCGAGCAAGTCGTACCAGAAGCGCACTTCGTTCGGATCGCTCGGCTGGCAGAAGCGCACCAGCGGCAACTTGGACAGCACGATGTGGTGCGGCAGCGCTTCGCGCAGCTGGCGGTACACGCGGCGCTCGTCGCTGCTGAACACCGGCCGCGGCGTGAGCGTCCACTCGGTAGGCAGCGGCGGCGGCGCGGCGCGGCGGCGACGCAGCAGCGACAGCGCCAGCGCCGTCACCAGCAAGGCGACGGACAGGGCTGCCAGAATCCAGGGAAGGAGTTGCTGCATGGGCGGCGACGGCAAGTTGCGCGCCGGTCACCGCCGGGGGTCGGGCGTAGCAACTTGCAAACATGTTACTGCCCGGCTCCCGGCGCGCCCATCCCGCGGTCGGGGGCCGGCAGGCCCCGTCGTTGAGCCGGGCGGTCTGCGCGCGATATACTGCGCGGCTTTTCCTCGAAACCGGCCAGGGGAAGGCATGCGGCCGACGCACACCCGGCAGCCGCGCCCGAGAGACCGCCAGCACGAGCGGTACCGAAGGGCGGCGCCAGGCGCGCATCGGCCATACTGTACAGAGGCCGCTCACGTGCGGACGCGCAGCCATGCTGCGGCGGTCGATCGGCCCCGGGCCAACCGCCCAGGGCTGCAGATGCCGGCCGGCGAGCCGCCCCGCACATCCAGAAAGACCCTCATGAAGACCTTCAGCGCCAAGCCGGCCGAAGTGAAGCATGAATGGTTCGTGATTGACGCCACCGACAAGGTGCTCGGACGTGTTGCCAGCGAAGTGGCACTCCGTTTGCGCGGCAAGCACAAGG
>JADYZZ010000067.1 GCA_020852865.1 Rubrivivax sp.
ATCATGCCGAGGTCGGCCTTGACGTAGGTGCAGACGTCCTCGCTCTGGCCGTCGCGCTCGGCGTCAATGATGAACTTGCCGCTCTTCTTGCGCATGCCGTTCTGCAGCGCGTTGGTCTCGGGCAGGCTGCGCGCGAAGTCGAAGCACATCAGCAGCTCGTTCAGGTTGCCCGGAACGAAGGTGGCCGAGACCTTGCGGTTGTTCTGGCGCGCGGTCGCCAGCTCCATGTAGTTGCGGTTGATGAGCTCCTTCTGCAGCCACATCGCGTCCTCCTTCTGGACGCTGGGCGGCTTCTTGGTGCTGGCGGGCATCGTGACGGGCGTGTTCATGCGGCGCTCCAGAGCTTGATCGAATCGGCGAAGGTTCCGGCCTGCTCCCGGATCGGGGCCATCTGGCCGGTGTTCTCGGCGTACTTGAACGCGGTCTGCGGGATGCCGTGCTTGGCCAGCACGTCCTGCAGCATCGGCCGCTCGAGCAGCGCCGGGTCGCAGAACGAGGGCGCGGCGAAGATCACGCCCTCGGCGGCACGCGTCTTGACCTGCCTGAGCAGGAACACGCCCTTGTCCTCGCGCCGCGCGTCGTACTTGGCGGCGGTGGACGCCGAGCGGTGCAGGAAGGCACGCGCGAGCTCGCGCAGCGGGTCGCCGTCGCTGGGCACCTCGTCTTGCAGCCAGCGGCCGACGAGCATGAAGTCGTCGTCGACGACGTAGCAGCCGGCCATCTCGAGCGACTTGATGAGCCCGAGCGGCGGCTGCTCGCAGAAGCTGCCGTTGAGCACGACGCGCGCGTTGTCGCGCTTGGGCCGCGGGAAGGCCTCGGCGGCGGCCAGGTAGCGGCGCACGAGCGCGGTGTGCTCCTCCACCGGCAGCACCATGCCGGCACGCTGCAGCAGGTAGACCTCGGAGGTGGGAGCCTGCCAGGGCTTGGCCGAGCGGTAGGCGTAGAGCTCGCGCAGCGCGCGGCCGTTGTCGTTGTAGGCGGCGATCGAGGTGTTGAGTTCGGCGTCGGTGACGGGGCTGCCGCGCAGGCGGCCGAGATCGTCGCGGATGTGCTGCATCTCCTGCATCCAGAAGCGCCCGCCCACCTCGTCGTCGTAGTTCTGCGGCACGTCGACGTAGCGCGCGTATTTTTCGGGGAACAGGATCTGCCACACGCCCGAGAGGTTGCGGATGACGTCGCAGATGCTCGGGAACAGCATGCCGTCGAGGCAGTCGAGGCGGCCGGTGAGCCCGAGCTCGAGCGTCGAGCGCGGGATGCGGCAGATGTAGCTCTGGTAGTAGGCGTCGCCCTGGATGACCTCGATCTGGTCGCCGCCGCCGAGGATGCCGACCGGCAGCATGCCGGCGGCGTGGATGATCTCGCGCGGCACGTACACCGGCATGTAGCCGATCGCCTTGCGCCCCGGCGCGGCTGCCTTCCACGCACGCACGGCGTCGAAGCGCAGGTCTTCGAAAAGGGCCTCGCAGTGTTTGACGATCTGAAGCACCTCGGGGGTGTGCGGTGACATCGGGGTCGTGCTCATCGGTGCTCCCAGACGGGTGGACGCTTGGCGATGAAGGCGGCCAGGCCTTCGTTCGCGTCGTGCGTGGACATGAGTCGGTCGAGATAGAGCCGCTCGACCTCGGCCAGGCGCTCGCGCAGCTCGCGCAGGCGCGGCGCGCGCGCCGCGGCCACGGCGCAGGCCAGCGCCGCGGCGCTGCGCGGCGCGAGGTGTTCGTCGAAGTACGCCAGCGCGGCCGCCTCGGGGTCGTCGGCCCGCTGCTGCACCAGGCCGATCGCGTGCGCGCACGCCGCGTCGATCGTGCGCCCCGACCACAGCAGGTCCTCGGCCGCGACGGCGCTCACGCGCCAGGGCAGCAGGCAGCTGGCCGCGGGAGCGAAGACGCCGAGCTTGATCTCGGGCTGGCCGAAGGCGGCGCCGGGCGCGGCGAAGATCGGTCCGCCGGCCAGCGCCACTTCGAGCCCGCCGCCCAGGCACTGGCCGCGCACCGCGACCAGGATCGGCGCCGGGTACCCGGCCATCGCCAGGATGAGTGCGTGCAGGCTGGCCAGCATGCCGGCGCAGCGCTCGGCCAGGTGCTCCTCGACGCTGGCGCCGAAGCTGAAGTGCGGCCCCTCGGCGTCGAGCAGCACGCCGCGCAGGCCCGGCGCGCCGCGGTGCGCATCGAACGCGGCGTGCAGCGCGGCGATCATCTCGGCGTCGCACAGGTTGGCCTTGGGCCGCGCCAGGCGCAGCCTGAGCAAGGCGCCCTCGCGCTCGAGCCAGACCTTCAGCGGGCCGGCGGCGGCTTCAGCCATGACGGCTCGCCCCGGGCTGGATCTCGTCGTGCAGGCTGCCGACCCAGCTCTGGCCGGCGGCGAGCTTCTGGCGCAGCAGCACGAAGTCGACTTCGCGGTCGTCCTTCGTGCCCTCGTTGAACGCGGTGAAGCCCGAGCGCGCCTCGGTCATCATGTTGAGCGCGAGCCAGGCGCGCGCGTTCTCCTTGTTGCGGTTCCAGGCGTCGAGCTTGGGCTTGCGCAGCTCCTCGAGCGTCTTGGTCGTGCAGTCGGGGAAGGTCAGCAGCATCTTGGCGCACAGCTCCTCGACCTTGGCGTCGAGCAGCGACAGGTCGACCTTGCCGCGCTTCATCAGCGCCTTGCCCTCGGCGAGCGCGGCGCCGGTCTTGGGCTCGCCGTAGACGTTGCGGCCGTACTCGTCGAACAGGCGCTGGGTCTCGATCGTCGGGTTGGCGACGAACTTGCCGTCGACCTCGAGCGCCGGCACCACGTCGGTCAGGATGCCCATCTGGTAGGCCTTGTGCGCGCTGAAGGGCTCGCACAGCACGCAGGCAGCCATCGCGCGCTCGGCGCCCACGACCACCGGCAGGAAGTCGGTGGCGCCGCCGATCGGCGCCGAGCCATGCTTGGGGCCGGCCTGGCCGAAGCGCGCCAGGTCCTGCGCCACCGAGAAGTCGCAGGCCATGCCGATCTCCTGGCCGCCGCCGATGCGCATGCCGTTGACGCGGCAGATCACCGGCTTGTCGCAGGCCAGGATGGCGCTCACCATGTCGTTGAACAGGCGCATGTACTGCCGGTACTCCTGCGGGTGGCCGGCGTAGTACTCGGCGTACTCCTTGGTGTTGCCGCCGGTGCAGAAGGCCTTGTCGCCGACGCCGGTGAAGACCACGCAGTTGACCGCGCGGTCGTTGCTCGCCGCGCGCATGGCCAGGATCACGCCCTTGACCATGTCGGTGGTATAGCTGTTGTACTGGCCCGGGTTGTCGAGCCAGATCCAGGCGTTGTACAGGCCTGCGGCCTCGCTGCCGTCGGGTCGGCGCGCCGGGCGGCGCTCGTAGCGCACGCCGGGCTTGGCGTAGTCGTCGACGAGGTCGTGGTTCTTGAAGTCGCGCATCGGAGGCTCCGGCAAAGGGGAAACGGGCAGCGGTCAGGGCACCAGCACGGCGCGGCGCGTGATCTCGCGCGCGTGCACGGCGTGGAAGACGCGGTTGATGTCGGCCAGCGGATGGGTCTCGACGAAGGGCGCCAGGCTGACCTGGCCGTCGAGCACGAGATCGAGCGCGGCCGGGTACAGCTCGGGCGGGCAGCCCCAGTTGCCGAGCGCGCGCGCGTCGAAGGCCATCAGGTTGGACAGGCGCAGCTCGACCTTGTCCATCGTGAAACCCACCACCGACAGCGTGGCGCCGTGCACCAGCAGGTTGAAGGCGGTGTTCTGCCCGGCACCGGTGCCCGAGCATTCGAAGATCTTCCACTCGGTGGCACGGCGCCCCTGGGCACGGGCGAACTCGGCGACCGCCTTCTTGAGCGCCTTGGCGTCGTGCGCGCGCGCGTCGAGCGCGAGCGCGGCGCCGCCGTCGCGGGCGATGGCCTCGAGCTTGCGCGCATCGACGTCGACCGCCACCACCGCGGCACCGAAGGCGCGTGCGATCTGCACGCAGTAGCCGCCGACACCGCCGACGCCGACCACCACCGCCAGGTCACCGGGGGCGACGCCGGCGCGCCGGACCGCCTGATAGGGCGTGGTCAGCGCGTCGGCGACGATCGACACCTGTGCCAGCGCGAGGCCCGCCGCCGTCAGCCGCTTTTCGTCGACCGGGCACAGCCCGCGCGCCGGCACCACGATGTGCGAGGCGAAGCCGCCCTGGATGTCGTTGCCGGGCATCTTCTGCGCACGGCAGATCGTGGCCAGGCCGCGCCGGCACAGGTCGCATTCGCCGCAGGGCAGCACGGCGGGCACGATGACCGCGCGCCCGAGCCAGTCGGCCGCACCGGCGCCGGCGGCGACGACGCGGCCGCTGATCTCGTGGCCGAGCGCCAGCGGCAGCGGCTGGTTGGTGCGCACGCCGTCGTAGTAGTAGCCGAGATCGGTGTGGCAGACGCCGCAGCCGGCGACCGCGACCGCCACCTCGCCGGCGGCCGGCTCGGCCTCGAACCCGGCGCGCACGAGCGGCGCTGCGGGGGCGGTCATCAGCCAGCGGTGGGCGGCGATCGGCATCTGCGGACTCCTCGGTGACTGGGGCGGCAGCGCCGGCGCGGCCGCCTTGCCGTGGCAGGCCCGGTGCGCAAACCCGATGGACGCCCGCCCGAAACATTTGTATTCTGGTACCTGAATACCAGTTTTCTCCGATTCTGCAGTCCCGGCGTCGGATTTCCTTGATCTGGCGCAGGGACGGCCGATGCCGCTGCGGTTTCACTGGCGGCCCATCCCGATCCGGAGCCCGACCTTGTCCCCGACTCCCGCCTCACCGGCCCCGAGGCCGCGCGACAGCGCGGCGCTGCGCGCGGGCTTCTCGGTCGCCATCGCCGGCAGCGGCGGCGCCGGCGTCATGACGGCCGGCACGCTGCTGCTCGACGCGGCCGCGCGTGCCGGCCTGTACGGCCTCATGGTGCGCACCAGCGGCCCGCAGATCCGCGGCGGCGAGGCCGCGGCGCTGCTGCGCCTGGCCGCGGCTCCGGTGGCGACGCTCGACGACCGCTTCGACGCGCTGCTCGCGATCGACTGGCAGAACCTGAACCGTTTCGCCGACGAGATCCCGCTCGGCCCGGCCAGCCTGCTGGTCGGCGACAGCGAGGCCGGCGAGCCGCCCGAGGCGCTGCGCGCCAGCGGCGCGCGCTGCGTGGCGCTGCCGCTCAAGCAGACCGCCAAGGCCAGCGGCGCCTGGGTCAACATGGTGGCGCTGGGCGTGGCCGGCACGCTGGCCGGCGTGCCGCCGGCGGCGCTCGAAGCCGCGCTCGGCGCGAGCTGGAAGCGCGGCGCCGAGGCGCTGGCGGCCAACGTCGCGGCGCTGCGCCAGGGCGCGGCGCTCGCCGCCGGGCTCGCAGGCCCGGCGCCGCTCGAGCCGGCCGCCTCCGTGCCGCCGGGGCGCTGGCTGCTGTCGGGCAACGAGGCCGCGGGCTTCGGTGCCCTGCGTGCCGGCGTGCGCTTCGTCGCCGCCTATCCCATCACGCCGGCCACCGAACTGCTCGAGTGGATGGCGCCGGCGCTGGCACGCGTCGGCGGCACGCTGCTGCAGGCCGAGGACGAACTGGCCTCGGTGAACATGGTGATCGGCGCCTCCTACGGCGGCGTGCCTTCGCTCACGGCCACCGCCGGCCCGGGTCTGGCGCTGATGGCCGAGGGCATCGGCCTGGCGGTGGCGGCCGAGGTGCCGATCGTCGTCGTCGACGTGATGCGCGGCGGGCCGTCCACCGGCATCCCGGCCAAGAGCGAACAGAGCGACCTCTCGTTCGCCGTCGACGGCCTGCACGGCGACGCGCCGCGCCTGGTGCTGGCGCCGAACTCGATCGCCGACTGCGTGGCCACCGGCGCGTGGGCGGTGCAGCTGGCCGAGGCGCTGCAGGCGCCGGCGATCCTGCTCACCGACCAGTTCATGGGCCAGTCGCGCGCCGTGATCGACCGGCCGGCGCACGACACGCAGCCCGCGCTGCGGCTCACGGCGCCGGCCGGCGCCCAGGGTTACCGGCGCTACGCCGACACGCCTTCGGGCGTCTCGCCGATGGCGATTCCCGGCAACCCCGGCACCGCCTACACCGCCGACGGCCTCGAGCACACCGAGCGCGGCATCCCGAGCAGCGGCGCTGCCGACCACCGGCGCCAGCTCGACAAGCGCCTGCGCAAGCTCGAGCGCCACGACTACGGCGCGCGCTGGGCCGACGTCGAAGGCGACGCCGCGCTCGCGGTGATCACCTTCGGCTCGACCACCGGCGCCGTGCGCGAGGCGATCGCGCGCGTCGCGGGCCAGGGCCTCGCGCTCAGGCTGGTCTCGCTGCGCCTGCTCGCGCCGCTGCGCGTCGCGGCGCTCGAGCAGGCGCTGGCGGGCGTGCGCGAGGTACTGGTGGTCGAACAGAACCACGGCGGCCAGCTGCTGCGCTACCTGCGCAGCCGCGCCGATCTGCCCGGCCGCGCACGCGGCCTGCACCGCGCCGGCCCGCTGCCGCTGCGTCCGGGCGAGCTGGCCGCGGCCTTCATCGACTGGGCCGCCGCCGTCGGCACACAACGAGCAGTCGACACGGAGGCAAGCGCGTGAACGACCCCAAGATCCCCGCCGCGCTGGCCGCGGCCGACTACAAGTCCGACTACAAGCCGATCTGGTGCCCGGGCTGCGGCGACTTCAGCGTGCTCAGCGCGCTCACCAAGGCGCTGGCGATCCTGCAGCGCCCGCCGCACGAGGTGGCGGTGGTCTCGGGCATCGGCTGCAGCTCGCGCCTGCCCGCCTACACCACCTGCTACGGCTTTCACGGCGTGCACGGGCGCGCCCTGGCCGCCGGCACCGGCCTGAAAGTGGCGCGGCCCGACCTGACGGTGGTCGTCACCGGCGGCGACGGCGACGGCTACTCGATCGGCGGCAACCACTTCATGCACGCCTGCCGACGCAATGTCGACCTGACGTACATCGTGATGGACAACCATGTCTACGGCATGACCAAGGGCCAGGCCTCGCCCACCACAGAGCCCGACTGGGACAACAAGCTCGCCCCCGGCGGTACCGGCGTGCGCGCCTTCCATCCGCTGGTGGTGGCGCTGGCTTCGGGCGCCAACTTCGTCGCGCGCGCCTTCTCGGGCGACCCGAACGGCACCGCGCAGCTCATCGCGCAGGCGATCCGGCATCCGGGCTTCGCGTTCGTCGAGATCCTGAGCCCCTGCGTCACCTTCCGCCCCGAACAGCGCGACTGGAAGCAGCAGGTGCGCCCGGCACCGGTGACCGAGACCAACGACCCCGCGCTCGCCGCGCGCCGCGTGATGGCCGACGACGGCTTCAACATCGGCGTGCTGTACGCCGGCACGCGGCCGGTGTATGCGCGCCCGCGCCAGGCCAGCGCCACGCCGGCCGAGCTCGAAGCGGAGTTCGCGCTATGAACGCACCCGTGCAGACGATGGAGCAGCTGATGGCGCAGGCGCTCGCGATGGAACGCGAGGCCGTGGCGCGCTACGGCGAGCTGGCCGAGATGATGGAGGTGCACAACAACCGCGAGGTGGCCGAGCTGTTCCGCAAGATGGCCGGCTACGAGGCGCACCACGTCGAGCAGATCCTGCACGACATGGGCTGGAGCGCCGACAGCGCCCCCGTCGTGCACGAAGGCGCCTGGGCCACGCCCGAGGCGCCCGAGGCCGTGCCGATCGACGAGATGCACTACCTGATGCACCCCTGGCACGCGCTGCAGCTGGCGCACGCCGCCGAGCAGCGCGCCGTCGCGTTCTTCGACGCGCTGGCGCGCCAGGCCGCGGGCGAGGACATCCGTCGCGCCGCCGAGGCGATGCGCGCCGAGGAGCTCGAGCATGTGGCGCTGATCGACTCCTGGCTCGCCAAGGTTGCGCCGCCCGATGCCAACTGGGCCGACGATCCCGACCCGCCACGCTACGAGGACTGAACCGCGATGAAGCATCTGCTGCCCGAGGGCTGGAAGGCGCCGATCGGCTATGCCAACGGCATTGCCGTCGATGCCGGACGCCTCGTCTTCCTGGCCGGCCAGGTGGGCTGGAACGCCGACCAGGTGTTCGAATCGGAGGAACTGGTGCCGCAGTTCCGCCAGGCGCTGGCCAACATCCTGGCCGTGCTGGCCGAGGCCGGCGGCCGCGCCGAACACATCTGCCGCATCACCGCCTTCTGCTGCGACCGCAACGCCTACCTCGCCGCGCGCCGCGAGCTCGGCGCCGTCTGGCGCGAGCTGATGGGCACGCATTACCCGGCGATGAGCATGATCTTCGTCTCCGACCTGCTCGACCACCCCGGCAAGATCGAGCTCGAGGCGACGGCCGTGCTGCCGCGCGCGAGCTGATCCGGTTCGCCTCGACCATGCTGCAGATCGTCATCCAGGGCCGCGGCGGCCAGGGCGCGCAGACCGCGGGCAACCTGCTCGCCGCCGCCTACTTCGCCGCCGGCCGCGAAGTGCAATGCTTCGCCAGCTACGGCGGCGCGCGCCGCGGCACGCCGGTGAGTTCGTTCCTGCGCGTCGACGACCGCCCGGTGCGGCTGCGCTGCGACATCGAGCGCGCCGATGCCATCCTGTGCTTCGACGCCAGCCTGCTCGGGCCGGCGTTGCTGGCCTGCGCCGACGCGCACACGCGCATCGTCGTCAATTCGAGCCGGCCGGCGGCCGAGTTCGCGCCGCTCGCGCCCGGCCGGCTGGTGCTGCCGGTCGACGCGCTCGGGCTGGCACGCCGGCACGGCCTGGGGCGCATCGTCAACTCGGCGCTCGTCGGCGCGCTGGCGCGCACGGTGGGCGGCATCACGTTGCCCGTGTTGAACGCAGCCATCGCCGCCGGCTCGCCGCGGCTGGCCGAGGCCAACGTCGCTGCCTGCAGCGACGGCTGGGAGGCCGCCGAGCGCCTGCTCGAGACCAGGGCCACACGATGACGACGCCCGTGCAGACCAAACCCGCTGCGGGCGTGGTGCCGCCGACCTGGACCACCGGCTCGACGGCCGTCTTCAAGACCGGCACCTGGCGCGCCGCGCTCGCGCAGCATGTGGTCGCGCCCTCGCCCTGCCACCAGGCCTGCCCGGTGGACGGCGACATCGCCGAGTGGCTGGGCCTGGCGCGCCAGGGCGACTGGCGCGGCGCCTGGGAGGTGCTGGTGCGCCACAACCCGTTCCCGGCGATCACCGGGCGCGTCTGCCACCACCCCTGCGAAGCGGCCTGCAACCGCGCCGTGCACGACCAGCCGCTGGCGATCTGCCGCATGGAGCGCTACGTCGGCGATCGCGCGCTCGCCGCGGGCTGGCCGTTTCCGGCGCCGGCGCACGCGCTCGACGGCCATGTCGGCGTGCTCGGCGGCGGACCGGCCGGCCTGTCGGCCGCCTTCCAGCTGCGCCGGCGCGGCTGGCGCGTCTCGCTGTACGAGGCGAGCGGGCAGCTCGGCGGCCTGATGCGCCACGGCATCCCCGGCTACCGCCTGGCGCGCGAGGTGCTCGACGCCGAGATCGAGCGCGTGCTCGCCCTCGGCGTCGAGGTGCACTGCGGCGTGCGCGTCGAAAGCCCCGAGGACTTTGCCGCGCTGCGCGCGCGCCACGACGCGCTCTTCGTCGCCACCGGCGCGGCACGCCCGCGCGCGCTGCCGCAGCTCGACGCCGCGCTGCCCTGGCTCATGCAGGGCGCGCAGTACCTGGCCGCAGCCAATGCCGGCCAGCCGCCGGCACTGGGCCGGCGGCTGGTGGTCGTGGGCGGCGGCAGCGCCGCGATCGACACCGCGCGCAGCGCGCGCCGTGCCGGGCACGAGGTGACGCTGCTCGCGCTCGAGTCGCGCGCGCAGCTGCCGGCGCAGCACGACGAGGTGGAAGAAGCGCTCGAGGAAGGCATCGCGCTGGTCGACGGCGCGGCGCTGCAGCGTGCCGTGGCCGATGGCGCCGGCGGGCTGCGCCTCGAATGCGCACAGGTGCGCTTCGTCGCCGGCGCCCAGCGCGGGCAGTTCACGATCGAGTCGCAGCCCGGCGCCGAGTTCACGCTGGCCGCCGACGCCGTCGTCGTCTCGATCGGCCAGGACGCCGAACTCGCGCCCTTCGAGGGCGCACTCGAGAGCCGCGCGCGCCTCATCGCCGCCGACCGCTGGGGCGCCACCGGCAGCACCGGCGTCTGGGCCGGCGGCGACGTCGCCAGCATGGAGCGCTTCGTCACCGCCGCCTTCGGCATGGGCAAGCGCGCGGCGCTGGCGATTCACGCCGAGCTGCTGCGCCGGCGCGGCGCACAGCCGGGCGCCTTGCCGGCAGCCGAAGGCCCGCCGGTGGGCGCCGAGGCGATCGCCCGCTGGTACTACGAGCCGGCCGCTCGCGCACCCGAGCGCCGCCTCGAGGTGGCCGAGCGCCAGGGCGAGCGCGAGGTGCAGCTCGGGCTCGACGAAGCCGAGGCCCTGGCCGAGAGCGCGCGCTGCTTCTCCTGCGGCACCTGCATCGACTGCGACAACTGCGTCGTCGTCTGCCCCGACCTGGCGGTGCAGCGCCTGGCCCCCGCGCAGGTGCAGGCCGCCGGTGCCGCCGCGCCGCACTACGAGGTGCTGCTCGACTACTGCAAGGGCTGCGGGCTGTGCGTGCGCGAATGCCCGACGGGCTCGATGACGATGCTGGAGGAGCGGCGATGAACCCGTCCGAACGCGTGCTGCTCACCGGCAACCACGCCGTGGCCTGGGGCGCGCGCCTGGCGCGCCCGCAGGTGGCGCCGGTGTACCCGATCACGCCGCAGACGCCGGTGCTGGAACTGCTCACCGAGTTCCAGGCCGCGGGCGAATTCGCCGCCGAGATCATCACCGTCGAGTCGGAGCATTCGGTGATGTCGGCGTGCATCCCGGCCTCGCTCACCGGCGTGCGCGTCTTCACCGCCACCGCCTCGCAGGGCCTGCTGCTGATGCACGAGCTGCTGCACTATGCGGCGGGCGCGCGCGCGCCGATCGTGATGGCCAACGTCAACCGCACGGTGGCCTCGCCCTGGGCCTTCTGGCCCGACCAGACCGACAGCATCGCGCAGCGCGACACCGGCTGGATCCAGTACTACGTCGAGAGCGCGCAGGAAGCGCTCGACAGCGTGCTGCAGGCCTACCGCGTGGCCGAGCAGGTGCTGCTGCCGGCGCTGGTGAACCTCGACGCCTTCTACGTCTCGCATGCGCTCGAGCCGGTGACGCTGCCCGCGCAGGCCCTGGCCGACGCCTACCTGCCGCCGTACGACCCGCCGCACCGGCTCGACCCAGCCCGACCCGAGGGCTGGGGCAACGTCGTCAGCCAGGACATGTACTGCCGCCACCGTCAGGGCATCGAGGAGGCGATGCAGCGCGTGCCGGCGCTGGCCGCCGAGGCCGACCGCGAGTGGGCCACGCTCACCGGACGCAGCTGGGGCGTCGTCGAGCGCTACCGCTGCGACGGCGCCGACAGCGTCTTCGTCACCATGGGCAGCATGTGCGGCACGGCACGCGAGGCGGTCGACGCGCTGCGCGACGCCGGGCAGGCTGTCGGGCTGGTCAAGCTGCGGCTGCTGCGCCCGCTGCCGCTGGCGGCCTTGCGCGCCGCGCTGGCCGGCGTGGCCGATGTGCTGGTGCTCGACCGCAACCACTCGCCGGGCCTGGGCGGCGTGCTGCACCAGGAGCTGCGCGCCGCGCTCTACGGCATGGAGGGCGCGCCGCGCATCCACGGCCTGCTAGCGGGCGTGGGCGGCGTCAACGTCCCGCCCGAGCGCCTCGTCGCCTGGGCGCAGGAGTATCGTGGCCGCACGCCGCAACCCGAATCGACCTGGGTCCGCTGAACATGCTGCTCGCACATCCCCCTGCCGAAAGCCCGATGCTGTGCTCGGGCCATGCCGCCTGCCCGGGCTGCGTCGACGCGCTGTCGGCACGCCACGTGCTGGCCGCGCTCGGGCCGAACACGGTGGCGGTGATCCCGCCCTCGTGCATGGCCATCATCGCCGGGCCGCAGCCGTACAGCTCGCTCGCCGTGCCGGTCTACCAGCCCACGCTCGAGGCGAGCGCCGCGGCGGCCAGCGGCATCCGGCGCGCGCTCGACGTGCGCGGCCTGCACGACACCCAGGTCGTCGTGCTGGCCGGCGACGGCGGCACCTACGACATCGGCTTTCAGTGCCTGAGCTCGGCCGCCGAGCGCAACGAGGACTTCCTCTACATCTGCCTCGACAACGAGGGCTACATGAACACCGGCGCGCAGAAGTCCTCGTCGACGCCGCTGTACGCGCGCACCGGCTCGACGCCGGCCGGCAAGACCACGCGCAAGAAGAACCTCACCGAGATCATGGCCGCGCACGGCGTGCCCTACGCCGCCACCGCCAGCGCCGGGCATCTGGCCGACATGCGGCGCAAGGTCGACAAGGCCAAGGCGCTGCGCGGCACGCGCATCGTCACGCTGCTCATCCCCTGCATCGACGGCTGGGGCCTGGACGACGACGCCGGCCTGATGGCCGCGCGCCTGGCCGCCGAGAGCGGCGCCTTTCCGCTCTACGAAGTCGAGGACGGCGAGCGCTACACCATCAACCTGCGCAAGACGCGCCCGGTGGCCGACTACCTCGCGCTGCAGCGCCGCTACCGGCACATGAGCGCCGAACAGGTGACCGCGCTGCAGCTCGAGATCGACGCCGGCTGGGCCCGGCTCGAGCGCTTCGAGCGCATGTCCCGC
The DNA here is from genome assembly GCA_020852865.1 of Rubrivivax sp. Taxonomy (GTDB): domain Bacteria; phylum Pseudomonadota; class Gammaproteobacteria; order Burkholderiales; family Burkholderiaceae_C; genus Rubrivivax. The sequence continues at coordinate 12,597 of JADYZZ010000067.1, forward strand.
GCCGAGGCGCACGCGGGCGCGAACGCCGGCGCGCAGGCGTGACGCCGAGCGAAGCGGCCGCCGCGCCGCTGCTGCAGGCGCAGGGCCTGCACGCCTGGTACGGCTCGAGCCATGTGCTGCACGGCGTCGACCTCGAAATCCGCGCGCACGAGTCCGTGGGGCTGCTCGGGCGCAACGGCATGGGCAAGAGCACGCTGATCCGCACGCTGCTCGGTCATGTGCGGCAGCGCGCGGGCAGCATCCGGCTGCGCGGCGCCGAGGTCTCGCGCATGCCGCCGCACCTGGTGGCGCGGCGCGGCGTCGCCTACGTGCCCGAGGGGCGCGGCATCTTCCCCAACCTGAGCGCGCGCGAGAACCTCATGCTGGCCGCACGCGCCGGCGTCGACGGGCGCTGCGACTGGACGCTCGAGCGCGTGCTCGAAACCTTCCCGCGCGTGGCGGCGCGGCTCGGCCATCTCGGCGCCCAGCTCTCGGGCGGCGAGCAGCAGATGGTGGCGATCGGCCGCGCGCTGATGACGCATCCGCTGCTGCTCGTGCTCGACGAAGCCACCGAAGGGCTGGCGCCGCTGGTCGTCGACGAGATCTGGCGCGTCATCGCCCGGATCCGCGCCGACGGCATCGCCACCCTGGTGGTCGACCGCGACTACCGCCGCGTCGCCGCGCACGCCGACCGGCTGCTGGTGCTGCAAAAGGGCCGCGTCGTGCTCGAGGGCGATGCGCGCGAGCTCGCCGGCGACGCCGCGCTGGCGCGGCACCTGGGCCTATAGCGCAGGCCCGGCGAGGTCTGCCGCCCACCCGGGCCGGCCGCTGCGCGATGATGCGCGCTGCCGCCCTCACTGCCGCCGATGAACGCCGACCATTCGCTCGCCGCCAACCCTTTCGCCGAGCACCTGGCGCTGCAGGTCGAGTCGGCCGCCGACGGCCGCTGCCGCATGGCGCTGCAGGTCGTGCCCAGCCACCTCAACCCGCATGGCGTGGTGCACGGTGCCGTGCTGTTCGCACTGGCCGACACCGCGATGGGCCACGCGCTGTACACGCGGCTGGCGCGCGGGCAGTCGTGCACGACGATCGAGATCAAGATCAACTTCCTCGCCGCGGTGCGCGCGGGCCGCATCGTCTGCGCAAGCGAAGTGCTGCGCGCCGGGCGCAGCGTGGCCTACCTCGAAGCACGCCTGCATGCCGACGCGCGGCTGCTGGCCACGGCCAGCGGGCATTTCGCGCTGCGCGCGCCGCGGGCCTGAGCGGCGGACCGGGGCCGGCCCCCTGCGCACGCAGGCGGGCCGCGCGCGGCCGCATCAGCGCTCGAGCTTGCCCAGGCTCTCGTGCGTGTAGGTCGCGCCCGAGGCCTTCTGGATCGCGCGGATGTCGGCCCAGTCGCGCTCGTAGCCGATCGGCACGAAGCCCCGGTATTCCTTGAACTCGCGCGCCAGCGACGAGCCGGCGAACGGGTAGCCGAGGAAGGCCTCGAGGATCTTGGCCTGCAGCGCGGGCGTGAGGTCATGCGCGACGCCGAAGGCAGCGCCCGGGAACGGACGCGATTCGTAGACGACACGCAGCGCATCGGGCTTGAACAGGCCGCGGTCGCGCATCAGCACGACGACGTTGCTGGCCACCGGCGCCGCGTCGTAGTCCCCGTTCAGCACGCCCATGATCGAGTTGTCGTGCTTGCCCGAGTACAGCACCGTGTAGTCCCTGTCGGCCACCACACCCAGGCCGGCGAACAGCACGCGCGGCGCGGTATCGCCCGAATTCGACGACGGCGCCACATGCGCGACGCGCCGGCCCTTGAGGTCGGCAAGCGACTTCACGGGGCTGTCGGCACGGGTGATGAGCTGCAGCGTGTAGCCGGTCGTGCCGTCGTTCTTCTGCATTGCGACCTGGGGCACGAAACCGCCCAGGTTCACCGCATAGGGCGTGGCGCCGCTGGCAACGCCCGCAATATGCAGACGGCCCGAACGCATCGCCTCGACCTGGGTGGCGTAGGACTCGGCGGCATACCAGCGCACCTTCTTGCCGGTCACCTTCGCCAGGTGCACCAGGAAGTCGGCGAACGCGCCTTCGTAGACGGCCGGATCCTCGACCGGCGTGAACGAGAAGACCAGCGTTGCCGGATCCTTGTGCCGGTTGCGCTCGGTCGGGGTGTCGGCGAGCAGGTCGCGGTTGGCGTCGCAGTAGCGCTCGTCGAGCTCGCCGCGGTTCGTGCACCCCTGCGCCGGCTGCGCGGCCGCCGGCAGCGCCAAGCCCGTCGCCAGCAGCGCCGCCAGCAGCACAGGGCGCGCGGCCGCGGCAAGCGCGGCGCCGAGCCGCCGGGTACGGCCTGCCTCGATACGAAACGTCGAAATGGTCATGCGCCCCTTCCAGCCGCGGCAGCGGACATCGCCGGGAAGTCTAGTGCAGTCTTTCGCACTGATCGCGGCACGGATGAGGCCGCGCCTGCGCCTGCGCGGCTGCGTCGCGAATCCCTGCGATGCGATTGCGCACGCCGCGACCTGCGCCTGGGCACGCAAGTGAATCCGCGCGCCCAACGTGCAGCTCGGCGCGCAGACGCCGCAGCAGCAGCCGGGCCCGGCGCATCCGCGGCGGCAGATCGCGAGCGGCGGATGCAGGGCAGCGGCTGCGCTTCGCAGCGGCGCCGCGCGTCGCCTCAGGAGCCGATCCTGCGCAGCGGCAGTCCGCTGGCGCTCCAGCCCGACCGGCCGCCTTCCACTTCGCCGCTGAGTCCGCCGGTCACCAGGACGACGTTCTTGTAGCCCGCAGCGGCCAGCAGGTCGACCGCCGCAGCGGCCGTGCGTCCGTTCTCGCAGACGACGAAGATCGCCGTCGAGCGGCCGCGCGGCAGCGCCTGCACGGCGCGGGCGATCGCAGGCAGGAAGTCCGCACTGCGCTCTGCCGCCGTCTCGGGCAGCAGCGGTTGCCACAGATTCGTCGCCACCGCCACGCCCGAGCGGCGCCGCTCGGCGGTCGAACGCACATCCAGCAGCAGCACGCGCGCGCCATGGATCTGCTGGGCCCGGTAGGCCTGCGCCGGGGTCGCGTAGAGACCGGGCCGCGTTGTCGTCTCGGGATCGATCGGCAAGGCCTCGGCCACCGGGGCAACCGCGTCGCCGTTGGCGTCGAGGACTTCGGCGGCCGCGGCGACGCCGCCCGCCGCCGAGCCGAGCAGCGCGGCGGCGCCCACCGCGAGCGCCAGGCGCACGATGCTGCGGGCGGTGCTGCGCACGCCTGTGCGCAAGTCGGCGCCGACGCGGGTGCCGGTGCGGACGGTGATGCAAATGGACATGGATGACTCCTCCTGCCTGGGTCGGTGGCGGCGCGGCCCTTCCGCGCCGCCGAGACGGCATGGAAGCACCGGCCGCCGGCGCTGTCCTGAAGGCCGTCTTGCGCTTGTCTGAAGCTTCTCTGAATGGAAGAGAATCAAGCACTTGCGCAACATGCCGGCGCGCAGCCCGCAGCCGTCGGCGCCGCCGGATGCGGGATCGCCGATGACCCAGGCACGAAGCCATCTCGCGCTCGGCCCGCCGATCTGGATCGGCGAGTGGCGTGTCGACCCGGCGCTCGACGAAATGAGCTGCGGCGAGCAGCGGGTCAAGCTGGAACCGCGCAAGATGCGGCTTCTGATGGCATTGGCCGCGCAGCCGGGTCGCCTGGTGCTTGCCGACGAACTGCTCGACACGGTCTGGAAGGACGTCGTCGTCACGCCCAACTCGCTGTACCAGAGCGTCGCGCAGTTGCGGCGCCAGCTCGGCGACGACCCCGGTCGGCCGCGCTACATCGTCACCGTGCCGCGCAAGGGCTACCGGCTGGTCGCCCCGGTGCGCGCGGCCGAGACGTCGGCGGGCACGACGCCTGCCGCCACGGCGGTCGCTCCGGCGTCCGCAGGAGGCCCGGGTCCAGCGCCGCCGGGGAAACCCGAAGCACCGGAGCCGCCCGCTTCACCCACGCTGCCGCCGGCCGCGCGCGAGCCGCTCGCGGCGCTGCCCCGGCGGCGCCGGCTCCGGCGCGGGCTGCTGGCCGGCACGGCGCTCGGCGGACTCGGCGCGCTGGCCGGGCTCGGCGCCGGTCTCTGGCGGCTGTGGCCGCGGCGCGAGGCCGCATCGGCACCGCCGCTCGGGCTGGCGGTGCTCACCTTGCGCGACGATTCGCAGCCGCCCGACACCTCGGGACTGGCCGATGCGTTCACCGAGCAGGTGATCGGCGTGCTGTCGGCCGAAGCACGGCTGCGTGTGACGGCGCGCGAATCGGCACATGTGTTTCGCGCCGCAGCACTCGAGCCGCAGGACGTCGCGCGCCAGCTCGGCGTGGCCTTCGTGCTCGAAGGCCGACTGCAGCGCAGTGCCGAACGCGTGCGCCTGGAACTCGTGCTGCACGATGCCGCGGCGCGCCGCGTGCGCTGGCATGACAGCGTCGAGCGGCCGGCGGCCGAGTTGCCGCGGCTGCCGCAATGGGTCGCCGCGCAGACGCTGGCCGCGCTCGGTCTCGCGGCAGCGCTGCCGACGGCAGCGGAGGGCGTGCCCTCGCTGCCGGCCTTCGAGGCCTATGTGCGCGGCACGCAGGCGCTGCGCATGCGCACACCGGAGGCGCTGCGCAGCGCGCGCGGGCACTTCGAGCGTGCCGTCGCGCTCGAGCCGCAATACCTGCCGGCACAGGTGTCGCTCGCCGTCGCCTGGCTCGCCGAGACCGACTACGGCAGCTCGACACCGTTCGACGAGGCGATCGAGCAGGCGCGCCACGTGCTGCAGCGCGCGCTCGAGCGCGCCCCGGCAGCGGCCGAGGCCCTGGCCGCCCAGGGTCTGCTGCACCTGAAGCTGCGCGACAACGACGGCGCACGTCCGCCGTTGCGCCGTGCGGTGGCGGCCCGGCCGAGCTTGGCGGCGGCTCATTTCTGGCTCGGCCTGAGCTACGCCAACGCCGGCAGGCCGCGCGACGCGCTGCCGCACTACGCGGTGGCCGCCGAGCTCAACCCGTTGGACTTCCAGGTCCATGCCCGGCTGGGCAACGAGTCGATGCACGCCGGCCTGCACGACGCCGCGCGCCGCCACTTCGAACGCGCGCGCGAGCTCGGCCCGCATCACCCGAATCCGCTGTGGGGCCGCGCGCTGGTGGGCTACGCCAGCGGCCGGCTCGACGATGCCGCGCTCGCCTACCGTGCCGCGCTGGCGCTGGACACACGCCGCGCGGACCTCTGGTACGAACTGGCTTGGATCCATCTCGACCTCGGGCTGCCCAGGCTGGCACAGCGCGCGCAGGCGGCGTTCGAAACGCACGGCGCAGTCGCGGGCGACGCCGCGGCCTTGCGCGCCGCGGTGGCCGCGCAGCTCGGCCAGCCGGCCCCGCCGCCGCCTGTCGGCGAGGCCGAGGGACAGCTCGGCGAACAGATCCAGGCTGGGCTGGCCGCGGTGCGCATCGGCGCGCAGGGCGCCGCACGCGCCGCGCTCGAGCGCATCGGCACGCTCTGGCCGCAGCAGCACCGGGCGCTGCAGGGGCCGTACGCGCTGTTCCACGACCGGCTGCCCGCGCTCGACGTGGCGGCAGTGGCACACGCGCTGCGCGACCGCGACACCGAGCAGTGGCTGTCGCTGGCGCGCAGCGAACTCGACGGCCCCGAGCAAGGCGGCTGCTCCTGGCACAGCCTGGAGCACCAGCGCGCGCGCTGGCTCGCGCTCAACGACGCACCGCAGGCCGCGCTGGCGCGCCTGCGCACGGCCGTCGCTGCCGGCTGGCGGCGCGCCTGGCAGCTTGCGTACGACCCGGCGTTCGGCGGCATCCCCGGCGCGGATCTGCACGCCGCACTCACGCCCTTGCACGCGACGCTCGCCGCACAGCGCGCGCGCGTCGAACGCGAAGGCGGCTGATGCCGCCCGGCCCAGGCCCGCTGCCGCTGCGGGCCGGCCACACCGCTGCGGCGCGGACGGTTGGGGCATCGCCGCCATGCCGGATGCCCCGGCGCCCGGCCGGACCTTCGCCGCGCTCGCACGGGCGCGGCTGACCGAGCGGCGCATGGGGGCTGCCCGCGCTGGATCCGGCGTCCTTTGCCGCGTGCATGGAGAGACGCCCGGGGCGCCGGCCGACACGGCGGATGACCGGTGCGGCGCCCGGGCAAGACAACGCGCGGCACCGGCCAACGCGGTTCGGCACGCGAAGCCGCATTCGGCGCGGATCGTCGTGCCCGGCAGGCCGCGCACCGCCTGCGCCTCGGCGATTGCGCTGGTCGGGGTGACACGATTCGAACGTGCGACCCACTGCTCCCAAAGCAGTTGCGCTACCAGGCTGCGCCACACCCCGAGCCGGCGATTCTAGTCGGCACCCCGTGCCGCGGACGGCCTCGTCGGTGGTGCGGTGCGCGATGCGAACGACGCCCGGATCGCGCCTTCAGCCGGCCGCCGCCGACGGCGCGGGCAGCTGCAACTGGCGCGCCACCGCCATGCATTGCCGGATGTGCTGCTCGCACACGTAGCGCAATGCCGAGTAGGTGAGCACGGCCGACACCGCCTGCCCGGCGACCGGAACGAACTTGGCCGCCTGCTGTGCCGTCAGGCGCACGCCCACGGCGCGCAGCAGCTGGAGCACCAGATCGCGCGTGACGATGCGGCCGATCAGCATGCCGCCGCCGGCGCTGATGGCCTTGTAGACGACGAGGCGGCGGTCGGGCGCCAGGCGCTCGATCTGCGCCGGCGTGAGGCCGAACTCGCGGTTGATCTGCGGCAGCAGCGAGATCAGCACGCCGACGTCGGTGACCCAGTCGACGCCCGGCAGCGGCACCATCGCCACGCCGGCAGCGAGCAGCGCACGCCGTGCCGCCTTCTTGCGGCAGCGCCGCGCGATGGCCTGCAGGTCGCTGCCGTACGCGCCCTCGTCCACCACTTCCCAGGCCGTTGCGTCCGCCGCCTGCCGGCCGGGTGCCGCAGAGCCGTCGCCTGCCGCCGTGCGCATCGCCCAGCCCTCCGCGCTCAGAGCCCGGTCGCGCGCGCTGCCGCCCGGATCGCGCGCAGGCGGGTGCGGCTCGTGCTCAGGTCGGCGTCGGCCATGAGGTGCAACAGGCCGGGCCTTGCGGCGGCCAGCCGACGCTCGCGCGCCGGCGCGAACGACTCGGAGCCCTCGACGCACTCGGCATGCCAGCCGCAGGCGCACGCCAGCAGCGCAACGCTGGTGTTGAAGAGCGCGCTGCCGCTGACGCGGCTGCGGCATTCGTGTTCCTGGTGCATGCGGTTCGTGCCGTAGGCGCCATTGTCGACGACGACGCCGAGCAGGCGGCGCACATAGCACCGCCGATGGCGGCGGCCCGCTCGCGGCCCGGCGTCGACAGATCGCCGTCGCGGGCGATGCCGACCATCGCGCGCGCGGGCTCGCGCGGCGCGGCGGCCGCCGCCGGCGGCGCCTGGCCCGTCGCGCCCGAGGTCGGCGCGAGCTGCGTGCGGCCGCGGCGGCGCAGGCCCGCTCGGGCGAGGCGGCAGGCAGCACGGTGCGCCGCATGAAGGCAGGTCCGTGCTCGCATACGGATCATCGTGCTTCCCGCTTCGTGGCACTCGTTCGTCGTTGCCTGGTGTGCGTGTCTGGGGGGCGGTCCCCAATCGTCTGCAGGGCTTGACTCGGCGCAGGGTCTGCACGGATCGGCGGCCTAGGATTTTTCCCAGCAACACGAAGGAGGTACCGTCATGACAAGGGCTATGAGGATGTCTTCGATGGCCGCAGTTCTGGCGTCCACTGCAATGGGCATCGCGTTCGCCGCAGAGCTGCCGAGGGAAGGCAGCTACGACCACACGACCTGCTTCACGCGGATCAGCACGCGCATCGACTATTCGCCGACCCACTTTGCCTACAGCCACGAGGACACAGGCACGTCGGTCAGCAGTCCTCCGGGGGGCCTGTTCGACGGCGAAACGGTCCGATGCGTGGGGATGACCGCATCCTTCGACGGCAAGCGATCGGGGAGCACGGTCTGCGAAGGCGTCGCCAGGAACGGCGACAAGCGACTTACACGTTTCTGGTACGACAGCGAGGGCGTGTATCAGCGCGAGGCGGTGACCGGCACCGGTCAGTATGAGGGCTTGATCACGACCGGCTCGGTCAAGGCCGTGGGGCAGACCCGGCAGATCAAGCCCGGAACGACGCAGTACTGCAATCGGGGAACCGGCACCTACAAGCTGAAGTAGGACAGTCACGCTGGAGGCGCTTGACGCGGCGATGCAGCGGCTTGCGGGCGACGCAGCGTGAATCGAGGGTCGGGACCGATCGTCCCTCGCAGCCGCAGGTCCTTGCCGGGCGCGAGCTCGCCGGATCCGCTCGACATGCTGTGTTGGTGATGCCGATCGCGGCATTGGGGGGCGCCCGGCCCACGCGTGGCCAGGCGGATTCCCGCGCACACCGGTGCGCGTGAGTCGGGGCCTTGGCTTGCCATGGCGCCACTCCAACGGGGCGGTGCAGGCGCGGCGGCGGCGCGGCCACGCGGCGGCGGCGGCAGCAGCAGCAGCAGCAGCAGCAGCGCGGCGGCAGCGGCCGCGGATAAGGCCGACCGCCCGGCGGCGGCGCGCGGCGCTGCCGTGTATGCTGGCCGCTCGCCCCCACTCGATCCAGCGCCAGAGGCCCCGCCATGAGCACCCGCACGATCGGCATCGTGATGCACGGCGTCACCGGACGCATGGGCACCAACCAGCATCTGGTGCGCTCGATCGTCGCCATCCGCCGCGCCGGCGGCGTGCTTCTGGCCAATGGCGAGCGCGTGCTGCCCGACCCGCTGCTGATCGGGCGCGACGCCGCCAAGGTCGAGGCGCTGGCGCGCGCCAACGGCATCGGCCGCTGGGGCACCGATCTCGACGCCGCGCTGGCGAGCAAGACCGACACCGTGTTCTTCGACGCCGGCACGACGCAGATGCGCCCGGCGCTGCTGGCCAAGGCGCTGCGCGCGGGCAAGCATGTCTACTGCGAGAAGCCGATCGCCACGAACCTCGTCGAGGCGGTCGAGATCGCGCGCCTGGCCGAGGAGCTGCAGCGCACGCGCGTCCTCAAGCACGGCGCCGTGCAGGACAAGCTGTTCCTGCCCGGGCTGCGCAAGCTCGACCTGCTGCGCCGCGCCGGTTTCTTCGGCCGCATGCTGAGCGTGCGCATCGAGTTCGGCTACTGGGTGTTCGAAGGCGATCTGCAGCCGATCCAGCGCCCGAGCTGGAACTACCGCGCCGAGGACGGCGGCGGCATCATCCTCGACATGATGTGCCACTGGCGCTACGTGCTCGACAACCTGTTCGGCGAGGTGCAGTCGGTGAGCTGCATCGGCGCCACCCATATCCCCGAACGCTGGGACGAGCAGGGACGCAAGTACCGCGCCAGCGCCGACGACGCCGCCTACGCGACGCTGCAGCTGCGCGGCCACGACGGCGAGCCCGTGATCGCGCAGGTCAACAGTTCCTGGTGCACGCGCGTGCGCCGCGACGACCTCGTCACCTTCCACGTCGACGGCACGCACGGCTCGGCCGTGGCCGGGCTGCAGAGCTGCCGCGCGCAGAGCCGCGTCGCGACGCCGCGCCCGGTGTGGAATCCCGACGTCGCGCAGACGATGGACTTCCTCGGCCAGTGGCAGGAGGTGCCCGACACCGAGGCCTACGACAACGGCTTCAAGGTCCAGTGGGAGGCCTTCATCCGCCATGTCTGCGAGGATGCCCCCTACCGGTGGACGCTGGCCGAAGGCGCCAAGGGCGTGCAGCTGGTCGAGGCGGCGCTGCAGAGCTGGAAGGAGCGGCGCTGGGTCGACCTGCCGCCGCTGGCCTTCTGAGCACCGCCGGGGCATGGATCCCATCCGCGATTCGTTCCGGCCAGGGCCCTGAGCATCGGGGCTGCACCGCCATGTCCCTCACGATCATGCTGCCCGGCTCCGACGGCGCGCTCGGGCCGTACCGGCTGCGCGGGCCGGGTGCCTTCCTGCCGGCCGCGCCGGGCATGCCGCTGGCGCGCATCGCCTACTCGGCCGCCCATGTGGTGGCCGATCCGCGCGCCGCCATCGACCCCTGGCTCGAATGCGCCCTCGACTGGGACGCCACCATCGCCTACCGGCTGCACCTGTGGCGCCTGGGCCTGGGCGTGGCCGAGGCGATGGACACCGCACAGCGCGGCATGGGCCTCGATTGGCCGACTTCGCTCGAGCTCATCGGGCGCTCGATCGACGCGGCGCGCGGCGTGCCCGGCGCGAGGCTGGCCAGCGGCTGCGGCACCGACCACCTGGCGCCCGCGGACGCACGCGGCGTCGACGACGTCATCCGCGCCTACGAGGAGCAGATGGCCGCGATCGAGAAGCTCGGCGGCCGCCTCATCGTGATGGCCAGCCGCGCGCTGGTGCGCGTGGCGCGCGGGCCGGCCGACTACGAACGCGTGTACGACCGCATCCTGAGCCAGGCGCGCGAGCCGGTGATCCTGCACTGGCTGGGCGAGATGTTCGACCCCGCGCTCGCCGGCTACTGGGGTTCGGGCGATGCGATGCGCGCGATGGACACCGCGCTCGGCGTCATCGCGGCGCACGCGGCCAAGGTCGACGGCATCAAGATCTCGCTGCTCGACAAGGGCAAGGAGATCGCGATGCGCCGCCGCCTGCCCGCCACGGGCGGCAGCGACGGCCGCGGGGTGCGCATGTACACCGGAGACGACTTCGACTACGCCGAGCTGATCGCCGGCGACGGCGTCGGCGAGGCGCCCAACCGGCACCACAGCGACGCGCTGCTCGGCATCTTCGACGCCATCGCGCCGGCGGCCAGCGCGGCGCTCGCGGCGCTGACGGCCGGCGACCGCGACCGCTTCCACGCCATCCTGGCGCCCACCGTGCCGCTGTCGCGCCATGTCTTCCGCGCGCCGACGCGCTTTTACAAGACCGGCGTCGTCTTCATGGCCTGGCTCAACGGCCACCAGAGCCACTTCACGATGGTCGGCGGGCAGCAGAGCACGCGCTCGCTCGTCCACTTCGTCGAGCTGTTCCGGCTGGCCGATGCCGCCGGCCTGCTGGCCGACCCCGAGCGCGCGGCGCGGCGCATGCGCACGCTGCTGGCCCTGCACGGCATCGAGTAGCGGCCCCGCACGCCAACCGCCGGCCCGGCCCGATGCGCGACTTCTCGAACGACCACCGCTGGCTGTCGATCAACACCGCCACCGTGCGCCGGCAGCGCGGCGAGCCCTGGCCGCTGCCGCAGATCCTCGACGCCTGTGCGGCGCGCGGCATCCGCGCCGTCGCGCCCTGGCGCGACCAGGTGGCCGCGGCCGGCCTCGCGGCCACCGCGCGCCAGTTGCGCGCGCTCGACCTCGAGCTGTCGGGCTACTGCCGCGGCGGCATGTTCACCTACGCCGACGCGACGGCGCGCCAGGCGCTGCGCGACGACAACCGGCGCGCGCTCGACGAGGCCTGCACGCTGGGTGCGCCCTGCCTCGTGCTCGTCGTCGGCGGGCTGCCGCGTGGCCTCGCGGGGCACCCGGCGCACAAGGACATCGCGGCAGCGCGCGCCCAGGTGACCGAGGGCGTCGCCTGGCTGCTCGACGAGGCGCGCACGCGCCGCATGCCGCTGGCGATCGAGCCGCTGCACCCGATGTACGCCGCCGACCGCGCCTGCATCAACACGCTGGCGCAGGCGCTCGACCTGTGCGACGCGCTCGATCCGGCCGCGGGCGGCGCGCTCGGCGTCGCGGTCGATCTTTACCACGTCTGGTGGGATCCGCTGCTGGCCGCGATGATCGAGCGCGCCGGGCGCGCGCGGCTGCTGGCCTTCCACGTCTGCGACTGGCTGCTGCCGACGCGCGACCTGCTCGAGGACCGCGGCATGATGGGCGACGGCATCATCGACATCCGCGCCGTGCGCGCCCTCGTCGAAGCGCAGGGCTACGCAGGCTGCAGCGAGGTCGAGATCTTCTCGGCGCTCGACTGGTGGCGGCGCGACGGCGGCGAAGTGCTCGACACCTGCATCGAGCGCCACCGCCGCTGCGTGTAGCCGTGCGCGCGGCGCGCCGCGCCGGCCCGGGACGCGGCGACGGCTCGTGTCGTAACAGGCTCAGGCCGCCACCGGCACCGTGCGCCGCACCCGCCGCACGTTGAACGCGCTGGCCACCAGCATCGCCTGCAGCGCGGCCAACGCCAGCCACACGCCGGCGAACTGGCGGTGGTCCATCAGCACGCCCACCAGCACCGGAACGACCGCCTGGCCGATGTCGAGCCCGGAGTAGACGACGCCGTACACGCGTCCGGTGGCGTTGTCCGGCGCGGAGCGTTTCACGAGCAGATCGCGCGAGGGCACCGCGACCCCGCTGGCAGCGCCCATGACGCCGAAGATCACCGGCACGAGCTGCGGCGGCAACGCGAGCACCGCCGTCAGCGCCGCGACCAGCGCACCGAAACCGAAACCCAGGCCGACGATGCGCTCGGCGCGCGCCGGATCGACCGCGAGGAAGCCGCCGAACACCATGCCCGCGGCCGCGCACAGCATGTAGATGCTCAGGCACATCGCCACGCTGGCCGCCGGCACGCCGTGCAGCACGCCGGCAGCCTGCGGCCCGAAGGTCTGCACGATCGACTGCGCGCCGGCGTAGAAGAAGAAGAACGCGAAGCACATCCACACCGCCGGGATGCGCAGGAACTCGAAGCTCGCCGCCGGCCCGGCCCCGCTGCGTACCGCTTGCGGCGGCGCCGGCGCAAGCGCCAGACGCTCGCGCTGCCACACCAGCAGCGCCAGCACGGCAGCGGCCAGCGCCGCCGCCGCCAGCAGCGCCACCCGCCACGAATACGCCACGGTCAGAGGCACCAGCAGCAGCGGCGCGAGCGCCCAGCCCAGGCTGCCGGTGATGCCATGCACGCTGTAGGCGTGTCCGAGCCGCTTGTCGGCGAGCTTGCGGTTGATCAGCGTGTAGTCCACCGGGTGGAACACGCCGTTGCCCAGCCCCGCCAGCACCGAGAACAGCATCAGCATGGCGTAGCTGCCGCTGGCCGCGAAGCCCAGCGCCGCCGCCACGATGCAGGCCAGCCCGGCGAACAGCACCGGCCGCGGGCCGTAGCGGTCGACCCAGAATCCCGACGCGGTCTGCACGCTGCACGAGACGACGAAGAACACCGTCATGAGCAGCCCGAGCTCGGTGTAGCTCACGCCGAAGGCGTCCTTGAGCCACGGAAAGAGCGGCGCCAGCAGCAACTGGCTGAAGTGGCTGACGCCGTGCGCCAGGCCGACCAGCGCAATGAGCGCGGCATCGCGGCGCCACGGGGTCGGGGCGATGCCGGCAGCCGTCATGGCGGCGACTCTACTGCCGATCGCATGGCCGCGGCGTCGGCGCGGGCGCTCGCGGCGCCCTGCGCGGCCCGCCCCGGCAGCGGGCTACGATCGCGCCATGGACCAGATCGTCTACGACTACACCCGCCAGGACGCGAGCGGTCAGTGCAGCACGGCGCAAGCCTGGGCCCGGGTGCCTGCGGCGCTGCCGCCCGCAGAACGTGCCGCGGCCAAGGCCCGCATCGCCGAACTGCTCGAGCAGCGCCGTGCCGTGCTCATCGCGCATTACTACGTCGACGGCGATCTGCAGGACCTGGCCCTGGCCACCGGCGGCTGCGTGGCCGATTCGCTCGAGATGGCGCGCTTCGGGCGCGACCACGCGGCGCGCACGCTGGTGGTGGCCGGCGTGCGCTTCATGGGTGAAACGGCCAAGATCCTGAGCCCCGACAAGCGCGTGCTGATGCCCGATCTGGACGCCGCCTGCTCGCTCGACCTCGGCTGCCCCGCCGGGCCGTTCGCCGAGTTCTGCGACGCCCACCCCGAGCGCCAGGTGGTGGTGTACGCCAACACCAGTGCGGCGGTGAAGGCGCGTGCCGACTGGATGGTGACCAGTTCCTGCGCCCTGGCCATCGTGCGCCACCTGCACGAGCGTGGGCAGAAGGTGCTGTGGGCGCCCGATCGGCACCTGGGCCGCTGGATCCAGGAGCAGACCGGCGCCGACATGCTGCTGTGGAACGGCGCGTGCATCGTGCACGACGAGTTCAAGGGCCTCGAGCTCGAGCTGCTGCGCCGCGAGCATCCCGAGGCGATGGTCCTGGCCCATCCCGAGTCGCCGCGCAGCGTGCTCGAACAGGCCGATCTGGTGGGCTCGACCTCGCAGCTCCTCGCGGCGGTGGTCGACGGCAAGGCGCCGGCCTACATCGTCGCCACCGACAAGGGCATCTTGCACCGCATGCGCCAGCTCGCACCGGGCAAGACGCTGATCGAGGCCCCGACGGCCGGTGCCGGTGCCACGTGCAAGAGCTGCGCGCACTGCCCGTGGATGGCGATGAACGCGTTGCAGGGCGTGCTGTCCTGCCTCGAGCAGGGAAGCGGCGAGATCCTGGTGCCCGAGCCCACGCGCAGCCGGGCGCTGGGCTGCATCGAGCGCATGCTCGACTTCGTGCGGCGCAACCCGCAGGCGCTGGCCCAGCCGCAGGCCGGCTTCGTGCGCGACCTGGGACCGGCATGATCTCGTTCGCCGACCACGACGAGACCCTCGCCGAGGCGCGTGCGCGCAACATCCGCGACGCGCTGGCCGAAGACATCGGGCGTTGCGACTGGACCGGTCTGCTGGTGCCCGCGCACGAGCGGGTGCGCGCCCAGGTGATCGCGCGCGAGCGCGCCGTGCTGTGCGGGCGCGAATGGTTCGACGGCGTCGTCCGGGCGCTCGACCCCGGCGCGACGCTGCACTGGCTTTGCGCCGAGGGCGACTGGATGGAGCCGGACGCGCCGGTCGTGCAGCTCGAGGCCAACGCTCGTGCCTTGCTTGCCGCCGAACGCCCGGCGCTCAACTTCATCCAGCTCCTGAGCGGCACGGCCAGCGTGACGCGCCGCCATGTCGACGCGGTGGCCGGCGCCTCGCCGCTGCCCGCCGGCTGCGCCATCCTCGACACGCGCAAGACGATCCCGGGCCTGCGCCAGGCGCAGAAGTACGCGGTACGCACGGGCGGCGGCAGCAACCAGCGGCTGGCGTTGTGGGACGGCATCCTGATCAAGGAGAACCACATCGCCGCGGCCGGCGGCATCGCGGCGGCGCTGGCCGCGGCGCGCGCGCTCGTCGCCGGCGTCGAGATCCAGATCGAGGTCGAGACCATCACCCAGCTGGCCGAGGCGCTCGAGCAGGGCGCGACGAGCGTGCTGCTCGACAACTTCGAGCTTGCACGCATGCGCGAGGCGGTCGCACTGAACCGAGCCCGGGCGCGGCCGGCGCTGCTCGAGGTCTCGGGCAACGTCGAGCTGGCGCAGCTGCGCGACATCGCGGCCGCCGGCGTCGACCGCATCTCGATCGGCCGGCTCACCAAGGACGTGAAGGCGGTCGACTTCTCGTTGCGCGTGCAGGAGCGGCTGGCGCACGCGTGACCACGTGACCGCGTGGCCCGATGACCACGTGATCGATTGCGCGACCGCCCGCCTGTGCCGGGCGCACGGCATGCCCTTCAGCGCGCGGCCGCGGCGCCGATAACGCTGCAGGCCCTCGCCGGGGCGGAGAGCGGGCAATGAGCGTCGAGACCCTGATCGACTTCACGTCGGTGCGCAACCGCAACGAGCAGGCGGTGTTCGACGCCGTCACGCGCCAGGCGGCGCAGTTTCCGGGCATCGCCGGCGACCGCGAACTGCTGGCCGACGTCGCCTGCGTCGCGTTGAACCGGCTGCCGTCGCGCTACATCCGGCACGAGGTCGACTTCGTCTTCTACCTGAGCGAGCGCGAGCGCGCGCAGAGCGAGCGCCGCCTGGCCGAAGCCGTCGACTACGCCTTCGGCTTCGTCCAGGCCCGCACCGCGATGAGGGCGCGTGGCTGAGACCGGACGCATGGGCCTGCCTGCGCAGGGCCATGCGCCTGCCGAAGAGCTGCGCGTGTCCTGCACGCGCCGCGCGGCCGGCCCCACCGCCCCCACCGCGCTGCTGGCCGAGGCCTGGGAGCAGTTCTACCTCGACGTCACGCGTGCGACGGCGGCCGCACGCGCGCTTGCCGCGAGCGGCGACACGCTCGAACCCTGGGGCTGGTGGCACCTGGCGTTCGCCCGGGTGCGCGGCAGCGAGCCCTCGGCCGCGGCGCCCGCACTGGCACGCGCCGAGCGCGGCTTCGCCGCCGCCGGCGACACGCGCGGCCTGCAACTGGTGCAGGAGACCGAGGCCATCCGGCTGCGGCGCGAAGGCCGCAGCAGCGAGGCCCTGGCGCTGCAGGAAAGCGTCGAGCGCGGCGCCGACGGCACGCGCACGGCGATCGACCTGTTCATCGCGCACAACTCGCGCGCCATCACGTACCGCGAGCTCGGCCGCGTCGACGACGCGCTGCGCCAGTTCCACGCCGCCCACGACGCCGCCGAGGCCAGCGGCAACCCCGGCGCGCGCATCACCGCGCTGGCCAACCTGGGCGGCTGCCACCTCGATCTGTACAACCTGGACGACGCGCGCGAAATGAGCGAGCGCGCCTTCGCGGCGGCGCGCAGCGCGCCGTCGCCGAGCAACCTGATCGTCATCGCGACCAACCTGATCGTGCTGCACTACGCGCACGGCGAGCCCCGACGCGCGCGCGAGATGGCCGAGTTCCTGGTGCGCCATCCCGAGGAACTGCCGCCGAACGGGCTCGAGCGCGGCCGCACGGCGATCGCGCTCGGCCATCTGGCGACGGGCGAGATCGAGCAGGCCATCGCCTGGCTCGAACGCGGCACCAAGGGGCCGATGGGCGATCTGGAGGGCGTCACCTTCTGGACCTGGCTGCGCACGCGCTGCGCACTGGCCGAGGGCGACGCTGCGGGCGCGCGCGCGCTCGCCGAGGCGACGCTGGCCGAGCGCGCGCGCAAGGGCCTGGGCGACGGCCCGTTCGACCTGATGCAGCTGCATCGCGCGCTGGCCGACGCCTGCGAGCGCCTGGGCGACGCGCCGGCCGCACTGGCCTGCATGCGCCGGGCCCAGGAGCTTTACGAGCAGCTCGTCGGGCGCAGCGCCCGGGCGCGCCACGTGGCGCTGCAGATCGGCTTCGACCTCGCGCGCGCGCAGCGCGAACGCGATCTGGCGGTCGACTCGCGGCGCGCGGCCGAGGCCGACCGCCAGCGCCTGGCCGACCTCAACGCCGCCCTCGAGCGTCAGATCGCCGAGAACGACAAGCTGCACCAGCAGCTCGTCGAGCAGGCGCTGCGCGACCCGCTCACCGGCCTGCACAACCGCCGCTTCCTGTTCGAGGCGGCGCCCGGGATGATCGAGCGCGCACGTCGCCAGGAAGAGCCGCTCACGGTGGCACTGCTCGATCTCGACCACTTCAAGCTGCTCAACGACACCTACGGCCACCAGGCCGGCGATACCGTGCTCAAGCGCTTCGCCGCCCTGCTCACGCAGACCGTGCGGCGCAGCGACGTCGTGTGCCGCCACGGCGGCGAGGAGTTCGTGATGCTGATGTCCGGCCTGGACGGTGCGGACACCCACGCCGTGCTCGAGCGCATGCTCGAGGAGTTCCAGCGCGCGTCGGGCGAGTTCGCCGGCCGCCGCCGGCTGCCCAGCTGCAGCTTCTCGGCCGGCATCGCGATCTTCCCCACGCATGGCGCCACGCTCGAGCAGCTGCTCTCGCGCGCCGACCGCGCGCTGTACCGCGCCAAGCAGCAGGGGCGTTCGCGCATCGAGCAGGTGCCGGGCACCTCGTTCGCGACGCTGCCCTGAGCGGGCGCAGCCGGCAGCGTGCTCAGCGCCGCGCCGGCCGGCTGCGCGCGGGCCGCGTGAGCACCGTCGGGAAGCTCACCGGCAGCGGCTCGGGGAAATCGCGGCTGTAGTGCAGGCCGCGGCTCTCGTGCCGGCGCAGCGCCGAGCGCACGATGAGCTCGGCGCAGACGACGAGGTTGCGCAGCTCGAGCAGATCGCGCGTGACGCGGAAGTTGGCGTAGTACTCGTCGATCTCGTCGCGCAGCAGCTTGATGCGGTGCAGCGCGCGCTCGAGCCGCTTGGTCGTGCGCACGATGCCGACGTAGTTCCACATCAGCAGCCGCAGCTCGTCCCAGTTGTGGGCGATGACGACCTGCTCGTCGGCGTCCTCGACCTGGCTCTCGTCCCAGGGCGGCAGCCGCGGCGCCGCCGGCGCCGGCAGCGCCAGGATGGCCTCGGCGCAGCTGGTGCCGAGCACCACGCATTCGAGCAGCGAGTTGCTGGCCAGCCGGTTGGCGCCGTGCAGCCCGGTGTAGGTGGTCTCGCCCACGGCGAACAGGCCGGGCAGGTCGCTGCGCCCCTGCAAGTCGGTGACGACGCCGCCGCAGGTGTAGTGCGCCGCGGGCACCACCGGAATCGGCTGGCGCGCGATGTCGATGCCCAGCGCCAGGCAGCGCGCATGGATGGTCGGGAAATGCTCCTTCAGGAAGGCCTCGCCAAGGTGGGTGGCGTCGAGCCAGACATGATCGAGGCCGTGCCTTTTCATCTCGAAGTCGATCGCGCGCGCGACGATGTCGCGCGGCGCCAGTTCGGCGCGCGCGTCGTGCTCGGGCATGAAGCGCCGCCCGCCGGGGTCGCCCGGGCCGGTGCTGGGCAACCTGAGCAGCGCGCCCTCGCCGCGCATCGCCTCGGTGATGAGAAAGCTGCGTTCCTGCGGGTGGTACAGGCAGGTCGGGTGGAACTGGATGAACTCCATGTTGCCCACGCGGCAGCCGGCGCGCCAGGCCATGGCGATCCCGTCGCCGGTGGCGGTGTCGGGGTTGCTCGTGTAACGGTAGACCTTGCCCACGCCGCCGGTGGCCAGCACCACCGCGGCGGCCGGCAGCGTCTCGACGCGCCGATGCACGATGTCGAGGGCGTACACGCCGTAGCAGCGCAGCGGTTCGTCGCGCCGCAGGTGGCGCGAAGTGACGAGGTCGACCGCCATCCAGCGCTCGAGCAGCCGGATGTTGGGGTGGGCGCGCGCGCGCGCCAGCGCCGCGTCCTGGATCGCGCGCCCGGTGGCGTCGGCGGCATGCGCGATGCGCCGCACGGCGTGCCCGCCCTCGCGCGTCAGGTGCAGGCCGAGCGGGCCGGACGGGTCGGACGAGAACGGCACGCCGAGCTCGACCAGCCAGCGCACCGCGGCAGCGCTGTGCTCGGCAATGAAGCGCGCGGTGTGCTCGTCGACCAGGCCGGCGCCGGCGTCCTGCGTGTCGTGCACGTGCGACTCGATGCTGTCGTCGCCGCCGAGCACGCCGACGATGCCGCCCTGGGCCCAGGCCGTGGCGCTCTCGTCCGCCGCGCGCTTGGCCAGCACGACCACCGGCATGCGGTCGGCCAGGTGCAGCGCCACCGCCAGCCCGGCCAGGCCGGCACCGATGACGACCACGGGCGCACGTGGTTCGAGCTGCGGTTCAGCGGAAGTCAAGATCTGCCGGCAACTGCCGAAAGCGGAGCGATGGCAGCCATTCTACGAATCGTCGGCGCTTGCGCTGCCGGTGCAGGGAACCATGAAGACCGATGATCGCGCCGGCTCACGCACGCCGGCCGGGCCCTGGGGTCGAGCCTGCGGCTCGGCAGCCGCGACCCGGACCCGCGACGCCTGGCAGGACACGCAGCGCATGCCGCGCCGCGATGACCTCGCCGCGCCCGCCACGCTGATCGTCGCCGACCGCGACGCCTATCTCGGCCAGGGTCGGCACGACATCGGACGGCGTGTCGCCGGCGACCAGGTTGAGCTCGTCGTGGCCGGCGACGCCGCCGCGGCGCTGCAGCGCGAGTTCGAGCAGCACGCGGCCGAGTTCATCGCCTTGCACGACGTCGGCACCGACGCCTCGCTGCGGCTGCTGTCCGCCCTGGCCGTCGGCGCGGGTGCCCGCGTGCAGCGGCTGATGGTGCGCCGCCAGGGCCATGGCGTGGCGCTGGCCGTGCTGCAGTTCGTCGAGACCAGGCGCGCCGACGGCACCGCGGTACGCCTGTACGCGACCGACATCAGCGCCGACGGTGCCACGCGCGCCGCGCTGGCCCGCGTCCTGCTCGGCTGGAGCCGGCTCGGCGTGCTCCTGCTCGGCGACCTGTCGGGCCACGCGCTCGGCGCCGCACTGACGCCGTTGCGCGAGGCCATCACGCGCGGGCCCTGGCCGAACCGCGAACTGCTGGTGGTGCCGCTGGGCGCCAGCAGCGCGGCGGCGGCGCAGACGAGCGCGCTGGCGGCCGGCACGCCGCTCCAGGTGCATATCACGCCGCAGGCAGGCAAGCCGAGTCAGGTGTGGGACTTCGTGAGCGGCACCTGGAACCGGCAGCACGGGCCGCTGGCCAGCGGCCACGCGCTCGAGACCGACATCGCGCGGGCCTTGCCCGCGCCGTCCGTTCCCTGGTCGGAGGCGACCACCGAGCCGATGCCGCTGGGCGCCGGCGGCACGCCGCCGGCGCGCAGCGCGCTCGGGGCGGCGCCGCGCGCGATGCCGGTGCCCGGGGCCACGCGCTGGCAGTCCTATGTCGAGCGCTGCGCCGCCCTCGAGGGCGCGCTCGCTGTCTGCGTGTTCGACCTGCACTCCAAGGAGCCGCTCGCGGCCTGCGGCGGACCGCCGGCAGCCGCCCGTCTGGCCGAGCAGGGTTCGACGCTGCTGGCCGGCGCCGCCGACGCGCTGCGCGCGCTCGGCCTCGCCGGCGGCCGCGAGGAACTCGCCGTCTCGGCCCCCGACCATCACCTGCTGCTGCGCCCGGTTCCCGGCCATCCCGGCGTCGCGCTGCTGCTGGTGCTGGCCGCCACCCCGGGCAACCCGATGCTGGCGCGCCTGCAGCTCGAGCGCACCGAGCCTCCCGGCTGAGGCGCGGCCGCTGCGCCGCCCGCGCGCGCTCCGCACGCCGACGGCGGCCGCGTGCCTCAGTGCACGACGCGCTCGAAGCCGAACTCGCCCTTCACGACGTCGACCGGGATCACGTCCTTGGGCCCGAAGCGGCCCTGCAGGATCAGCTTGCTCACCGGGTTCTCGATGCGCTGCTGGATCGCGCGCTTGAGCGGACGTGCGCCGAACACCGGGTCGAAGCCGACCTTGGCCAGCTCGGCCAGCGCCGCCGGCGAGACCTCGAGCTTCATCTCCATCTTCTCGAGGCGCCTTTCGAGCTGCCCGAGCTGGATCCTGGCGATGCTCTCGATGTGCTTCTCGTCGAGCGCGTGGAACACCACCGTCTCGTCGATGCGGTTGAGGAACTCGGGGCGGAAATGCTGCTTGACCTCGGCCCAGACCGCGTCGCGGATGTCCGACGACGGCTGACCCGCCATCTGCATGATGAGGTGGCTGCCGAGGTTGCTGGTCATCACGATGACGGTGTTCTTGAAGTCCACCGTACGGCCCTGGCCGTCGGTCAGGCGCCCGTCGTCGAGCACCTGCAGCAGCACGTTGAAGACGTCCGGGTGCGCCTTCTCCACCTCGTCGAGCAGCAGCACGCTGTAGGGCTTGCGTCGCACCGCCTCGGTGAGGTAGCCGCCCTCGTCGTAGCCGACGTAGCCCGGCGGCGCGCCGATCAGGCGGCTCACCGAGTGCTTCTCCATGAACTCGCTCATGTCGACGCGGATCATGTGGTCGTCGCTGTCGAACAGGAAACCGGCCAGCGCCTTGCACAGCTCGGTCTTGCCCACGCCCGTAGGGCCCAGGAACAAGAACGAGCCGTAGGGCCGGTTGGGGTCGGACAACCCAGAGCGCGAACGGCGCATGGCGTCGGCCACCAG
>JADYZZ010000068.1 GCA_020852865.1 Rubrivivax sp.
GCGTGGCGCGCGCCACCGGCCGCAAGTACGTGCGCATGGCGCTGGGCGGCATGCGCGACGAGGCCGAGATCCGCGGCCACCGCCGCACCTACATCGGCTCGATGCCGGGCAAGGTGCTGCAGTCGCTCTCCAAGGTCGGCACGCGCAATCCGCTGTTCCTGCTCGACGAGATCGACAAGCTCGGCATGGACTTCCGCGGCGATCCGTCCTCGGCGCTGCTGGAAGTGCTCGACCCCGAGCAGAACCACACCTTCAGCGACCACTACGTCGAGGTCGATTTCGACCTCTCGGACGTGATGTTCGTCGCCACCAGCAACTCGATGAACATCCCGCCGGCGCTGCTCGACCGCATGGAGGTCATCCGCCTGGCCGGCTACACCGAGGACGAGAAGCTCGCCATCGCCCGCCGCTACCTGTGCCCCAAGCAGGAGAAGAACAACGGCGTCAAGGCCGGCGAGCTCGAGATCACCGACGGCGCCATCCTCGGCATCATCCGCTACTACTCGCGCGAGGCCGGCGTGCGTTCGCTCGAGCGCGAGATCAGCAAGATCTGCCGCAAGGTCGTCAAGGGCCAGCAGCTGAAGAAGTACGAGGGCTGCGTCGTCGTCACCGAGGAGAACCTGAACGACTTCCTCGGCGTGCGCAAGTTCGACTTCGGCCGCACCGAGAAGAAGAACCAGGTCGGGCAGGTGGTCGGGCTGGCCTGGACCGAGGTCGGCGGCGACTTGCTCACGGTGGAGGCGGCGGTGATGCCGGGCAAGGGCAACATCATCCGCACCGGCCAGCTCGGCGACGTGATGAAGGAATCCGTCGAGGCCGCGCGCTCGGTGGTGCGCAGCCGGGCACGGCGCCTGGGCATCAAGGACGAGCTGTTCGAGAAGCGCGACATCCACATCCACGTGCCCGACGGCGCCACGCCCAAGGACGGCCCGAGCGCGGGCATCGCGATGACGACGGCCTTCGTCTCGGCGCTCACCGGCATTCCGGTGAAGGCCGACGTCGCGATGACCGGCGAGATCACGCTGCGCGGCGAAGTCACGGCCATCGGCGGCCTTAAGGAGAAGCTGCTGGCCGCTCACCGCGGCGGCGTCAAGACGGTGCTGATCCCCGAGGAGAACGTGAAGGACCTGCAGGAGATTCCCGAGAACGCCAAGGGCAGGCTCGACATCGTGCCGGTGAAATGGATCGACCAGGTGCTGGAACTCGCGCTCGAGAAGGCGCCCGAGCCCTTGCCCGACGAGGAGAGCGTGGTGCCGCAGGCGACCCCGCCTGCCGCGGGCGCGGCCGTGCCCACGGGCCCGGCCGCCGCCGACGGCCTGCCGCATTGAGCAGGGTGCCGAGCCGCGCCGAGCGGCGCGCGCTTGGGCTATACTGCGCCGCTCCACGCGGGAATAGCTCAGTTGGTAGAGCGCAACCTTGCCAAGGTTGAGGTCGCGAGTTCGAGACTCGTTTCCCGCTCCAGGACAACGCCGGTTCCGGCAGCCCAGGGAAGCTCAGGCTTCCCTTCGTTTTGCTAGGATCCATGGCGCACGGCGCGATAGCAAAGCGGTTATGCACCGGATTGCAAATCCGTTGAGGCCGGTTCGACTCCGGCTCGCGCCTCCAGCGACGACACCTGTGCCGACGGCCCCGACGCGGGGCCGTCGCGCTTGCGGCGGCCGGTGGGGGCCGACGGCGCGAGCGGCGCGGCCCGCCGACCTGCCTGCCGGCCCTGGTGCGCGGGACGGGACTCGAACCCGTACGCCTTGCGGCTGCGGCTTTTAAGGCCGCTGCGTCTGCCTGTTCCGCCACCCGCGCGCGCCCGCGATTGTGCGGCTGCGGGTCGCCGCTTGACCTGGCCCAAGCGCCGCGTCGCCTGCGGCCGCCTAGAATCGCGCCATCCCCTGTAGGAACGAATGCAAGACGAGGAGTCTGGCCGATGAAGGTGCTGGTGCCGGTGAAGCGGGTGGTCGACTACAACGTCAAGGTGCGCGTCAAGGGCGACGGCAGCGGCGTCGACATCGCCAACGTGAAGATGAGCATGAACCCGTTCGACGAGATCGCCGTCGAGGAGGCGATGCGCCTGAAGGAAAAGGGCGCGGCGAGCGAGGTCGTGGCCGTCTCCTGCGGCGTCGCGCAGTGCCAGGAGACGCTGCGCACGGCGATGGCCATCGGCGCCGACCGCGCGATCCTGGTCGAGAGCGCCGAGGAGCTGCAGCCGCTGGCGGTGGCCAAGCTGCTCGCGGCGCTGGTCGCCAAGGAGCAGCCGGGCCTGGTGATCCTGGGCAAGCAGGCGATCGACGACGACTGCAACCAGACCGGGCAGATGCTGGCCGCCCTGGCCAAGCTGCCGCAGGCGACCTTCGTGAGCAAGGTCGAGGTCGCGGGCGGCAGGGCCCAGGTCACGCGCGAGATCGACGGCGGCCTCGAGCGGCTCGAGCTCGCGCTGCCGGCGGTCCTGACCACCGACCTGCGTTTGAACGAGCCGCGCTACGTGACGCTGCCCAACATCATGAAGGCCAAGAAGAAGCCGCTCGACGTCGTGAAGCCGGCCGACCTCGGCGTCGACGTGGCGCCGCGCATCAAGACGCTGAAGGTGGCCGAGCCGCCCAAGCGCCGCGCCGGCGTCAAGGTACCCGACGTGGCCACGCTCGTCGACAAGCTGAAGAACGAAGCCAAGGTGATCTGAGATGGCCGCACTCGTCATTGCCGAACACGACAACGCGCATCTCAAGGGCGCGACGCTCAACACCGTGACCGCGGCCGCGGCCTGCGGCGGCGAGGTGCATGTGCTGGTGGCCGGGGAGAACGCGGCCGGCGTGGCGCAGGCCGCGGCACAGGTCGCCGGCGTGGCCAAGGTGCTGCACGCCGACGGGCCCGCGCTCGCGCACGGCCTGGCCGAGAACCTCGCCGCGCAGGTGGTCGCGCTGGCCGGCGGCTACACGCACATCCTGTTCCCGGCGACGGCCGGCGGCAAGAACGTCGCGCCGCGCGTGGCCGCCCTGCTCGACGTGGCGCAGATCAGCGACGCGACCAAGGTCGTCGCGCCCGACACCTTCGAGCGCCCGATCTACGCGGGCAACGCCATCGCCACCGTGCAGAGCACCGATGCGGTCAAGGTCGTCACGGTGCGCACCACCGGTTTCGACGCCGCAGCCGCCGGCGGCGGCAGCGCGGCGGTGCAGAGCGTCGCCGCGGTGCCCGACGGCGGCGGCACCGCCTATCTCGGCGCCGAGATCGCCAAGCTCGACCGGCCCGAGCTCACCGCCGCCAAGGTCATCGTGAGCGGCGGGCGCGCGCTGGGCTCGAGCGAGAAATTCACCGAAGTGCTCACGCCGCTGGCCGACAAACTCGGCGCGGCACTGGGAGCCAGCCGCGCCGCGGTGGATGCGGGCTATGCACCCAACGACTGGCAGGTGGGGCAGACCGGCAAGATCGTCGCGCCGCAGCTCTACATCGCCTGCGGCATCAGCGGCGCCATCCAGCACCTCGCGGGCATGAAGGACAGCAAGGTCATCGTCGCCATCAACAAGGATCCCGAAGCGCCGATCTTCGCCGTCGCCGACTACGGCCTCGAGGCCGACCTGTTCGCCGCGGTGCCCGAGCTCGTCGCCAAGCTCTGATCGCATCCGCGGGCGAGGGCGCCGGCTCCGGCAACGGACGCGGCGCCCTTGCCGCTCTTACCGGGAGATCGACATGACCTACCGCGCCCCCGTCGAGGAAATGCTTTTCGTGATGCAGGAGCTGGCCGGCATCGACGCCGTCGCGCAGTTGCCGGGCCACGAGGAGGCGGGCTACGACACGGCCGCCGCCGTGCTCGAGGAATGCGCCCGCTTCAACGAGGGCGTGGTGGCGCCGCTCAACCATCCGGCCGACCAGTCGCCGTCGAGCTTCCAGGACGGCCGCGTGACGACCAGCCCGGGCTTCAAGGCGGCGTTCGCCCAGTTCGCCGCGGGCGGCTGGCAGGGTCTGCAGCATCCGCCGCAGTTCGGCGGCCAGGGCCTGCCCAAGCTCATCCACTCGGCCTGCGCCGAGATGGTCAACAGCGCCAGCCTGAGCTTCGCGCTGTGCCCGCTGCTCACCGACGGCGCGATCGAGGCCCTGCTCACCGCCGGCAGCGAAGAGCAGCAGGCGGCCTACATCCCGAAGATGATCGACGGCAGCTGGACCGGCTCGATGAACCTGACCGAGCCGCAGGCCGGCAGCGACCTGTCGCTCGTGCGC
This sequence comes from Rubrivivax sp., assembly GCA_020852865.1. Taxonomy (GTDB): domain Bacteria; phylum Pseudomonadota; class Gammaproteobacteria; order Burkholderiales; family Burkholderiaceae_C; genus Rubrivivax. The sequence continues at coordinate 4,204 of JADYZZ010000068.1, forward strand.
ACGCGCGCCGAGCCGCGCGCCGACGGCAGCTGGCTGCTCTTCGGCACCAAGGTCTTCATCACTTACGGCGAGCACGACCTGGCGGACAACATCGTCCACCTCGTGCTCGCGCGCGTGGCCGGCGCGCCCGAGGGCGTCAAGGGCATCAGCCTGTTCATCTGCCCCAAGGTGCTGGCCGACGGTACGCGCAACGATGTGCACTGCGTGAGCATCGAGCACAAGCTCGGCATCAAGGCCAGCCCGACCGCGGTGCTGCAGTACGGCGACCACGGCGGCGCCGTCGCCTACCTGGTGGGCCAGGAGAACCACGGTCTCGAGTACATGTTCGTGATGATGAACGCGGCGCGCTTCGGCGTCGGCATCCAGGGCATCGCGCTGGCCGAGCGCGCCTACCAGCAGGCAGTGGCCTACGCGCGCGAGCGGGTGCAGAGCCGACCGGCCGACGGCAGCCTGAGCCGGGCCGCGCCGATCATCCACCACCCCGACGTGCGCCGCATGCTGATGACGATGCGCGCGCACACCGAAGGCTGCCGTGCCCTGGCCTACGTGGCGGCGGCCGCCTACGACGCCGCCCATGCGCACCCCGACGCCGCCGTGCGCGCCCGCAACCAGGCCTTCTACGAGTTCATGGTGCCGCTGGTGAAGGGCCTTTCGACCGAGATGGCGCTCGAGGTCGCGAGTCTGGGCGTGCAGGTGCACGGGGGCATGGGCTACATCGAGGAGACCGGCGCCGCACAGCACCTGCGCGACGCCAAGATCCTGACGATCTACGAGGGCACGACCGCGATCCAGGCCAACGATCTCGTCGGCCGCAAGACGATGCGCGATGGCGGCGCCACGGCGCGCGCCCTGGCCGCCCAGGTCGCCGTCACCGTGGACGATCTGCAGGCCCAGGGCGGCGATGCCGGCCAGGCGATGGCCAGGCGGCTCGACGGTGCGCGCCGTGCCTTCCTCGACGTCGTCGACTACGTCGTGACGCAGGGCAGGCAGAACCCGAATGCCGTCTTCGCGGGCAGCGTGCCCTATCTGATGCTCGCCGGAACGCTGGCCGCCGGCTGGCAGATGGCGCGCGCCTTGCGGGCGGCCCAGGCGCGGCTGGCTGCGGGCGACGCGCCCGAATTCATGCGCGCCAAGATCGCCACCGCGCGCTTCTACGGCGAGCATCTGCTCAACCGCGCGGGCGCCTGGCGCGACAGCATCGTCGAAGGCGCCGATGCCGTCACGGCGCTCGCGCCCGAAGCCTTCTGAACCGCGAGCCGCGCGCCGCGATGCCGCTGCCGCCCGTCCTGCAGGACCTGCCGCTGCCGATCGTCGGCGCGCCGCTGTTCATCATTTCCAACCCCGGGCTCGTGATCGAGCAATGCAAGGCCGGCGTCGTCGGCTCGATGCCCGCGCTCAATGCACGCCCCGCGTCGCAGCTCGACGCCTGGCTGGCCGAGATCACCGAGACGCTCGCCGCCTGGGATCGCGCGCACCCCGAGCGCAGGGCCGCGCCCTACGCGATCAACCAGATCGTGCATCGCAGCAACGACCGCCTCGAGCAGGACATGGCGGTGTGCGCGAAGTACCGGGTACCGATCGTCATCACCTCGCTCGGCGCGCGCAGCGACGTCAACGACGCGGTGCACGCCTGGGGCGGCGTCGTGCTGCACGACGTCATCGACGACCGCTTCGCGCGCAAGGCGGTCGACAAGGGCGCCGACGGCCTCATCGCGGTGGCGGCGGGCGCCGGCGGCCACGCCGGCGTCAAGAGCCCGTTTGCGCTCGTGGCCGAGATCCGCGCCTGGTTCGACGGGCCGCTCGCGCTGTCGGGCGCCATCGCCACCGGCGGCGGCGTGCTGGCGGCGCAGGCGATGGGCGCCGACTTCGCCTATATCGGCTCGGCCTTCATCGCCACCGAGGAAGCGCGCGCCTCCGACGCCTACAAGCAATGCGTGGTCGCGAGCACGAGCGACGACATCGTGTACTCGAGTCTGTTCACCGGCGTGCACGGCAACTACCTCAAGCCCTCGATCCGCGCCGCCGGCCTCGACCCGGACCGCCTGCCCGAAGGCGACATTTCGACGATGCAGTTCGGCGGCGCCGGCGCGGCCAAGGCCTGGAAGGACATCTGGGGCTGCGGCCAGGGCATCGGTGCGGTGCATTCCGTGGTGCCGGTGGCCGAACTGGTGGGCCGGCTCGAGCGCGAATACCGCGCGGCGCGTGCGCGCGTGCTCGAGCGCTCGGCCGGCGCGCGCTGAAGACAGCGCGGAGCCAGGGAGCAAGGCATGAAGCACTGGCGCGCTGCCGTCGCCGCCGCTGCAATGGGCGCGGTGCTGGCCGGCTGCGCGTCGGTGGGCATCGGCATCGGCCTGCCGATCCCCGGCGTGGGCTCGGTCGGCGTCTCGGTCGACAGCAGCGGGCGCGTCGGCGCCGGAGTCGGCGTCGGCACGGGCCCGGTCAGCGTCGGTGTCGGCGGCACGCTGCAACTGCCGCCGGCCGCGCGCGACGAGCGCTCCGCGGGGGCGGCGCGCGCTGCGTCCGGCGCTTCCGCCTCGGCGGCCGCTGCGGCCGCTTCGGCGGCGTCGGCCGCAACGCGCTGAGCACGGCCGCATGGGCAGGCCGCAGCGCATCGCCATCCGCCACGCGCGGGTCTTCGACAGCGCGCATGCGCGCCTGCTCGACGGCTGCACCGTCGTCGTCGAAGGCGAACGCATTGCCGCGGTGACGCGCGAGCCGATCGCAGTCGACGACGCCGAGGTCGTCGACGCCGAAGGGCGTGCGCTGCTGCCGGGCCTGATCGATGCCCACGTGCATGTCGTCGCCGCGTCGCACGATCTGGCCGGCCTGGCGCTGCAGCCGGCCAGCCTCGTCGGCGCCGAGGCCAGCCGCATCATGCGCGCGATGCTGCAGCGCGGCTTCACGACGGTCCGTGACGCCGGCGGCGCCGACTTCGGCCTGCGCGAGGCGCAGGCGCGCGGCCTGTACGAGGGGCCGCGCCTGTTCATCGCCGGTGCGCCGATCAGCCAGACCGGAGGGCACTCCGACCTGCGCCCGCGCGGCGTGCGCGGGCGCGACCTGTACTGCGCCTGCGCCGGCCTCGGCCTGGCCGGCGCGATCGCCGACGGCGCCGACGAAGTGCGGCGCGCGGTGCGCGAGCAGCTGCGCAACGGCGCCGATCAGATCAAGATCATGGCCGGCGGCGGCATCAGCAGCCCGAACGATCCGCTCGAAGGAACGCAATACGCGCTGGGCGAACTCGCGGCGGCGGTGGAGGAGGCCGATGCCGCCGGCGTCTACGCGATGGCGCATGCCTATTCGGCGCGCGCCGTGACGCGCGCCGTGCAGGCGGGCGTGCGCAGCATCGAGCACGGGAACCTGATCGACGCGGCGACCGCGCGCGTCATGAAGCGCCACGGCGCCTTCCTCGTGCCCACGCTGGCCACCTACGCGGCGCTGGCGGCCGAGGGCGCGCGGCTCGGCTGGTCGGAGGCGATGCGGGCCAAGCTCGCCGTCGTCGCAGACCGGGGCATCGAGGCCATCCGGCTGGCGCGTGCCGAGGGCGTGCCGGTGGTCTTCGGCACCGACCTGCTCGGCCACATGCACGCGCAGCAGAGCAACGAGTTCACGCTGCGCGCCGCCGCCGTGCCGCCGCTCGAACTGCTGCAAAGCGCTACCCACACCGCGGCGCAGCTGCTGCGCCAGGACGGTCGCCTGGGCCAGATCACGCCCGGCGCCTGGGCCGACCTGCTCCTGGTCGAGGGCGACCCGGCCCGGGACCTGGGCATGCTGGCACGGCCCGAGCAGGGCATCGCGCTGCTGATGCAGGCCGGCCGCGTGCTGCGGCCGCTGGCGGCGCGCTGAGGCGGGCCCGGCGGGCCCGCCTGCACCGACCGGCCGGCCTGCCGGGCCGAAGCCCCGCGCGGCCATGGATGAACGACCGGACCTCGGCCTTGCCGGCTCGAGCCCTCGCGCCGGCCGTCGATATCCCCGGGCGGTGCACGGCCCGGATGCGCCACGCGCCCCGAACCCATGAACTACCCACGCCAGCTGCTGCTTTCGATGGCCATTCCCGCCGCCATGGTGGCGGGTGCCGGCTCCTCCGTCGCCATCGGCGCCGTCTGGCTCGCGGGCGTGGCCCGCCATGCCGATGCGGCTCGGGTTGCCGCTCACCTCGGCGTGGCGGTCCATGCGGTGGCCGCACTCACCGCGCTGTGCGTTGCCTGCTGCGCGCTGTTCACGGTGTCGATCCTGGGTCGGGCGCGCGCCGAGCTGGGCGGCGAGCCGGCTGCCGCGCGGCGCATGCTCGCGGCCTTCGCCGACCGACGCCTCGACGCCGAGGTGCCGCCGGCACCCACCGAATGCCTGATGCACGCTCTGGCGCGCGTGCAGCGCTCGCTGCAGGAGATGGTGCGCACGTTCCAGCATTCGGCCGGCCATGTGCGGCTGGCCGGCGGCGAGATCGCCGGCGGCAACCTCGACCGGTCGGGCCGCACCGAGCAGGCGGCGGCGAACCCGCAGCAGACCACCGGCTCGATGGAGCGGCCGACAGCGGGAGTGGGCCAGACCGCGGAGTCGGCGCGGCACGTACACGAGCAGGCCGAGGCGGCCGCGCGCGCGGCCGGACGCGGCGGCACGGTCGTGGCTTTGCCGCCGTGGCCGGCGAGCTGTGCGCGCTGGCGCAGCGCAGCGCCGCCGCCGCGCGCGAGGTGCGCACGCTGGTCGGGGCGTCGCTCGAGCAGACGCAGGCCGGCCACCGGCTGGTGGGCGACGTGGGCGGCGCGATGCAGGAGATCGTCAGCGGCATCGACCACGTGCGGCGCACCATTGCCGAGATCACCGCCGCCAGCGGCGAGCCGAGCACGCGGATCGGCGTCGCGAACCGCTCGGTCTCGCAACGCGAGCCGACGACGCAGCACAACGCCGTGCTGGTCGAGCAGAGCACGGCGGGGGCAGACTCGCTGCCGCAGCAGGCCGAGCGGCTGGCGGCAGCGGCGGGCCGCCTGCGTCTCGCGCGCGCAGCGAACCGACGCCGCCGGCGGTGCGGCGCCGTGCGGACGTAAGCGCCGCAACAGGGTTCGCGTGGCCCAATAGCGCCCTGGCGTCAGGGCGCCAGGGCCCGGCCGCGCGAGGGTGCGCCCGGGGTCCGAACGGTCGACGGCGGCAGCGGTGTTAGAGTCGCCCGGCGAAGACGATCCGGTCCTTCCCGTCCCCTTGCTGGCTCGCGACGACGCAGTCGACAGCAAGGCGGGCCGCTAGTCCGCCAACCGGTGCAGCCGGGGCCGCGGAAGGTTGTGCCAACCCATCGGAGCTGCGCGGAAACCGCGGGCGAAAGGTGAGCGCGAGATGTCGATGCAGCAGTACAGGTCCAGTTCGTACCTTTTCGGGGGCAACGCGCCCTACGTCGAGGACTTGTACGAGTCCTATCTCGCCAACCCCGGCAGCGTGCCCGAGAGCTGGCGCGCCTATTTCGACCGGCTGCAGAACGTACCTGCCGTCGACGGCAGCGAGACGCGCGACGTCGCGCATGCGCCGGTGGTCGAGAGCTTCGCCGCGCGCGCCAGGGCCAACGCCTTCGCGCTCAGGGCGAGCGGAGCCGACCTGGCGGTGGCGCGCAAGCAGGTCCACGTGCAGAGCCTCGTGGCCGCCTACCGCGTGCTCGGCAGCCGCTGGGCCGACCTCGATCCGCTGAAGCGCCAGGAGCGTGCGCGCATCCCCGAACTCGAGCCGGCCTTCTACGACCTGAGCGAGTCCGACCTGGACATCGAGTTCTCGGCCGCCAACACCTATTTCGGCCAGGCCGAACAGATGACGCTGCGCGACATCCTGCAGGCACTGCGCGACACCTACTGCGGCTCGATCGGCGCCGAGTTCATGCACGGCACCGAGCCGGGCGAGAAGCGCTGGTGGCAGGAGCGGCTCGAGTCGGTGCGCAGCAAGCCCGCCTTTGCGCCCGAGCACAAGCTGAAGATCCTCGATCGCCTCACCGCCGCCGAGGGACTGGAGCGCTACCTGCACACCAAGTACGTCGGCCAGAAGCGCTTCTCGCTCGAAGGCGGCGAGAGCTTCATCGCCAGCATGGACGAGGTGGTGCAGCGCGCCGGCACGCTGGGCGTGCAGGAGATCGTGATCGGCATGGCGCACCGCGGGCGCCTGAACGTGCTCGTCAACACCCTGGGCAAGCTGCCCAAGGACCTGTTCGCCGAGTTCGACCACACCGCGCCCGAGGCGCTGCCCTCGGGCGACGTGAAGTACCACCAGGGCTTTTCCAGCGACGTCGGCACGTCCGGCGGGCCGGTGCACCTGAGCCTGGCGTTCAACCCGAGCCACCTCGAGATCGTCAACCCGGTGGTGGAAGGCAGCGTCAAGGCGCGCATGGAGCGTCGCGGCGACCGCAGCGGCGCACAGGTGCTGCCGGTGCTCGTGCACGGCGACGCCGCCTTTGCCGGCCAGGGCGTGGTGATGGAGACGTTGGCGCTGGCGCAGACGCGCGGCTACTACACGGGCGGCACGCTGCACCTGGTGGTGAACAACCAGATCGGCTTCACCACGAGCGACCCGCGCGACAGCCGCTCGACGCTGTACTGCAGCGACGTCGTCAAGATGATCGAGGCGCCCGTGCTGCACGTCAACGGCGACGACCCCGAGGCGGTGGTGTTCGCCACCGGCCTCGCGATGGACTACCGGGCCCGCTTCAAGAAGGACGTGGTGGTCGACATCGTGTGCTTCCGCAAGCTCGGCCACAACGAGCAGGACACGCCGGCGCTGACGCAGCCGCTGATGTACAAGAAGATCGCCCAGCACCCGGGCACGCGCAAGCTCTACGGCGACCGGCTCGTGGCGCAGGGCGTGCTGGCCGCCGACGCGCCCGACCGCATGGTCAAGGAGTTCCGCGCGGCGCTCGACACGGGCAAGCACACGGTCGACCCGGTGCTCACCAGTTTCAAGAGTCGCTACGCGGTCGACTGGACGCCCTTTCTCGGCAAGAAGTGGACCGACGCGGCCGACACCGGGCTGCCGCTGGCCGAGCTCAGGCGCCTGGCCGAGCGCATCACCACGGTGCCGTCGAAGTTCAAGCTGCATGCGCTGGTGGAGAAGGTCATCGCCGACCGCGCCGCCATGGGCCGCGGCGAGATCAACGTCGACTGGGGCATGGGCGAGACCCTTGCGTATGCCTCGCTGGTGGCCAGCGGCTACGCGGTGCGGCTGTCGGGCGAGGACAGCGGCCGCGGCACCTTCGTGCACCGGCACGCCGTGCTGCACGACCAGAACCGCGAGCGCTGGGACGCCGGCACCTACATCCCGCTGCAGCATGTGGCCGACGGCCAGGCGCCGTTCGTCGTGATCGACTCGATCCTGTCCGAGGAGGCCGTGCTCGGCTTCGAGTACGGCTACGCCAGCGCCGAGCCCAACACGCTCGTGATCTGGGAGGCGCAGTTCGGCGACTTCGCCAACACCGCGCAGGTGGTGATCGACCAGTTCATCGCCTCGGGCGAGGTCAAGTGGGGCCGCGTCAACGGTCTGACGCTGATGCTGCCGCACGGCTACGAGGGACAGGGCCCCGAGCACAGTTCGGCGCGGCTCGAGCGCTTCATGCAGCTGGCGGCCGACAACAACATGCAGATCTGCCAGCCCACCAGTTCGAGCCAGATCTTCCATCTGCTGCGCCGCCAGATGGTGCGCCAGTTCCGCAAGCCGCTCGTCATCCTCACGCCCAAGAGCCTGCTGCGCGCCAAGGACGCCGGCTCGCCGCTGGCCGAGTTCACCAAGGGCGAGTTCCGCACCGTGATCGGCCCGGGCAAGCCCGAGATCGAGGCCGACAAGGTGCGCCGCGTGATCTGCTGCTCGGGCAAGGTGGCCTACGACCTGATGCACAGGCGCGCCGAGGGCAAGGCGAACGAGGTGGCGATCCTGCGCGTCGAGCAGCTCTATCCGTTCCCGCACAAGGCCTTCGCCGCCGAGATCAGGCGCTTTGCCAACGCCACCGAAGTGGTGTGGTGCCAGGACGAGCCGCAGAACCAGGGGGCGTGGTTCTTCATCCAGCACCAGATCCACGAGAACCTGCAGCCCGGCCAGAAGCTCGGCTATGCCGGAAGGGCGGCATCGGCATCCCCTGCGGTGGGCTATTCGCACCTGCACCAGGAGCAGCAGAAGGCGCTGCTCGAGCAGGCCTTCGGCAAGCTCAAGGGCTACGTGCTGAGCAAGTAACGCGACGGGAGAACGAGCGAAATGGCCATCGTTGAAGTCAAGGTTCCGCAGCTGAGCGAATCGGTCGCCGAGGCGACGCTGCTGCAATGGAAGAAGCAGCCCGGCGAGGCCGTGGCGATGGACGAAACCCTGATCGAGATCGAGACCGACAAGGTCGTGCTCGAGGTGCCGGCGCCCGTCGACGGCGTGCTCGCCGAGCATGTGGTCGCCGAAGGCGGCCACGTCGTGAGCGACCAGGTCATCGCGCGCATCGACACCGAGGCCAAGGCGAGCGCCGCGGCGCCGGCCGCGCCGGGCGCAGCGGCCGCGCCGGCCGCGGCCTCGGTGCCCGCGGCCGCAGCGCCGCCGGCCGGCGCCAAGGCCGGCGTGGCGATGCCCGCGGCCGCCAAGTTGATGGCCGATCACGGCCTCGCCGCGGGCAGCGTGCCGGGCAGCGGCAAGGACGGCCGCGTGACCAAGGGCGACGTGCTCGGCGCCCTCGCCGCCGGCGCCGCGGCGTCGCCCGCCAAGGTCGAGCCGGCGCCGGCGCCGCGGGCCGCGCCGGTCGCGGCCGCACCGGCCATGCCCCAAGCGCTGCCGACCGTCGCCGCGCCGGCCGGTCCGAACCTGGGCGACCGCCCCGAGCAGCGCGTGCCGATGAGCCGCCTGCGCGCGCGCGTGGCCGAGCGGCTGCTGCAGTCGCAGGCCACCAACGCCATCCTCACCACCTTCAACGAGGTCAACATGGCCCCGGTGATGGAGATGAGGAAGCGCTTCCAGGACAAGTTCGAGAAGGAGCACGGCGTCAAGCTCGGCTTCATGAGCTTCTTCGTCAAGGCCGCGGTGGCGGCGCTGAAGAAGTACCCGGTGCTCAACGCCAGCGTCGACGGCACCGACATCGTCTACCACGGCTACTTCGACATCGGCATCGCCGTGGGCTCGCCGCGCGGGCTGGTGGTGCCGATCCTGCGCGACGCCGACCAGATGAGCTTCGCCGACATCGAGAAGATGATCGCCGAGTACGGCACCAAGGCGCGCGAGGGCAAGCTCACGCTCGACGAGCTCACCGGCGGCACCTTCTCGATCAGCAACGGCGGCGTGTTCGGCTCGATGCTCTCGACGCCGATCATCAACCCGCCGCAAAGCGCCATCCTCGGCATCCACGCCACCAAGGAGCGCGCCGTGGTGGAGAACGGCCAGATCGTCGTGCGGCCGATGAACTACCTCGCGCTCAGCTACGACCACCGCATCATCGACGGGCGCGAGGCCGTTCTCGGCCTGGTGGCGATGAAGGAGACGCTGGAAGACCCGGCGCGCCTGCTCTTCGACATCTGATACGCCGAGGCGCACGATGAGCAAGACATTCGACGTCGTCGTGATCGGCGGCGGTCCCGGCGGCTACATCGCGGCGATCCGCGCCGCACAGTTGGGCCTGGAGGTCGCGTGCATCGACGCGTGGCGCAACGCCCAGGGCGGCCCGGCGCTGGGCGGCACCTGCACGAACGTGGGCTGCATCCCGAGCAAGGCCTTGCTGCAGAGCTCCGAGCACTACGAGCACGCGGCCAAGGGCCTGGCCGCGCACGGCATCACGACCCAGGGCCTGGCGATCGACGTGGCGAAGATGATCGCGCGCAAGGACGCGATCGTGAAGCAGACCAACGACGGCATCCAGTACCTGTTCAAGAAGAACAAGGTCGCCTTCTTCCACGGGCGCGGCTCGTTCGTGCGCGCCGCCGCGGGCGGCGGCTGGGAGATAGCGGTCTCGGCGCCGGCCCAAGAGACGCTGATCGGCAAGCAGGTCATCGTCGCCACCGGCTCGCGCCCGCGCCCGCTCGCCGGCGTGCCGTTCGACGAGGAGCGCGTGCTCAGCAACGAGGGCGCGCTCGCGATCGGAGGCGCGTCGGGCCAGGTGCCGGCGCGCCTGGGTGTCATCGGCAGCGGCGTCGTCGGGCTCGAGCTGGGCTCGGTGTGGCGGCGCCTGGGTGCCCAGGTGACGGTGCTCGAGGCGCTGCCGGTCTTCCTCGGCGCGGCCGACCAGCAGATCGCCAAGGAGGCGTTCAAGGCGTTCACGAAGCAGCGGCTGGCGATCGAGCTCGGCGTCAAGGTCGAGGGGGTCGAGACCGGTGCGGCCGGCGTCGCCGTGCGCTACACCGGCGCCAGGGGCGAGGTACGCCTGCTCGAGGTCGACAAGCTCGTCGTCTGCGTCGGCCGCGTGCCCAACACCGAGGGCCTGGCGCCCGAGGCGGTGGGCCTGGCGCTGGACGAGCGCGGCTGCATCGCGGTGGACGAAGCGTGCCGCACCAACCTGGCCGGCGTGTGGGCCGTCGGCGACGTCGTGCGCGGCCCGATGCTCGCGCACAAGGCCGAGGAGGAGGGCGTCGCCGTGGCCGAGCGCATCGCCGGCCAGCACGGCCATGTCGACTTCGACCTCGTGCCCTGGGTGATCTACACGCACCCCGAGATCGCCTGGGTCGGCCGCACCGAGCAGCAGCTCCAGGCGAGCGGGCGCGCCTACCGCAGCGGAACCTTCGCGTTCGCGGCGAACGGCCGCGCACGCGCCATGGGCGCCGGCACCGGCATGGTCAAGTTCCTGGCCGACGCGGCCAGCGACGAGATCCTCGGCGTGCACATCGTCGGCCCGCTGGCCAGCGAGCTCGTCGCCGAGGCGGCCGTGGCCATGGCGTTCAAGGCCAGCAGCGAGGACATCGCACGCATCTGCCATGCCCACCCGACCCTGGGCGAGGCCATGAAGGAGGCCGCGCTCGCGGTCGACAAGCGCACGCTCAACGCCTGACGCCCAGGGCGCTGCGGTGCAGCAGGGTCCACTGGGTGGCGATGCGGGCGACCTACGGGAAAACCACGCCCGCGAACCGGGGGGAGCGCAGGCTGACAGGCTGTTGCGCGCGCGCCAACGTTTCCGGCACGGTGCGGCGGCGTGGCGCGGGCAGTCCCGACGCACGAACTGCCGCAGTTCAACACGCAATCGGGACCCGGCACATGCACACTCGCATCTCAGGACGAATCGGCCGCACCATGGCGGCGCTGGCGCTCGTCGGCGCCACCGGACTGGCGGGCGCGGCCCCCGCGAACCTGGTCACGAACGGCGGTTTCGAGACCGGTGACCTCAGCGGCTGGAGCCTGTTCGGCACCGACTTGACGTTCGTGGGCGTCGACACCCAGAGCCCGCAGGCCGGCAGCTATGCCGCGTACTTCGGGGCGCTGGATCCGGTCGGAATCAGCCAGACCCTGGTCACCGTCCCCGGCCTCACGTACATCGTCGAGTTCTGGCTCAAGAGCGAGGCCGACGTCCTCGGCGCTGCCGCCCCCAACAGCTTCGCCTTCAGCTGGGACGGCATCGACAGGGAGACCGTGGCCAACGCGCCAGCGGCCGATTACGCGCTGCATTCGTTCGCACTGGTGGCGAGCGGCGCGGCGACCGAGCTCAAGTTCACGTTCACCAACGAGCCGGCGTTCTGGGACTTCGACAACGTCTCGGTCACCGTACCCGAGCCCTCGATGCTGTCCATGACGCTGCTCAGCCTCGGCATCCTGACGGGCGTGCGCGGCGTACGCCGGCGCCGCGACTGAGATCGATGGCCGCACGCGCGGCCGCGTGGCCGCTGCGGCGCTTGGCGACGAAGTCCGTTGCCGGCGCTGCGGCAGCCGCACCACCGATCCGCGTACCCCACAACGACAGCAACGACGTGGCCGCTTGCAGCCACCCGAGGAGATGAAGATGCCGACCCGCTCGATGCACATGCCGGATGTGCTGGCGATCGCCGCACTGGGCGCAGCCGCCGCTCTGTCGCCGGCGGCGGCCCAGGAGTTCGAGGCCGTGCAGGGCAACACCAGCGTCACGGATTTCGTGTCGCGCCAGATGGGCACCAGGCCGGCGACCGTCATCGTCCTGCTGTCCGGTGACCCGGTCGCCGTGGTGCAGCGCGATCTCGGCCGACGCCTGAACCCTTCCGAGCGCAACGCGATCATCGCGTCGCGTCTGGCCGAGCAGCGTGCAATGCACTGGGCCATCGGTCAGCTGGGCGGCAAGGTGCTCGCGCAGCTGCAAAGCGCGCTCAACGGCATCAAGGTCTCCATTCCCGAAGGCAGACTGGCCGCGCTGCGCAAGCTGCCGGGCGTGGTGGACGTCAAGCGCGTGGGGAATTTACGAGCGCGTCAACGTCAACGCGGTGCCGATGATGGGTGCGCCGGTCGCGTGGCAGTCGCTCGGCCGGTTCCGCGGTCAGGGCATGAAGGTCGCGATCCTGGACACCGGCATCGACTACACGCATGCCAACTTCGGTGGCCCCGGGACGGTCGCCGCGTACAACGCCGCCTTCGCGGCGAACACCGTCGCGGCGAACCCGGCCTGGTTCGGGCCCGGGGCGCCCAAGGTCAAGGGCGGAACCGATCTGGTCGGTGATGCGTACACGGGCAGGAATGCCCCGCAGCCGGACCCGAACCCGCTGGACTGCCCGTACACCGCCGGGACGTCCGGCCACGGCAGCCATGTCGCCGGCACGGCGGCCGGCTTCGGCGTGAAGGCCGACGGCACGACCTACGTCGGCCCGTACACGGCCGCGGCCTACACGCCCGGTGCGTTCAGCATCGGCCCCGGCGTCGCGCCGCAGGCCGACCTGTACGCCGTGCGCGTGTTCGGCTGCGACGGCTCGACCAATGTCGTATCCGAGGCGATCGACTGGGCGGTGGCGCACGGCATGGACGTGATCAGCATGTCGCTCGGGGCGAACTACGGCGTGGTCGGCAACGGTGACCCGGGCAGCCTCGCCGAGCAGACGGCGGTGGCGAATGCCGTGAGCGCGGGCATCCTCGTCGTCGCGGCGTCCGGCAACGCCGGGCCCACGCCCTACATCACGAGTGCACCGGCGGCCTTCGACGGCGCGATCTCGGTCGCCGCCACCGACGCGCTCGCCGGCATCCCGATGGCCAGTCTGGCGCTGTCGCGCGCCGGAGCGGGAACGATCGCGGTCCAGGTGTCCAACGGCGCGGCCTTCGCCAACGGCACGAGCTACCCGATCCATGTGCTGCGCAACGGCGACGGAACCGTCTCGCTGGGCTGCAACCCCGACGAATACGACCCGGCCAAGACCGGCGTCAGCCTGGCCGGAAAGATGGTCGTGACGGTGCGCGGCACCTGCGCGCGCACCTTCCGCGCCGGCGCGGCACAGCATTTCGGCGCCGCGGCCGCTGCCATGATCAACAGCTCGGCCGGCTTGCCGCCTTTCGAGGGTCCGATTCCCGGCGGCGCGCCCGATCCGAATTCGGGCAACATGTACGAGCCGGTGACGATTCCGTTCTTCGGCGTCGCGCAGGCCGACGGCGCGGCGCTGGCCGGACCGAACGGCAGCGCCAACCCGGTAGGCAACGCGGTGGCCACCGGCACCGGCCTGGCTGCCAACGCAGGATTCGCGAAGATCGCGAGCTTCTCGTCGATGGGTCCGCGCATCGGCGACAGTGTGCTCAAGCCCGGCGTCACGGCGCCCGGAGTCGCAGTCGTGTCGACGGCATCGGGCACCGGCAACGGCTTCCAGACCATGTCCGGCACCTCGATGGCCACGCCCGGCGTGGCCGGGGTCGCCGCGCTCGCCAAGCAGGCCAATCCGGTGTGGCCGGTGGCCGATCTGCGCGCCGCGATCGTGCAGACCGCGAGCCCGACGCTGATGAAGGACTACCTGCCGCGCAACGAAGGCGCCGGTCTCGTGCAGGCGCAGTCGGCGACGGCGACGCAGGCGGTGGTGCGCATACCCAACGAGAGCATCTCGTTCGGCTACGCCGACCTGTTGAACGACTACACCCAGACGCGGCAGGTGACGGTGCACAACGCCGGGCCGAAGGCCGTGCAGTTCAACATCGGCGTCATCAAGGCGAGCGGCCCGGCCGGCGTCAGCGTGGCGACGCCCCCATCGGTGATCGTCGGCGCCAACGGCGACGCCACCTTCCCGGTCACGCTCAACGTCCCGGCCGGCGCAGTCGGCGGCGGCACGGCGTTCCAGGACGTCAGCGGCGTCATCCAGCTCACGCCGTCGAACACACGCCTCAACGGCAACGTCAAGCTCTCCGTGCCGTACTACCTGGTGGCGCACAGCCGCTCGAACATGGCAGTCGCCCGGAGCGGCAATGCGCTGAACTTCACCAACGCGGGCGGCGCGATCGCCGGTGCGGCGGCCATGTACAGCCTGGGTCAGTACCAGCCGGTGCCGCAGGGGGTGACGCAGAACGACGTGCGCGCGGTGGGCACCGCGATGTCCGGAACCAACATCGTCTTCGGCGTCAACACGCACAACCGGACGTCCACGACGCTGGCATTCCAGGAGGTCGACATCTGCATCGACACCAGCGGCAACACCGACCCGTCCAAGTTCAAGCCGAACTTCGTGCTGATCGGCATCAACGCGTCGGCGTTCTCTTCGACGTTCCCGAACAACGCCTACTACACGGCGCTGTTCCCGACCGACGCCGGTTGCAACATCAACGGCGGCGGATCCACGCTGTTCTCGCTCACGCAGCCCACCGACAACTCCTGGTTCCAGCTTGCGGTTCCGCGCGAGGGCAGCGGCGGCACCTCGGGCCTGGGCCTGAGCGCGGCGCAGCCCCGCATCATGTACCGCGCCTACTACTTCGGCAGCGACGGCTACGGCGCGGCAATGCCCGGGACCGGCCTCTACAACGCCTTCACGCCGGCGGTGACCTTCGCCGGCGGCGGCGCGGTCGTGCCCAACGGCAGCGGCACGGCGACGGTGACGGTCAATGCCGCCGAGCAAGCGCTGACGCCGGCAGCCGGAGCGATGGTGATGTTCCGCGACAACCCGTCCGGAGCCAGCCAGGCCACGCTGCTGACCCTGCCTTGAGCCGCGCGGCCCACGGCCGCTCGGCATGCAAGGGGCGCCGCGAGGCGCCCCTTGTCGCGTCCGGCCGCCGCCCGCCCGGGTGAAGGCGTCAGCGCGCCGCGGCTGGACCTTCGCGCAGGACGCAGCGGCCCGCCTGGCAGACGGCTCCCGGATCGGGAACGACGACGCACAGCGAATACCCCTGCGGGCGGGCAGGCGGAGGCAGGCTGCCGCTGCCCGCCCGCGCGAGCAGTTCATGCAGCCTGGCTTCGTCCGTCGCCTTGGTCGACCAGGGCAGCCAGCGCTCGGGGCCGCCGCAAGCCTTGTGCCCGATCGGCAGCGTGCGGCACTGGCCGTCGTGGTCGCACGGCGCGTCGCCGATCAGGCGCTCGATCGCCGCCTGCGCGGGGTCGGCTGCGGTCGGCGCGGCGCAGGCGGCCGCGCACAGTGCCGACGCGCAGACCGCGGCGCTGCCAAGCAGCCTGCCGCTTGCGCGGCGTATCGCGCCGTACCGGCCGAGCGTCGCGTCCATGACGCCAGGATTATCGGTCGACCGCGGTCGCGCGCTGCGGGACAGCGCCGCCATGGCCGGGCCGTCCAACGCCGCTCAGAAACCCAGCGACTCGACGATTGCCAGGAGGTCGGCGAAGCTGGCGGCCCTGAGCTTGGCGGCCAGCGCGGGCTTGTCGAGGCCCTCGCAGTCGAAGTCGGTCAGTTCGACCTCGAGCGGAAGCTCGCGGATCTCGAGCGGCGACATGAAGCCGATGTCGCACAGGCGCGCGAGGCAGTGCCGTTCGGCGTCGCTCAGTGCGACGCCGTGGCGGCGCATCAGCTCGAGGTAGCGCTCGGCCGTGCGGTTGAGCTTGCCGCTGATTTCGAGCGTGTTGCGCTGCCCTTCGGTGAGCCGGGCCAGCGGCGGCCCGAAGAACACCGGCGTCTTGCCGACGTTGCGCGTCTGCTCCTCGCGCGTGAGCGCCGGGGCGACCCAGGTCGGGTCGCCGCGCACCGGCTTGGGCGGGTCGGGCGTGTCGGACATCAGTGCGGAATCGGCGGCGTCTTCTCGTAGGCCGCGTCCTTCATGCCGTGCGGCAGCTGCGGCGGCGGCTCGGGCTGCAGTTGCGCGAAGCCGCGGTTGCGTGCTCCGTCCTGCACGTTGTGCGGGTTGTGGCACTCGGGGCAGCTGAACCAGCGCTTCTTGCCCGTGTTCGTGAACTCGCCGATGCGTTTGCCGTGGATGCCGTCGCGCCAGTCGCGCAGCTTGTCGCCATGGCACTTGCCGCACAGCAGCTGCGGCTGGTCGAAGGCGATCGTGTCGCCGTAGTTGTCGACGAACATGTTGCGCTTGGTCGGGTGATGGCAGTCCAGGCACCAGATGCGGCCGCGACCATGCTGGAAGTCCTTGAGGTCGGGCACCATCGCTTCCATCGTCGGGATCGGCACGGCGCGCTTGTCCTTCGGAAAGCCCGGCGGGATCACGCCGTTGTGGCAGGCGGTGGCGCATTGGGCGAGGAACATCATCTGCTCGGAGCGCGGCTTGACGACAGCCTGGCCTTCGGGGATCTTGTCGAGCAGAGGCATCTTGCCCATCGGCCGGGTGCCGTCGTAGGGGTCGCCGTACCAGAGTACGGCGCTGGTGGTCGGCGAGCACCTGACGTTGGGCAGGCCGGGCGCGAGCTCGCGCTGGGTGGTCTTGCTGGCGTCCTTGCGGCTCTCGAAGCAAAGCACTTCGGCGGCCGGCTCCGAGGCCGCCGCGGCCGGCGGCTGCGTCGCTGTCGCCTCGGTCTTGGCGGCGTCCTGCGCGATCACCGAGACCAGCGCGCCGCCGCACAGCGCAAGGGCGAGGGCAGGAATGATGAGCTTGTTCATGGCCCGCACCTCAGTTCGCCGCCGCCCGGCCGGCGCCGGGTCTGATCTCGCCCAGCAAGATGCCGATGGCGCCCTTGAGCAAGATGGTGAGAAGGAAGAAGCCGAAGGCCCAGATCCCCGCCGTCATCAGCCACTCGAGGAAGGTCGGGTGGTACTCGGTCACCTCGCCGATCGGGGAGGGCACGAAGCCCGGCACGATGAGCCCCATGCCCTTTTCGATCCAGATGCCGGCGAAGGCCATCGCGCAGGGGATCGGCAGCAGCGACATGTCGTTGCGGAACCTGGGCACGAGGAACAGCACGAAGGCGCCGACCATGAGCACGATGGCGCTCCAGAACCACGCCACCAGCGCGGTCAGGCCGTGCAGGCCGAACATCAGGTAGTACAGGCCGTTGGCGTGCTCGGTGCGCGCGTAGAGCTCGACCACCACCTCCGACAGCGTGAGGAAGATCGCGATGCCCAGGCACCAGGTGACGATGGCGGCCAGCAGCTTGATGGCGCTGTCGTCGATCCACATGCGCGTGTTCTTGCGGATCACGAGGAAGGCCAGGATGATGAGCGCCGGCCCGGCCGCGAACGCCGTCGAGATGAAGCGGATCGGCATCACGCTGTGGAACCACATCGGGCGCGCCGGCATCGTCGAGATCAGGAACGCCGTGACGGTGTGGATCGACAGCGCCCAGACGATCGACACGTACACCAGCGGCATGAAGATGCTGCGCTTCACCGGCTTGCCGCTGTACTTGGAGTACAGGTAGTAGAAGCCCACCACCAGATTGAGCAGCAGGTAGCCGGTGAGCACGAGTACGTCCCAGCCGAGCATCGACGACAGGCTGTAGATGCCGATCACCGGCACCATGTGCCACAGCCGGTCGGGCCGCCCCATGTGCGCGAACACGAACAGCATCACCATGATCACCGCGGTGACGGCCAGCATCTCGCCCAGCACGGTGACCTTGTGCATGCCCTCGTGATGGTAGACGTAGGCCGGGAAGACGATCGTCACCGCCCCCGCGGCGACGCCGACCAGGAACACCAGGTTGGCGAAGTACAGACCATCGTGGATCTGGCTCGTCATGCCGGTGACGATCAGGCCCTCGGTGTTCTGCAGGTAGAACACATACAGCATGCCGAGGATGAAGAGCCCGAGGATGCCCATCCAGGCGTAGTACTTCGTGCCGCCCTTGAGCACGTAGCGCAGGTAGTCGGAGACGAAACTGGCAAGCACGGCTGCGCTCCCGTCAGTCGTAGAAGTAGAAGAACTTCGGGAACGTGTTGAGCTCGGCCTTGAGGCGGAACACGTTCTTGCGCGCCAGCACCTGGCTCACTTCGCTCTCGGGGTCGAGCAGGTTGCCGAACTTGCGCGCGCCCACCGGGCAGACCTCGACGCAGGCCGGGTAGCGGCCGTGGCGCGTGCGCTGCAGGCACCAGTGGCACTTCTCGACCACACCGCGCATGCGCGGGCGGTTGCCCAGGTAATGCGTCACCGGGTTCATCGCCTCCTTGGGCAGCACGGGCGTGGTGACGTTGAGCCGGCGCGCCCAGTAGGGGCAGGCGCCCATGCACATGCGGCAGCCGATGCACCAGTTGTAGTCGATCACCACCGGGCCGTCGGCCTCGCGGTAGGTGGTGCGCACCGGGCATACCTTGACGCAGGGCGGCTTCTCGCACTGCATGCAGGCGATCGGCATGTAGGTGGCATCGGCCTCCGGCACCGCCTTGGGCTCGTAGCGGTACTCGCCTTCGAGCACGGTGCCGGCCGGCGTGTACGCGTTGCCGCCGACCTGGATGCCCAGGCCCTCGGGGTAGCCGCCTTGGTTCACCTTGTCCTTGGAGAAGTGCCCGCGCTCCATGCGCAGCACCTGGATCCACTCGATGCGCTCGCCCGGGCGCGCGCCGCGCGACTGGTTGTTCTCGGCGACGCAGGCGTGCACGCAGCGCCGGCAGCCGATGCATTTGCGGATGTTGAGCGCGTAGCCCATCAGCACGCCCGGCTGCGCCTCGGTCGTGTCGACCGAGACCTTCTTGCCGTATTCCTCGGAATAGCGCCGCTCCAGGCGCGTGCGCGCCTGAGCCTTCTCCTCGGGCGTCATCAGACGGTAGTTCTTCTGGAAATGCTCGCCCCACTCGATGGCGGCCTGGGCGTCGTCCGACGCCGCCATCAGCGTGGCCGTGCCCATGAGCGAGGACAGGCCGAGCATGCCGCCGTCGCGCAGGAAGCCGCGGCGCGAGGGCTGGGGCGCGGGCGGCTTGGGGTCGGCCGGGGCCGCCGGCGCCGTGCCGGCGCCGGCGTCGTCCGGGGGTATGGTCTGCTGGGTCAAGGCGTATCTCCTCCGTTGCGCCTGCGCGTCGTGCCGGGTCCGGGCCCGGAGCGCGCCGGGTCGAATGCTGTCGCGGCGGGCCGCCCTTGCCCTTGACCTGCGTCACGTGGCCGGCGATCGGCCGACGGCTGCGGCTAGCATTGGCCGATGTCCGAGGTCGAGCGGCTGTACCGGCAAACCCTCAGCGAGCGCGGCTATCGGCCGGACCCCGCCCAGTTGCGCGCCATCGAGGCGCTGGCGCGCTGCGAGCGCGAGTGGACGGCGTACAAGGCGCGCCGCGGCAACGCGGTCGCCAAACTGCTGGTGCGCCCGCCGATCCCGCGCGGCGTGTACCTGTGGGGGGGCGTCGGGCGCGGCAAGAGCTTCCTGATGGACTGCTTCTACCAGGCCGTGCCGCTCACGCGCAAGACGCGGCTGCACTTCCACGAGTTCATGCGCGAGGTGCACCGTCAGCTGCAGGAGCTCAAGGGCACGGTGAACCCGCTCGACGCGCTCGGCCGGCGCGTCGCGAGGCGCTTGCGGCTCATCTGTTTCGACGAGTTCCATGTCGCCGACGTCACCGACGCGATGATCCTGCACCGGCTGCTCGAGTCGCTGTTCGCGCATCGCGTGAGCATCGTGACGACGTCGAACTTCGCGCCCGACGAGCTGTATCCGAACGGCCTGCACCGCGACCGCATCCTGCCGGCGATCGAGCTGCTGAAGGAGAAGCTCGAGATCGTCGCCGTCGACGCCGGCGTCGACTACCGCCGGCGCACGCTCGAGCTGCTGCGCATGTACCACGTCCCGCTCGATGCCGCGGCCGCGGCGGCGATGGCGCGCGCCTTCGACCAGCTGGCCGAGACGCGCGACGAGACGCCGCTGCTGCACATCGAGCACCGCGAGTTGCGCGCGCTGCGCCGCGCCGGCGGCCTGGTCTGGTTCGACTTCAAGACGCTGTGCGGCGGGCCGCGCTCGCAGAACGACTACCTCGAGCTGGCCAGCCGCTTCCACACGCTGCTGCTGTCGGAGGTACCGCAGATGGCGCCGCGCCTGGCCAGCGAGGCGCGGCGCTTCACCTGGCTGGTCGACGTCCTGTACGACCGGCGCGTCAAGCTCATCGTCTCGGCCGCGGTCCCGCCCGAGCAGCTCTATGTCGAGGGGCCGCTCGTGCACGAGTTCCCGCGCACGGTCTCGCGCCTGGCCGAGATGCAGTCGGCCGCCTATCTGGCGCAGGCGCGGCGCGAGGTCGACACCGCGCTCACCTGATGGCGGCTGCGCACCGCTGCGCGCCTTGGCCGCGCCGTCCCGGCCGCCGGCTGCTGCCGGTGGTCGGGCTGGTCGTGCTGGGCGCGCTGGCGGCCGGAACGGTGGCCGCGGCCGACGCGCGCGCGGCGCTGGCGCAGCAACGCGAGCAGCACGAAGCCGGCTTCGCCGCAGAGGAGTCGGCCTGTCGCCGCCGCTTTGCCGTCAACGCCTGCCTCGAGGCCGTGCGCCAGCGTCGGCGCGAGGCGTTGGCACCGCTGCGCGAACGCGAACTCGCGCTGGCCGAAGCCGAGCGGCGCGAGCGGGCGGCCGAACACCTGCGTGCGCTGCACGAGCGGCAGCAGGCGTCGACGGCGCGCGCGCCGCCGGCGGCCGCTCCCGTGCGCCGGGCACGTGCGCCGGCTGCGGCGGCATCGCCGGCCGGGCGCAGGTCCGACGAGACCCCTGTGCCGCAGCGCGAGCAGCAGGCCGCCGAACGCGCCGCAGCAGCCGAGCGCCGCCGCCAGGATGCACGCGCCACCCAGGAACGCATCGAGCGCAGGCTGCGCGATCGGGCCGCGAGCGGCCAGAGCGCGTCGCCGCTGCCGGCCAGCGCAGCGCGGCGCTGACGCCGTCCGGTACAACCGGCGTCGCCGATGCCGCCGCCGCAGTTCAGGGCAGCGGGTCGACGCGTGCCAGCGCGAGCGAGAGGTTGTCGCCGCC
The DNA here is from genome assembly GCA_020852865.1 of Rubrivivax sp. Taxonomy (GTDB): domain Bacteria; phylum Pseudomonadota; class Gammaproteobacteria; order Burkholderiales; family Burkholderiaceae_C; genus Rubrivivax. The sequence goes on from JADYZZ010000068.1 coordinate 25,349, forward strand.
GCCGCGCGCGCGCTGGCGGGCCTTGCCTACCAGCATCTCGCTGGCTTCGCGCGGCGGCAGCGTGTGCAAGATCGCGCCGATCTCCTTGGGCGTGAAGTAGTGCCACAGGCCGTCGCTGCAGGCCAGCAGCGTGTCGCCGTATTCGAGGCGTTCGATGTGCCAGGGCGCGATCGGCGGCTCGGCGTGCGTGCCCAGGCAGCCGGTCAGCAGGTTGGCCTGCGGGTGGCTGTTGGCAGCGTCCTCGCTGAGCTTGCCCTCGTCGATCAGGCGCTGCACGAAGGAATGGTCGATCGTGCGCTGCATCATCTCGGCGCCGCGGAAGTGGTACACGCGCGAGTCGCCGGCGTGGATCACGTCGCACTCGAGCCCCGGTCCGATGCAGAAGGCCGCCAGCGTGCTGTGCGGCTCCTCCTCGGCGGTGATGGCCGTCAGCTTGATCATCAGGTGCGCTTCCTGCACCACCTGCCTGAGCATGTCGGCGGCGTCGTCTTGCTGCGGCACGAAGCGCTCGAAGATCTGGCGCGCCGTCAGCATCACCTGGTCGGCCGCCTTGCGCCCGCCGCTCTTGCCGCCCATGCCGTCGGCCACGATGCCGAACACCGAGCCCGGCACGCGCGGGTGCAGCATGATCTCGACCTGGTCTTGCTGGTAGCTGCGGTCGCCGCGGTGCAGCCCGGTGGCCGCGCTGAGTCGGAAAGGTACGGGGGCCGGAGGCATTGCACCGACTATAAACTCCGTGCTACCCGGTCCCTGTGTGGAGCAATGGACGACAACCTGCATTCGCCGCAGCGCCGCCTGATCGAGTTGCGCATCGAGCACGCCGACCTGGACGAGTTGATCGATCGCAACGCGCTCGACCGCGGGTCCGACGAGCTGACGCTGCGCCGCCTGAAGAAGCGGCGGCTGCTGCTGCGCGACGAGATCGCACGCCTCGAGGCCGAGCTCGAGCCGCCCGAACCGGCCTGATCGGCGCGTGATGCGCGCGCAGGGCCGGCGATGAGCGGCGATCTGGCCGCAGAGGTGGCGCGCGCCTTCGCCGCCGACGGCCCGCTGGCCGCGCGCGATGCGCACTTCGCGCCGCGCGCGCTGCAAGACGAGCTGGCGCTGCGCATTGCCGCCGCGCTCGACGCGCGCGAAACGCTGGTGGCCGAGGCGGGCACCGGCGTCGGCAAGACCTACGCCTACCTCGTGCCGCTGCTGCTTTCGGGCCGGCGCGCGCTGGTCAGCACCGCGACCAAGAGCCTGCAGGATCAACTCTTCCTGCGCGACCTGCCGGTGCTGGTGCGCACGCTGGGCCTGCCGACGCGCCTGGCGCTGCTCAAGGGCCGCGCGAGCTACCTTTGCCGCTGGCGGCTGCGCCAGGCGCAGAGCGAGGCGCAGTTGCCCGATCGCTTCGCCGTGCGTGCGCTGGCGCGCGTCGTCGCCTGGGCGGGCGCGACGCGCAGCGGCGACCTGGCCGAGGTCGAGGGCCTGGACGAGCGCTCGCCGGTGGTCCCGCTGGTGACGTCGACGCGCGACAACTGCCTGGGCACCGAATGCCCCGAGTACCGCAACTGCCATGTCGTGCAGGCGCGCCGCGACGCGATGGCGGCCGACCTGGTGGTCGTCAACCACCACCTGTTCTTCGCCGACCTCGCACTGCGCGACAGTGGCGTGGCCGAGTTGCTGCCCAGCGTCGACGCCGCGGTGTTCGACGAGGCGCACCAGCTGGTCGAGGCCGGCGTGCAGTTCCTCGGCACCACGCTGGCCACCGGTGCGGCGCTCGAGTTCGGACGCGACCTGCTCGCCTGCGGCCTGCGCGGCGCGCGCGGCCTGCAGGACTGGGCCGGGCTGCAGGCCGGCGTCGAGCGTGGCGCGCGCGCCCTGCGTCTGGCCTGCGCCGGCGCGCTGCGCGAGGTGCGCGGCGTCGTCAAACTGCGCTGGGACGAGCGCGCCGACGCGCTCGCCGCGCCGCTCGCGGCGCTGGCCGAGGCGGCCCGAGCCGCGGGTGCGGCAGCCCAGGCCGTGGCCGAGGCGGCGCCGGACTTCCCCCGCCTGGCCCAGCGTGGCGCGACGCTGGCCGAGCTGGCCCGGGCCTTCGTCGATCCCGCAGCGCCGGGGCGCGTGCGCTGGATCGACCTCACGCCGCAGCAGGCGCGGCTGGTCGAGTCGCCGCTGGACATCCGCGACCTGCTCGGCGAGCAGCGGGCCGCGGCGGCCAAGAGCTGGATCTTCACGTCGGCCACGCTGGGTGACGACGCCGAGCTGTCGTGGTTCACCGGGGCCACCGGGCTGGAGGACGCCGCCAAGCTGGTGGTGGGCAGTCCGTTCGACTATCCGGCGCACGCCCGCCTGTGGGTGCCGCGGCCGTTTCCGAAGCCGCAGCAGGCCGAGCATCCGGCCGCCGTCGGCGCGCTCGCGGCGCGGCTGGCCGGCGCTCTGGGCGGCCGCACCTTCGTCTTGACGACCACGCTGCGCGTGCTGCCCGAGGTGGCCGAGGCCGCGCGTGCGGCGGCCCCGCAGCTCACCGTGCTGGTGCAGGGCAGCGGGCCGCGGCGCAGCTTGCTGCAGCGCTACGGCGACGGACGCGGCGCGGTGCTGGTCGGCTCGCAGACGTTCTGGGAAGGCATCGACATGCCGGGCGACACGCTGCAATGCGTCGTCATCGACAAGCTGCCGTTCCCGCCGCCGAACGATCCGCTGGTCGAGGCGCGGGTGCGCCAGCTGCGCGCCGCCGGCCGCGACCCGTTCGACGCGTACTTCGTGGCCGAGGCCGCGGTGGCGCTCAAGCAGGGCGCGGGCCGGCTCGTCCGCACCGAGAGCGACCGCGGCCTGCTGGTGCTGTGCGACCCGCGCGTCGCACAGATGGGCTACGGCAGGCGGCTACTGGCCGCGCTGCCGCCGATGACCCGCATCGAGACCGAAGAGCAGGCACTGGCCTGGCTGGCAGAACTGGCTGCGGCGCACGGGAGCTGAACTCGCCGGCCGCGCGCAACACCGTTCACCAGAAACGCCACCAGGGCTTGTCGCCGCTGCCCTCGGCTTGGGCGAGGAAGGCGCTGCGCGGGAAGTTCTTGCGCAGCACGCGTTCGGCGTCGTCGCGCAGGGTTGCCAGGCCGAGCTTGTCGTAGCCGCGCATCATCAGCGCCAGCGCCTCCTCGACCGCAGGCGCGCGCGGGAACTCGGTGACCGCCTGCTGCGCGCGGTTGACGGCGGCCAGGTAGGCGCCGCGCCGATAGTAGTAGCGCGCCACGCCGAGTTCGTACTCGGCGAGCGAATTGACGATGAAGTCCATGCGCAGCCGGGCGTCGGGCGCATAGCGCGAATTCGGGAATTGCTCGACGAGCTGCTTGTAGGCCTGCCAGGCGTCGCGCGATGCGCGCTGGTCGCGCTCGGAAATGCGCTGCCCGGTGAGGTTGCCGAGCAGGCCGAGGTTCTCGTTGAAGTTGATCGTGCCGCGCAGGTACATCGCGTAGTCCAGCGCCGGGCTCGAGGGGTTGAGCCTGATGAAGCGCTCGATCGTCGCCAGCGCCGTCGCGCGCTCGTCGCTGCGCCATTGCGCATAGGCCATGTCGAGTTGCGCCTGCTGCGCCAGCAGCGTGCCGGCAGCCAGGCCCTCGACACGCTCGAACAGCTTGATCGCGCGCTCGTAGGCGCCGGCGGTCAGTTCGTCACGACCCTCCCGATACAATTTCTCGGCTGTGGCGTCGGGCGCCTCGCTCTTGGTCGGCGCGCTGCTGCAGCCGGCCGCGAGCAGGGCCAGCGCAAGCAGGCCGGCAGCGAGCGCGCGGCCCAGGTGGGGAACGATCATCGAGCAGTCTGGCCGGGTGCGAAAGGTCGCGGATTATAGGAAGGCGGCACCCGTGCAGGCCTGCGCGGCCGCGCCGCCCGGCAGCGTGGCGCCCGGCGCTGCCGACGATGCCGACGACATGCCGGCGCCGGGCGCCGCCGATCCCGGACCCGTCGAGACCCGCACGGCGGTCGTCGAAGCCGCACAGCATGGTCAGCGCCTGGACAAGGTGCTGGTGGCGCTGGCTCCCGAGTTCTCGCGCAGCCACTTGCAGCACCTGCTCGAGCGCGGCCATGTCACGCTCGAGCCGGCGCCGGCAGCGCCGCCGGCGGCGGCGCGGCGCATGCGCGCAGGCGAGTGCGTGCGCCTCGAACTCGTGCCGACCGACGAGAGCCGTGCCTTCCGCCCCGAGCCGATGGCGCTGGCGATCGTGTACGAGGACGAACACCTGCTGGTGCTCGACAAGCCGGCCGGCCTGGTGGTGCACCCGGCCGCCGGCCACTGGTCGGGGACGCTGCTCAACGGGCTGCTCGCGCACGACGCGCGCGCCGCCGCGCTGCCGCGTGCCGGCATCGTGCACCGGCTCGACAAGGACACTTCGGGCCTGATGGTGGTGGCCCGGACCCTGCCCGCGGCGACGGCGCTCGTGCAGGCGATCGCCGCGCGGCGCGTGCAGCGCCGCTACCTCGCGCTGGTGCATGGCGTGCCGCCGCAGGAGCGCTTCAGCGTCGACGCGCCGATCGGCCGCGATCCGCGCTCGCGCCTGCGCATGGCCGTCGTCGCGCTTGCTGCCGGCGGCCGCGCAGCGCGCACCGACGTGCAGCGGATCGCCGCGCGCGACGGCTGTTCGGCCCTGCAATGCGCCTTGCACAGCGGACGCACGCACCAGATCCGCGTGCACCTCGCCTCGCGCGGCCTGCCGCTGGTGGCCGACGCGCTGTACGGCGGCCGGCCGGCGCTGGGCATGCAGCGTCAGGCCCTGCATGCCTGGCGGCTTGCCTTCGCGCACCCGGTCGACGGCCGCGCGCTCGCCTTCGGCTGCCTGCCGCCCGTGGACTTTGCCCGTGCCTGGGCGCAGGTGGCGGGCGCTACAATGCCCTCCGAATAATGTCGATGCGCTGCCGGCCGCGGGTTGCCTCCCGCGGGTTGCCCTGCAGTTCCGACCTTCGGCGAGACCGCCGCCCGGCCCCGAGTCGCCGCGACCGGGCCGACCCCCTGGACCCTTGCGCCGCCCATCGCGGGACGGCACCCCGAGCCACAGGCCATGGACACCACACAGGCCAAACGCGTCCTGGAGACGGCGCTGATCTGCGCCGCCGCGCCGCTGGCGCTGCCCGAGTTGCGCGCGCTCTTCGACGGCGAAGTCGGCCCCGACACGATCCGCCGCATGCTCGAAGAGCTCGCCCGGGAATGGGAGGGCCGCGGCGTCGAGCTGGTGGCGCTGGCCAGCGGCTGGCGCCTGCAAAGCCGCCCCGAGATGCGCGAGTACCTCGACCGCCTGCACCCGGAGAAGCCGCCGCGGTATTCGCGCGCCGCGATGGAGACGCTGGCCATCGTCGCCTATCGCCAGCCGGTGACGCGCGGCGACATCGAGGACATCCGCGGCGTGACGGTGAGCAGCCAGATCGTCAAGCAACTCGAGGACCGCGGCTGGATCGAGGCCATCGGCTTTCGCGAGGCGCCCGGACGGCCTGCGCTCTACGCGACGACACGGCAGTTCCTCGACGACCTCGGGCTCGCCGGGCTCGAACAGCTGCCCGTGCTGGACGGCCCGGCAGCCGCGGCCGCCGCGGCGGTGCTCGAACCGGCCGTGGCGCTGCTCGATGAACCGCAGGCCAGCCTGCCGCTGGATGCCGCAGCGGCCGATCCGTCCGAGCCCCCCCCTGCCGGAGCCCCGGCCCGTCACGAAGCTGCTCCCCTGATTGCCGAAGACATCGCCCACGATCCGCAAGCATGAACGCCAACGAGCAAGAACTGCCGCCCGCCGGTGCACCCGAGTCCGACGCTGAACCGACGCCCCAGCCCGCCGGCGCCAAGCCCAAGCGCCGGCGCGCCCCGCGGCCGCGCGACGCCGCGCCGGGTGTCGAGCCGATACCGGCTGCAGCGCCGGCCGACGATGCGTCGCGCGCCACGGACGACGCCGCAGCGGCGTCGGACGACGCGGCAGCGGCGCCTGCGAGCGTGCACGCGGAGCCGATGGCGGCCGAGGCGCCGGCCGCCGCGGCTGTCGGTGACGGCGTCGTGCGGCCCGAGGGCGAGCGTGGATCCCGACGGGGGCGCAACCGTCGGCGCGGGCGGCGCGGCGATCGGCGCCCAGAAGGCGGCGAGGGGGGCGCAGCGTCGCAGGGCAGCGGTGCCGAGACCGCTGCGCCGCGCGCCGAAGCACCCGACGCGCACGAACGATTCGCCGAGGTGCTGAGCGGCGCTTACGATGTCGAGCCGCCGGTCGATGCCGCGGCCGGGGCGGCAGACGCGGTCGCTGCGCCGGCCCGGCGCGTGCTGGCTCCCGAGCCCGACGCGCCCAAGCTGCACAAGGTGCTGGCGCAGGCCGGCCTGGGCTCGCGCCGCGACCTCGAGCAGATGATCGTCGAAGGCCGCCTCACCGTGAACGGGCAGCCCGCGCACACCGGCCAGCGCGTTTCCTTCGGCGACCGCATCCAGCTCGACGGCAAGCCCGTGCGCTATCGCATCGCGCCGCCGCCGCCGCGCGTGCTGGCCTACCACAAGCCGGCCGGCGAAGTCGTCACGCACGACGACCCGCAGCAGCGCCCGACGGTGTTCCGGCGCCTGCCGCGCCTGCTGCAGGGCAAGTGGCAGTCGGTCGGCCGGCTCGACATCAACACCGAGGGCCTGCTGCTGTTCACCAGCTCGGGCGAACTGGCCAACCAGCTGATGCATCCGCGTTTCGGCGTCGAGCGCGAGTACGCCGTGCGCTCGCTCGGCGTGCTGAGCGAGGAGGCGCAGGCCAGGCTGCAGGAGGGCGTGGAGATCGACGGTCAGCGCGCGGCGCTGCGCAGCATCGACGACGGCGGCGGCGGCGAGGGCGCCAACCACTGGTATCGCGTCGTCATCACCGAAGGGCGCAACCGCGAGGTGCGCAAGCTGTTCGAGGCGGTCGGGCACGCGGTGAGCCGCCTGATCCGCATCCGTTACGGTTCGGTGGTGATGCCGCGCGGCCTCGAGCGCGGCGCCTGGGTCGAGCTCGATGCCGTCGACGTGCGCGCGCTGCGCCGCGCTGCCGGCGTGCCGCAGCGCGCACAGGGCGCACAGGGCGCTGCCGCACCCGGTGAGGCGGGTGAAGGCGGCGGCCGGCGCGGCCGCAAGCGCCGTCCGGCCGACCGCGTGCGCGGGCCGCGTCCCGACATGGGGCGCGGCGCAGCGGCACACGACGCCGCCGGCGAGTACGACGACGAGGCGCACGAGCCGATCGACGGCGCGTCGATCCCCAACCCGCTGCAGCAGACCTACGACAAGCGCGCCATCCAGCAGGCACGCAGTGCGCGCCGCGAAATCCCGGAAGACGGCCCGATCCCCAACCCGCTGCAGCAGACTTACGACAAGCGTGCGCTGCAGCGCGAGCGTCAGCCCAGGCGCGAGTACGGCGAGGACGGCCCGATCCCCAACCCGCTGCAGCAGACCTACGACAAGCGCTTCACACAGGGGGCGGGCGCCGGCCCGCGGCCCAAGAGCGGCCGCGGCGGCAAGCAGGGCAAGCCGGGCAAGCCCGGCAAGGGCCGGCCGGGCGCGCGCGGCAGCGCCGCGGGTGGCGCGGCCGGGCAGCCCGACCCGATGCGCACGTCGGTCGGCTACATCGGCGCCGACGCCTTCCTGCGCAGGAGCGGGCGCGGCGGCCGCGGCCCGGGCGGCAGCCGCGGCCCGGGCGGCGGGCGAGCACGCTGAGGCGGCGCGGCGGTCGCGCGGCGTGTCCGCGCGACCGGGTGTAGGATCTTCGCGACGGCCCGCCAGAGCCGCCGAACGAGGAGACAAACCCGATGCGAATGCTTGCCGGCGCCTGTGTGGCGCTCCTGGCCTTTGTCGCTGCCGCCCCTGCCTCGGCGCAGGAGTCCTGCAGGAACCGCGGCACGCTCGACGCGCGCTACTGCGACGACAACGGCGACCTCATCGCCGACCAGCCCAGGGATCCCAAACAGTGGCAGAACCCGGCCACGCTCGTGTTCTCGTACACGCCGGTGGAGGATCCGTCGGTCTACGAGAACGTGTTCGACGATCTGATGCAGCACATCGCCAAGGCGACCGGCAAACGCGTGCGCTGGTATCCGGCCGAGTCGTACGCGGCGCAGGTCGAGGCGATCCGCTCCGGGCGGCTGCACATCGCCGGCGTCGCCGCCGGACCGACGCCCTATGCGGTGAACCTCGCCGGCTTCGAGCCGCTGGTGGGCATGGCGCGCACCGACGGCAGCATCGGCTACACGCTGCAGCTCATCGTGCCCAGGGACAGCCCGATCAAGTCGGTGCAGGACTTGAAGGGCAAGCGCGTGGCGCATGTCTCGCCCTCGTCGAACTCGGGCGACACGGCGCCGCGCGCGTTGTTCTCGGCGATGGGGGTGGTGCCGGGCAAGGATTACGAGGTGCTGTTCTCGGGCAAGCACGACAATTCGATCATGGGCGTGGTGAACAAGGACTACGACGCCGCGCCGGTGGCGTCGAGCGTGGTCGAGCGCATGCGCGACCGCGGCATGTTCAAGCCCGACGCGCTGCGCGTCGTCTACGAGACTAAGCCGTTCCCGCGCACCGCCTACGGCGTCGCCTACAACCTGCCGCCCGAGCTCAAGGCCAAGATCCGCGAGGCCTTCCTGAGCTTCGACTTCAAGAAGTCCAGGCTGGCCAAGGAATTCAAGGACACCGACCACTTCGCGCCGATCGTCTACAAGGACAACTGGCGCGACGTGCTGACGATCCAGAGGACGACCGGAATCACGTACACGCAGGACGCGCTGACCAAGCTCGGCACCAAGAGCGAGTAGGCCGGGCGCGATGACGTCCACGTCCACCGCGCCGCCGTCCGGCGGCGCGCCGCCCCTGCTTGTGATCGAGGGCCTGGTCAAGGTCTACTCCGGCGGCACGCGCGCGCTCGACGGCGTCGACCTGCGCGTCGAGCGGCCGCAGGTGGTTGCGGTCATCGGCTCGTCGGGCGCCGGCAAGAGCACGCTCATCCGCTGCATCAACCGCCTGGTCGAGCCGAGCGCCGGCCGGGTACTGCTGGGCGGCACCGACATCGTCGCGCTCGCGCCCAAGGCGCTGCGCCAGGCGCGCCGGCGCATCGGCATGATCTTCCAGGAGTTCAACCTCGTCGACCGCTTGAGCGTGATGGAGAACCTGCTGAGCGGGCGCCTGGGCTCGGTCGGCTTCCTGGCCGCGTGGCTGCGGCGCTACCCCGAGGCCGACATCGCCGCCGCCTTCGCGACGCTCGAGCGCGTCGGGCTGGCCGGCCTGCAGGACAAGCGTGCCGATGCGCTGTCGGGCGGGCAACGCCAGCGCGTGGGCATCGGGCGCGCGCTCATGCAGAACCCCGAGCTGCTTCTGGTCGACGAGCCCACCGCCAGCCTGGATCCGAAGACCGCGCGCCAGATCATGCGGCTCATCCGCACGCTCGCCGCCGAGCGCGCGACGCCGGCGCTGGTGAACATCCACGACGTCGCGCTGGCGCAGGACTTCGCCGACCGTGTGGTCGGGCTGCAGGGCGGCAAGGTCGTGTACGACGGGCCGGCCGAGGGCCTCACGCCCGACGTGCTGACGCGCATCTACGGCGCCGAGGACTGGAGCCGCACGATCCGCCGGGCCGACGAGGAGGAGGCGTGAGCGAGGCCACGGCGCGGCCCGTGCACTGGCGGCCGCCGCCGCTGCTGGGCACGCGCGCGCGTCAGCGCCTGGCCTGGCTGGTCGCCGGCCTGTACCTGCTCGGGTCGGTCGCGACGCTGGGCATCGACTGGCGCCGCGTGCTCGCCGGCTTCGGCCGGGCGGCGGACATCTTCGCGCGCATGGTGCCGCCCGATTTCTCGCGCTGGGAGCTGCTCGCCAAAGGGATGACCGAGAGCCTGCAGATGGCCTTCGCCGCGACGGCCGCGGGCATCGTGCTCGCCGTCCCGCTCGGCCTAGCCGCGGCGCGCAACCTCGCGCCGCGCCCGCTGTACCTGGCCGCGCGCGGCGCGATCGTCGTCGGGCGCACCTTCCATGAGGTGATCATCGCGATCTTCTGCGTCAAGCTTTTCGGCTTCGGTCCGGTGGCAGGGCTGCTGACGCTGTCGTTCGCCTCGGCCATCTTCCTGGCCAAGATGCTGGCCGAGGACATCGAGAACGTGCGCAGCGGCCCGATCGAGGCCGTGCGCGCCACCGGCGCGGGCTTCGGCCAGGTCGTCGTCTACGCCGTCGTGCCGCAGGTGCTCACGCGCGCCGTGGGCACGGCGATCTACAGGCTGGACGCCAACGTGCGCCACTCCACCATCGTCGGCATCGTCGGTGCCGGCGGCATCGGGCAGACGCTGTCGTCGTCGTTCAGCCGCTACGACTACGACTTCGCGCTCGCCATCTTGCTCGGCATCGTCGCGCTGGTGGCGTTGGGCGAATGGTTCAGCGACTGGGTGCGGCGCCGGCTGCAGTGAGCATGGACGGCCCTGCGAAGCCGTCGGTCTGGCGTGACCGCACGCGGCGCCAGTCGATCGTGCACGGCCTGTGGCTGCTGGCTATCGCGGCGGCCTGCGCCTGGTCGGTGTCGGCGCTCGACATCGAGTGGGCCTTCTTCGAGGACGCCCACGAACAGGCGGCCGATCTGGTGCAGCGCATGTGGCCGCCGCGCTGGAGCTACCTGCCGCGCATCCTCGCGCCGCTGGTCGAGACGATCCACATCGCGACGCTGGGCACGGCGATCGGCCTCGTGCTGTCCGTGCCGATCGCCTTCCTCGCCGCGCGCAACACGAGTGCCAACCGCCTCACCTGGGCCATCGGGCGCGCTCTGCTGGTGGCCTCGCGCTCGGTGAACACGATCATCTGGGGTCTGCTGTTCGTCGCCGTCTTCGGCCCCGGGCCGGTGGCCGGCATCGCCGCGGTGGCCGCGCGCAGCGTCGGCTTCCTGGCCAAGCTCGTGGCCGAGGCGATCGAGGAGGCCGACCGCCGGCCGGTCGAGGCGATCCAGGCCACCGGCGCGAGCACGCTGCAGGTGTACGCGATCGGCATCCTGCCGCAGGTGCTGCCGGTGCTCGTCGGCACCACCGTGTACCGCTGGGACATCAACGTGCGCGAGTCCAGCGTGCTGGGCTTCGTCGGCGCCGGCGGCATCGGGCTGTACCTGTACGCGTCGATCAACCAGTTCGCCTGGCAGCAGGTGCTGGTGGTGCTGCTGGCCATTCTGGCGGTCGTCATCGCGAGCGAGGCTCTGTCGGCCCATGTCCGCGCCCGCATCTCCTGAGACCCGCGACGCCGGGACGCCCGGCACCCTCGCGCTGGCCGGCGTGGCGCAGCTGGCCGCACGCTTCGACGGCTTCATCGTCGACCAGTGGGGCGTGCTGCACGACGGCTCGCGGCCCTACGCCGGTGCACTCGACTGCCTCGAGCGGCTGCGCGCGGCCGGCAAGCATGTCGTCGTGCTCACGAACTCGGGCCGCGGCGAGGCCGCCAATTTGAGCCTGCTCGAGCAGATCGGCTTGCCGGCGCGGCTGTTCGACCGCGTCATTGCGGCGGGCGAGGATGCGCGCGCGGCGCTCGCCGCGCGGGCGACGCCCTTTCACGCCCGCCTCGGCCGGCGCTGCTACGCGTTCGCGCGCGCCGCCGATCGCGCCTTCTTCGAGGGCATCGGCATCGACTTCGTCGATGCGGTGGCGCAGGCCGATTTCCTCGCCGTCATCGGCATCGAGAGCCCCGGCGAGGCGACGGCGGCGCGCGAGCCCGAACTCGTGCAGGCGCGCGCGCGGGGTCTGCCGATGCTGTGCGCCAACCCCGATCTCACGCGCTTTCACGAGGGGCGGCTGGTTCCGGCGACCGGGGCGCTCGCCCGCCGCTACGAGGAACTGGGCGGCGAGGTCTTCTACCACGGCAAGCCCTGGCCGGCGATCTACGGCACCTGCCTCGCGGCGCTGCCCTGCGCACGCGAGCGGGTGGTCGCCGTGGGTGACTCGATCGAGCACGACGTGCTGGGCGCGCGCCGCGCCGGACTGGCGAGTGCCTTCGTCACCGGCGGCATCCACGCCGCGGAACTGGGCGTGAGCGGGGGCGGGACGCCGGCGCCCGAAGTCTGGCTGGACTTCGAGCGCCGCGCGCCGGCCCGGCCCGACTATCGGCTTGCCGCTTTCGTATGGTAGCGGGGCGCCGGCGCTGCGCGACGCCGGCCCCGTGCACGCGCCGTCGGGGCGAATCCGGCGGCTAAAATCAGACGTTTTGCAAGTTCTTGATTCAGGAGAGGTTTTCCCATGGCCATCGAACGTACCCTGTCGATCGTCAAGCCCGATGCCGTGGCCAAGAACGTGATCGGCCAGATCTACGCGCGCTTCGAGGGCGCGGGGCTGAAGATCGTCGCCGCCAAGATGGCGCACCTGTCGCGGCGCGAGGCCGAGGCGTTCTACGCGGTGCATCGGGAGCGGCCCTTCTTCGCCGATCTCGTGAAGTTCATGAGCTCGGGCCCGGTGATGATCCAGGTGCTGGAGGGCGAGGGCGCGATCGCGAAGAACCGCGAACTGATGGGCGCCACCGACCCGAAGAAGGCCGCCAAGGGCACGATCCGCGCCGATTTCGCCGACAGCATCGACGCCAATGCGGTGCACGGCTCCGACGCGCCCGAAACTGCAGCCGTGGAAGTGGCGTTCTTCTTCCCCGGCATGAACGTCTACGCGCGCTGAAGCGCACCGCGATGGCCGTCAACCTGCTCGACTTCGATCTCGAGGGGCTCGCGGCCTGGTGCGAGGGCCTGGGCGAGAAGCGCTACCGCGCCGTCCAGCTCTTTCGCTGGATTCACCAGAAGGGCGCCCGCAGCTTCGGCCAGATGACCGACCTGGCCAAGTCGCTGCGCGACAAGCTCGAGACGGCGGCCGAGTTGCGCCCGCTCGTGCTGCTTGCCGAGCAGGCCTCGGCCGACGGCACCGTGAAATGGCTGTTCGACGTCGGCGGCGGCAACGCCATCGAGACGGTCTTCATTCCCGAGGCCGACCGCGGCACCTTGTGCGTGTCGTCGCAGGCCGGCTGCGCGGTGGGCTGCCGCTTCTGCCACACGGGGCACCAGGGGTTCAGCCGCAACCTGAGCACCGGCGAGATCGTCGGCCAGCTCTGGTTCGCCGAGCAGCGGCTGCGCGAACGCCTGGACCTGACGGCGGGTGAGCGCGCCATCGACAACGTGGTCATGATGGGCATGGGCGAGCCGCTGCAGAACTACGCCGCGCTCGTGCCGGCGCTGCGCACGATGCTCGACGACCACGGCTACGGGCTGTCGCGCCGCCGCGTCACGGTGTCCACCTCGGGCATGGCGCAGATGATCGACCGCCTGGCCGAGGACTGCCCGGTGGCGCTGGCCGTCTCGCTGCACGCGCCCGACAACGCGCTGCGCGACCGCCTGGTGCCGCTCAACCGCAAGCACGATCTGGACGAACTGCTGGCCGCCTGCCGGCGCTACCTGAGGGCGGCGCCGCGCGACTTCATCACCTTCGAGTACTGCCTGCTCGACGGCGTCAACGACAGCGACGCGCAGGCGCACGCGCTGGTGCGGCTGGTGCAGGGCCTGCCGTGCAAGTTCAACCTCATCCCGTTCAACCCGTTCCCGGGTTCGGGTCTCGGGCGTTCGCCGGCCGTGCGCGTGGCGGCCTTTGCGCGGGTCTTGCAGGACGCCGGCATCGTGACGACGATCCGCAGGACGCGCGGCGACGACATCGCGGCCGCCTGCGGCCAGCTCGCGGGCGAGGTCCAGGACCGCACCGGCGCGCGCGACCGGCTGGCGCGCCGGCGTCTGATCGAGATCGCCGGCGCCGGAGGGGCGGCATGAGTCTCGTCTCGCGCTGGCTCGCGCCGGCCGCGGCCCTGCTGCTCGCGGCCTGCACCAGCACGACGCAAGTGGTGCCGGTCGGCGCGCCTGGCAGCGCCGTCGCGGTGCCCGACAAGCGCAACCCGAACGACCCGGTCGAGCTCGAGCGCCGCGCGCGGCTGCGTCTCGAGCTGGCCGGCCTGTACTTCGGCCGCGGCCAGACCAGCACGGCGCTCGACGAGCTCAAGGCCGCGCTCGCGGCCAAGCCCGATCTGGCCGAGGGCTACGGTCTGCGCGGCCTGATCCTGGCCAGCATGGGCGACCTGCGTGGTGCCGAGGACAGCTTCCGCCAGGCTCTGCAGCTGCGGCCGAACGATCCCGACATCCAGCACAACTACGGCTGGTTCCTGTGCCAGCAGCAGCGCTACGACGAGGCCGACGCGCAGTTCCGTGCCGCGGTGGCGCAGCCGCAGTACGGCGAAGCGGTGCGAACGCTGCTCGCGCAGGGTGTGTGCCAGGCGCGCGCCGGCCGCTGGGCCGACGCCGAGCGCACGCTGGCGCGCAGCTACGAGCTCGACCCGGCGAATCCGGCCACCGCCTACAACCTGGCCGAAGTGCTGCTGCACCGCGGCGAGCTCGAACGCGCGCGCTTCTACGTGCAGCGCATCAACGCCGTGCCCGAGCTGGTGACGGCGCAGAGCCTGTGGCTGGCGGCGCGCATCGAGAGGCGCCTGGGCCGGACCGACGCGCTGGCCGAACTGGGCCGCCGGCTGCACGAGCGCTTCGCCCAGTCGCCCGAGACGCTGCGCTTCGAGCGCGGGCAGTTCGATGACTGATGCCGCAGCGCCGGCCGCGGCCAGCGCGGGCGCGCTGCTGCGCGCGGCGCGCGAAAAGCGCGGTTTGCACATCGCCGCGCTGGCCGCAGCGATCAAGGTCGCGCCGCGCAAGCTCGACGCGCTCGAGAACGACCGCTGGCACGAGCTGCCCGACGCCAACTTCACGCGCGCGCTTGCGCAGACGGTGTGCCGCAGCCTCAAGATCGACGCACGGCCGGTGCTCGATCTGCTGCCTCCGGCCGAGGCGGCGGCGCTCGAGTCACGCGCCGGATCGCTCAACGAGCCGTTTCGCGAGCACGCCGCGCGTGACGACGGCGGCTGGGCCGGGCAGGCCGTCAGGCCGATGATCGTGGCCGCGGCGCTGCTGATGGCGGCGGCCATCGCCGTCTATCTGGCGCCGGCAGCCTGGTGGTCTTCGGACCAGGTGCCGCCGGCCGCGGCCCCGGCGCCTGCCTCAGCAGCGTCGCTGGCGGCCCTGGCGCTCCCGGCGAGCGCGGCGCCCCCGGCCGCGGCGGCCTCCGCGCTCGAGGCGCCGGGCGCCGTCGCAGCCGTGCCGCCGCCCGCGCCGGCCGCGGCAAGCACACCGGCGCCTGCGGCCTCCGCCGCCGGGCTCATGCCGCCCGCGGCTGCGGCGAGCGCGGTGGCGCCGGCGATCGGCGTCCTCGTGCTGCGCGCCAGCGCCGCCTCCTGGGTGGACGTGCGCGACGCGCGCGGACGCGTGCTGCTGTCGCGCACGCTGCAGCCGGGCGAGACGGTCGGGCTGGACGGCGAAGCGCCGCTGCGGCTCGTCGTCGGCAACGCTGCGTCCACCGAAGTGGTATTCCGCGGCCAGCCGGTGCCGCTCGCGCCGCATACCCGCGACACGGTCGCGCGGCTGGAACTGAAGTAGCGTCGCGCCCTGCCATGGCCTCGATCCGCGAAGAACCCGAACCCATCGCCATCACCGCGCCGGCGCCGCGGCGTTCGCGCCAGGCGCGCGTGCGCTGGGGCAGTCGCGTCGTCACGCTGGGCGGCGCGGCACCGGTGCGCGTGCAGTCGATGACCAACACCGACACCGTGGACGTCGCCGCCAGCGTGGCCCAGGTGAAGGCGCTGGCCGCGGCCGGCAGCGAGCTCGTGCGCCTGACCGTCAACACGCCCGAGGCGGCGGCGGCGCTGCCGCACATCCGCGAGCAACTCGACCGCAGCGGCGTCGATGTGCCGCTGGTGGGCGACTTCCACTACAACGGCCACCGCCTGCTCGCCGAGTTCCCGGCGATGGCGCGTGCACTAAGCAAGTACCGCATCAACCCGGGCAACGTCGGCCGCGGCGACAAGAAGGACCGCCAGTTCGCCGCCATGATCGAGACGGCCATCGCGCACGACAAGCCGGTGCGCATCGGCGTGAACTGGGGCAGCCTCGACCAGGAGCTGCTGGCCGCGCTGATGGACGACAACGCGCGCCGCGCGCAGCCCTTCGAGGCACGCCAGGTCATGTACGAGGCGCTGGTGCAGAGCGCGCTGTCGTCGGCCGCGTTCGCGCGCGAACTCGGGCTCGACCCCGACCAGATCGTGATCAGCTGCAAGGTGAGCGGCGTGCAGGACCTGATCTCGGTGTACCGCGCGCTGGCGCGGCGCTGCGACTACGCGCTGCACCTCGGCCTCACCGAGGCCGGCATGGCGACCAAGGGCACGGTGGCTTCGGCCGCGGCGCTCGCGATCTTGCTGCAAGAAGGCATCGGCGACACCATCCGCGTCAGCCTCACGCCGCAGCCCGGCGAGGCGCGCACGCAGGAGGTGGCGGTGGCGCTCGAGATCCTGCAGAGCCTGGGCCTGCGCCGCTTCAACCCCAGCGTCACCGCCTGCCCCGGCTGCGGCCGCACGACCAGCACCACGTTCCAGGAGCTGGCCAAGCAGATCGACGATTTCCTGCGCGCGCAGATGCCGCTGTGGAAGGCGCGCTACCCCGGCGTCGAAGGCCTCAAGCTGGCGGTGATGGGCTGCATCGTCAACGGTCCGGGCGAGAGCAAGCACGCCGACATCGGCATCAGCCTGCCGGGCACCGGCGAGGCGCCGGCCGCGCCGGTGTTCATCGACGGCGCCAAGGCGCTCACGCTGCGCGGCGCCGGCATCGCGCAGGAATTCCAGAAAGTCGTCGAGGACTACATCGAGCGGCGCTACGGCGCGGCTGCGGCCTCGCCTTGATCCGGCATCGAAGCTTTCTCCGCGCCGCGCGCGCGGCACTCCAGACCCCATGGCCGACCAGAACGCCGCCGCCAAGGCAAACGCATCGCCGCTCGCTGCGGTGAAGGGCATGAACGACCTGCTGCCCGACGAGGCGGCGCATTGGGAATGGGTCGAGGGCGTGATGCGCGCGCTGCTCGCGCGCTGGGGCTACCGCAACCTGCGCACGCCGGTGGTCGAGCCGACCGCACTGTTCGTGCGCGGCCTGGGCGAGGTGACCGACATCGTCGAAAAGGAGATGTTCTCCTGGGTCGACGCGATGAACGACGATCGTCTGTCGCTGCGCCCCGAGGCCACTGCCGGCATCGTGCGCGCGGTGGTCGAGCACAACGCGCTCTACAACGGCCCGCTGCGCGTCTGGCAGCTGGGGCCGATGTTCCGCCACGAGCGGCCGCAGAAGGGCCGCAGCCGCCAGTTCCACCAGCTCGACGTCGAGGCGCTCGGCCACCCCGGCCCCGACGTCGACGCCGAGATCATCCTGATGCTGCGCGCGCTGTGGCAGGAGTTCGGCCTGGCCGAAGGCGCGGACATCGTGCTCGAACTCAACAGCCTCGGCCAGCCCGAAGAGCGGCGCGCGCACCGCGCCGCGCTCGTCGCGTACCTCGAGCGGCATGCCGCGCAGCTCGACGCCGACGCGCGGCGCCGCCTGCACAGCAACCCGCTGCGCATCCTCGACAGCAAGAACCCGGCGCTGGAGCCGGTACTGGCCTCGGCGCCGCAACTGCTGCAGTTCCTGGGCCAGGCCTCGCTCGCACACTTCGACGCGGTGCGCGCGGTGCTCGACGCCGCCGGCCTGGCCTACAGCGTGAACCCGCGTCTCGTGCGCGGCATGGACTACTACAACCTCACCGTGTTCGAGTGGAAGAGCGCGCACCTGGGCGCGCAGAGCACGGTGTGCGGCGGCGGCCGCTACGACCAGCTGATCGAGACGCTGGGCGGCAAGCCGGCGCCGGGCATCGGCTTCGGCCTGGGCATGGAGCGGCTGCTGCTGCTGCTCGCGGCGACGGCCAAGCTGGCGCCGCCGCAGGCCCCCGACGCCTACGCCGTCGTGCCCGATGCCGCCGCGCTGCCGCGCGTGCTGCCGCTGCTGGCCGCGCTGCGCGCTCGCGGCCTGGCGATCGTGATGCACGCCGCCGCGCGGGACGGGCAGGGCGGCATGAAGTCCCAGTTCAAGCGCGCCGACGCCTCGCGCGCGCGCTTCGCGCTCGTGTTCGGCGCCGACGAGCTGGCGCAGGGCATGGTCGGTGTCAAGGCCCTGCGCGCGGCGGCGCTGCCGCAGTCGCTGGCGCCGCTGGCCGACGTCGACGGCCTCGCGGCGCGGCTGCTGGCCGGGCGCAAGGGATAATCGCGCCCTCGTCGCCGCATCACCGCCATGGCCACTTCTCTCGACCTGCAGGAGCAGGAGCAACTCGACGCGCTCAAGGCGTTCTGGAACCAATACGGCAACCTCATCACCTGGCTGCTGATCGCCGTGCTCGCCGCCTACGGCGGCTGGAACGGCTGGCAGTGGTACCAGCGCGATCAGGCGGCCAAGGCCGCGGCGATGGCCGACGAGCTCGACCGCGCGGCGCAGGCGGGCGACGCCGCGCGTGCCGGCCGCATCGCGGCCGACCTGCGCGAGCGCTTCCCGGGCACCGCCTTCGCGGCGCAGGGCGCGCTCGAAGCGGCACGCGTGCAGCACGACAAGGGCCAGGCCGACGCCGCGCGCGCCAGCCTCGCCTGGGCGGCCGACAACGCGCGCGACGACGACCTGCGCACGATCGCGCGGCTGCGCCTGGCGGGTCTTCAGGCCGACGCCAAGCAATACGACGCGGCGCTGAAGACGCTCGATGCGGCCAAGGCCGAGGGCTTCGAGGCGCTGGTGGCCGACCGCCGCGGCGACGTGCTGATGGCGCAGGGCAAGGCGGCCGATGCCAGGGCAGCCTATCAGGCCGCCTGGGCGGCGCTGGCGCCCACCACGACGTACCGCCAGGTCGTCGACGCCAAGCTGACGGCGCTGGGTGCGGCGCCGGGCGCGGCCGCTTCGGGCGCCGGGGCCGGCAAGTGACGGTGCGCGGGGCGTGCGGCGCGGCCCTGGTGGCCGCCGCGGCGGTGCTGGCCGGCTGCGCCGCCGAGCGGCCCAAGCCGACGCCGCTCGAGACCTATGCGCCAAAGACCTCGGCACGCCTGGTCTGGAGCCAGCGCCTGGGCAAGCTCGACTTCCCGCTCGTGCCGGCGGCGCGCGACGGCCAGGTTGTCGTGGCCGACAGCGGCGGTACGCTGATCGCGTTCGTCGCCGAAACCGGCGCCGAGCTATGGCGCGCGAGCGCCGGCGGCGCGCTCGCCGCCGGCGTGGGCAGCGACGGCCGCTACAGCAGCGTCGTGACGCGCCGCAACGAGGTCGTCACCTTCGACGGCGCACGCGAGATCTGGCGCCGGCGCGTGCCTTCGAGCGTCGTCACGCCGCCCTTCGTCGCCGGCGAGCGCGTGTTCGTGCTCGGCGTCGACCGCGCGGTGCACGCCTTCGACGCGCAGGACGGCCGGCGCCTGTGGACGCTGCAGCGCCCGGGCGACGCCCTCACGCTGGAGTTGCCGGGCGTGCTCGGCGCCTACCGCAACACGCTGCTCGTCGGCAACGGCGCGCGTCTGCTCGGCGTCGACCCGCTGCGCGGCAGCGTGTTGTGGGATGCGGCCATGGCATCGCCGCGCGGCACCAACGAGGTCGAGCGTCTGGCCGATCTGGTGGGGCCGCCGGTGCGCCAGGGTCCGCGTGTCTGCGCGCGCGCCTTCCAGTCGGCCGTGGCCTGCGCCGACGCCGAGCGCGGCGCGACTCTGTGGACGCGCAACACCGGCGGCATCCAGCCGCTGGGCGGCGACGCCGAACGCGTGTTCGGCGCCGACGCGGTCGACCGCATCAGCGCCTGGCGCGCCGACAACGGCGACGTTGTCTGGACGAGCGAGCGCCTGCTCAACCGCGGCCTGTCGGGCGCGCTCGCCATGGGGCCCTTCGTCGTCTTCGGCGACTTCGAGGGCTACCTGCACTTCCTGGACGCCGCCAGCGGCGAGCCGCAGCTGCGCCTGGCGACCGACGGCTCGCAGGTCGTCGGCGTGCCGCTGCTGGCCGGTTCGACGCTGCTGGTGGTCACCCGCGACGGCGGGCTGTTCGCGTTCCGCCAGAACTGAGAGCCGCAAGCTCCAAGCGGCACGCCGTGAAGCCGGTCATCGCCCTCGTCGGCCGGCCCAATGTCGGCAAGTCGACGCTGTTCAACCGCATCACGAAGAGCCGCGACGCCATCGTCGCCGACTTCCCCGGCCTCACGCGCGACCGCCACTACGGCGACGCGCAGCTCGGCGCGCGCGCGTTCATCGTCGTCGACACCGGCGGCTTCGAGCCCGAAAAGCCCAGCGGCGTGCTGGCCGAGATGGCAAGACAGACGCGCCAGGCGGTGGCCGAGGCCGATGCCGTCATCTTCGTGACCGACATCCGCGCCGGCCTGTCGGCGCAGGACCACGACATCGCGCGCTATCTGCGCGGCCGGCGCAAGCGCGTCGTGCTGGCGGTGAACAAGGCCGAGGGCATGGCCGACTCGGCGCTGCTGGCCGAATTCCACGAACTGGGCATCGGCACACCGCACCCGGTATCGGCGGCGCACGGCCAGGGCGTGCGCAGCCTGATCGAGGCCGCGCTGGAGGGGATCCCCGAGCCCGAGCCCGAGCCCGAGCTCGCAGCCGGGTCCGACGCCGCCACGGACGCCGAGACGCGCCCGATCCGCCTCGCGGTGGCCGGGCGACCCAACGTCGGCAAGAGCACGCTCATCAACGCCTGGCTGGGCGAGGAGCGCCTGGTCGCCTTCGACCAGCCGGGCACGACGCGCGACGCGATCGTCGTGCCCTTCGAGCGCGGCGGGCGCCGCTACGAGCTCATCGACACCGCAGGCCTGCGCCGCAAGGGGCGCGTGTTCGAAGCAGTCGAGAAGTTCTCGGTCGTCAAGACGCTGCAGGCGATCGCCGACGCCCATGTCGTGCTGCTGCTGCTCGACGCCACGCAGGGCCTGGGCGAGCAGGATGCGCACATCGCCGGCTACATCCTCGAGTCGGGGCGGGCGGTGGTGGTCGCGGTCAACAAGTGGGATGCCGTCGATGCCTACCAGCGCCAGCTGCTCGAGCGCGCGCTCGAAAGCCGCCTGGCGTTCCTGAAGTTCGCCCCCGTGCTGCAGATCTCGGCGCTCGAGCGCCGGGGCCTGTCGGCGCTGTGGCGCGCGATCGGCCAGGCCTATGCCTCGGCCACCGTGAAGATGCCCACGCCGGTGCTCACGCGCTTGCTGCACGAAGCGGTGCTGCACCAGGCGCCGCGCCGCGCCGGGCGTTTCCGGCCCAAGCCGCGCTACGCGCACCAAGGCGGCATGAACCCGCCGATCGTCGTCGTGCACGGCAACGCGCTCGAGCATCTGACGCCGGCCTACCGGCGCTACCTGGAGGGGCGCTTCCGCGCGCATTTCGGCCTGGTCGGCACGCCGCTGCGCGTCGAGCTGCGCAGCGGCCGCAATCCGTTCGACGAGCGCGGCAGCTGAGGCCTTGACGTCGCGCCGGCCGGCCCCATCTGCGGCGTTCGTGGCGGGCCGCGCCCTGTGATAAGGTGGCCGCTTCGCGCTTACCCAACACGGAGCATATCGTGAGCAACAAAGGCCAACTTCTGCAGGACCCCTTTCTGAACCTGCTGCGCAAGGAGCACATGCCGGTGTCGATCTACCTGATCAACGGCATCAAGCTCCAGGGCCACATCGAGTCGTTCGACCAGTACGTGGTGCTGCTGCGCAATACCGTCACGCAGATGGTCTACAAGCACGCCATCTCCACCGTCGTGCCCAGCCGTGCCGTGAACTTCCACCCCGGCGACGGCGCTGCCGAGCAGGCCTGAGCGGGGCGCTGCATCGAACCGCTGAGCGCAGCCGCGGCCTTGACCATCCCGCCCACCGCGTCGGTCGACGCGCGCGCCGACGTCGCCACGCGCGCCGTGCTGGTGGGCGTCGACGTCGGCGCCCCCTTCGACGCCACGCTCGATGAGCTGGCGCTGCTCGCGGCCTCGGCCGGCGATGTGGCGGTGGCGCGCATCACCACGCGGCGCAAGGCGCCGGACCCGGCGCTGTTCGTCGGCAGCGGCAAGGCCGACGAGATCAAGGCCATGGTCGCCGCCACCGCGGCCGACGGCGTGATCTTCGACCAGGCGCTCACGCCGGCGCAGCAGCGCAATCTCGAGCGCCACCTGGGCGTGCCGGTGGCCGACCGCACGGCGCTCATCCTCGACATCTTCGGCGAGCGCGCGCGCAGCCACGAGGGCAAGCTGCAGGTCGAGCTGGCGCGTCTGCAGTACCTGAGCACGCGGCTGGTGCGCCGCTGGTCGCACCTCGAGCGCCAGCGCGGCGGCATCGGCGCGCGCGGCGGCCCGGGCGAGGCCCAGATCGAGCTCGACCGGCGCATGATCGGCGAGCGCATCAAGACGCTGAAGGAGCGGCTCGAGCGCGTCCAGCGCCAGCGCGGCACACAGCGGCGCGCGCGCGAGCGGCGCGGCACCTTCGGCGTCGCGCTGGTCGGTTACACCAACGCCGGCAAGAGCACGCTGTTCAATGCGCTGGCCAAGGCGCGCGCCTACGCCGCCGACCAGCTCTTCGCGACGCTCGACACGACGACGCGCCAGCTCTGGCTGGCCGATGCCGGCACGGCGGCGACGCTGTCGGACACCGTGGGCTTCATCCGCGATCTGCCGCACAAGCTGGTCGAGGCCTTCCAGGCGACGCTGCTGGAGGCGGCCGAGGCCGATCTGCTGCTGCACGTGATCGACGCGGCCAGCCCGCAACGCACCGAACAGGCGGCCGAGGTCGAACGCGTGCTCGGCGAGATCGGTGCCGAGGGCGTGCCGCAGATCCTCGTGTACAACAAATGCGATCTGCTCGTCGCCTCGCAACAGCCGCGCGCGACGAGCGACTGGCTCGAAGTGCGCCCGGGATCGCAGCGCCGGCGCGTCTTCGTCAGCGCACGCACCGGCCAGGGGCTCGACGCGCTGCGTGCGGCGATCGCCGAAGCGGCGCTCGCGGCACATCCGACGGCGAGGTCCGCAACCCGCCCAGAATCCACTCCGCTCGCCTGACATGCGCCGCTTCCCGATCTTTGCCAATCGCCACGACGGCCCACCCGACCTCGACGAGCTGTGGCGCGACTTCAACAAGAAACTGTCGGGCCTGTTCGGCGCCAAGGGCGGCGGCCAGCGCCCGGACGCCGGGCCGCCGTCGGGCGGCGGGCGCCTGCAGCCCGACTTCAGGAGCGCCGGCATCGGCGTCGGGCTGATCGCCGTCGTGGCGCTGCTCGTCTGGCTGGGCAGCGGCTTTTTCATCGTGCAGGAAGGCCAGCAGGCGGTGGTGATGACCTTCGGGCGCTACAGCCACACCGCGCACGCCGGCTTCCAGTGGCGCATGCCGTATCCGATCCAGTCGCACGAGATCGTCTCGGTGACGCAGCTGCAGTCGGTCGAGGTCGGGCGCAACTCGGTGGTGCAGGCCACGGGGTTGCGCGACTCGTCGATGCTGACGCAGGACGAGAACATCGTCGACATCCGCTTCACCGTGCAGTACCGGCGCACCGACCCGCGCGCCTACCTGTTCGAGAACCGCAACCCCGACGAGGCGGTGGTGATGGCGGCCGAGTCGGCCGTGCGCGAGATCGTCGGCCGCAGCCGGGTCGACCAGGTGCTCTACGAGCAGCGCGACGCGATCGCCAACGACCTGGCCAAGAGCGTCCAGAGCCAGCTCGAGCGCCTGAAGGCCGGCATCGTGGTCGCCAACGTGAACGTGCAGAACGTGCAGGTGCCCGACGCCGTGCAGGCGGCGTTCAACGACGCCGTCAAGGCCGGCGCCGACCGCGACCGCTTCAAGAACGAGGGCCAGGCCTACGCCAGCGACGTCATCCCGAAGGCGCGCGGCACGGCGGCGCGCCTGCAGGAGGAGGCGCAGGGCTACCGCGCACGCGTCGTCGCGCAGGCCGAAGGCGACGCGCAGCGCTTCCGCTCGGTGCTCGCCGAGTACCAGAAGGCGCCGGTGGTGACGCGCGACCGCATGTACCTCGAAGTGATGCAGCAGGTCTACGGCAACGTCACCAAGGTGATGGTCGACAGCCGTGCCGGCTCGAACCTGCTGTACCTGCCGCTGGACCGGCTGCTGCAGCAAGGGGGTGGCGCGCCGGCGACCGCGCCGCCGGCCGTGGTGCCGGTGCCCACGCCGGCCGAGGCCGCGCCGGCGCCGGCGGGCGACGCGCGCACGCGCGAAGGCGGGCGCTCGCGCGAGCGCGAGAACCGTTGAGGGAGCAGGGGCATGAACCGCATCGCCACGCTCGTCGCCGCCGTCGCCGTCGTCCTGCTGCTCGCGTCGAGCATGCTGTTCGTCGTCGACCAGCGCCAGGTCGGAGTCATCTACGCGCTCGGCGAGATCAAGGAGGTCGTCACCGAGCCGGGCCTCAAGTTCAAGCTGCCGCCGCCGTTCCAGAACGTCGTCTTCCTCGACAAGCGCATCCAGACGCTCGACAGCCCGGAGACGCGGCCGATCTTCACCGCCGAGAAGAAGAGCCTGGTGATCGACTGGCTGGTCAAGTGGCGCATCAGCGAGCCGCGCCAGTTCATCCGCAACAACGGCGTCGACCTGCGCAACCTCGAGAGCCGGCTGTCGCCGGTGGTGCAGGCCGCGTTCAACGAGGAGATCACCAAGCGCGACGTCAAGGGCGTGCTCGCCGGCGAGCGCGAGAAGGTGATGCAGGACGTGCGCACGCGGCTCGCCGACGAGGCCAAGTCCTTCGGCATCGAGATCGTCGACGTGCGCATCAAGCGCGTGGACTTCGTCGCCGATATCACCGACGCCGTCTACCGCCGCATGCAGTCGGAGCGCCAGCAGGTGGCCAACCAGCTGCGCTCGCAGGGCCAGGCCGAGGGCGAGAAGATCCGTGCCGACGCCGATCGCCAGCGCGAAGTGATCATCGCCGAGGCCTACCGCGACGCGCAAAAGGTCAAGGGCGAGGGCGATGCCAAGGCCAGCGCGCTCTATGCCGACGCCTTCGGCCGCGATCCGCAGTTCGCGCAGTTCTACCGCAGCCTCGAGGCCTACCGCGCCACGTTTCGCAG
Source organism: Rubrivivax sp. (assembly GCA_020852865.1). Lineage (GTDB taxonomy): Bacteria > Pseudomonadota > Gammaproteobacteria > Burkholderiales > Burkholderiaceae_C > Rubrivivax. The sequence goes on from JADYZZ010000068.1 coordinate 50,275, forward strand.
CAAGAGCGACGTCATGGTGCTCGACCCGAGCAGCGAGTTCTTCCGCGCGATGCGCAGCTCGGGCGCTGCGGCGCCGGCTGCGGCGCCGCGCAAGTAGCGCCCGCGCAGGCGCGCAGCGGCGCGGCACCGATGGGCGAGCTGCTGCTGGGCGCGTTTGCGCTGATGCTGGTGTTCGAGGGGCTGCTGCCCTTCCTCAGCCCGGCGCTGTGGCGCTCGGTGTTCGCGCGCGCCATGCAGCTGACCGACGGCCAGATCCGCTTCGTCGGCCTGGCGAGCATGGCGATCGGCCTGCTGCTGCTGCTCGTGTGGCGCTGAGGGCAGGGTGCGCGCCGGCGGCCCCGTACAATCCCGCGCCGCCCACCGACGCCGCCCACTCGATGCTCTCCGCCTGGCTGCTGCCCGAGCACATCGCCGATGTGCTGCCGGCGCAGGCGCGGCACATCGAGGCGCTGCGTCGCCGTCTGCTCGACTGCGCGCGCGGCTATGGTTTCGAGCTCGTGATGCCGCCGCTGCTCGAGCACCTCGACTCGCTGCTGAGCGGCAGCGGCCGTGACCTCGACCTCAGGACCTTCAAGCTGGTCGACCAATTGAGCGGCCGTACCCTCGGCCTGCGCGCCGACACCACGCCGCAGGCGGCGCGCATCGACGCCCACCTGCTCAACCGCGAGGGCGTGACGCGCCTGTGCTACTGCGGGCCGGTGTTGCACACGCGGCCGGCGGGCGTGGCGGCCTCGCGCGAGCCGCTGCAGTTCGGCGCCGAGATCTTCGGTCACGCCGGCCTCGAGGCCGACCTCGAGGCCGCCGAGCTGGCGCTGGACGTACTCGTCGAAGCCGGCGCGGCGCCCCTGGTCATCGACCTCGCCGACGCGCGCGTGCTGCGCGGCGTGCTTGCCGGCGTGCCGCTGGACGGCGAGCGCCTGCAGGCGCTCGCCGATGCCCTGGCCGAGAAGGACGAGCCCGCCATCGATGCCATGGCCGGCGCCCTGGGCGCCGAGACCGGCGCCGCCTTGCATGCGCTGCTGCGTCTGTACGGCGGCGTCGAGGTGCTCGAGCGCGCACGCCGGGCGCTGCCGCAGCGCGCGCTCGTGCGGCGCGCGCTCGACGAGCTGGAGTGGCTGGCGCGCCATCTGCAGGCGGCCTACCCGCAGCTGCACATCGGGATCGACCTGTCGGACATGGGCGGCTACGCCTACTACAGCGGTGCGCGCTTCGCCGTCTACGCGGCGCGTGCGTACGAGGCGCTGGCGCGCGGCGGGCGCTACGACGAGGTGGGCGCGGTGTTCGGGCGCAACCGCCCGGCGGTGGGCTTCAGCCTCGACCTCAAGGTCCTGGCCGAACTCGCAGCGGCGGCGCCGGCACCGGCGGCCATCCGCGCGCCCTGGGGCGAGAACGCCGAACTGCGCCTGGCGGTGCGCCGTCTGCGCGCGGCGGGCGAGACGGTGGTCTCGGTGCTCCCGGGCGACGCGCCCGAGGCGGCGGCCCATGCCTGTGACCGCGAGCTCGTGCAGGTCGGCGGACGCTGGCTGGTGCGTGCGCTCGACGCGGCGCCGGCGGCGGCCCACGAGTCCTGAGCGAGCGCCAGGAGCGAAGCGATGCAATCGGGCAGCAAGCGCGGCGCAGGCCGCAACGTCGTCGTCGTCGGCACCCAGTGGGGCGACGAGGGCAAGGGCAAGATCGTCGACTGGCTGACCGACCACGCCCAGGGCGTGGTGCGTTTCCAGGGCGGCCACAACGCCGGCCACACGCTGGTGATCGGCGGGCGCAAGACGGCGCTGCAGCTCATCCCCTCGGGCGTGATGCGCGAGGGCGTGGGCTGCTACATCGGCAACGGCGTCGTCGTCGACCCGGCGCACCTGCTCGCCGAGATCGAGCGCATCGAAGGCCTCGGGATCGACGTGCGCTCGCGCCTGTACCTGTCCGAGGCCTGTCCGCTGATCCTGCCGTTTCACGTCGAGATCGACCGCGCGCGCGAGGCGCTGCGCGAGGCCAGCGGCAGCGGCCGGATCGGCACCACCGGCAAGGGCATCGGCCCGGCCTACGAGGACAAGGTGGCGCGGCGCGCGCTGCGCGTGCAGGATCTCAAGCACCCGCAGCGCTTCGAGTCCAGGCTGCGTGCGCTGCTCGAGCTGCACAACGCCGAGCTCGCCGGCGTGCTGCGCGCGCAGGCGCTCGCCTTCGAGCCGATCCTCGACGCCGCGCTGCGCGCCGGCGAGCGGCTGCGCCCGCTCATGGCCGACGTCGGCTACCGTCTGTACAACGCGCACGCAGCCGGCGCCAACTTGCTGTTCGAAGGCGCGCAGGGCACGCTGCTCGACGTCGACCACGGCACCTATCCCTACGTCACGTCGAGCAACTGCGTCGCCGGCAACGCCGCCGCCGGCTCGGGTCTGGGGCCGGGCCTGCTGCACTACATCCTCGGCATCACCAAGGCCTACACCACGCGCGTGGGCGGCGGCCCGTTCCCGACCGAGCTCGACATCGAGCGGCCGGGCGGCGTCGGCCACCACCTGAGCAGCGTCGGCCAGGAGCGCGGCACCGTCACCGGCCGGGCGCGGCGTTGCGGCTGGCTCGACGCCGCCGCGCTCAAGCGCGCCATCATCATCAACGGCGTGAGTGGGCTGTGCATCACCAAACTCGACGTGCTCGACGGCCTGCCCGAGATCCGCATCGGCGTGGGCTACCGGCTCGACGGGCGCACGCTCGACGTGCTGCCGCTCGACGCCGATGACGTCGCGCGCTGCGAGCCGATCTACGAGACGCTGCCCGGCTGGAGCGAGAGCACCGCCGGCCTCACCAACTGGGAACAGCTGCCGGCCGCAGCGCGCCGCTACCTCGAGCGCATGCAGGCGCTGATCGGCGCGCCTATCGACATGGTCAGCACCGGGCCGGATCGCGTGCACACGATCTTGCTGCGCCACCCGTTCCGCGCCTGAACGACCGAAGGAGACTTCCGCGCCATGCTCACCGACGACGGCAAGCACCTGTACGTGTCCTGGGACGAGTACCACATGCTCATCGAGCGCCTGGCGCTCAAGGTGGCCGCCTCGGGCTGGGAGTTCGACCAGATCCTGTGCCTGGCGCGCGGCGGCATGCGCCCGGGCGACGTGCTCTCACGCGTGTTCGACAAGCCGCTCGCGATCATGGCGACAAGCTCGTACCGCGCCGAGGCCGGCACGATTCAAGGCCGGCTCGACATGGCCAAGTACATCACGCTGCCCAAGGGCGAACTGGCCGGGCGCGTGCTGCTGGTCGACGACCTGGCCGACACCGGCCACACGCTGCGCGCCGTCGTCGAGCGCCTGCGCGGCATGCCCGCCATCCGCGAACTGCGCGCCGCGGTGATCTGGGTCAAGGGGGTATCGACCTACACGCCCGAGTACTTCGTCGAGACGCTGCCGACGAGCCCCTGGATCCACCAGCCGTTCGAGGAGTACGACGCGCTCAGGCCGGACGGGCTGGCGCGGAAGTTCAAGATTTGAGGCGGCGCCGACATCCCGGGCCGCGCAAGGAAAAGGGCCGGCATGGCCGGCCCCTCGTTTCGCACCGCGTCCCGCGCAGCGCGGACCCGGTGCCTGTCGGTGGTGCCCAGGAGAGGACTCGAACCTCCACGCCGCTAAGCGCTAGTACCTGAAACTAGTGCGTCTACCAATTCCGCCACCTGGGCAGGTTGCGAACCGGAGATCTTAGCATCAAAGAAACCCAGCACCCGAGCGCGGCGTCGCCCGCCCTCATGAGCGAGGTCGACGGGCGTGTCCAGGGGCACCGCGACGGCCACGGCTTCGTCGTGCCCGACAGCGGCGGGGCGCCGATCTACCTCGCGCCGCAGGAGATGCGCACGGTGCTGCACCGCGACCGCGTGCGCGTGCGCATCCTGCGTCTGGATCGCAAGGGGCGCCCCGAAGGGCGCGTCGTCGACATCCTCGAGCGCCGCAAGGCGCCGATCATCGGCCGGCTGCTGCACGAAGGTGGCCACTGGCTGGTCGCGCCGGAGGATCGCCGCTATGGCCAGGACATCCTGATTCCCAAGAACGCCACCGCCAGCGCCGCCGTCGGCCAGGTGGTGTCGGTCGAGCTCACCGAGGCGCCCTCGCTGCACGCACGGCCGGTGGGCCGCGTGGCCGAGGTGCTGGGCGAGATCGACGACCCGGGCATGGAGATCGAGATCGCGGTGCGCAAGTACGAGGTGCCGCACCGCTTCAGCGCCGAAGCGCTGGCGCAGGCCGCGGCGCTGCCCGAGAAGATCCGCGCCGCCGACCGCCGCCAGCGCATCGACCTCACCGACGTGCCGCTGGTCACGATCGACGGCGAGGACGCGCGCGACTTCGACGACGCCGTCTACGCCGAGCCGCACTGCAGCGGCAAGGGCAAGAAGGCGGTCGCCGGCTGGCGGCTGGTGGTGGCGATCGCCGACGTCGGCCACTACGTCAAGCCCGACGAGGCGCTCGACCGCGACGCCTACGAACGCGCCACCTCGGTGTACTTCCCGCGCCGCGTGATTCCGATGCTGCCCGAGAAGCTGAGCAACGGCCTGTGCTCGCTCAACCCCGGCGAGGATCGGCTGGCGATGGTGTGCGACATGCTCGTGCACGAGGACGGCGCGATCCGCGCGTACCAGTTCTACCCCGCGGTGATGCGCTCGCACGCGCGCCTCACCTACGCGGAAGTCGCGGCGGTGCTCGCCAACACGCGCGGACCCGAGGCCGCGGCGCGTGCGGCCCTGGTGCCGCGGCTGTTGCACCTGCACGAGGTCTACCGCGCGCTGCTCCAGCAGCGCAGCCGGCGCGGCGCGATCGATTTCGAGACCGTCGAGACGCAGATCGTCTGCGACGATGCCGGGCGCATCGAACGCATCGAACCGCGCCTGCGCACCGAGGCGCACCGGCTGATCGAGGAGGCGATGCTGGCGGCCAACGTCTGCGCCGCCGACTTCGTCTCGCGCGCCGAACACCCGAGCCTGTATCGCGTGCACGAGGGCCCGACGCCGGAAAAGCGCCTGACGCTGCAGAGCTACCTCGAGGCGCTGGGCATCGGCCTGCGCCTGAGCGACGAGCCGGCGCCGGCCGAGTTGCAGGCCATCGCGCAAGGCACGCAGGGCCGGCCCGATGCGGTGCAGATCCACACCATGCTGCTGCGCTCGATGCAGCAGGCCGTCTACACAGCCAGCAAGGCCGGCCATTTCGGGCTCGCCTACGACGCCTATACGCACTTCACCAGCCCGATCCGGCGCTATCCTGACTTGCTGGTGCACCGCGTCATCAAGGCGCTGCTCGGCGGTCGGCGCTACCACCTGACGCCGGGCGAGGCGACGCGCGCGCCGGAGCTGCGCCGGGGCGGCCGCTCGGCACCGCGGCCGGCCAAGCCGTTGGCCGGAGAATTGGCGCTGTGGGAGGCTGCCGGTGCCCACTGCAGCGCCAACGAGCGCCGCGCCGACGAGGCCTCGCGCGACGTCGAGGCCTGGCTCAAATGCCTCTTCATGCGCGAACACCTGGGCGAGGAGTACAGCGGCAGCGTGAGCGCGGTGACGGCGTTCGGTCTGTTCGTCACGCTCGACGCGCTCTTCGTCGACGGCCTCGTGCACATCAGCGAGCTCGGCGGCGAGTACTACCGCTTCGACGAGGCGCGCCAGGAACTGCGTGGTGAACGAACCGGCGTGCGCTACGCCCTCGGCACGCGCTTGCGCGTGCAGGTCAGCCGCGTCGACCTGGACGGCCGCAAGATCGACTTCCGCCTCGTGCGCGAAGGCGCGAGCGAGGCGCCGCCGGCGCGCGGCCGCGGCGGGCGCGGCGGCAGCGCCGCCGACGAACTGGCCCAGGTGCATCGCCGGGACCGCGACGCCAAGGCCACCGGGCGCCGGGGCATGGCTGCGGCCCGGGGCGGCAAGCGGGCGAAGACCACCGCCCGGCGCAGCCCGGCGCGGGGCAGCCGGCGCTGAGCGCTTGTGAAGACACCCAGCGCGCGGGCGCGATTCATGTCTTCTCGAGTTCCGCGCCGCCGTCGACGGCCAGTGACTCGATCAGATCGGCGGCGCGCAGCGGCCCGATGATCCCGGCGGCGCGGTGCCGGTCGGCCGCGTGCCCATGCTGCCAGGCGGCCACCGAGGCGACTTCGAAGGCCGAGGCGGCAGGCCGCCGCGCCCACAGACCGCCGGCCCAGCCCGCGAGCACGTCGCCGGTGCCCGCCGTCGCGAGTGCGGCATTGCCGGTGGGGTTGATCGACGGCAGCGCGTCCGGTGCCGCGACGATGCTGCCCGAGCCCTTGAGAACGACCGTGGCCGCACAGCGCCGCGCCAGTTCGGCAGCCGCCGCCAGGCGGTCGGACTGCACGGCGGCCGAACTCGTGCCGAGCAGCCGCGCCGCCTCGAGCGGGTGCGGCGTCAGCAGCGTTGCCAGGCCGTGCGCGGCGCGCGTGCGCAGCAGCCTTTGCAGGGCGGTGTCGCACGCCAGGGCATTCAGGCCGTCGGCGTCGAGCACGAGCCGCGGCGCGTGCGCGAGCAAGGGCGGCAGCGCCTGTGCGATGCGCGCGCCGCCGCCGCAGCCGCAGACCACGGTGGCTGCGGCGATCGTCGCGGCCGGCTCGTGCCACCAGGCGCTGCGCGCCATCAACTCGGGCCGCGTGGCGTCGAAGCTGGCGGCCTGCGCGTCGAGCAGGCTGGCGTAGACGCGGCCGGCACCGGCGGCGAGCGCGGCACGCGCGGCCAGCCAGGCCGCCCCCACCATGCCGGGCGCGCCGCCGACGACGACCAGGTCGCCGTGCGCACCCTTGTGCGCCGCGTGGTCGGCGCCGCGCTGCCAGCTCAGGTCCGGCGCGCCGGCAAGCCACGCCGTCGGCGGCGTGGCGGCCGCGCCCAGATCGTCGAACCAGACCTCGCCGGCGTGGTCGCGCCCCAGCGCCGTGAACAGGCCGGGCTCGAGCGTGAGCAGCGCGAGCGTCGCGTCGGCGCGCACGCCGCGCGGCCCGAGCAACTGCCCGCTGTCGGCATGCAGTCCACTGGGCAGATCGACCGCGAGCACCGGGCGACCGGCGGCGGCGATCGCGTCGATGGCCTCGGCCGGCGCTCCTCGGGGCGCGCGCCGGCTGCCCAGGCCGAGCAGCGCGTCGACGACGAGGTCGGCGTCGGCGGCGATCGGCTCGGCCTGCCACGGCTCGATGGCGACACCGGCGGCGCGCGCCTGGGCGATTGCGTGCCGGGCATCGTCGGGCGCGCGGTCCGCGTCGCCGATCCAGCGCACGCGCAAGGCGACGCCCCTGGCATGCAGATGGCGTGCGGCAACGAAGCCGTCGCCGCCGTTGTTGCCCGGCCCGGCGAGGATCTCGACGCGGCGCAACGGTGCAAAACGCGCCAGGGCCAGGCGCGCCACCGCCAGCCCGGCGGCTTCCATCAGCGCATGCGGGGCGTTCGCCGCGAGCGCCGCCGCCTCGCTCGCGCGCGCGGCAGCGGTGTCGTGCAGCGGCCAGGGGCCGCGCCGCGGATCGACGGCGATCGGGAGGCGGACGCCGGGGCTGGACATGGCGCGATTGTGGCGCCGCGCCGAGTCGGCTCCGGCCGCGCTGCACGCCGCGTGCACGAGGCGTGCCGTGCGCACCAGGAAACCCGTGCGCGTCAGGAAACCCCTGCGCACCAGGCGCCGCGCGCGCACGAGGCAAGGTCGGTGTTTCGCCTGGCGCTGGCGACAGACTCTCCAGGCGCCACGCACGAGGCAAGATCACGGGCCTCGGGCCCGGCCGAATCCGGCCCGGCACGAAACCTGCGCGCGCCGGCCGGTACGCCTTGCGTCAGCGCAAACGCGCGAGTTGCAGTGAACCGAGATCGATCGGTGCCGGGCGACCGCTTACCGCTTCGGCGAGCACGCGCGCCGAGCCGCAGGCGAGCATCCAGCCGCTCGAGCCGTGGCCGAGGTTGAGCCACAGGCCGGGCTGGCCGCTTGCGCCGAGCACCGGCGGGCCGTCGGGCAGCATCGGCCTCGCGCCCTTCCACTGCTGCGCCTCGTGCACGACGGCGGCGCCCGGGAACCAGTCCTCGAGCACCTTGTACAGCGTCGCCAGCGGCGCCGGGTTCAGGCGTTCGGCGCTGCCGCCGATCTCGGCACTGCCGGCGACACGCACGCGCTGCCCGAGACGGCTGATCGCGACCTTGAAGCGCTCGTCCATCAGGGCCGCGCGCGGGCCCGTGCACGGCTGGTCGTCGCGCTGCGCGAGCGGCGCGGTGATCGAGTAGCCGTACACGGGCGCGAGCGGCAGCGCGAGCCCGAGCGGCGCGAGCAGGCGATTGGCATGAACACCGGCGCAGACCACCACCGCGTCGGCCCGATGGTGCTGGCCGTCGGCCGTGCGCAGCGCGGCGGGACGGCCCGGCTCGATGGCGAGCACGTCGCTGTCGAAGCGGAAGCTCGCGCCCAGGCGCTGGGCCTCGGCCTTGATGAGGTGCGCGAACTGCCGGCAGTTGCCCACGCCGTCTTGCGCGAGGTGGATCGCGCCGGCCAGCGGTGCCCGGGCGTTGAGGCCGGGCTCGAGGCGCCGGCAGCGCTCGGCGTCGACCAGCTCGTGCGCGACACCCAGCTCGGCGAGCAGCCGCGTCGTGCGCTCGGCCGCGTGCAGCTCGCGCGCGCCGCGCAGCAGCACGAGGTAGCCCGGCTGCTGCTCGTAGTCGAGCGCGAGCCGGCGCGTGAGCTCGAGCAGCCGCTCCTGGCTGAAGCGGGCCAGACGCACCATCGCGCCCCGGTTGGCGGCGTAGACGCGCGGCCGGCAGGCCAGCCGCCAGCGCAGCATCCAGGGCAGTTGTGCGAGCGCCGACAGGCCGTCGAAGCGCACCGCCGCGTGCCGCCCGAGCATCTGGCGCAGCACCTTGGCGCTCATGCCCGGTGCCGCCCACGGCGTTACGTAGCCCGGCGCCAGGACACCGGCGTTGGCGAAACTGCCCTCGGCGGCGACGGCGGCACGCCGTTCGAACACCGTGACCTCATGACCCTGACTCGCCAGCTCGTAGGCGGTGGTCACGCCGACGATGCCGGCGCCGACGACGATGGCGCGCATGCTAGAATTTTTCGGTTTGTCTTGATGCCGCAGGCGCGGCGTTTTCGGAGGCCGCGATGCAGGCCGACCGAGGGCGCGCCGCGCAGCAGGGCGGACGGCCGTCACCGGTCCTTCTTCAACTCGCTTTGCGACTCGCGAGTCCGCCGCCTCCAAGGTGTCGCCACGCCGATCCGGCCGTGGCGATCGAGCGGCGCGATTCTAGACCCAACCTTCGGAGCTCCCCATGTCTGTCTCGATGCGTGAAATGCTCGAAGCGGGTGTCCATTTCGGACACCAGACCCGCTTCTGGAACCCCAAGATGGCGCCGTACATCTACGGCCATCGCAACAAGATCCACATCATCAACCTCGAGAAGACGCTGCCGCTGTTCACCGAGGCGATGAAGTTCGCGCGCCAGCTCGCGGGACGGCGCGGCACGATCCTGATGGTGGGCACCAAGCGCCAGGCGCGCGAAGTCATCGCGCAGGAGGCGCAGCGCGCCGGCATGCCCTACGTCGATCAGCGCTGGCTGGGCGGCATGCTCACCAACTTCAAGACCGTCAAGGGCAGCCTGAAGAAGCTCAAGGAAATGCAGGCCGCCAAGGAGGCCGGCACCGAGCAGATGATCAAGAAGGAGGCGCTGCTGTTCGAGCGCGAGCTGGCCAAGCTCGAGAAGGACATCGGCGGCATCCAGGACATGTCGGCCCTGCCCGACGCCATGTTCGTCATCGACGTCGGCTACCACAAGATCGCCGTCGCCGAGGCCAAGAAGCTCGGCATTCCCGTGATCGGCGTCGTCGACACCAACCATTCGCCGCTGGGCATCGACTACGTCATTCCCGGCAACGACGACTCGGCCAAGGCGGTGGCGCTGTACGCGCGCGCGATGGCCGACGCCGTGCTCGACGGCAGGGCCAACGCCACCGCCGACGTGGTGGCCGCGGTGGCCGGCGGCGACGAGTTCGTCGAGGTCAGCGAAGAACACTGAACCCGTGCGCGCCGCCGCTCGCGCAGCGGCACGCGGCGTGGGCGCATCCGCGCCGGCGCGTGCCGCGGCCGGCGCCCGCCGCGCCCCCGAATCTGGAGAGAAACAGCAATGTCCGTGATCACTGCAAGCATGGTGGCCGAACTGCGCGCCAAGACCGACGCGCCGATGATGGAATGCAAGAAGGCGCTCACCGAGGCCGACGGCGACCTCGGCCGCGCCGAGGAGATCCTGCGCGTCAAGCTCGGCAACAAGGCGAGCAAGGCGGCCAGCCGCGTCACTGCCGAAGGCGTCGTCGCCGCCCACGTGGGCGGCGCTGCCGGCGCCCTCGTCGAGGTCAACTGCGAGACCGACTTCGTGTCCAAGAACGAGTCGTTCCTGGCCCTGGCGCGCGCCTGCGCGCAACTGGTGGCCGAGCGCAACCCGGCCGACGTCGCGGCGCTGGCCGCGCTGCCGCTCGCGCAGGACGGCTTCGGCCCGACGGTGGAAGACGTGCGCAAGGGCCTGATCGGCAAGATCGGCGAGAACCTGTCGATCCGCCGCTTCCGGCGCTACGCCGGCGGCGGCGCGCTGGCGCACTACCTGCACGGCACGCGCATCGGCGTCATCGTCGAGTACAGCGGCAGCGCGACGGCGGCCAAGGACGTGGCGATGCATGTCGCGGCGATGAAGCCGGTGGCGCTGGCCGCCGCCGATGTGCCCGCCGATCTGGTCGACAAGGAGCGCAAGATCGCCGCCGAGAAGGCCGCCGAGAGCGGCAAGCCGGCCGAGATCGCGGCCAAGATGGTCGAAGGCGCGGTGCAAAAGTACCTGAAGGAGGTGTCGCTGCTGCCGCAGCCCTTCGTCAAGAACGACAAGCAGTCGGTCGAGCAGATGCTGAAGGAGGCCGGCACCACGGTGCGCGGCTTCACGCTGTACGTGGTGGGCGAGGGCATCGACAAGCGCAGCGGCGACTTCGCCGCCGAGGTGGCGGCGCAGGTGGCCGCTGCCAAGGGCCAGTAGCCGGGCCCTGGGCGCGCACGGGCGCCGGCCGCCCGCCGCTTACACTGCAGCACCGCGAACGGACCACCTCATGCCGACGCCGGCATACAAGCGCATCCTGCTCAAGCTCTCGGGCGAGGCCCTGATGGGCGATGATCCCTACGGCATCAACCGCGCCACCATCGTGCGCATGGTGCGCGAGGTGCAGGAGATCACGCGCCTGGGTTGCGAGGTCGCCGTCGTCATCGGCGGCGGCAACATCTTCCGCGGCGTGGCCGGCGGCTCGGTCGGCATGGACCGCGCCACCGCCGACTACATGGGCATGCTGGCCACCGTGATGAACGCGCTCGCGCTGGCCGACACGATGCGCCAGGAGGGCATGACGGCGCGCGTGATGTCGGCCATCGGCATCGAGCAGGTGGTCGAGCCCTACGTCCGGCCCAAGGCGCTGCAGTATCTCGAGGAAGGCAAGGTCGTCGTCTTCGCCGCCGGCACCGGCAACCCCTTCTTCACCACCGACACCGCGGCGGCGCTGCGCGGCGCCGAAGTCGGCGCCGAGATCGTGCTCAAGGCGACCAAGGTCGACGGCGTGTACAGCGCCGATCCGCACAAGGACCCGAGCGCCACGCGCTACACGCGCATCGCCTTCGACGAGGCGATCGCGCGCAACCTGCAGGTGATGGACGCCACCGCGTTCGCGCTGTGCCGCGACCAGAAGCTGCCGATCAAGGTGTTCTCGATCCACAAGCCGGGTGCGCTCAGGCGCGTCGTGCTCGGCGAGGACGAGGGCACGCTGGTGCACGTTTGACGACGAGGCTGCAACTTCGCCATGGACACCGCCGAGATCAGGAAGACCGCCGAGCACAAGATGGGCAAGTCGCTCGAGGCGCTGAAGAACGAACTGCACAAGATCCGCACCGGGCGGGCGCATCCCGGCATCCTCGACCAGGTGCATGTCGACTACTACGGCTCCAAGGTGCCGATCAGCCAGGTCGCCAACGTCTCGCTGATCGACGCGCGCACGATCAGCGTGCAGCCCTGGGAGAAGGGCATGGGCGCGAAGATCGAGCGGGCGATCCGCGAGAGCGATCTCGGCCTCAACCCGAGCGCCCAGGGCGACTTGCTGCGCGTGCCGATGCCGCCGCTCACCGAGGAGCGGCGGCGCGAGCTGAGCAAGGTCGTGCGCCACGCCGGCGAGGAATGCAAGATCGCGGTGCGCGCCGTGCGCCGCGAGGCCAACGAGCACCTGAAGAAGCTGCTCAAGGACAAGGCCGTCAACGAGGACGAGGAGCGCCGCGTGCAGGCCGACGTGCAGCATCTGACCGACAACGTCGTCGCCGAGATCGACCGCCTGGTGCACGGCAAGGAAGCCGAGGTGATGGCGGTCTGAGCGCCGCCGCCGGGTCTGCGATGTCGGGCAAACCCAAGCTCGTGCCGCTGCAGGGCGCCGCGCCCGACGCGGTGCCGCGCCATGTCGCGGTGGTGATGGACGGCAACGGCCGCTGGGCGCGCCAGCGCTTCATGCCGCGCTTCTTCGGCCACAAGGCCGGTGTCGACGCGCTGGTGCGCGCGGTCAACCTGTTCGCCGAGCGCGGCGTCGCCTACCTGACGGTGTTCGCCTTCTCGTCGGAGAACTGGAAGCGCCCCAGCGAGGAGGTGTCGGGACTGATGAGCCTGGTGCTGGTGGCGGTGTCCAAGTACCTGGGCAAGCTTGCCGGCGACGGCGTTCGCATCCGCATCGTCGGCGACCGCTCGGCCGTTTCCGACAAGCTGCGCCTGGCCTGGGAGCAGGCCGAGGCCCTGACGCGCCACAACACGCGCATCACGCTCGCGGTGGCGTTCAACTACGGCGGGCGCTGGGACGTCGTGCAGGCCTGCCGTCAGGCGCTTGCCGAGGGCGTCGCGCCGGGCGATTTCGACGAGGCTTATCTGTCGAGCCACATGGCGCTGTCGTTCGCGCCCGACCCCGACCTGTTCATCCGCACCGGCGGCGAGATGCGCATGAGCAACTTCATGCTCTGGCAGGCCGCCTATTCGGAGCTGTTCTTCACCGAGTGCCTGTGGCCGGACTTCGGCACGCGCGAGATCGACGCGGCGCTCGCGGCCTATGCGCAGCGCGATCGGCGCTTCGGCGGCATCCGCCAGCCGGTGGTGGCCGAGGGTGATTGAGGTCCGCGCGGCAGCATCGCAGCGGTGCGCTCGGGCCGCGGGCGCGCCATGCTGAAGCAGCGCGTCGTCACGGCGCTCGTGCTGGTGGCGATCATGTTCGCGGCGCTGGCGGCGCCCGGGCGCTGGCCCTTCGCGCTCGTCAGTCTCGCGCTGTTCGCCGCCGGAGCCTGGGAGTGGGCGCGCCTGAACCGGACGCTGCCCGCACTGCTGTCGGCGGCCCTGTTCGCGCTCGTCGGCCTCGGCGCTCTTGCCGGCGGCTGGGGCGACGCGGCGCCGGCGGCGCTGTGGCGTGCGCTCGCGCTGCTGTGGCTCGGCGGCGGTGCCCTCGTGCTCTGGCGCGGCCCTGCGGCCTGGCCGCGCTGGCCGCGCCTGCTGCGCTGGCTGCTCGGCCTGTCGGTGCTGGGCGGCGCCTGGCTCGCGCTCGTGCACGCGCGCACGATCGGCATCAACTTCATGCTGTCGATGCTGTGTCTGGTGTGGATGGCCGACATCGCCGCCTACTTCGGCGGCCGTGCCTTCGGCCGGCGCAAGCTCGCGCCTTCGATCAGCCCCGGCAAGAGCTGGGAGGGCCTGTGGTCGGGCGTGGCCGGCGTGTTGGCGCTCGCGCTCGTCTGGATCTGGCTCGACCGCGCGTCCGGCTTCCAGGTCCCCAGCCTTTACACGCGCCTGGTGTCCGCGTTCGGCTGGCCGCTCGCGGCGGCGGCGCTCGTCGGTCTGAGCGGCCTGAGCGTGGTCGGCGACCTGTTCGAGTCGCTCGTCAAGCGTGCCGCCGGCGCCAAGGACAGCAGCCGGCTGCTGCCCGGCCACGGGGGCGTGCTCGACCGCGTCGACGCGCTGCTGCCCGTGATGCCGGCCTCGCTCGCGCTCGTCGGGCTGAGCGCCGGCCTGGGCCGCGGGTGACCGACGTGGACGGCCCGCGCCAGCGCGTCGCCGTACTCGGCTCCACGGGGTCGATCGGCACGAGCACGCTCGATGTCATCGCGCGCCATCCGCAGCGTTTCGAGGTCGTCGGTCTGACCGCGCACCAGCGCGTCGACGAGCTCGTCGCGCAGTGTCTGCGCTGGCGCCCGCGCTGGGCCGTGTTGCCCGACGCGGCGCGCGCGCGCGCGGTGCGTGAGCGCCTCGCCGCCGCGGGCCTGCGCACCGAGGTGACGAGCGGCGCCGAGGCCTTGTGCGAGCTGGCGGCCGCGCCCGAGGTCGACACCGTGATGGCTGCCATCGTCGGTGCCGCCGGCCTGGCGCCCTGCCTGGCCGCGGCACGCGCGGGCAAGCGGCTGCTGCTGGCCAACAAGGAGGCGCTGGTCGTCGGCGGCGCCCTGTTCATGCAGGCGGTGGCCGAGGGCGGCGCGACGCTGCTGCCCATCGACAGCGAGCATTCGGCGATCTTCCAGTGCCTGCCCGAGGAGCGGCGCAGCTGGGACGCGCGCATCGACCACCTCGTGCTCACCGCCAGCGGCGGCCCGTTCCGGCAGCGCGATCCGGCGACGCTCGCCACGGTCACGCCGGACGAGGCGCTGGCGCATCCGAACTGGGTGATGGGACGCAAGATCTCGGTCGACTCGGCGACGATGATGAACAAGGCGCTCGAGGTGATCGAGGCGCGCTGGCTGTTCGACCTTGCCCCCGAGCGCGTGCGCGTCGTGATCCACCCGCAGAGCATCGTGCACTCGATGGTCGTGTGCCGCGACGGCTCGGTGCTGGCTCAGCTCGGCACGCCCGACATGCGCGTGCCGATCGCCTACGGCCTGGCGTTTCCCGAGCGCATCGAGTCGGGCGCGGCGCGGCTCGATTTCGGCGCCCTGCAGGGCCTGAGCTTCGAGGCGCCCGACGCCGGGCGCTTTCCCGGCCTGCAGCTCGCCTGGCAGGCCCTGGCCGGGCCGTCGGGCAGCACCGCGGTGCTCAACGCCGCCAACGAGGAGGCCGTGGCCGCCTTCCTCGCGGGAACCATCGGCTTCACCGAGATTCACAGAGTGAACGCGGCGACGCTCGAGCAGTTGGAGCCGCGCTTGCCGGTGCCGCCCACCCTCGATGACCTGCTCGATCTCGATCGCCGCGCGCGCTCTCTGGCGCGTGCCCTCCTGACGCAGCGGGTGCCGGCATGAGCTATGTCGTCGGCCTGCTGCTCACGCTGGGCCTGCTCATCGTCATCCACGAGTACGGCCACTACCGCGTGGCGCGGGCCTGCGGCGTCAAGGTGCTGCGCTTCTCGGTCGGCTTCGGCCGCGTCGTCTGGCGCTGGCAGCGGCAGCCGGGCGGCACCGAGTTCGTCGTCTGCGCGCTGCCTCTGGGCGGCTACGTGCGCATGCTCGACGAGCGCGAAGGCGAGGTCGATCCGCACGAGCTGGCGCGCGCCTTCAACCGCCAGAGCCTGGCCCGGCGCGCTGCGATCGTCGCCGCCGGGCCGCTGGCCAACCTGGCGCTCGCGGCCTTGCTGTTCGCCGCCGCCTACTGGGCCGGCATGCAGGAGCCCAAGGCTCTGTTCGGCGCACCGCAGCCCGACAGCATCGCCGCGCGCGCCGGGCTGCGTTCGGGCGACTGGGTGCAGGCCGTCGGCGAAGGCGACGGTCAATGGCGCGACCTGCGTTCGATGACCGATCTGATGTGGCGGCTGACGCAGGCGGCGCTGCAACGCGAGAAGCTCGCGTTGCGCGTGAGCGACCGCGACGGGCGCGGCGCGCGCACGCTCGAGCTCGATCTGGGCACGCTCGAGCCGCGCGAGGTCGACGCCGATCTGGCGCGCCGCATCGGCCTCGGCCCGCCCTTCGCGGAACCCCTGATCGGCGCGGTGAAGGCGGGCGGTCCGGCCGACCGGGCCGGTCTCGCGCAGGGCGATCGCGTGCTCGCCATCGACGGCGCCGCCGTCGCCGACTCGAGCGTGCTGCGCGAACGCATCCGCGCCGGCGTGCGCGGCGCCCAGCCGGTGCTGCAGCACTGGCTCGTCGAGCGCGGCGGACGCAGCGTCACGCTCGACGTCGTGCCGCGCGTCGATGCCGCCGCGTCGGCGCCCTACGGCCGCATCGACGCGATGATCGGCGCGCCGGCGGCGCAGGTCACGGTGCGCTACGGCCCGCTCGAGGGCCTCGTGCGCGGGTTCGAGCGCACCTGGGATACCTCGGCGTTCACGCTGAAGATGCTCGGCCGCATGCTGGTCGGCGAGGCCTCGCTGAAGAACCTGTCGGGTCCGATCAGCATCGCCGACTATGCCGGCCAGTCGGTGCGTCAGGGGCCGGTGCGCTTCATCGAATTCCTGGCCATCGTCAGCGTCAGCCTCGGCGTGCTGAACCTGCTGCCGCTGCCGATGCTCGATGGCGGCCACCTGATGTATTACATTTTCGAGGGCGCCACCGGTCGCCCGGTCTCCGACCTCTGGCTCGAGCGGCTCCAGCGCGGCGGCATCGCGTTGCTGCTCACGATGATGTCGGTTGCCCTCTACAACGACGTGGCCCGCCTGCTGGGCCTGCACTGATCGCCCGATGTTTCCAGCGTTTCCGGGCGCCGCCGAGCGCGGCGCCTTTGTCCTGATCGTGGCGGCCGCGGCGGCGCTGGCCGCTCCCGCCGCCAAGGCCGTCCAGCCCTTCGTCATCAAGGACATCCGCGTCGAGGGTCTGCAGCGCACCGATCCCGGCACGGTGTTCGCCGCGCTGCCGTTTCGCATCGGCGACACCTACACCGACGACAAGGGCTCGGCGGCGCTGCGCGCGCTTTTCGCGACCGGCCTGTTCAAGGACGTGCGCATCGAGATCGAGGGCGAGGTCGCGGTCGTCATCGTCGACGAGCGCGCGATCATCGCCAGCGTGAGCTTCGCCGGTCTCAAGGAGTTCGACAAGGACCCGCTCACCAAGTCGCTCAAGGACGCCGGCATCGGCGAGGGGCTGCCTTTCGATCGCGCGCTGATCGACCGCGCCGAGCAGGAGATCAAGCGCCAGTACCTCACACGCAGCCTGTACGGCGCCGAGGTCACGACGACGGTGACGCCGATCGAGCGCAACCGCGTGAACATCACGTTCACGATGAACGAGGGCGAGGCGGCCAGGATCTCGAGCCTGCGCATCGGCGGCAACTCGGTGTTTTCGGAGTCGACGCTGCTCGACGAGTTCGAGCTCAGCCCCACCGGCTGGTTCAGCTGGTACACCAAGAACGACCGCTACTCGCGCAGCAAGCTCAACGCCGACCTCGAGCGGCTGCGTGCCTACTACGTCAACCGCGGCTACCTCGAGTTCGCGATCGAGTCGACGCAGGTCACGATCTCGCCCGACAAGCAGCGCATCGCGATCGCCGTCTCGATCCGCGAAGGCCAGCCGTACACGGTCACCGCCGTGCGCCTCGAGGGCGACTACCTGGGCAAGGAGGACGAGTTCCGCACCCTCGTCGGACTGCGCCCGGGCGAGCCGTATCGCGGCGACGCGGTGACCGAGACGGCCAAGCGCTTCGGCGAGCGCTTCGGCCTGTACGGCTACGCCTTCGCGCGCGTCGAGCCGCGCCCCGAGATCGACCGCGCCCGCGGCCAGGTGTCGGTGGTCTTCGTCGCCCAGCCCGAGCGCCGCGTCTACGTGCGGCGCATCGACGTCGCGGGCAACACGCGCACGCGCGACGAAGTCGTGCGGCGCGAGTTCCGCCAGCTCGAGGGTGCCTGGTACGACGGCGCGCTCATCAAGCTGAGCAAGGAGCGCGTCGACCGCCTGGGCTTCTTCAAGGACGTCGACGTCGAGACGAGCGAGGTTCCCGGCGTGCCCGATCAGGTCGACCTCGTCGTCAACGTGACCGAGAAGCCGACCGGCAATCTCTCGGTCGGCGCCGGTTACTCCAACGCCGAGCGTTTCACCTTCACGGCGGCGATTCGCCAGGACAACGTCTTCGGCTCGGGCAACTCGCTCGGCCTCGAGATCAACACCGGCCGTACCAACCGCACGCTCGTCGTCAGCACCCTCGATCCGTACTGGACGGTCGACGGCATCTCGCGCTCGTTCGACCTGGTCTACCGCCGCAGCAAGGCGCTGAACCAGCTGCTCGACGAATACGAGGCCTCCAACCAGCGCCTGGGCATGACCTTCGGCGTGCCGTTCTCTGAGTTCGACACCGTCTACCTCGGCCTCGCCGCCGATCGCCAGGTCATCGGCACGGCCGTCGGCGTGCCCCTGGCCTACCTGAACTACCGCGTGCTGTTCGGCGAGACGAGCATGGCGTTCCCGCTCACGCTGGGCTGGGCGCGCGACCGCCGCGACAGCGTGATCGTGCCCACGCGCGGCAGCTACCAGCGCGTGAACCTCGAGTGGAGCTTCGCGGGCGACGTGCGCTACACGCGCACCAACGTGCAGGCGCAGCAGTACTGGGCGCTGCCCAGGCAGCTGACGCTCGGCTTGAACGCCGAGTTCGGCTGGGGCAAGGGCCTGGGCGGCAAGCCGTTCCCGGTGTTCAAGAACTTCTACGGCGGCGGCCTGGGCACGGTGCGCGTGTTCGAGCAGGGCTCGCTCGGCGTCATCGATCCGACCGGCGCCTACGTCGGCGGCGCCAAGCGCTTGAACGCCAATGCCGAGCTGTACTTCCCGGTGCCGGGCACCGGCAACGACAAGTCGCTGCGCATCTTCGCGTTTGCCGACGTCGGCAACGTCTGGCGCGAAGACGAGCGCATGAGCGCCGACTCGCTGCGCTCGTCGGCGGGTCTGGGCCTGTCGTGGATCTCGCCGGTGGGTCCGCTCAAGCTGAGCTGGGGCACGCCGCTCAGGCTGCAGCGCAACGATAGAATCCAGCGCTTCCAATTCCAGATCGGGACCGCGTTCTGATGAGCCCCAGCCGCCTCGCATCGTTCACTGCCGGGCTCGGTGCCCGCGCCGCGCGTCCGCTCGCCCTGCCGCTGGCGGCCGCCGCGCTCGTCCTGGCGACGCTGCCTGCGGCGGCCCAGGAGCTGAAGATCGGCTATGTCAACAGCGAACGCGTGCTGCGCGAGGCCACGCCGGCCAAGGCCGCGCAGGCCAAGCTCGAGGCCGAATTCGGCAAGCGCGAGCGCGAGCTCAACGATCAGGCCAGCAAGCTCAAGGCGGCGGCCGACAAGCTCGACAAGGACGCCCCCACGCTCGCCGAGACCGAGCGCACGCGCCGCCAGCGCGAACTCGTCGAGCAGGACCGCGACCTGCAGCGCAAGCGCCGCGAGTTCCAGGAAGACCTGAACCAGCGCCGCAACGAGGAGCTGGCCGGCGTCGTCGAGCGCGCCAACCGCGTCATCAAGCAGATCTTCGACGGCGAGAAGTACGACGTCATCCTGCAAGAGGTCGTCTTCGCTGGCCCGCGCGTGGACATCACCGACAAGGTGATCAAGGCGCTCAACGCGCCGGGCAAGTAGGGCACGCGGGCCGCGGCGTGCGCGTCCGCATCGGCGAGATCGCGGCCCTGCTGGGCGGCGAGCTGCTCGGCGACGCCACCCTCGAAGTCGAGCGTATCGCTCCGCTGGACAGCGCCGACGCCCGGGCGATCGGCTTTCTCGCCCACGCGCGCCATGCCGCGCAAGTGCAGCGCAGCGCCGCCGGCTGCCTGATCGTCGCCCCGGCGCTGCGCGATGCGGCCGCCGCGCGCGGCGCGGCCATCGTCTGCGCCGACCCCTACCTGGCCTACGCGCGGCTCACGCAGTGGTGGGCGGCGCGCGTGCGCACCGCTCCGTGCTCGGGCGTCCATCCGAGCGCGGTCGTGGAACCCGGCGCCCGCATCGCGGCCTCGGCGAGCGTGGGTGCGCTCGCCTACATCGGCGCGCAGGCCTGCCTGGCTGCGGGCGCCGTGGTCGGTGCGCAGGCGCATGTCGGCGCGCACGCCGAGCTGGGCGAGGGCACGACGCTGCACGCGCGCGCCGTACTCGCGCGCGGCTGCCGCATCGGCGCGCGCGGCATCGTCCACAGCGGTGCCGTCGTCGGCGCCGACGGCTTCGGCTTCGCGCCGGTGCCCGACGAAGGCGGACGCTGGGAGAAGATCGAACAGCTCGGCGCGGTGGCGATCGGCGACGACGTCGAGATCGGCGCCAACAGCTGCGTCGACCGCGGCGCGCTCGAGGACACCGTCGTCGGCAACGGCGTGAAGGTCGACAACCTGGTGCAGATCGGCCACAACGTGCGCATCGGCGAGCACAGCGCCCTGGCCGGCTGCGTCGGCGTGGCCGGCAGCGCGCGCATCGGCCGGCGCTGCACCTTCGGCGGCGCCGCGATGATCCTCGGCCACCTCGAGATCGCCGACGACGTGCACGTCAGCGCCGGCACGCTGATCTCGCGCTCGATCCGAAAGGCCGGCGTCTACAGCGGCGTGTTTCCCTTCGACGACAATGCCGCCTGGGAAAAGAACGCCGCCACCCTGCGGCAGCTGCACGCGCTGCGCGAGCGCATCCGCGCGCTGGAGAAGAGGCAATGAGCGGGCTCGACATCCACCAGATCCTCGCCAAGCTGCCGCACCGCTATCCGTTCCTGATGGTCGACCGCGTGCTCGAAGTCGAGGTCGGGCAGTACGTCAGGGCGGTCAAGAACGTCACCATCAACGAACCGTACTTCGTCGGCCACTTCCCGGTGCGGCCGGTGATGCCGGGCGTGCTGATCATCGAGGCGCTGGCGCAGGCCGCGGCCATGCTCGCCTACGTCAGCACGGGCGGCTCGGCCGGCGACGACAAGGTGGTCTACCTGGCCGGCGTCGACAACGCGCGCTTCAAGCGGCCGGTGGAGCCGGGCGACCAGCTCTTGCTCGAGGCCTGGCTCGAGCGCATCAAGGCCGGCGTGCATCGCTATCGCACGCGCGCCTCGGTCGAAGGCCAGCTCGTCGCCGAGGCCACGATCATGTGCACGGAGCGCAAGGTCAGGTAGCGCGGGTTCGCTGCGACGTGGCCACGATCCATCCGACGGCGATCGTCGATCGAGCGGCCGAGCTCGCCGCCGGCGTGCAGATCGGTCCCTACGCGGTGGTCGGCGCCGGCGTCGTCATCGAGGCCGGCACGACGGTCGGCGCGCATTGCGTGCTCGAAGGGCCGATGCGCATCGGGCACGACAACCGCATCTTCGCGCACGCCGCGCTGGGCGGCGCGCCGCAGGACATGAAGTACCGCGGCGAGCCGACGCGGCTCGAGATCGGCGCGCGCAACACGATCCGCGAGTTCTGCACCTTCAGCCGCGGCACGGTGCAGGACGCGGGCGTCACGCGCGTCGGCGACGACAACTGGGTCATGGCCTACGTGCACGTGGCCCACGACTGCCGCGTCGGCAGCCGCACGATCCTCGCCAACAACGCGACGCTGGCCGGCCATGTGCACATCGGCGACTGGGTGGTCGTCGGCGGCCTGAGCGGCGTGCACCAGTTCTGCCGCATCGGCGCGCACGCGATGGTCGGGTTCCAGAGCCATGTCGCGCAGGACGTGCCGCCGTTCATGACGGTGGCCGGCCACCCGCTGGCGGTGCACGGCTGCAACGTCGAGGGCCTGCGCCGGCGCGGCTTCGGCGCGACGCGCATCGCCCTCGTCCGGCGCATGCACCGGCTGCTGTACCGCGACGGTCTCACGCTCGAGCAGGCCCGCGCGGCCATCGCCGGGCTGCACGACGGCGCCGACGACGAGACCGGCGCCGACCTCGCGCTCATGCTCGACTTCCTCGCCGCCTCCGCGCGCGGCATCGTGCGCTGAGCGCCGGTGAGCCGATGCGCCTGGCGATGGTGGCCGGCGAGGCCTCGGGCGACCTGCTCGCCGCGCTGCTGCTCGGCGGTCTGCGCGCACGCTGGCCGTCGCTCGCGGCGGGCGGCATCGGCGGCCCGCGCATGCAGGGCGCGGGCTTCGACGCCTGGTGGCCGAGCGAGCTCCTCGCGGTGCACGGCTATGTCGAGGCGCTGCGCCACTATCGCGACATCCAGGGCATCCGCGCGCAGCTCGCGCGGCGGCTGCTCGCAGCGCCGCCCGACGCCTTCGTCGGCGTCGACGCGCCCGACTTCAACCTCGGGCTCGAACGGCGCCTGAAGGCGGCGGGCGTGACGACGATCCACTTCGTCTGCCCGTCGATCTGGGCCTGGCGCGGCGCCCGCGCGGCGAAGATGCGTGCCAGCTGCGACCATGTGCTGTGCCTGTTCCCGTTCGAGCCCGAACTGCTCGCGCGCCACGGCGTGCCCGCGAGCTACGTCGGCCATCCGCTCGCCGACGCGAGTCCGCTCGAGCCGCCGCGCGCGGCGGCGCGCGCCGCGCTCGGGCTGCCGCCCGAGGCGCAGGTGCTGGCGCTGCTGCCGGGCAGCCGCCGCGCCGAGATCCGCTGGATCGCGCCGCCCTTCCTCGCAAGCGCGGCGCGGCTGCAGCGCGAGCGGCCGGCGCTGCGCTTCGTGCTGCCGGTCGCACCGGGCCTGCGCGGCCTGCTCGAGCCGCTGCTCGCGGCGCACGCGCCGGGCGTGCCGATCCAGCTCGTGGAGGGAGACTCGCACCGCGTGCTCGCCGCCTGCGACGCGACGCTCGTCGCCAGCGGCACCGCCACGCTCGAGGCGGCGCTGTTCAAGCGCCCGATGGTCATCGGCTACGCGCTGCACCCGG
This sequence comes from Rubrivivax sp., assembly GCA_020852865.1. Classification (GTDB taxonomy): domain Bacteria; phylum Pseudomonadota; class Gammaproteobacteria; order Burkholderiales; family Burkholderiaceae_C; genus Rubrivivax. The sequence goes on from JADYZZ010000068.1 coordinate 72,942, forward strand.
CGAGCTGGTGGATCATGAAGCGCATGCGCTACCAGCCCTGGGTCGGCCTGCCCAATATCCTGGCGCGCGAGTTCCTCGTGCCGGAACTGCTGCAGGCCGAATGCCGGCCCGAGACCATCGTGCCCGCCGTGCTCGCCTGGCTCGACGATCCGGCGGCCTGCGCGCGCGTCGCGCAGCGCTTCGCCGAGCTGCACCATCTGCTGCGCCGCGACACGGCGCGGCTTGCCGCCGATGCCATCGCGCAGGTCGTTCAGGCTCGAGCAGCTCGGCCCTGAGTGGGCGCGGCCAGCGCTCGTCGCCGGCGTCGACGAGGCCGGACGCGGGCCGCTCGCCGGTCCGGTGGTGGCGGCGGCGGTGATCCTCGACGAGCTTAGACCGATCAAGGGCCTGGCCGATTCCAAGGCCTTGTCGCCGAGGCGGCGCGAGCGGCTGTGCCACGAGATCCGCGCGCACGCGCTGTGCTGCGCGGTGGCCGAGGCGAGCGTCGAGGAGATCGACCGGCTGAACATCCTGCAGGCCACGTTGCTGGCGATGCAGCGCGCCGTCGCCGCGCTGCGCCTGGCGCCGCAGCGCGTCGTCGTCGACGGCAACCGCCGGCCCGAGCTGCCGATGCCCTGCGCCGCGGTGGTGCGCGCCGACGCGCGCGTGGCGGCCGTGGCGGCGGCGTCGATCCTCGCCAAGGTGCACCGCGACGGCCTGTGCGTCGCGCTGCACGCGCGCTGGCCGCAGTACGGCTTCGACGCGCACAAGGGCTATCCGACGCCGGCGCACCTCGAGGCGCTGCGCACGCACGGCCCCTGCGTGCAGCACCGGCGCAGCTTTGCGCCGGTGCGCGCGGCGCGAGCTGCTGGGCCCGGTGCGTCCGAAGCGGCCGGAGCGGCCGAAGCAGCCGAAGCAGCCGAAGCAGCCGACACGACCGCCAAATCCGACGCAGCCGACGCGTCCGCTGCGCGATGAGCGGCGGGCCCGAGCGCATCACCTCGCGCCACAACCCGCTGGTCGCCCGGCTCAGGCGGCTGGCGCAGGACAACGCCGGCTATCGCCGTGACGGCCAGCTGTGGCTCGAAGGGGAGCACCTGTGCGCCGCGGCGCGGGCGCGCGGGCTGGCGGTGGCGCTGGCGGTGCTCGACGAGGAGGCCGCCGACGCGGCCGCGCTGCAGATGCTTGCGGGCCAGGCGGCGCGTCAGGTGCTGCTGCCGCACGCGCTCTTTCGCTCGATCTCGGCGCTCGAGTCGCCGGGGCGCATCGGCTGCGTGCTGCCGTTGCCCGCGCCGCCCGCGATCGACGCGCAGGCCGCGAGCGTCGTGCTCGACCGCGTCCAGGACGCCGGCAACGTCGGCAGCATCCTGCGCAGCGCTGCCGCCTTCGGCGTGCGCCAGGTGCTGGCACTCGGCGGCACGGCGGCGCTGTGGTCGCCCAAGGTGCTGCGCGCCGGCATGGGCGCCCATTTCGCGCTGCGGCTCGTCGAAGGGCTGGAAGCGGCCGCGCTCGATGCGCTCGCCGTGCCGCTGGTGGCGGCCAGCCCGCATGCGAGCGAGATCCTCGGGCGCGCGGCGCTGCCGCAGCCCTGCGCCTGGATCTTCGGTCACGAAGGGCAGGGCGTGTCGGCGGCGCTGCGCGCGCGTTGCGCGCTCGTGCTGCGCATCCCGCAGCCCGGCGGCGAGGAGTCGCTCAACGTCGCGGCTGCCGCCGCGGTGTGCCTGTACGAATCGATGCGGCGCGCCGGCGCAGCGGCCACGCCCGGCGACGGGGTGCCTGCGAAGACATGAACGATGCGCCGACCTGACGGGTATCGGCACAGGCCCTGAACGCCTGCGCTCGGGCGGCCCGCCGAACGGCGCAGCGTACGCGGTTCAGTACACGAGTCGATCCGGCCGCAGATCGCGCAGGATCGTCGTCGCGATCTCCTCGATCGACTTGTGCGTCGACGACAACCACTCGATGCCCTCGCGCTGCATGAGCGACTCGGCGGCACGGACCTCGCGGCGGCAGTTGGCCAGCGACGCGTACGTGCTGCCCGGCCGGCGCTCGTGACGCACCTGGGCCAGCCGCTCGGGGTCGATCGTCAGGCCGAAGCACTTGCCCTTGAGGCTCTCGAGAACGCCCGGCAGGCGATTGCGCTCGAAGTCCTCGGGGATGAGCGGGTAGTTGGCGGCGCGGATCCCGTGCTGCATCGCGAGGTACAGGCTGGTGGGCGTCTTGCCGCAGCGGCTGACGCCGACCAGGATGACGTCGGCGCTGTCGAGATGGCGCGCCGACTGGCCGTCGTCGTGCGCCAGGCTGAAGTTGATCGCGTCGATGCGGCCGTCGTACTCGGGGCTCGCGGCGGGGTCCGAGAAGCGCCCGATGCGGTGGTTGCTCTTGACGCCGAACTCGGTCTCGAGCGGCTCGATGAAGCTGCGGATCATGTCCAGCACCAGCGCCTTGCATCCGCTGCCCGCGACGATGTCGCGCACATCGTCGTGCACCAGCGTGATGAAGACGATCGGACGACGGCCCTCGGCCTCGGCCACGGCGTTGATCTCCGCCACCACGGCGCGCGCCTTGTCGGCGTTGTCGACGAAGGGCCGCCGCACGTGCCGCGGGCGCGAGGAGAACTGCGCCAGGACCGACTTGCCGAGGGCCTCGGCGGCGATCCCGGTGCCGTCCGAGACAAAGAACACGGTTCGTTCGGGCATTTCCGGCCGGCGCCTTCGAGACGGTGGCTGCCTGCCGGGCTCATCATAGGTGAAAGTCCATAGAATCTCGGCAACACCTCCGCCGCTCGGCCCCGAGATGTCCCCCTCGCGCCCACAAGCACAGCGCCTCGCGCCACAGGCCTCGCGGCGGGGGACGGTCGCGCATGCGGAAGCACCGGTCTTGTCACATCACGGAGCTTTCACATGTCTACGGCCTCGCTGGCGACCGCCCTGGTCGTCCCGTTCGAACACCTGAGGATGACCGACGTCGAGGCGGTGGGCGGCAAGAACGCCAGCCTCGGCGAAATGATCAGCCAGCTCGCCGCACGCGGCGTGCGTGTGCCCGGCGGCTTCGCCACGACGGCATACGCGTTCGGCCTCTTCCTCGCGCAAGGCGGGCTGCGCGAGCGCATCGTCGACAAGCTCGCCACGCTCGACGTCGACGACGTGCGCGCGCTGGCCGAGGCCGGTGCCGCGATCCGCCGCTGGGTGGTGCAGACGCCGTTTCCGCCGGCCCTCGAGGAGCAGATCCGCGCCCACTTCCAACGCCTGGCGGCCGATGCGCCCGAGGCCAGCTTCGCGGTGCGCAGCTCGGCCACGGCCGAGGACCTGCCCGACGCGAGCTTCGCCGGCCAGCAGGAGAGCTTTCTCAACGTCGCCGGCATCGACGACGTGCTCGCGCGCGTGCGTGAGGTCTTCGCGTCGCTCTACAACGACCGCGCGATCAGCTACCGCGTGCACAAGGGCTTCGCGCACGCCGACGTGTCGCTTTCGGCCGGCGTGCAGCGCATGGTGCGCAGCGACCTCGGCGCGGCCGGCGTGATGTTCACGCTCGACACCGAATCGGGCTTCCCCGACGTCGTGTTCGTCACGTCCAGCTTCGGCCTGGGCGAAACCGTGGTGCAGGGGGCAGTGAACCCGGACGAGTTCTACGTCCACAAGCCCACGCTCGAGGCCGGCCGGCCAGCCGTGATCCGGCGCGTGCTCGGCTCCAAGCTGCAGCGCATGGAGTTCGCCGCGCCGGCGGAGCGGGCGGCAAGCGGGCGGCTCGTCAAGGTGGTGGACACGCCGCCCGAGATGCGCAACCGCTTCTCGCTCGGCGATGCCGAGGTGTCCGAGCTCGCGCGCTACGCGCTCACGATCGAGAAGCACTACGGCCGCCCGATGGACATCGAATGGGGCAAGGACGGCGTCGACGGGCGCCTGTACATCCTGCAGGCGCGTCCCGAGACGGTGAAGAGCCAGCGTGCGGGCAAGGTCGAGCAGCGCTACCGGCTCAAGGGCGACCGCAGCCGCACCACCGTGCTCGCCGAGGGCCGCGCCATCGGCCAGAAGGTGGGCACCGGCCCGGCGCGGCTGGTGCGCAGCCTCGCCGAGATGGAGCGCGTGCAGCCGGGCGACGTGCTCGTCACCGACATGACCGACCCGAACTGGGAGCCGGTGATGAAGCGCGCCGGCGCCATCGTCACCAACCGCGGCGGCCGTACCTGCCACGCGGCGATCATCGCGCGCGAGCTCGGCATCCCGGCGGTGGTGGGCTGCGGCCAGGCCACCGAGACGATCCACGAGGGGGCGCTCGTCACGGTCTCGTGCGCCGAGGGCGACACCGGCTACGTCTACGACGGCCTGCTCGAGACCGAGATCACCGAGGTCCGGCGCGGCGCGATGCCGTACTGCCCGATCAAGATCATGATGAACGTCGGCAACCCGCAGCTGGCGTTCGAGTTCGCGCAGATGCCGAACGCCGGCGTCGGCCTGGCGCGCCTCGAGTTCATCATCAACAACAACATCGGCGTGCACCCGAAGGCGATCCTCGACTACCCGAACATCGACCCCGAGCTGAAGAAGGCGGTCGAGTCGGTGGCGCGCGGCCACGCCAGCCCGCGCGCCTTCTACGTCGACAAGCTGGCCGAGGGCGTGGCCACCATCGCCGCTGCGTTCTGGCCCAAGCCGGTGATCGTGCGCCTGTCGGACTTCAAGAGCAACGAGTACCGCAAGCTGATCGGCGGCACGCGCTACGAGCCCGACGAGGAGAACCCGATGCTCGGGTTCCGCGGCGCCAGCCGCTACATCAGCGGCGAGTTCGGCGACGCTTTCGCGATGGAGTGCGAGGCCTTGAAGCGGGTGCGCAACGACATGGGCTTCAGCAACGTCGAGATCATGGTGCCCTTCGTGCGCACCGTGAAGCAGGCGGCGGCGGTGACGCGCATGCTGGCCGAGCGCGGCCTCGAGCGCGGCGTCGACGGGCTGCGTCTGGTCATGATGTGCGAGGTGCCGAGCAACGCCATCCTGGCCGAGCAGTTCCTCGAGCACTTCGACGGCATGAGCATCGGCAGCAACGATCTGACCCAGCTCACGCTCGGCCTGGACCGCGACTCGGGCCTCGCGCAGCTGGCGCACGACTTCGACGAGCGCGACCCGGCGGTCAAGGCCATGATCTCGCGCGCCATCGCCGCCTGCCGCGCCACCGGCAAGTACATCGGCATCTGCGGCCAGGGGCCGAGCGACCACCCGGACTTCGCCGACTGGCTGGCGCAGGAGGGTATCGTGTCGATCTCGCTCAATCCCGATACGGTGATCGACACCTGGGTGCGGCTGGCCGGGCGTTGAACCCGGGTCGGTCCTGGCCCGGCACCATGGCGGGCCGTCCCCGGGGCACTCGCGCGATGCGCCGGCCCCGGCGCGCGGTCGGGCGAAGCTGAACCGGCATGAGACGCGCCCTGATCACCGACGTGCACGGCAACCGCGAGGCGCTGGAGGCGGTGCTCGAGCACGCGCAGGCGCAAGGCTGCACGCGCTACGCCTTCCTTGGCGACTACGTCGGCTACGGCGCCGACCCGGGCTGGGTGGTCGACTGCGTCGGGGAATTCGTCGCCCGCGGCGCACTGGCGGTGCGCGGCAACCACGACGCGGGTGTCGTCGCGGCGCCGGCGGCGACGATGGTGCCGCTGGCACGCCAGGTGGTCGCATGGACGCGTGCGCAGCTCGGCGCGGCGCAGCTCGACTTCCTGCAGTCGCTGCCGCTCGCGCACGAGGAAGGCGATCTGCTGTTCGTGCACGCCAACGCGTTCGCGCCGGCGCGCTGGGAGTACATCGTGTCGCGCCACGACGCGGCGCGCAGCCTGCAGGCCACGCGCTGCGGCTACACCTTCTGCGGCCATGTCCACGAGCCGCGCCTGTATCACCTGGCGGGCAGGCATTGCGCCGACTTCGTGCCGCACCCCGGCACGCCGGTACCGGTGCCGTCGCACCGGCGCTGGCTGGCGCTGCCCGGCTCGGCGGGCCAGCCGCGCGACGGCAACCCCGCCGCCTGCTACGCGGTCTTCGAATCGGCCGAGCCGACCCTGACCTTCCACCGTGTGCCCTACGACCACGAGACGGCGGCGCGCAAGATCCTGGCTGCCGGTCTGCCCGAGGTGCTGGCACAGCGCCTGATCGATGGACGCTAGCCCCGCCCAGTACCCCGTCGCGCCGCCGCCGCTGCCGACGCGCCTCGAGGTCGGCGAGGTGGTCGACGGCTTCCGCATCGAGGAGCGCCTGCACCAGGGCGGCATGGCGACGCTGTGGCGCGTGAGCCGCACGCCCGAGGCGCTTGCGGCCGACGGCGTACCGCCGGACATGCCGCTGCTGATGAAGGTGCCCCGCATCAAGGGCGGCGAGGACCCGGCCAGCATCGTCGGCTTCGAGGTCGAGCGCATGATCATGCCGACCTTGGCCGGGCCGCACGTACCGCGCTTCGTCGCCAAGGGCGACTTCACGCAGCGTCCGTACATCGTGATGGAGCATGTGCAGGGCCCGTCGCTCAAGCCGCGCTTCGACGCCGCACCGCTGGCGATCGACGAAGTCATCGAGCTGGGCGAGCGGGTCGCGCTGGCGCTGCACGACCTGCACCGCCAGCATGTGATCCACCTCGACCTCAAGCCGAGCAACATCGTGATGCGGCCCGACGGCACCGCGGTGCTGATCGACTTCGGCCTGTCGCGCCACGACCACCTGCCCGACCTGCTCGAGGAGCACTTCCGCCTGCCGATGGGTACCGGGCCCTACATGTCGCCCGAGCAGGTGCAGTACGTGCGCGGCGATCCGCGCAGCGACCTCTTCGCGCTCGGCGTGATGCTGTACTGGTTCGTCACCGCGGTGCGACCGTTCGGCGCGCCGAACACGGTGCGCGGGCTGCGCAAGCGCCTGTACGTCGATCCGGCGCCGCCGCGCTCGCTGCGCGCCGACTGCCCGCCGTGGCTGCAGGAGATCGTGCTGCGCTGCCTCGAGGTGCGGCCCGAGAGGCGCTTCCCGAGCGCGGCGCAGCTGGCGTTGGCGCTGCGCGACCCGCTGCAGGTGCCGCTCACCGAGCGCGCGCGGCGCGTCGCGCGCAGCGGGGCGCTGGCGCGGCTGCGGCGCTGGTTCGTCGCCGTCGGCAGCGAGCCCGATGCGCAGCGCCCCGGCGCCGCGCCGGCGCTGCAGAGGAGTCCGATCATCGTCGCCGCGGTCGACGCCGCGGGCTCCGAGCCCGACCTGCTGCACGCGCTGCGCGAGACGGTGCAGCGGCTCGTGGTGTCGCTGCCGGGCGCGCGCCTGGCCTGCGTGACCGTGATGCGTACCGCGCGCATCGGCATGGACGAGCGCGTCGATCGCCACGGGCACAGCGTGCACGTCAAGCTGCTCATCCAGCTCAAGCACTGGGCGCATCCGATCGGCCAGGCGCTCGAACTCGACGCCGGACGGCTCACCTGTCACGTGCTCGAGGCGCCCGATGCGGCCGAGGCCGTCATCGAGTTCGCGCGGCGCAGCCGCGCCGACCAGATCGTCATGGGAGCGCGCGGCAACTCGGCCTTGCGCCGCTATCTGGGCAGCGTATCGTCGCAGGTGGCGGCGGCCGCCGATTGCAGCGTGACCGTCGTGCGCGTTTCGGGCGTCGGTGCCGGCGGCGCCGCCGCAGTCCCGGCGGCGGCCGAGGTTCCCGGCGTGTCGCCCGGAGCAGCCCACGCGCAGCGATGAACGACGACGATCTCTACGCCAAGACCGACGCGGGGTACGAAGCGCTGCGCACGCGTTCGGCGACGCTGCCGCCGCGTCTGCGGTCGATCCTCATCATGATCGACGGGGTGCGGCGGGTGCGCGAATTGCGCGCCGCGGCCGCGACCATCGGCGCACCCGATGACGCGATCGATACGCTGGCGGCGATGGGATTCGTCGCTGCGGTGCGGGCAGCGGCCGGCGCCGTCGAGGCCACGCCGGTCGACCCGACGACGGTCGCGATCGAGCGCTTCCGCCTGGCCAAGAAGTACATGAACGACACCGTGGTCGACGCGCTCGGCATCCGTGCCTTCATGTTCACGCTCAGGCTCGAGAAGTGCGCCGTGCTCGCCGATCTGGCGCCGCTGGTGCCGGAGTACACCAGGCTGCTGACGAAGGCGCGCGGCGTGGAGGTGGCCGGGGCGCTCGAGACGCGGCTGCGCGAACTGCTGCGCTGAGGGCCGCGGCGTCGCGCACGGACGAAGCCCGGGCCGTGCGGCCCGGGCTCGGGAATCGCGGGCGCAGCCGCCCGGGACGGGAACCCCGGGCCCGGCGGCCCGGGTCCAAGGTGCCGGGTCGAAGACGCCGACACGCCGATCGCGTCAGTCGTCCTTGTAGATGTCGACGTCCTTGGTCTCGCGCAGGAACAGCACGCCGACAACGAAGGTCATCGTCGCGATGATGATCGGATACCACAGGCCGGAGTAGATGTTGCCCTGGGCGGCGACGATCGAGAACGAGACCGCGGGCAGGAAGCCGCCGAACCAGCCGTTGCCGATGTGGTAGGGCAGGCTCATCGAGGTGTAGCGGATGCGCGTCGGGAACAGCTCGACCAGCATCGCCGCGATCGGGCCGTACACCATCGTCACGTAGATGACGAGGATGGTCAGGATCAGCACCAGCATCCACCAGTTGCCGCTGAAGGCCGGGATCGGGTCGGCCTTGGCCGGGTAGCCCGCTTCCTTGAGCGCGGCGACGACTTCCTTCTCGAAGCGTGCCTTCTCGTCCTTGGCGTTGGGGGCACGGCCGTTGTAGCCGGCGATGGCCTTGTCGCCCACCTTCACGGTGGCCACCGGGACATTGCTGGCCTCGATCTTGTCGTAGTTGATGCCGGCGTTGGAGAGGAAGGTGCGCGTCAGATCGCAGGCCGTGTAGAACTTGGCCGTGCCGGTGAGGTTCAGGATCAGGCCGCAGTCGCCGACCGGGGCTTCCACCGTGACGGGCGACTTCTCGATCGCCGCCTCGAGCTTGGGGTTGGCATAGATCGTCAGGCCCTTGAACAGCGGAAAGTAGGTCAGCACCGCGATCAGGCAGCCGGCCATGATGATCGGCTTGCGGCCGATCCGGTCCGACAGCGAGCCGAAGAAGATGAAGAACGGCGTGCCGAGGATCAGCGAAATCGCGATGAGGATGTTGGTCGTCGCGCCGTCGACCTTCAGGAAGGATTGCAGGAAGAACAAGGCGTAGAACTGGCCCGTGTACCAGACGACGGCCTGGCCGGCGGTGCCGCCGAGCAACGCCAGGATGACGATCTTCAGGTTGCTCCACTGGCCGAACGATTCGGACAGCGGCGCCTTGGACGTCTTGCCCTCGGCCTTCATGCGCGCGAACGCGGGCGACTCGCTGAGCCGCAGGCGGATCCACACCGAGATCGCCAGCAGGAGGCCCGACATCGCGTACGGGATGCGCCAGCCCCAGGCGGCGAATTCCTTCTCGCCTATCCACAGCCGCGTGCCCAGGATCACCATCAGCGCGAGCATCAGGCCGACGGTGGCGGTGGTCTGGATCCACGAGGTGTAGAAGCCGCGACGTCCCTGCGGCGCGTGCTCGGCGACGTAGGTGGCCGCGCCGCCGTACTCGCCGCCGAGCGCCAGGCCCTGCAGCAGGCGCAGGCTGATCAGCGTGATCGGCGCCATGATCCCCCAGCTGGCGTAGGTGGGCAGGAAGGTGACGAGGAAAGTCGACAGGCCCATGATCATGATCGTGATCAGGAACGTGTACTTGCGCCCGACCAGATCACCGAGGCGACCGAAGACGATCGCGCCGAACGGGCGCACCGCGAAGCCGGCCGCGAAGGCCAGCAGGGTGAAGATGTCGCGCATTGCCGGGTCGAGCGCGGTGAAGAAGCTGGCCGCGATGATCCCGGCGAGCACGCCGAACAGGTAGAAGTCGTACCACTCGAACACCGTCCCGAGCGAGGACGCGAAGATGACCATCCGTTCTTCGGACGTCATCGGCCTCGGCTCGGCGGAAGGGGCGCGCGCGCCCGGTGCGGTTGCGATGGCCATGGGCAGTTGTCTCCGTTGGAAGTCTGGGGTCGGCGCCTGCTGCCATTGCAGGCGGCTCCACTTTTCGCGGAATGCCTGACCATTTCCTTACACGCCGTGCGTGAATACCCAGCGATGCCGCAGCCCGCCCGCGGGCTCGCGTTTTCCTCGACACCAGGCCCGCGCCGACGGTCGCGGCGCCGGGGTGGCCATGGCCGGGCGCTACGGGTTTTTCTGGTTATCGATTTCCCGCGTGTCGGCCCGGGCGCGCGCCCGCCGCTTCGCGCCAACAATCGTCCTCGTGTCGCTCGAACCCGCCGCCTTGTCGTTCGCACCGCGCCCGCGCGGCTCGGCCCACGAGGTCGCGGCGCCATGAACAAGGGCGTCCCGTCCGACCGCCGCCGCCACTGGCAGCGCAACCGGCGCTTGACCGCGCTGCTGCTCGTGCTGTGGTTCCTCGTGAGCTTCGTCTGCGCCTTCTTCGCGCGCGCGCTCAGCTTCGAGTTCTTCGGCTGGCCCTTCAGCTTCTGGATGGCCGCCCAGGGCGCGCTGCTCGTGTACCTGGCGCTCGTCGGCTTCTATGCCTGGCGGATGCGCCGGCTCGACGCCGAGTGCGGTGTGCAGGAGGAGGACGAGCTTGCCTGAAACGCGGCGTGAACGGCGCGTCGGCTTCGCGCGGCAGCTGAACCGGATCTACGCCTGGTACACGGCGGGCTTCGCGGTCTTCGTCGCCACGCTCGCGGTGGCCGAGCGCATGGGGCTGCCGCGCAGCGTGATCGGTATCGTCTTCTTGCTCGCCACGGTGGCGCTGTACGCCGGGATCGGCCTGATGTCGCGCACCAACGACCCGGACGAGTACTACGTGGCCGGCCGCCGCGTGCCGGCCATGTACAACGGCATGGCCACCGCCGCCGACTGGATGAGCGCGGCCTCGTTCATCAGTCTGGCCGGCACCCTGTACCTGAGCGGCTACGGTGGCCTCGCGTACATCATGGGCTGGACCGGCGGCTACTGTCTGGTGGCGCTGCTGCTCGCGCCGTACCTGCGCCGGTTCGGCCAGTTCACGATCCCCGACTTTCTCGGCGCGCGCTACGGCGGTGCGGTGCCGCGCCTGGTGGGCAGCGCGATCGCGATCCTGGTGTCGTTCGTCTACGTCGTCGCGCAGATCTACGGCGTGGGGCTGATCACGGCGCGCCTGTCGGGCCTGAACTTCGAGATCGGGATCTTCGTCGGCCTGGGCGGCATCCTCGTGTGCTCGTTCCTCGGCGGCATGCGCGCGGTGACCTGGACGCAGGTCGCGCAGTACATCGTGCTGATCGTCGCGTACCTGGCGCCGCTCATGTGGCTCTCGGTCAAGCAGACCGGCGTGCCGCTGCCGCAGCTCGTCTACGGCCAGCAGCTCGAGCGTGTCACGGCCAAGGAACGCGAGCTCATGCGCGATCCGAAAGAGCGCGAGGTGATCGCCGCCTTCCAGGCCCGCGCCGACGATCTGGCCGCCAAGCTGCGCGACGTGCCGGCGGCGCTGGCGGCCGAGCGTGCGGCGGCGCAGCAGCGGCTGGCCGATCTGCGCGAAGCGAACGCGCCGCTGGCGCGCATCCAGGCCGCCGAACGCGCGTTGGCTGCGGTGCCGCGTGACGCCGCCGCGGCGCGCCTGGCGTGGACCGCCGCGAGGCAGGCTGCCGAGGAGCGCGCGCGCCCGCTGGCGGGCATGCCGCCGCACGCGCAGGCTTATGCCGGCGATCCCGGGGGCACGGCGGCCGAGCGGCGTGCCTACGACGACTCGCGCGCCAACTTCCTGGCCCTGGCGTTCTGTCTGATGGTGGGCACGGCCGGGCTGCCGCACCTGCTGATGCGAAGCTACACCACGCCGTCGGTGCGCGAGGCGCGCGCCTCGGTGACCTGGTCGCTGTTGTTCATCCTGCTGCTGTACGTCTCGGCGCCGGCGCTCGCCGTCCTCGTCAAGTACGAGGTGTTCAACCTGCTGGTCGGGACGCGCTTCGATCAACTGCCGGCCTGGATCGCCGCCTGGTCGAAGGTCGACCCGGGCCTGCTCGCCGTGAGCGACGTCAACCACGACGGCATCTTCCAGCTCGGCGAGATGCGCATCGGCGGCGACATCATCGTGCTGGCGATGCCCGAGATCGCCGGGCTGCCCTTCGTCGTCTCGGGCATGGTCGCGGCCGGCGGACTGGCCGCCGCGCTGTCGACGGCCGATGGCCTGCTGCTGACGATCTCGACCGCGCTGTCGCACGACCTGTACTACAAGACCATCGACCCCGAGGCGCCCACCGGCCGGCGCGTGATGTTGTCCAAGGTCTTGCTGCTGGTGGTGGCGCTGGCCGCGGCCTATGTGGCCTCGCTGAAGGTCGCCGACATCGTATTCCTGGTATCGGCGGCGTTCTCGTTCGCGGCCGCGGGGCTGTTTCCGGCGCTTGTCGCTGGCATTTTCTGGAAACGCGCCAACCGCGCCGGCGCCGTGCTCGGCATGCTGGCCGGTCTGGGAGTGACTTTTTACTACATGGCCACCACGCACCCCTGGCTGCGCGTCGCCTTCGGGGTCACCAGCCCGGTTGTCGAGAATCTGTGGTGGGGCATCCAGCCGATTTCGGCCGGGGTGTTCGGCGTCGTCGCGGGTTGCGGCGTCCTCGTCGCCGCCAGCCTGCTGGGCCCGGCGCCGGCCGCGCGCGAGCGCGCGCTGGTCGACGAGGTGCGCTTTCCGGGGCATGCACCGAACCCGTGAGCGCTCGCGCGCTGCCGCGCCGCTGCACTATACTTAGCAGCTTTTCGCCTTGCCGCACCTGCACTCCCGACGCTTGCGGGGCGGCTTCGGGCGCTGCCGCCGCTTCGGCGGCGGACGCCGAATCCACGAGGAGATCTCATGCGTCACTACGAAATCGTGCTCCTGATCCATCCGGACCAGAGCGAGCAGGTTCCGGCGATGCTGGAACGCTACAAGGGCCTGGTCACCGCTGCCGGCGGCAAGGTGCACCGGGTCGAGGACTGGGGTCGCCGGCAGCTGGCCTACATGATCCAGAAGCTGGCCAAGGCGCATTACCTGTGCCTGAACATCGAATGCGGCCAAGCGGCGCTGGACGAGCTCGAGACGGGCTTTCGCTTCAACGACGCCGTGCTGCGCCATCTCACGGTGGCGCGCTCCAAGGCCGAGACCGCGCCTTCCGTGATGATGAAGGCGGTCGAGCGCGAGGAGGCGCGCAAGGAGCGCCAGGAGGCCTCGGCCTGACGATGCCGCTCGCCTGCGGCGCCACGCCGGCGGGCCGGGCTTGAACCGGCTCGTTCTGACGGCGACGCTGGTGCAGCGGTCGGCACTGCGCTTCACCCCCGCCGGGTTGCCGGCGCTGGATCTGCAGCTCGCGCACGCGGGCACGGTCAGCGAAGACGACCAGCCGCGCAAGGTCTCGCTCGAGATGCGTGCGGTGGCGATCGGGGCGATCACGCAAGCGCTCGCGGCGCTGGCGCTGGGCGAGGCGGCCGACTTCGTCGGCTTCGTCGCCGGTGCGCGCAACGGGCGCGGCGTCGTCTTCCACGTTACCGCGGTCGAACGCTGAGACCGCAAGCCCGGATTCCGGTTCCTGTATTCCCACCCATTCGCCAGGAGCACACCATGCCCACTTCCAGAGGAAAAGGCCGCGGCGCCAAGGACAAGCGGCCCAAGCGCAACTCGCAGTCGCTGCTGTTCCGCCGCAAGCGTTTCTGCCGCTTCACGGTGGCCAAGGTCGAGGAGATCGACTACAAGGACATCGACACCTTGCGCGACTTCGTCGGCGACAACGGCAAGATCACGCCGGCGCGCCTGACCGGCACGCGCGCGTTCTACCAGCGGCAGCTCACCACCGCGATCAAGCGTGCGCGCTTCCTCGCGCTGTTGCCGTACAGCGACCAGCACCGCACCTGAGCGGGAGGATTCCGTCATGCAAGTCATTCTTCTCGAGAAGGTCGGCAAGCTCGGCAACTTGGGCGAAGTCGTCAAGGTCAAGGACGGCTACGCACGCAACTACCTGATTCCGAGCCGGCTGGCGCGCCGCGCAACCGAGGCGGCGATCAAGGAATTCGAGGCGCGCCGCGCCGAGCTGGAGAAGGCCGCCGCGGCCAAGCTCGAGGCCGCCAAGTCGCTCGGCGAGCAGCTGCAGGGCAAGGTCGTGCGCATCACGCAGAAGGCGGGAGTCGACGGCCGCCTGTTCGGCTCGGTCACCAACGCCGACATCGCCGAGGGGCTGGCCAAGCTGGGCCTGGCGGTGCACAAGAGCCAGGTGCGCCTGGGCGCCGGACCGATCAAGACCGTGGGCGACCATGTCGTCACGGTCTCGCCGCACGGCGACGTCATGGCCGAAGTCACGGTCCAGGTGGCGGCGCAGGTCGACTGAACGCCGCGCCGGCGGCACGCAGCGAAGGCCGGCCTTGCCGGCCTTCGTGCTTGTGCGCAGGCAATCGGCGCGATTTCCCCGCTCGGCGCACCGCTCGTCCCCAGGCTTGTCCACCGCCGGCGGCGCCAAACCACCCTACGATCACGCCTACGATGAGCACCCTGGCCGACCCCCGCGACAACCGCTCGCCGCGCGAGTTGCGCGATGCGCGCGACGACGAGGTGGCGCGCCTGCGCGTGCCGCCGCATTCGGTGGAGGCCGAGCAGAGCGTGCTCGGCGGCCTGCTGCTCGACAACCTCGCCTGGGACCGCGCTGCCGACCTGCTGGGTGCGAGCGACTTCTACCGCTACGAGCACCGGCTCATCTACGGCGCCGTCGCCGCCCTCGTGCAGGCCAGCAAGCCGGCCGACGTGATCACGGTGTTCGAGAAGCTGCAGGGCCTGGGCCAGGACGGCGACGCCGGCGGCCTGGCCTACCTCAACGCGCTGGCGCAGAGCGTGCCGAGCGCGGCCAACCTGCGCCGCTACGCCGAGATCGTGCGCGAGCGCGCCATTCTGCGCAAGCTCATCGCCGCCAGCGACGAGATCGCGACCAGCGCCTTCAACCCGCAAGGCCGCGCCGTCGCGCAGGTGCTCGACGAGGCCGAGGGCAGGATCTTGCGCATCGGCGAGGAGGGCTCGCGCCAGCGCAGCGGCTTCCAGGGCATCGACGGGCTCGTCACGCAACTGATCGACCGCATCAACGAGCTGCACGACCACGGCGCCGAGGACGTGACCGGCGTGCGCACCGGCTATTACGACCTCGACCGCCTCACTGCCGGCCTGCAGCGCGGCGATCTGCTCGTCCTGGCCGCGCGCCCGTCGATGGGCAAGACCGCGTTCGCGCTCAATATCGCCGAGCATGTGGCGGTGAAGGAAGAGCTGCCGGTGCTCTTGTTCTCGATGGAAATGGGCGCTTCGCAGCTGGCGCTGCGCATGGTGGGTTCGATCGGCCGCATCAACCAGCAGCACCTGCGCACCGGCCGGCTCGATGCCGACGAATGGGGTCGCCTGGCCGAGGCCGCCGACCGCCTGGGCAAGGCGCCGATCTTCATCGACGAGACGGCGGCGCTCACGGTGGCCGAGCTGCGCGCGCGGGCGCGCCGCATGGCGCGCCAGTGCGGCGGCCTCGGCCTCGTGTGCATCGACTACCTGCAGCTCATGAGCGGCAGCAGCGGCAGCGAGGAGAACCGCGCCACCGAGCTGGGCGAGATCTCGCGCGGCTTGAAGGCGCTGGCCAAGGAACTGCAGTGCCCGGTGCTGGCGCTGTCGCAGCTCAACCGCAGCGTCGAGAGCCGCAACGACAAGCGGCCGATGATGAGCGACCTGCGCGAGTCGGGAGCCATCGAGCAGGACGCCGACGTGATCATGTTCATCTACCGCGACGAGTACTACAGCAAGGAAGCCTGCAAGGAGCCGGGCGTCGCGGAGATCATCGTCGCCAAGCAGCGCAACGGGCCGGTCGACACGATCAAGCTCACCTTCCTCAAGCCGCAGACGCGCTTCGAGAACCGGGCCGCCGAAGGCGGTGACGAGTACTGACGGCGGCGCCTGCTGCCTACACTCCTAGGCCGGATCCAGGCTCGGAGTCGGCAGGTCGGCCGGCTTCGGCGCGCCGCTGCCGGACGTCCCGGCAGGGGGCGCGGACGGTGCAGCCGCTGCGCCATCGACGCCTGGTCCCGCGCCGGCCCGCCGCAGGACCAGTGCACCCGCCTTGCGGCCGCTGGCATCGACCAGCGGCGAGCGCTGCGGCGCGATGCGCTTGCGCAAGTCCTCGAGCGCGATCGTCAACGCAGGCGCCGATTCGATGCGCTGCCGGTAGCGTTGCAGGGCAGCACAGGCCGTATCCATGAGCTTCGCGTTCAGCGTAGCCTCGACGTCGACGATGAGCTGGCGCACGGCCTGCTCGGGCTGACCCTTGAGGGCGAAGGCCATCGCCGCTTCGGCCAGACGTCCGATGTGGGTATGGCCGGCCTGGATGCGTTCGGCGAACGGCGGATGCAGCGCCGCGGCGCGCACCAGCAGTTCGGTATGGATCTTCGAGCCGGTGTGGCGCTGCGCGATGCGGTCGATCCACTGCTCCGCGCCCTCGACCCGGATGCCGGCGCCGGCGCTCATCGAGAGCAGCCCGATCATGTTGCTCGCCGCCTCGAGGTCGAAGTCGACCGCGTCGAGCTCGGCGGCCAGGCCGTCGAGCATCGCCAGTGCCTCGGTCTCGCGCTGGTGCAGCAGCAGCAGCAGCACGCTCGCGGTGCGCGACAGGCGCGACAGGCGCTGGCTCTGCGGCGCCTTGGCCAGCACGGCGCCCAGATCGTCGCAGCAGCGCTGCAGCCCGCGCGTGTCGCCCTCGTGGAAACGCGCGAAGGCCAGCAGCACCGCGGTCTGCCAGTCGAACATCTTCGAGCCCATGCCCACGCGCACCGCCCGGTCGAAGC
The DNA here is from genome assembly GCA_020852865.1 of Rubrivivax sp. Lineage (GTDB taxonomy): Bacteria > Pseudomonadota > Gammaproteobacteria > Burkholderiales > Burkholderiaceae_C > Rubrivivax. The sequence continues at coordinate 89,755 of JADYZZ010000068.1, forward strand.
ACTTGGCGGCCTCGGCCAGATCACCGCGGTAGTACGCGAGCATGCCGGCCTTCTGCAGCCGTGTGACCGATTCGGGCGTAAGCGCGGCGGCCTTGACGTAGACCTCCATCGCGCCGGCGAAATCGCCCTGCTCGAGGCGCGCGCGGCCCATCACGTCGTAGGCGTCGACGAAGGTCGGATCCTCGAGGATGAGCGACTCGAGCGTGCGCACTGCCTTGGCCATCTCGCCGCCTTCGATCTGCGCACGCGCCACGCCCAGCTTGGCCCAGGGCAGGGCGCGCGCGCCCAGCACGGCGTCGAACAACGCGCGCGCCTCCTCGTGGCGGCCCAGGTTCAGCAGCAGCTCGGCGCCGATGCGCGCCGCGTACAGCCAGTATTCCTGGCGGCGGTGGAAGCGCTCGAGGCAATGCTGGGCTGCCGTCTCGTAGCGGCCGGCGTCGACTGCCTCGAGGATGTCCTTGAGCACCGCCTTGCGCCGGCGCGCGTGGGCCAGACGGTCGGCCAGGTTGGCGGTGTTGTGCGGCTTGAGCAGGTAGCTGTCGAGCGCCGACTCGGCCGCTTCGGCCACCTTGGCATAGGTGGCCTCGCTCGTGATCATGATGAAGACGGTGCTCAGCGGCAGCAGCTGGTTGCGCCTCAGGTCGTCGAGCAGTTGCTGGCCGCTGCCCTCGCTGTCGGGAAAGCGCTGCTCGCACAGCACGATGTCGTAGCGTGTCGCCTCGAGCCGGTTGCGCGCCTCGGCGATGCGGCCGCATTGGCTGACGTGGCCGACGCCGAGTTCGCGCAGCTGCGAGCACAGCACGCTGCGCGTGGTCGGGTTGCCGTCGACGACCAGCGCGCGCGCCTTGTGCATTTCGTCGCGGAAGCGCGCGGTCTGGCGCAGGGCGGTACGGCTCGTCGCGAGGGCAGAGTGGAGCGTCACGGCTGGCGGCAGGCGGGTGAGATCCCCCTTATCGGCGCGCCGCGCCGCGACTTGACTGGCGCCGACCCTACTTGAACAGGTCCTTCACCCGGTCGGCCCAGCTCTTGGCGTTGGGCGAGTGGCGCTCGCCGCCCTTCCTGAAGCTCTCGTCGAGTTCGCGCAGCAGCCGGCGCTGATGCTCGGTGAGCTTGACCGGGGTCTCGACGCCGATGTGGCAGTACAGGTCGCCCGGGTAGCTCGAGCGCAGGCCCTTGATGCCCTTGCCGCGCAGGCGGAAGGTCTTGCCGTGCTGCGTGCCCTCGGGCAGCTCGATCTCCGCCTTGGCCGCGCCGAGCGTGGGTACTTCGATGGCGCCGCCGAGCGCCGCCGTCGTCAGGCCGACCGGCACCGTGCAGTGCAGATCGTCGCCGTCGCGCTCGAAGATCTCGTGCGGCTTGACGCGGATCTCGATGTACAGGTCGCCCGGCGGGCCGCCGTTGCTGCCGGGCTCGCCGTTGCCGGCCGAGCGGATGCGCATGCCCTCGTTGATGCCTGGGGGGATCTTGACCTCGAGCGTCTTCTGCCGCTTGATCCGGCCCGCGCCGTGGCAGCTCGGGCAGGGTTCGGGGATGATCTTGCCGCTGCCGTGGCAATGCGGGCAGGTCTGCTGGATGCTGAAGAAGCCCTGGCGCAGGTGCACCGTGCCGCTGCCGTTGCAGCTCGGGCAGGGCTTGGCGCTGGTGCCGGGCTTGGCGCCCGCTCCGTGGCAGGTGTCGCAGCCGTCCCAGCTCGGCACGCGGATCTGCGTGTCCTTGCCGGCAGCGGCCTCCTCGAGCGTGATCTCCATCGCGTAGCTCAGGTCGTTGCCGCGATAGATCTGCTGGCCGCCGCCGCCGCGACCGCGGCCGCCGCCGAAGATGTCGCCGAAGATGTCGCCGAAGGCCTCGGCGAAGCCGCCGAAGCCCTCGGCGCCCGCGCCGCGGCCCATGTTGGGGTCGACGCCGGCATGGCCGAACTGGTCGTAGGCCGCACGCTTGGCGGAGTCGGAGAGCATCTCGTAGGCTTCCTTGGCCTCCTTGAACTTCTCCTCGGCCTTCTTCGCCGTGTCACCCTGATTGCGGTCGGGGTGGTGCTTCATCGCCAGCTTGCGGTAGGCCTTCTTGATGTCGTCGTCCGAGGCGTTCTTCGGCACCCCGAGCACGTCGTAGTAATCGCGCTTGGCCATCTGGCTCGTCTTGTGGTTTCGCAAAAACGGGTTCGCCGCGGCAGGACGGGGCAAGCCCCCTCATCCCGCACGCGGCGCGGCGAGCGGCCGGCGCAGCCCGCTCGCGCGGGCGGCCGGCGCCGCAAGCTCACTCACTTGCGCACTTCCTTGAAGTCGGCATCCACCACGTTGTCGTCGGCGGACCGGCCCGGCTGCGCCTGCGCGCCGGCGTCCTGTGCGCCCGGCGCCGCACCCGCAGCGGCCTGCGCCTGGGCGTACATCTTCTCGCCGAGCTTCTGGCTGGCCGTCGTCAACGCCTCGGTGCGCGCTTCGATCGCCGCCTTGTCGTCCTCCTTCAGGGCCTCTTCCACGGCCTTGATCGCGGCCTCGATCTTCTCCTTCTCGCCGCCGTCGAGCGCCGCGCCGTGCTCGGCCAGGCTCTTCTTGACCGAGTGCACCATCGCGTCGGCGTGGTTGCGCGCCTGCACGAGCTCGAACTTCTTGTGATCCTCGGCCGCGTTGACCTCGGCGTCCTTGACCATCTTCTCGATCTCGGCCTCGCTCAAGCCGGAGTTCGCCTTGATGGTGATCTTGTTCTCCTTGCCGGTGCCCTTGTCCTTGGCGCTGACGTGCAGGATGCCGTTGGCGTCGATGTCGAAAGTGACCTCGATCTGCGGCAGCCCGCGCGGCGCCGGCGGGATGCCCTCGAGGTTGAACTCGCCCAGGCTCTTGTTGCCCTGCGCCATCTCGCGCTCGCCCTGGTAGACCTTGATCGTCACTGCCGGCTGGTTGTCGTCGGCGGTGCTGAACACCTGGCTGAACTTGGTCGGGATGGTGGTGTTCTTCTTGATCATCTTGGTCATCACGCCGCCCAGGGTCTCGATGCCGAGCGACAGCGGCGTGAC
>JADYZZ010000069.1 GCA_020852865.1 Rubrivivax sp.
GCCCGTGGTGCGGTAGGTGATCTTCTGCGCGAACTCGTTGCCGCGGCCCCACTCCTCGCGCAGGATGCCGACGATGGCCTCGGCATGGTTGTCGTCCTTGGCGAAGACCAGCGTCTTGGGCAGCTCCTGCCGCTGCGGGAACAGGTCGGTCTGCCAGCGGTCGCGCAGCGTGCGCAAGAGGGTGCGGATCTGGTCGGGCGTCTGCACGCTGCGGTCCAGCTCTTCGGGCGCGTACTCGAAGTCGTCGTCCAGCTGCCAGTCGCGCCGGGCGCGGGTGGGCTTGTCCAGCACCTGCAGCCAGTAGCCGGCTTCCACGGTGCTGCCGGCCTCGGTGACCTCGGTCTTGATGCGGTAGACGTCGTAGTTGACGTTCACGCCGTCGGCCACGGCCTGGGCGTGGCCGTACTCCATCACCAGGTTCTGGTTGAAGAAGCCGAAGGTCTGCTTGTTGGGCGTGGCGGTCAGGCCGATCAGGTGCGCGTCGAAGTACTCGAGAACCTGGCGCCACAGGTTGTAGATGCTGCGGTGCGCCTCGTCGGTGACGATGATGTCGAAGGTCTCGATCGGGAACGCGGGGTTGTAGTCGATGGGCTCCGGTTCCTTGTCGAGCAGGCTCTCCACGCGCTCGGTGGATTCCTCGTCGGCCTCTTCCGGCAGCTCGCGGCCCTCGAGCATCGAGTACATGCGCTGGATGGTGCTGATGCACACGCGCGCCGTCCTGTCGAGCTGGTTGCTGGTGAGGTGCTGGACGATGAACTCCTCGCCGAACTTGTAGTTGTTCACGGGGCTGACGTACTGGTCGAACTCCTTCTTGGTCTGCCGGCCGAGGTTGCCACGGTCCACCAGGAACAGCACGCGCCGCGCGCCGGCGAACTTGATCAGCCGGTAGATGAAGCTGATGGCGGTGAAGGTCTTGCCGGAACCCGTCGCCATCTGGATGAGCGCGCGCGGCTTGTTCTGCGCGAGGCTGGCTTCCAGGTTGCGGATGGCGGTGATCTGCGCGGGCCAGAGCTTGAAGTCGCCCCATTCGGTGGCGAGCGGCGGCATGGCTTGCAGGCGGGCGAGCATCGTGCCGCCGCTGCCAGTGGCCGCGCGCCGGGCCTCGGCCGGCGGCGGCTGGCCGTCGGTGGTCAGCACCGTGGCGGGGGCGGTGGGCGGGTCCGCGGCCGCTTGCGCGAGCCACTCCGCCAGCGTTCCGGGGCGGTGAAAGGCGAAGACGTGGCGCGCGCGTGGCGCCGGGTCCAGGCCGTTGGTGAAGTGGGTTTCGACGCCGGTGCTCTCGTAGACGAACGGCAGCGGCCGCCGCCACGCCGGCAGCGCACTCGGCAGGCCGTGCGCGTAGCGTGCCGACTGCGCCTCCACGCCGGTGAGCGTGGCTCCCTGCTTCTTGGCCTCGATCACGCCGCAGGCCTTGCCGTCGACGTAGAGCAGGTAGTCGGCAAAGCCGCAGGCGCCTTGCAGCGCGAACTCGCGGATCGCCACGCCGCGCGCACCAGCCAGGTCGGCTGCGGCCATGTCCTGCAGGCACCAGCCGGCCGCCGAGAGCAAGGCGTCGATGGCCTGGCGGGCGCGCTGTTCGGGGCCGGGAGGCATCGGCGTGTGCTCAGCGGCTGCCGGACCTCGTGTCCGCTTCGGCCTCGCGGCCCTGCTCCGATGCGTGCATGCGGGGCATTATCCGGCGCACCCTGCGCGCCGGACGATGCCCCGCCGCTGCGGCACACCGTCTCGATCACCTCTGCACGCCGCCCGGGTCCCGGGCCAGAGGCTCCCGGCCGCGCTGCGGCCTAGAACACGCCCAGCGCGAGGCCTGCGGCCACAGCCGCGCCGAGCTCGCGGCAGCGCTGCAGATCGCCTTCGGCGATGTGCTTGGGCGCGGCGATGGCCTCGGGGCTCTGCGCCCGGGTGCAGACGATCAGCGGCGCCGCGGCCGGCTGCAGCCGCCAGCCGGTGGCGATGCGTTCGATCTGGCGCGCCGCGCCGCTGCCGTCGCTGCCGGCGCAGACCATCGTCGCGTAGCGCCGGCCCTCGATGCGGCCGAGCACGGGGTAATAGGCGCGGTCGAAGAAGTCCTTCATCAGCCCGGCCATGGCCGCCAGGTTCTCGGGCGTCGCGAAGAGATACGCCTCGGCGTCCAGCAGGTCCTGCGCAGCGGCCGCGCTCGCGTGGCGCAGCCGCAGCTGCACCGCGGCTTCGGCCGCTGCGCCCGCAGCCGCCGCCTGCACCATCTGCTGCGTGCCGCCGGTCATCGAGTGCCAGACGACGAGCAGCGTCTTCATCGGCCCGGCGCGCACAAGCCGGCGCGCGATGCGCCTGCGTTCACCCGTTGCCGCCGCTGCCCCGGATCGTGTCGCGCCCATGCGCGTCGCGCTGCCGGCCGGCATCGGCATCGAGCACGCGCAGCAGCCTTTCGATCGCGCCGCTCAGCGCGTCGGCGACCTTGGCGGCATCGTGGCTCGCGGCCACCGGCTTGCGGCCGGCGAGCCTGGCCTCCAGCGTGCAGCGCTTGTCGGTCACGCCGACACGGGTGGGACTGGCGTCGCTCAAGTGGACGTCGATGCGGGTGATGCGGTCGGCGAAGCGCGCGAGCTTGTCGCGCAACTCACCTTCGGCCCAGCGCTCCATGCCCTCGTGCCCTTGCACATGACTGTCGGTGTTGAGATGGATCTGCATCGGCATGCTCGCGTCGAGTGGTCCCTGGGCGGAAGTCTAGCGGCAGTCGCGCGCCCGGCCTGCCGCCCTCGGCCTCGTGCAGCCAGGCGCCGCCTCGGAGCATCGGCCGGCCCGGCTGGCGCGGCTGGCGCGGCTTGCCGCGCGCCGGCCCGCGCTGCGCTATCGTGCGCCGGCACGCCCCGCAACACCGACGAGCCCCCGCCATGCTCCTGAGCGCCGACGCCCGCGGCGTCTACCCGATCGCACCGACGCCGTTCCTTGTCGACGGCGCGATCGACTTCGCCTCCATCGACCGGCTCGCCGATTTCTACGTCGGCATCGGCGCCAACGGGCTCACCGTGCTCGGCCAGCTCGGCGAGGCGCCCAAGCTCGAGCCGGCCGAGAGCGTGGCGGTGGTGCGGCGCTTCATCGCGCGCGCGGCCGCGCTGCCGGTGGTGATGGGCGTTTCGGCGCCGGGCTTCGCATCGATGCGCACATTGGCGCACGAGGCGATGGCCGCCGGCGCGGCCGGCGTGATGATCGCGCCGCCGAACACGCTGCGCAGCGACGACCAGATCGCCGGCTGGTACCGCCAGGCGGTGCAGGCGATCGGCTCCGACATCCCGTTCGTGCTGCAGGACTACCCGCTCGCCTTCGGCGTGCAGATGACGCCGGGCCTGATCCGCCGCATCGTGCAGGAGCTGCCCTCGTGCGTGATGCTCAAGCACGAGGACTGGCCGGGCCTCGAGAAGATCGCGGCGCTGCGCGGCTTCGAGCGCGAGGGCGCGATGCGCCGCATCGCCATCCTGTGCGGCAACGGCGGTCTCTTTCTCGACTACGAGCTCGAGCGCGGCGCCGACGGCGCCAACACCGGCTATGCCTTCCCCGAGATGCTGTGCGACGTCGTGCGCCTGGCCGCGGCGGGCGAGCGCGAGGCGGCGCACGACCTGTTCGACGCCCACCTGCCGCTGCTGCGCTACGAGCAGCAGCCCGGCCTGGGCCTCGCCGTGCGCAAGTACCTGCTGATGCGCCGCGGCCTGCTCGCCAGCGAGGCGCAGCGCGCGCCGGCCGCCGCGCTCACGAGCGCCGCGCGCCAGGAAGTGGAGCATCTGCTGGCGCGCCTGGCGCGCCACGACGCCCGCGCCCGCCTGGGCCGCGCGCCCGTGGCGGCGTGAACGCGCACGCGCGTCGGGTCGGCGCGCGCCCGGGCTCGGGCTACGCCGCCGGCGCGGCCGCCAGCACCTTGGCCACCGGATTGGATCGCAGGCGATGCACCTCGGGCAGGCCGCCGCCCAGCAGCGGGCGCAGGTAGGCGTGGAAGGCCGGCGTCACGCCATTGCCTTGGGCGTTGATGAACTCGTCTTCCATCACGCGCGTCTTGCCGGCCACGGCAGCCAGCGGCTGCAGCACGAGGTCGACGGCGTAGTCGCCCACGCGCCGGATCGCCACCGAGCCCTGGGCCGCGCCCGTGGCCGCGAGCGCGAACTGCACGGCCTTCTCGCCGACTTCACGCGCCTCGCGCCGGTCGACGTCGCTCACGCAGCCGAGGAAGCTGCGCTGCAGGTAGCCGAAGGTGTCGCCGCGCACGCGCTTGATCGCGAGCTGCGTCTTGATCTGCTCGCACAGCAAGTCGGCCAGCGCGCCGGTGCCCGAGAGCTGCACGTTGCCGTGCGCGTCCTGCTCGACGCTGGCGGCGAGCCGGGTGACGATGGGCGTGCCGGCGGCATCGTGGATGCCCTCGCTCGCAGCCACCACGCAGCGGCCGTGGCGCTCGTACACCGCCTGCACGTCGGCGAGGAAGCGCTCGGGCTCGAACACGCGCTCGGGCAGGTACACCAGGTGCGGCCCGTCGTCGGGGAACTTGCGCGCCAGCGCCGCGGCGGCCGTCAGGAAGCCGGCATGCCGCCCCATCACCACGCCGACATAGACGCCGGGCAGCGCGGCGTTGTCGAGGTTGGCGCCGGCATAGGCCTGCACGACGAAGCGCGCCGCCGAGGGGAAGCCCGGCGTGTGGTCGTTGCCGACGAGGTCGTTGTCGATCGTCTTCGGGATGTGGATGGCGCGCAGCGGGTAGCCGGCAGCCGCCGCCTGCTCGGCGACGATGCGCACCGTGTCGGCGCTGTCGTTGCCGCCGATGTAGAGGAAATGGCCGATGTCGTGCGCGGCCAGCACCGCGAAGATGCGGCGGCAGTATTCGGCGTCGGGCTTGTCGCGCGTCGAGCCGAGCGCCGCCGCCGGCGTCGCGGCCACGCGTTCGAGGTGGGTCGGCGTCTCCTTCGTCAGATCGACGAGATCCTCGTTCACGATGCCGCGTACGCCGTGACGCGCGCCGTAGACCTGGGCGTCGACGCGCCGCGCCTCGAGCACGACACCGGCGAGCGTCTGGTTGATGACTGCGGTGGGGCCGCCGCCCTGGGCGACGAGGATGCGCTTGGACATGGTGGCTGTGCTCCTGGCCTGCTCGTCGCCCTTCGCGACGGCAGCGTCGTCGGCCGACCCGCCGGCCGCGGACAGGCCCGATGGTAGCGGCGCGGCAACCGGGCACGGCGCGCGGGCGCGGCGCGCACCGGTTCAGCCGACGCCGCGCTCGGTGGCGAAGACCGCGGCCTGCACGCGCGAGGCAAGGCCGAGCTTGCGCAGCAGGTGCTGGACATGGATCTTCACCGTCGTCTCGGCGATCGCGAGCGCGCGCGCGATCTCCTTGTTGCTGGCGCCGCGCGCGATGTGCACGAGGATCTCGCGCTCGCGCGGCGACAGAATGGCCAGCGCGTCGGCCGGTGCCGGCGCCGCTGCCGGCGCCGCCGCGCCCGACTGGAAGGCGCTGACGAGCTTGCCCGTCATCTCGGGCGAGATCGCCGAGCGCCCCTGCACGCAATCGAGGATGGCGGCGGCCAGCGCCTCGCTGTCCACGGTCTTGAGCAGGTAGCCGCAGGCGCCGGCGCGCAACGCGGCGGCAAGGTCGGCCTCGTCCTCGCTCACCGTGAGCATCAGCACGCGCGCCGCCGGCGCCGCCTCGCGCAGGCCGGGCAGCGCGTCGACGCCGGTGACGCCGGGCATGTGGTTGTCGAGCAGGATGATCTCCGGCTGCACGGCCGCCGCGCGCCGCTGCGCCTCGCCGGCGTCGCCCGCCTCGGCCACGACCTCGAAGCGGCCGTCGGCCTCGAGCAGGGCCTTCAGGCCGCGCCGCAGCAGCGTGTGGTCGTCGACGAGCATCACGCGCACGCCGCCGCCGACGCCGCCACCGGCCGTGCTCACGACACGGCCTTCGGCGCCGCGTGCCGCGGCATCGACGCTCGGCGGCGGGCCGGCGCCCTCATGCCGCGGCCGCCTCGCGCGCCGCCAGCGCCAGCGTCACCTCGGTGCCGGCGCCGGGGCGCGAGGCCACCTGCACCGCGGCGCCGATGCGCGCGGCGCGCTCACGCATGATGCGCAGGCCGACATGCGTCTCGTCGGGGGCCGCGGCGTCGGGCGCGAAGCCGCAGCCGTCGTCGCGCACGCGCACGCGCAGCGCCGGCCCGCGCTCGAGCGTGACCCAGACCGCGCTCGCGCCGGCGTGCTTGCGCACGTTGGACAGCGCCTCCTGCACCACGTGCAGCACCTGCACCTGCGCGTCGGCGGGCAGCGGCAGGCCCTCGCCGCGCACCTCGAGGTGGCTGGCCAGCCCGCTCTGGTGCTCGAACTTGGACAGCGTGGTGGCCAGCGCCGGCACGATGTCCTCGGTGTTGGTGCGGGTGCGGAAGTGGATCAGCAGCTCGCGCACGTCGGCCGTGCTCTCCTTGACGCCGGCGTCGAGCTCGCCGAGGGCGCGCTCGATGCGCGCCGGCTCGGCGCGCGCGACGGCATCGCGCAGCAGCTGCACCTGGATCTTGAGGAAGGCCAGGCCCTGCGCGATCGAGTCGTGCAGTTCACGCGCCAGCAGCCCGCGCTCGGCGGCCACCGCCGCCTCGCGCTCGAGCGCCGCGGCACGCCGGCTCTCGAGCGCACCGGCCAGGTGGCTGGCCAGGGCGTCGAGCAAGGTGCGGTCCTCCTCGCCCAGCGGCGTGGGCGTGCGGTACAGCAGGTCGACCTCGCCGAGCGTGCGCTCGTGCAGGCGCACCGGCACCGCGATCAGTTGTTCGAATCCCTCCTCGACGCAGCGCACGCCTTGCTCGGCGCGCGCGATCGGGATCACGCTCGTGCGCGCCTCGCCGGCCGGCCGGCCGCACAGGCAGGCGCCGGCATCGACGCAATGCTCGCGGCGCACCAGCGCCAGCGGCAGGCAGTCCGATCCGGCCAGCATGTAGCGCCGGCTGGTTTCGTCGACCAGGCGCACGGCGGCCGCGTCGGCGCGCGCCACGCGGCGCATCTGGCGCGCGAAGCCCTGCGCCAGCCGCTCGCGGCCTTCGGCGCGCCCGACGAAGGCGCTCGCCTCGTACAGCGCCGCGACGCGCTCGCGCTCGGCCTGCAGCCGCTCGGTGCGGTCGGCCACCTTGGCCTCGAGGTTGTGGTATAGGCCTTGCAGCGTCGTCGCCATGCGGTTGAAGCCGGCGGCCAGCGCGCCGAATTCGTCGCGCGTGCCGACGTCGACGCGCGCGCCGAGATCGCCGCCCTCGACGCACGCCAGCGCCGCCTGCAGCCGCGCGAGCGGATCGAAGACGAACAGGTAGGCGGCGTAGAGCAGCGCGACCGCGGCCGCGATCGCCAGGGCGAGCAGCGCGAACTGGAATACCTGCAGCACGGCCGTCCAGCGCGCGAAGCGGTGTTCGATCGCGCTGACGAAGGCGTCGATCGCGGCGACGAAGGCCTCGGCCTGGCGCGCCGCCTCGGCCGGCGCGGGCGGCACCGCCGCCGCCCAGCGCGGCTCGAGCGCGCTCCAGTGCGCGCGCAGCTCGGCGAAGGCCTGCGCGCTCGCCCGGTCGCGCGGCACGAACAGCGGCCGCGCCGGATCGCCCTGCGCGAGCAGGGCCACGCTGGCGTCGAACTGCGCGAGCTGGCCGGCCAGCTGCGCCCGCTCGCCGGCGGCCAGCGTCTGCGCCATGCGCCAGGTCTGCATGCGCATGCGCCCGGCCTCGTTGACGGCCGCCGCGCCGCCCTCGAGCTGCCAGGTCACCCACAGCGTGAGGCCGATCGAGGCCAGCGCCACCAGCAGCAGCGTGCCGCCGACGGCGCCGAGCTTGGCGCTGAGCTTCCAGGGGCGCTTCATGGGGCGATGATGCCAGCGCGCCGGGCGCGATCGTCCCCGGGGTCGAAGCCGGCGCTGCGTTCAGCGCAGGCCGCGCCGGGCAGCCATCTCCTTGCCCATCGCGTCGCGCGCGGCACCGACGATGTCGGCGGCCGCGTCCGGGTAGGCTTCGCCCTCTTCGGCCCGGATGTGCGCGCGGTAGCCGGCGGCGAACGGCGCCACGGCGTCGAAGGCGGCGCCGGCGGGCCATTGCCCCTGCGTGATCCCGAGCAGGGTCGCGCGCAGCGCGGCCCAGGCGGCGGCCATGCGTTCGTGGTCTGCGTGCAGGCGCGCGGCCAGCGCCGCCGCCTCGGGGCGGCCGCTGGCGCGCAGCGTCGGGAACACGTGCAGTTCCTCGTCTTCGTGGTGCAGCGGCGCGGCCTGGTCGAAGTAGCGCATCACGTCGCGCGCCGCGTCCGCCGCCTGCGCGTCGGCGCCGTGCACCGGCAGATGCTGCGCCAGGCGCTCGAGCAGCACCAGCATGCGCTCGACGCGCTCGTGGCAGGCGCCGAGCATCTCGAAGGGTTGTTCGAAGCCGGCGCCCGGGGCGCGGTGCAGCAGCAGCGGCGATGTCATGCCGGCGTCTCCTTGCGTGCGGCCGGCTCGCGCAGCGCGTGCAGACATGAATCACGCCCGCGCTGCATGGCTTCGCGGGTTTTCAGTGCAGCACCAGCAACGGCAGGCGGCTGCCCGACAGCACGGCCTTGGTCTGCGAGCCGAACAGGAACTCGCCGAACGCGCCGCGCCCGTGCGTGACCATGACGATCAGGTCGCAACCCTGGGCCTCGGCCTCGGCGATGATGGCGCGATCGACGCGCGGGGCCTGCGCATGGCGGCCGACGAAAGGCACGCCGCGCGCACGCGCGCGCGCCTCGAAGCGCGCCAGGATCTCGCGCGCGTGGCTCTCGGTGATGGCGTCGTGGTCGGCCGCTTCGCGCTCGATCAGCGACTGCGGCTCGCCCAGCGTGGGCAGCGGCGCCAGCGGCTCGGCAACGTAGCCGGTGATCGCGGCACCCAGCTGGGCCGCCAGGTCGATGCTGCCGTCCATCGCGCGTTCGCTCAGCTCGCTGCCGTCGACGGGTACGAGAAGGTGGCGATACATGGCGGGCTCCCGGCTCGACCCCGGCCCGGCCTCGTGGCGCCGGGCGACGGGGTCGAATGGGCCCCGAATCTAGGCGCAGCGCCACGGCGCCTCCTTGTCCTGCCTCAAACCGCCGCCTTGCGCGCATAGGGGGATGCGGCGACGCAGCCGCGGCGGGCAGCGCCCTTGGGCAACCCCTGCGCGGGCGCGATTCGTACCTTCACAGGCTCAGGCCTCGGGCCGCCGCCACAGCCACAGCGCGACGACGGCGACGAACAGCGTGACGCCCAGCACCAGCGCGCGCGGCGCAGCGGAGGCGAACAGCAGCGCCAGGCTCGCGACCATCGTCGCGCTGGCCCAGCACTTGGCGCGGCGCGTCACCGCACCGCGCTCGCGCCAGCGCCGGATGGCCGCGCCGTGGCGCGGATGCTCGAGCAGCCAGGCCTCGAGCGCCGGCCAGCCGCGGCTGCCGGCCCAGGCCGCGAGCAGCAGGAAGGGCACCGTCGGCAGCCCGGGCACGAAGATGCCGATGAAGCCCAGCAGCAGGCTCGTCAGCGCGAACACGCGCCACCACAGCAATGCCAATGCCTTGCGTACCACGGGCCGAGGATCTCACGGACGCCGGCGCACGACGGCCATCAACCCGCCGGCGGCCGCGGGGATTGTTCCGGCGCGGCCGGCGCGTCGCAGGCCGGCGGCAGCGCGCGGGGCGCCGCCTGCGCGGCACGCCGGGCGCGCGGCGACGGCGGCAACGCCCGGCGGCCGTCGAGCAGGTGCGCGATGGCCAGCCAGGGGTGGCGCGCCAGCATGCGCGGGCCGGCGCAGCGCATCACCTCGCGCACCGCCTGGCGCTGGCGCCGGCCATAGCAGTGCACCGGGCAGCGCGCGCAGGTGGGCTTGGCCGGTCCGAACGGGCAATGCGCCAGACGCTGGCGCGCGTAGGCGAGCAGTTCCTCGCAGGCCTCGCACAGCGGCCGCCCGCCGCGCGCCGCCGCGCCGTGCTGCGCGTCGCACCAGATGTGCAGCATCGCCGCCATCGTGCGCCACTCGCGCACCAGGCGCGGCGCCTGCAGGGCTGCGGCCCGGCATCGATCGGTCTGCGCCGCAGCACCCGGCGGCGCGCAAGCGGGGTCCATGCGGCCATTGTGCCGGCCCCGGCCGGCATGCGGCTGCGCTGCGTCAACGCCGCGGTCGCCGTACCGCGCTGGGAGCGTGGGCGGCAGAAATCCAGCCCCGCGTCCGCCCCGGCGTTGGCCTTCGTCCTGCTCGCGGCGCATTTCTGGCGCGCCGGCAGCACGATCGGAGTGCTGCTGTGTGTGCTGACCATGGCTCTGCTCGCACTGCCGCGCGCCTGGGCGGCGCGTACGGTGCAGCTCGCGCCCTGGCTCGGCTCGCTCGAGTGGCTGTGGACGGCCTTCGGCCGCGTGCAGGCGCGGCCTGCCCTCGGCCTGCCCTGGCTGCGCCCGGGTCTCGTACTGGGTGCGGTGGCGCCCGTCACCGCCGCGGCCTCGTTCGTGTTCGGCCAGCGCCGGCTGCGTGCGCGCTGCGCGCTCGGCGGGCGCGCACGGCTCCGAGCCGCCTTCGACAGTCTCGAGGCAGTGTCGGCACAGGCCGCGGGCTCAGGCAGCCGGTACGCCGCTAGCGTCGAGCGCGTCGTCGGGGTCGGGCAGATAGGGCCCGGTGCCGGCGTGCTCGGACTGCGAGGCGGGCACGAAGGCGCCGCGCTGCACGTCGAAGACATGCACTTCGCCGTCCTCGATCACGTAATGCCAGCCATGCAGCGTGAGCTCCCGGGCGGCGACGCGCGCGCGCACCATCGGGTAGCCCATCAGCCGCTCGAGCTGCAGCACGATCGCGCGCTGCTCCGTGCGGCGCAGCACCTCGGGGCCGGGTTCGGCCACCGGCAGTGCCGCCTCGCGGCCGAGTTCGAGCCAGCAGGCGAGGTGCGGCGCCTCGGGCGACACGTCGCCGTACAGCGCCCGGATGCCGCCGCAGTGGCTGTGGCCGCAGACGATGATGCGCCGGACCTGCAGGTTGAGCACCGCGAACTCGATCGCCGCCGCCGTGCCGTGGAAGCCCTGCGACTGGTCGTGCGGCGGCACGAAGGCACCCACGTTGCGCACCAGGAACAGCTCGCCCGGCCCGGCGCCGGTGAGCAGGTAGGGCACGAGGCGCGAGTCGCTGCAGCCGATGAACAGCGTGAGCGGGCGCTGGCCCTCGTCGACGAGGTGCCTGAACAGCGAGCGCTGCGCCGCAAAGGCGTCGCTCTTGAAGCGTCGCAGCCGCTCGAGCAGGTCGTCGGGCATGGCGTCGGCGCGCCGGCGCGCTGCCGCGCTACTGCACGAGCGGCGTCGCGGCCGCGTCGAGCGTCACACCGCGGATCGTCGCGCCCGAGGCCAGCAACTGCAGGTACTGGTGCAGCGCCGTCGCCCAGGCCTGCTGGCGCAGCGCCTGCGCCACCGCGGACCGCACGGCCTCGAACGGCAGCGCCTCGCCCGGCGCACGCGCCAGCACCTCGACCACGTGCCAGCCGAAGCGCGTGGACACCAGGCGCGGCAGCACGCCCACCTCGGCGCGGCCGAAGAGCTCGCGCGCGAACTCGGGGGCGCAGTCCTGCGCCTCGAGCCAGCCGAGCGCGCCGCCCGCTTGGCCGCTCGGGCAGTTGGACCACTCGCGCGCGACCTCGGCAAACGCCTCGGGACGGCAACGCAGGTCGAGCAGGCAGGCCTCGGCGCGCCGACGCAGCGCGGCCACGTCGACGCCGGGCGTGACCGCAAACAGCAGGTGGCGCGCCTGCACGCGCTCGCCGCGCACGTAGCGTGCCGCGTGCGCGGCATGGTGGCGGCGGCAGGCCGCTTCGTCGGGCTCGGGCAGCACGAGCTCGCGCTCGAGCAGCGCCTCGATGGCGGCGCTGGCGGCCTCGCTCGCGATGCCGTCGTCCGCCGCTCGGTCCGACGCGTCGAGCAGTCCGGCGCGCTGCGCCGCCTGCCGCAGCAGCTCGGTGCAGGCGCGCTGGCGCAGCGTCGCTTCGTCGGGCGCTTCGCCCGGCGCGTGCAGCGCTACGCCGCCGACGCTGGCCGCTTCGGCTTGCGGCGCGCTCATCCGGTGCGCCCCGGCAGGTTCTGTCCCGGCGGCACGTTGAGCCGGCGCGAGCGCACGAGCTGGTACGGCCGCAGCGCATAGGCCACCGAGGCGAGGCCGCTCCACACGTGCACGAGCCGGCTGAAGGGCAGCAGCAGGAAGATCGTCATGCCCAGCACCATGTGCACCTTGAACGGCCAGGCCATCGCCACCAGCGGGGCCGCGTCGGGCCGGAAGGTGGCGATGCCCTGCAGGTAGCCGGCGAGCACCAGCATCGCGCCCGCGTCCGCGCGGTGCGCCCAGGAAAACGGCAGCGTGATCAGGCCCAGGCTCAGCTGCAGCCAAAGGATGACGAGGATGGCCAGGTCGGTGCGGTGGCTGGTGAGGCGGATGCGCGGATCGGTGATGCGGCGGTACAGCAGCATCGTCAGGCCGATGAAGCATGCGAAGCCGGCGATGCCGCCGCTCACGATCGCCAGCAACTGCTTGTGTTCGGCGCTGATGATCGGCTCGTACAGCCAGTGCGGCGTGAGCAGGCCGACGGTGTGCCCGAACAGCAGGAACAGGATGCCGACGTGGAACAGGTTGCTGGCCCAGTTCATCGCGCCGCGCCGCAGCAGGATCGACGAGTCGCTCTTCCACGTGTACTGGTCGCGGTCGAAGCGCGCCAGGCTGCCCATCAGGAACACCGTCAGGCAGACATAGGGGTAGACGACGAAGAAGAAGTTGTGCAGCTTCATGGACGGGCTCCTTGCGTCGCCTGCGGGCGCCGGGGCTTGACGATGTGGATCGGACGCGCAGCGCCCTGGCCGGCGGACGCGCAGCCGTCGAAGGCGGCCGGCTCGGCCCAGGCCTCGTCGAGCGGCGGCTCCTCGGGCAGGGCCACCTCGCCGGCAGCCTCGCCGGCCAGGGCGAGCAGCGCGGCCGGCACGGCGGCATAGGCGCTGGCGCGGCGCGCCAGCGCGGTGTGCAGCGCGCGCAGCAGATGCGCGAACTCGCCGAGGAAGGCGCGCGCCTGCCGCGCCGGCTGCGTGCTCGCGTACTCGAGCAGCACCGGCAGGTGATCGGGCAATTCGCCCGGCTGCAGCTCGAGCCCCGCCTGCTCGTAGGTCCGGATGAGCGAGATCATCGCCGGGCCGCGCTCGCGCGACTCGCCGTGCACCTGCTCGAACAGGTTGAGCGAGGTGCCGCGGCCGCGGTCGAAGAGCTCGACGTAGACGGCCTCGGCGGCGAGCCCGCGCGCGCCGGCCAGTTCGGCGACGAGCGCATCGAGCGCGGCGCGCTGCGCCGCGTCGAGCGCGCGCTCGGCGTGCAGCGCCGCGGCCAGCTCGTCCAGATGGGCGCGCAGTTCGGCATCGGGGTAGCGCAGCAGATGCGCCAGCGCGCGCAGCGTGCGCGCCAGCGTCGATGGGGGGGCCAGGGGCGTCATCGTCACACCTCGGCCTTGATCGGGATGGTGCGCTTCTTCTCGCTGCCGAACAGGCTCGTCTCGGTGACGCCTTCGCTGCAGCCGTTGCCGAAGCTGAAGCCGCAGCCGCCGCGCACGTTGAACGCGTTCTCGGCGTACTCGCGGTGCGTGGTCGGGATGACGAAGCGGTCCTCGTAGTTGGCGATCGCCATCACCCGGTACATGTCCTCGACCTCGGCCTCGGTCAGGCGCACCTGCTCGATGGCGGCGCGGTTGGCCTGGCCCTCGACATGCTTGCCGCGCATGTAGGCGCGCATCGCCAGCATGCGCTCGAGAGCGCGCACCACCGGCTGCGTGTCGCCGGCGGTGAGCAGGTTGGCCAGGTACTGCACCGGGATGCGCAGCTGCTGCACGTCGGGCAGCTCGCCGCGGCTGGCCACCTGGCCGGCGTGCGCCGCGGCGCTGATGGGCGAAAGCGGCGGCACGTACCACACCATCGGCAGCGTGCGGTACTCGGGGTGCAGCGGCAGTGCCACCTTCCACTGCATCGCCATCTTGTACACGGGCGAGCGGCGCGCGGCCTCGAGCCAGTTGTCGGGAATGCCGTCTTGCCGCGCCTGGGCGACGACCTGCGGGTCGGACGGGTCGAGGAAACAGTCGAGCTGCGCCTGGTACAGGTCGCGGTCGCGCTCGACACCGGCGGCCTCGGCGATGCGGTCGGCGTCGTACAGCAGCACGCCCAGGTAGCGGATGCGGCCGACGCAGGTCTCGCTGCACACCGTCGGCTGGCCGTCCTCGATGCGCGGGTAGCAGAAGATGCACTTCTCGGCCTTGCCGCTCTTCCAGTTGTAGTAGATCTTCTTGTACGGGCAGCCCGAGACGCACATGCGCCAGCCGCGGCACTTGTCCTGGTCGATCAGGACGATGCCGTCCTCCTCGCGCTTGTAGATGCTGCCGCTGGGGCACGAGGCCACGCACGCCGGGTTCAGGCAGTGCTCGCACAGGCGCGGCAGGTACATCATGAAAGTGTTCTCGAACTCGCCGTACATCGCCTTTTGGATGTCGTCGAAGTTCTTGTCGGCGCTGCGCTTGGCGAACTCGCCACCAAGGATCTCCTCCCAGTTGGGACCCCAGACGATCTTGTCCATCTGAGCCCCGGTGATCAGGCTGCGCGGCCGCGCGGTCGGTGCGGCCTTCATCTCGGGCGCACTTTGCAGGTGGTCGTAGTCGAAGGTGAAGGGCTCGTAGTAGTCGTCGATCTCCGGCAGCTTGGGGTTGGCGAAGATCTTCATCAGCAGCTGCCACTTGCCGCCCTGGCGCGGCACGATGCTGCCGTCGGCCTTGCGGACCCAACCGCCGTTCCACTTGTCCTGGTTCTCCCACTCCTTGGGGTAGCCGATGCCGGGCTTGGTCTCGACGTTGTTGAACCAGGCGTACTCGACGCCGGGTCGGCTGGTCCACACGTTCTTGCAGGTGACCGAACAGGTGTGGCAGCCGATGCACTTGTCGAGGTTCAGCACCATGCCGATCTGGGCTCGGACTTTCATGCGTTCTCTCCATGGGCCTGCACGGCCACGATGCGTTCCTGGCCGACCGGCGTGTCGAGCCAGTCGACCTTGTTCATCCTGCGCACGATCACGAACTCGTCGCGGTTGGTGCCGATGGTCCCGTAGTAGTTGAAGCCGTAGGCCTGCTGCGCGTAGCCGCCGATCATGTGGGTGGGCTTGACCACCACCCGCGTCACCGAGTTGTGGATGCCGCCGCGCACGTGGGTGATCTCGCTGCCGGGCGTGTTGACGCTCTTTTCCTGCGCGTGGTACATCAAGGTCATGCCCTCGTTGACCCGCTGGCTGACGACGGCGCGCGCGGCGATGGCGCCGTTGACGTTGAAGAGCTCGACCCAGTCGTTGTCGACGACGCCGATGCGCATCGCGTCGACCTCGGACAGCCAGATGATCGGACCGCCGCGCGACAGCGTCAGCATCATCAGGGTGTCGGTGTAGGTCGAGTGGATGCCCC
>JADYZZ010000070.1 GCA_020852865.1 Rubrivivax sp.
CCTGGAGCGACTCTCGCTCCTGCTTCGACAACTTGACGGTGGGCGCTTGCCGGCCTCGACTCACGAGTGACAAGCTTATCTGCAGCCCTCCGCCATGTAAAGCAATTTCAGGGATGTTGTACTAGCGTGCCGCCGCGGCGCGCCGGGGCGGTGTTTCCCGGGCCTGTAACAGCACGCCACCGACAGCCGCGCCGCTACGGGTTGACCAGCACGACCTTGCCCTGCACCTGACGCGAGGCCATGCGCGCGTACGCGGCGCGGATCTCGCTCATCGGCAGCGGGCGATCGATGGCCGGCTTCACCCGCCCCTGCTCATACCACTGCAGCAGTTGCTTCATCGCCGTCGCATGGGCGCGCGGCTCGCGGCGCACGAACTCGCCCCAGAACACACCGACCAGCGATGCGCCCTTGAGCAGAGGCAGGTTCAGCGGCAGCGTGGGGATCGCGCCCTGGGCGAAGCCGATCACGAGATAGCGTCCGCGCCAGGCGATCGAGCGCAGCGCCGGCTCGGCGAACTCGCCGCCTACGGGGTCGTACACGACGTCGGGGCCCTTGCCGTCGGTGAGCGTCTTGAGCGCGTCGCGCAGCGGCGTGTCGGTGTAGTTGATGGTCGCGTCGGCGCCCAGCGCCTTGCAGAATGCGCACTTGGCGTCGCTGGAGGCGGCGGCGACGACGCGCGCGCCGGCGGCCTTGGCGATCTGGACCGCCGCCGAGCCCACGCCGCCGGCGGCGCCGAGCACGAGCACTGTTTCGCCCGGTTGCAACTGTGCGCGGTCGAGCAGCGCGTGGTACGAGGTGCCGTAGGTGAAGGCGAAGGCCGCGCCGTCGACGATGTCGAAGCCGTCCGGCAGCGCCAGCGTGTGCGCCGCGCTGACGCAGGCGTGCGTGCCGAAGCCGCCGCTCGCGCCGATCGCGGCCACCGGCTGGCCGGGTGCGAGCCCCGCGACGCCGGCGCCGAGCGCTTCGACCACGCCCGAGAACTCCGAGCCGGGAACGAAGGGCAGCGGCGGCCTGATCTGGTACTGCCCGCGCACCGTGAGCAGGTCGGGGAAGTTCAGGCTGGCCGCCTTGATCGCGATGCGCACCTCGCCCGCTGCGGGTACGGGCGTGGGCAGTTCCTTCCAGGTGAGCGCGTCGACGCCTTCGAGCGTCTCGCAGAGCCAGGCATGCATGAGGCGGGACTCCGGCGGCGGGCTCAGCGCGTCGTGCGCGCCTTGCGGATCAGCGCGTCGAGCACGGCGAGCGTGCGCTCGTCGCTGCCCGCCTGCGCCGGCGAGGTGATGTAGCGGCCGTTCACCACCAGGACCGGCACGCCGTCGAGCCCGTAGGCCTTCCACAGCTGGTCGGCAGCGCGCACCTTGGACGCCACGGTGAAGCTCTTCGTCGCCTCGAGCAGCTTGGACTTGTCCAGGCCGTTGGCGGCGGCGAACGTGGCCACGCCCGACTCCACCTCGAGGTGCTGGCCCTGCGCGTGCACGGCCTCGAACACCTTGCCGTGGATAGCCGGCGGCACGCCGAGCGATTCGAGCGCGAAGTACAGCCGCTGGTAGGGCTGGTGCAGGGGCTGCCAGGCCACCGGCACGCGGCGCAGCACGACATCGCTGGGCAGCTTCTTGGCCCAGGCCTCGAGCCAGGGCTCGAGCGCACGGCAATGCGGACACCAGTAGCCGAAGAACTCGATGACCTCGATCTTGCCCGGCACCGCCACCGGCACCGGTGTGGCGAGCGTGCGGTAGTCCTTGCCTTCCGCCGGCTCGCCGGCAGCCGCCGCGGTGCGGCCGAAGAGCGGGCTCGCGGCCAGGCCGAAGGTGAAGGTGCGTCGGTGCATGGAGGGGGTCCGTTCGTTCGGTCGGTGGGTCGGTAGGTTCGGGCCGGTGCGGGATCGGCAGACGGCGGCGCTCCGGCGATGCCGCATCCTGCGGCCGCGCGCCCGCGCGCCAGCGGCCGCCGCGGCGTCGTGCTGCGAATGCCGCGAAGTATGATGCACGGCCCGCTCCTGCGGTGCCCACGGTGGCCGTTGCCGCGTGCGGCGCGGCCGCGGGGGGGCATGTCCGCAACGATGTCCGTCCGTTTCCGTTCCCTCGGCCTTTTCGGCAGCGCTGCGGCGCTGCTGTGCCTCGCCGGCTGCGCCACGCGGGCCGTCGACGTCAAGCCGGCGCCGGCCAATCCGGCCGAGTTCGCGATCTGGAGCTGCGAGCGCATCGGCGACGAGCTCGAAGACGTGCAGAAGCGCGCCGCCGACCTCGCCTACGCCGTCGACGAGCGCGGCGGCAACAACATCGTCGCTCTGGGCTTCGGCCTGGCGGTGTTCTGGCCCGCCCTGCTCGCGATGCGCCCGCAGGGGCTCGAGGCGCAGGATCTGGCGCGTCTGAAGGGCCGCTACGAGGCGCTGCAGCAGGCTGCGCGTGCCAGGCACTGCCCGCCCGACTCGCTCGCCCTGCCGCCGGCCCGGCTGGCGGCGCTGCCGGTGGCCGTCGGCGAGCGCCTCGTCTACGAGGACCGGCGCGAGGGCCGGCCGCGCTCGGCGTCGACCGAGTGGACTCTGCGCGTGCGCGCACTGCGCCGCGGCGAAGTCGACTACCAGGTCGAAGGCGCGGCAGGCGGCGTGCTGCGCCACGACAGCGCAGGCAATGTCGTCGAGGCGCCGCCGGGTGCTCTGACCTGGCCGCACCTGCTGCGCAGCGATCTCACGCTCGGTCAGGTCGTTGCCGGCGAGATGCAGGTGAGCGGTGATCCGCTCGACCGCGCGCGCCTGCGCGGACAGGTGGTGGCCGTCGGCCCGCAAGTCGCCGCCGGCCGACGCTTCGACGTCGCCATCGTCGAGCTGTTCGGCGACGCGCAGCGCGGCGAGCGCTTCACGCGGCTCGACGGCGCGATGGTGGTCGACCGTGCGAGCGGCCTGCTGCTGCGCCTGGACCTGCGCAGCGCACAGCCGGCGTTCTCGCTGCAGCGCCGGCTGACGCGGATCGAGGCCGCTGCGCCCTGAGGAGCGCGTGCGATTCACGCCTGCGCGGGCTCGTTCGCAGCGCAGGCGCAGCCGCCTTACGTTTCTTTACCGCGTCCGCATCGCTGCGTTACCGCAGCGCAGCAAGATGACCTCCATCGAAGCGTCCACCACAGGAGGTTCCATGAGCACCCTCGAGCGTTCCACCCAGCATCCGCTGCGACACACCCTTGCCACCGCCCTCGTCGCCATCGCCTGCGGCGTCGCGCTTCCCGCGCTGGCGCAGCCGGCCGGCGGCTTCGGCCCCGGCGGCGGCCCAGGGCCGGGCGCCGCCCAGCGCATGGCTCCGGGCTGGGGGCCGGGCATGGGCCATGGCTGGGGTCAGCGCATGGGCGACGGCATGGGCGCGGGCTTGGGCATGATGCCGGGCTACGGCATGGAGCGCGCGCTCGACGCCATCGGCGCCAGCGCCGATCAGAAGGCGCAGATCCGCCAGATCATGCAGGCTGCGCACCCCGACTTGCAGGCCCAGCGCGACGCCCGCATCAAGCTGCGCGACCAGGCGCGCTCGATCTTCGCCGCACCGACCGTCGACGCCAGGGCGGCCGAGGCACTGCGCCAGCAGATGCTCGCGCAGCACGACGCGGCGAGCAAGCGCATGCTGCAGGCGATGCTCGACGCGAGCGCGGTGCTCACGCCCGATCAGCGCAAGGCGCTGGCCGAGCGCATGGCGACGCGCGGCGCGATGATGCAGCGGCACCGTGCCGAGCGCGCCACGCTCGACGGCGCGCCGCGCAAGCCCTGAGGCGCTATCCTGCGCAAGGATCGGCCGCGCGCGGGCGCCCGGTTTCGCGGCGGCCCATGACCGGGGCGGCGCAGGCCCGGCGGCCTGCGCTGCGGGGGCCCTCGCCGCGCGCCTGGGGCGCTGCGCCGCGCGCCCTGGACCCCGTGCCATGCCGGTGAGACGCGCCTGAGATCCCGATGAGCCAACACCTGCTGCTGATCGACGACGACCGCCGCCTGACCGATATGGTGGGCGAGTATCTGCGCCGCCAGGGCTACGAGGTGACGACCGCCGGCTCGCTCGGTCAGGGCCGCGAGCTGCTCGAGCGCGCGCACCCCGACGCGCTCGTCCTCGACCTCATGCTGCCCGACGGCGACGGGCTGGACTTCACGCGCGAGCTGCGCGCCGCGCCGCGCACGCGCCGCTTGCCGCTGCTGATGCTCACGGCGCGCGGCGAGCCGATGGACCGCATCGTCGGCCTCGAGATCGGCGCCGACGACTACCTCGGCAAGCCCTTCGAGCCGCGCGAGCTGCTGGCGCGCGTCAAGGCGCTGCTGCGCCGCGCCGCGCCCGAGTCGCAGGCCGACGACGTACTCGTCTTCGGCCGCCTCGAGATCGACCTGGGCGCGCGCCAGGCGCGCCTGGACGGCCGGCCCTGCGACCTCACCAGCCACCAGTTCGAGCTGCTGGTCGTGCTCGCGCAAAGCCCCGGGCGCGTGCTCTCGCGCGATCAGATCATGGACGCGCTCAAGGGCCATCCGCTCGAGGCCTTCGACCGCAGCATCGACGTGCACATCTCGCGCATCCGCGCCGTCATCGAGGACGACCCGAAGGTGCCGCGGCGCGTGCTCACCGTGCGCGGCGCCGGCTACGTGTTCGCCCGCAAGCAAGACGCCGAGCCCTAGCGCGCATGCGTTCGCTGTACCTGCGCATCTGGCTCACGGTGGTGCTGGCGCTCGCGCTGTTCGGCGCGCTGTCGGGCTGGCTGATGCAGCGCCAGCTCGAGCAGCATCGCGTCGTGCTCGAGGCCGCCACGCGCGAGCGCCTGGACGCCTGGGCCGAGCTGCTGCAGCGCGCGCTGCCGCCGGCCGATGCGCCGCGCGCGGTGCAGGCGCAGGCGCTGCGCGAATGGGCGCAGCGCCTGCGCCTGCCGGTCGCACTCGACGACGCCGCGGGTGTGCGCATCGGCGCCAGCGACGCCTTCGTACGGCGCGAGGCCGATCATCCCGGCTTCACCGAGCGGCTGCAGAGCATCCGGCTCGACGACGGCCGCACGCTGCGCGTGCCGCGGCCGATGCTGCGCCCGGGCCCCGGCATGATGGCGCGGCGCGGCGTGCACGAGCCCGCGGCGCCGGGCCTGCTGCCGCCCTGGCTGCTGCCGCGCCAGCTGCCCGAGGGTGTGGCCCTGGCGCTGCTGCTCGGCGTGCTGTTCCTCGCGGTCGCCGCCGGCGCCTATCCGGTGGTGCGCCGGCTCACGCGCCGGCTCGAGGCGCTGCAGACCGGCGTCGAGGACTTCGGCGCCGGCGCGCTCGGGCGGCGCGTCGACGAGGGCGGCCGCGACGAGGTGGCAGCGGTGGCCGCGAGCTTCAACCGTGCCGCCGCGCGCATCGAGTCGCTCGTGCGTTCGCACCAGAGCCTGCTCGCCAATGCCAGCCACGAACTGCGCTCGCCGCTGGCAAGGCTGAAGATGGCGCTCGAGATGCTCGACGGTTCGGCGCCCGACGAACGCCCGCGCCTGAAGCACGAGATCGCCGCCGACATCGCCGAGCTCGACGCGCTGGTCGAGGAGGTGCTGCTGTCGAGCCGGCTGGACGCGCGCGAGCAACTCGACCAGCGCGAGCCGGTCGAGCTGCTCGCGCTGGCCGCCGAGGAGGCCGCGCGGGTCGACGCGGCGGCCGGCGGCGAGCCGCTGCGCGTGCTGGGCGACGAGCGGCTGCTGCGCCGCGCGCTGCGCAACCTGCTCGACAACGCGCGTCGCTACGGCGGCGGCGAGATCACGGTGGAGCTGGCACGCCGGGGCGCCCTGGCCGAGCTTGCGGTGAGCGACCGCGGCCCCGGCGTGCCCGAGGCCCACCGCGAGCGCATCTTCGAGGCCTTCTTCCGCCTGCCCGGCCATGCCGAGCGCGCCGGCGGCGTCGGCCTGGGCCTGGCGCTGGTACGCCAGATCGCGCAGCGCCACGGCGGCAGCGTGCGCTGCGAGCCGCGCGCCGGCGGCGGCAGCCGCTTCGTGCTGGCGCTGCCGCTGGCGCCGGCGTAGCCGGGCTCCCAGGTCAGGCCGGCGCCGGCCGCGCCCGCGACGTCGGCTGCAGCACCCAGGCCATGAAGCCGGTGAGCGCGAGCGCGGTGAGCACGAGCGAGCCGGCCGATGCGATCCAGAAACCGGGCGCTCCGCGCATCCAGGACGGCCACTCGGGCCCGGCGGCGAAGGCCAGCCACCAGCCGCCGCCCAGGCCCACGCCCCAGATGGCGACGGCGTAGACGACGAGCGGCACGGTCGCGATGCGCCAGGCGCGCAGCACGAAGGCGGCCACCGTCTGCACCGCGTCGGCGAGGTGGAACAGGGCGAGCCAGGCGACGAAGGACAGCGCGGCCGCGGCAACGGCCGCGTCGGCCGTGTACAGGCCGATGATGGACTCGCTGCCGCAGTAGACGAGCGCGGCCAGCGCCGCCGCGCACGCCAGCGCCAGCGCCAGACCGTGCCAGCCCAGGCGCCGCGCCTCGACGGCGGCGCGCGCGCCGATCGCCTGCGCCACCAGCGTCATCGTGGCGTTGCCGATGGCCAGGGGCACCATGAACAGCAGTGCCGCGAGGTTGAAGGCGATCTGGTGTCCGGCTACCGCCGTGGCGCCCAGGCGCGCGATGAACAGCGCCATGAAGGTCATGCCGGTGATCTCGACGACGATCGTCGCGCCCATCGGAATGCCCAGGCGCAGCTGCGTGCCCAGCGCACGCGCGTCGGGCGCGTGCAGGCCGCGGCCGGCCAGCACGAAGGGCGCATAGAACGCGTCGCGCCGCACGAGCCGCCACGCGAGCAGGCACTGCGCCCACATCGCGATGCCGGTCGCGATGCCGCAGCCGACCACACCCGTTGCCGGCCCGCCCAGCGCCGGCAGCCCGAAGACGAAGAAGGCCGACAGGGGCAGCTTGAAGGCCAGGCCTCCGAGCTGCAGCACCATCACGGCCTTGGGCCGCGAGACGGCGATGTTGAATGCGCGGTATACGGTGAACAGCAGCGAGGCGGGCAGCGACAGCGCCAGCGCCAGCAGATAGCCGCGCGCCTTGGCCTCGACCTCGGGCGAACTGCGCGCCAGCGCGAGGAAGGGTTGGGGAAACGCGAGCAGCAGGCTGCCCACGACGGACAGGCCGAGCGCGATCCAGATCGCCTGATGCGCCTGGCGGCCCGCCGCTTCGTGCTGGCGCGCGCCGTAGAGCTGGCCGACGATGGGCGACAGCGCCAGCACCACGCCCATGAAGCCGATGAACACCGTCATGTAGGCGGCTGCGCCGATCGCCAGTGCGGCCAGGTCGAGTGCCGCGTAGCGCCCGAGCAGCACCGTGTCGACCGTGGTGAACGCCAGCACCGAGGCCTGGCCGACGAACACCGGCCAGGCGAGCGGCGTGATCCGCCGCACGCTGGTGGCCCAGCGTGCAGCGCCTCCGGCGCCCGCGTCCGCGCCGGTGCTCACGCGCGCCGCGCCTTCACGCCACGAACAGCAGCGCCGGCGTCTCGAGCCGCATGCGCAGCTCCTGGACGAACTGCGCGGCGTCGGCGCCGTCGACGATGCGGTGGTCGAACGACGAGGACAGGTTCATCGTCTGCCGCACCACCACGGCGCCGGCGCGGACGACGGGTTTCTCGACGATGCGGTTGACGCCGACGATCGCGACCTCGGGGCGGTTGATCACCGGCGTCGACGCGATGCCGCCGAGCGCGCCCAGGCTGCTGATCGTGATCGTCGAGCCGCTCAGCTCGGCGCGCGTGGCGCGCCCGGCGCGCGCGGCCTCGGCCAGGCGCGCGACCTCGGCCGCCATCGCCCAGGGATCGAGCGCCTCGGCGTGGCGCAGCACCGGCACCAGCAGGCCGTGCGGCGTCTGCGTGGCCACGCCCAGGTGCACCGCGCCGTACTGCGTGAGCACACCGGCCTCGTCGTCGAAGCGGGCGTTGATCTGCGGATGCGCGCGCAGCGCGAGCACCATGGCGCGCATCAGCAGCGGCAGCAGCGTGAGGCGGCCGCGCGCGGCGGCCCAGCGCGCGTTGAGCCGGGCGCGCAGCGCCTCGGCTTCGGTGATGTCGAGCTCCTCGACGTAGCTGAAATGCGGGATGCGGCGCTTGGCCTCCTGCATCTGCAGCGCGATGCGCCGGCGCAGGCCGATCACCGGCACGCGCGTCTCGTCGTCGCGCTGGGCGTAGGCGGCTGCCGCGGCCGCTGACGCCTCCGCGGGCGCAGCGGAGGCTGCAGGCGTTGCGGGTGCTGCGCGTGCGGCCGGCGCGATGGGCGAGGCGGTGGGCGGGGCGATGGGCGGGGCGATGGGCGGGGCGGCTGCAGCCGGCAGCGTGCCGCGCGCGCGCGCCGCCGCCTCGATGTCGGCATGGACGATGCGGCCTGCGGTGCCGCTCGGGCGCACCGAACTCAGGTCGATGCCGAGTTCCCAGGCGCGCCGGCGCACGGCCGGCGAGGCGATCGGGCGATCGGCGGCGCTGGCCGGCGCCACGGTGGATGGTGCGGGGATCGATGCCGGGATCGGCGCGGCGGCCGCAGGCTGCGTCTGCACCGGCGCCGGCGCGCTTCCGGGCGCAGGAGCGAACGCAGGCGCAGGAGCGAGAACGGGGGCAGGCGCCAGCCCCGACGCATCCGCTGCCGCGGCTGCTGCCGCGCCGGCCGCGGCGGCCGCCGTGCCGGGCGCGTGCGCGGCGCCGGCTTCGGCCTGTTCGATGCGCAGCAGCTCGCTGC
The DNA here is from genome assembly GCA_020852865.1 of Rubrivivax sp. Taxonomy (GTDB): domain Bacteria; phylum Pseudomonadota; class Gammaproteobacteria; order Burkholderiales; family Burkholderiaceae_C; genus Rubrivivax. The sequence continues at coordinate 8,681 of JADYZZ010000070.1, forward strand.
CCACGGCCAGCGTGCGCCCGACCTCGCCGCCGAGCGCGAGCACGCGGCCGGCCACCGGCGTCGGGATCTCGACGTTGGCCTTGTCGGTCATGACGTCGGCCACCGGCTGGTCCTCGGCCACCTCGTCGCCCGGCGCCACATGCCAGGCCACGAGCTCGACCTCGGCGATGCCCTCGCCGACGTCGGGCACCTTGATGATGCGCACGCCCATCTCAGGCCTCCATCGTGCGCCGCAGCGCGGCGGCCACGCGCGCCGGGCCGGGAAAGTAGGCCCATTCGAGCGCGTGCGGGTACGGTGTGTCCCAGCCGGTGACGCGCTCGATCGGCGCTTCGAGGTGGTAGAAGCAATGCTCCTGCACCAGCGCCGCCAGCTCGGCGCCGAAGCCGCTGGTGCGCGTGGCCTCGTGCACGATGACGCAGCGTCCGGTCTTCTTCACCGACGCCACGACGGTGGGCAGGTCCAGCGGCCACAGCGTGCGCAGGTCGATGATCTCGGCGTCGATGCCGCTCTCGGCCGCCGCCGCCTCCGACACGAACACCATCGTGCCGTAGGCGAGCACCGTGACTTCGCGCCCGGGGCGCAGGACCGCGGCGCTGTCCAGCGGCACGCGGTAGTGGCCTTCGGGCACCTCGGCCAGCGGGTGCTGCGACCAGGGCACGATCGGCCGGTCGTGGTGCCCGTCGAACGGGCCGTTGTACAGGCGCTTGGGCTCGAGGAAGATCACCGGATCCTCGCACTCGATGGCGCTGATCAGCAGGCCCTTGGCGTCGTACGGGTTGCACGGCATCACCGTGCGCAAGCCGCAGACATGCGTGAACAGCGCCTCCGGGCTTTGGCTGTGCGTCTGCCCGCCGTAGATGCCGCCGCCGCAGGGCATGCGGATCGTGATCGGGCAGGCGAAGTCGCCCGCCGAGCGGTAGCGCAGGCGCGCCGCCTCGGAGACGATCTGGTCCGAGGCCGGGTAGAAGTAGTCGGCGAACTGGACCTCGACCACCGGCTTGAGGCCATAGGCGGCCATGCCGATCGCCGAGCCGACGATGCCGCCCTCGGAGATCGGCGCGTCGAATACGCGCGTGCGGCCGTGGCGTGCCTGCAGGCCGTCGGTGCAGCGGAACACGCCGCCGAAGTAGCCCACGTCCTGGCCGTAGACGACGACGTCGGCGTCGCGCTCGAGCATCACGTCCATCGCCGAGCGCAGCGCCTGCACCATCGTCATGCGCGTCATGCCTGGCCCTCCCGCTTCGGGTTCGCGCTGCTTTGCGCCCACTCGGCGCGTGCCTGCGCGAGCTGCTCGTGCAGGTGCGCCGGCATGACCTGGAACACGTCCTCGAACAGCGATTCGATCGGCGGCACGTGGTTGTCGATCAGCGTGCCGCCGTAGGACTCGGCCTGCCTGAGCGCGGCGCCGACCTCGGCCTCGATCGCCTGCTGCACCGCCGTCTGCTCGTCGGCCGACCAGGCGCCCAGGCCTTCGAGGTGCCGCGCGAGCCGCGCCACCGGATCGCCCAGGGGAAAGCGCTGCCAGTCGTCGCCCGGGCGGTAGCGCGCCGGGTCGTCCGAGCTGCTGTGCGGGCCGCCGCGGTAGGTGACCCACTCGACGAGCGTGGGCCCGAGGTTGCGGCGTGCGCGCTCGGCCGCCCAGCGCGAGGCGGCGAGCACGGCCAGCCAGTCGTTGCCGTCGACGCGCAGCGAGGCGATGCCGCTGCCTACGCCGCGTGCGGCGAAGGTGGTGGCTTCGCCGCCGGCGATCGCCTGGAAGCTGCTGATCGCCCATTGGTTGTTGACGACGTTGAGGATCACCGGCGCGCGGTACACATGGGCGAAGGTGAGCGCGGTGTGGAAGTCGCTTTCGGCGGTGGCGCCGTCGCCGATCCAGGCCGAGGCGATGCGCGTGTCGCCCTTGATCGCCGAGGCCATGGCCCAGCCCACGGCCTGGATGAACTGCGTGGCCAGGTTGCCGCTGATCGAGAAGAACCCCGCCCGCTTGTACGAGTACATCACCGGCAGCTGGCGTCCGCGCAGCGGATCGCGCTCGTTGCTCATAAGCTGGCACATCAGCTCGACCAGCGGGATGTCGTCGCGCGCCAGCAGCAGGCCCTGCTGGCGGTAGGTCGGAAAGCACATGTCGCCCGGCGCGATGGCGAAGGCATGCGCGGTGGCGATGGCCTCCTCGCCCAGCGCCTGCATGTAGAAGCTGATCTTGCGCTGGCGCTGCGCGACCAGCATGCGCGCGTCGAAGGCGCGCACGCGCAGCATCGCGCGCAGGCCGCGGCGCAGCGTCTCGACCTCGACCTCGGGCGCCCAGGGGCCGACCGCGCGGCCCTCGTCGTCGAGCACGCGCACCAGCGCGTCGGCCAGGTCGGCGGTCTCGGCGGGCGCCACGTCCACCGGCGGACGGCGCACGGCACCGGCGGGCGACAGGCGCAGGAAGCCGAAGTCGGTCTCCTGGCCGGGCCGCCCGCTCGGCTCGGGCACGTGCAGCCGCAGCGGCGGATGCGGTTCGCTCATCGCGGGTCTCCTGCTGGTGCGTGGCGTCGACGCGCGATCTTGCCACCTTTGCCTGCGCCGCGGCGGCGCTCGCAGCCGGTGAAGTCGGAGCCCGTGAAGACACGCATCGCGCGGGCGTGATTCATGCCTTCGAAGATTCAGCACTCGACGATATTGACCGCCAGCCCGCCGCGCGCGGTCTCCTTGTACTTGGTCATCATGTCCGCGCCGGTCTCGCGCATCGTCTTGATGACCTGGTCGAGGCTGACGAAATGCGTGCCGTCGCCGCGCAGCGCCATGCGCGCGGCGTTGATGGCCTTGACCGCCGCGATGGCGTTGCGCTCGATGCAGGGGATCTGCACCAGGCCGCCCACCGGGTCGCAGGTGAGGCCGAGGTGGTGCTCCATGCCGATCTCGGCGGCGTTCTCGGCCTGCTCCGGCGTGCCGCCCATCACCGCGCACAGCGCGCCGGCGGCCATCGAGCAGGCGACGCCCACCTCGCCCTGGCAGCCGACCTCGGCGCCCGACAGGCTCGCGTTCTCCTTGTAGAGCAAGGCGATGGCGCCGGCCGTGAGCAGGAAGTCGACGACGCCGCGCTCGCCGGCGCCCGGCACGAAGCGCGCGTAGTAGTGCAGCACCGCCGGCACGATGCCGGCCGCACCGTTGGTGGGCGCAGTGACGACGCGCCCGCCGGCGGCGTTCTCCTCGTTCACCGCGAGTGCGTACAGGTTGACGCAGTCGAGCACCTGCAGCGGATCGCGCAGCGCCTCCTCGGGCCGCGCGGTGAGCGCCTCGCGCAGCGCCTTGGCGCGCCGGCGTACCTTGAAGCCGCCGGGCAGCGTGCCGCCGGTGCGGCAGCCGTGTTCGACGCAGTCCTGCATCACGCGCCAGATGCGCAGCAAGCCGGCGTCGATCTCGGCGTCGCTGCGCCCGCCGGGGCCGAGCACCCGCTCGTTGGCGCGCATCACGTCGGCGATGCTGCCGCCGAGGGCGCGCGTGCGCTCGAGCAGCTCGACGCCGCTGCGAAACGGCTGCGGCAGCGGCCTGGCGTCGGGCACGAGCGCGCGCGCACGGCTGCCGTCGGCCGGCGCCGCGTCGCCGACGACGAAGCCGCCCCCCACCGAGTAGTAGCGGCGCTCGGCCAGGGTGTCGCCGGCGGCGTCGAAGGCCGCGCAGCGCATGCCGTTGGCGTGCAGCGGCAAGGTCTCGCGGCGCAGGAACTTCAGGTCGGTCTTCTCGACGAAGGCGATCTCGTGGCGCCCGAGCAGCGCGAGCCGGCCGCTGCCGCGCATCGCCGCCAGCAGCGCCGGCACGGCCTCGATGTCGACGCGCTCGGGTTCGTGCCCGGCCAGACCGAGCAGCACCGCCTTGTCGCTGCCGTGGCCCTTGCCGGTGGCGCCGAGCGAGCCGTACAAAGAGACCGCGACGCGCGCGGTGCGCGCGAGCAGCCCGTCGTCGGCCAGCGCGAGCGCGAACCGGCGCGCCGCGCGCATCGGGCCCACCGTGTGGCTGCTGCTCGGCCCGATGCCGATGCTGAAGAGGTCGAAGACGCTGACGGCCATCGGCGCGATGTTAGGCGGCGCACGGCAACGGCGCCGCCGACAGGGTGCGGCGCTGCGGGCGGTTGCGGCGCCGCAAGGCGCATCCGCTGCGCGCCTTGAGCATGCTCATGGCGGCCTGACCGACGAGGTGCAAGCTGCATGCAGCGGGCGCCGCGGCCCCGCAGGCGGGTTCGGCGCCGGCGTCATCGAGGAGATCGACATGCGCAGCAGCACCCGCAGAGAGTTCATTGGTGTCGTCACCGGCGCGGGCTTCGTCTGGCTGGGCGTCCCGGCGCCGGCTCGGGGGCAGTCCGAAGCCGTGGCCAGGCCGGCCGACGTCGGCAGCACGCGCCGGCTCGAAATCCTGCCCCTCGTCGACTGGGCCACGGCATCGCCCGAGTTGCGCGGCGAGGCCGGCGTGTCCTACCTCGTGCGCACCGACGGCAGCACGATCCTGTTCGACGTCGGCGGCAACCTCGAGGGTACGGATCCGTCGCCGCTGGAAGCGAACATGCAGCGGCTGGGCGTGCGTCTGGCCGACATCGACACGATCGTCATCTCGCACCTGCACATGGACCACGTGGGCGGTCTATCGTTCGCGCGCCAGGGCAGCTTCGCGCTGGGCAGACAGCAGGTCGACCTCGGCGGCAAGCGCGTGGTGGTGCCTACCGCGATGCGTTACCCCGGCGTCGAACCGCTCGTCGCGCGCACGCCCATGCGGCTGGCGCCGGGCGTGCTGACGACCGGAACGATCACCGGTGCGCTGCCGATCGGACCGGTGGACGAGCAGGCCTTGGCCGTGCGCGTGCAGGGCCGCGGCGTCGTGCTCGTCGTCGGCTGCGGTCACCAGGGCCTGGAGCGGCTGCTCGAGCGTACGGCCCGGCTGTTCGACGAGCCGCTGTACGGCATCGTCGGCGGCCTGCACTACCCCGTACCGCACGGGCGCCTGTTCGCCGGCGGCGTCGACGTGCAGCGCTGGGCCACCTACGGCACGGCGGCCGGCCCGAGTTCCGAGGACGTGCAGCGCCAGATCGATCTGCTCGCCGTCCGGCAGCCGCAGTGGGTGTCGCTGAGCCCGCACGACAGCAGCGACGAGATGATCGAGCTGTTTCGCAAGACCTTCGGCGCGCGCTACCACGAGTTGCGCGTGGGCGAGGCGCAGGTGATCGTCGCGGCGCCGTAGGAGGGCCCGGGCTGCGCGCATTGCGTCGCGCGCCCGGCGGCGCCGGGCGCAGCCCGGATGCGCCGGGGCGCGCTTTCGTGGTGTCATCGGGGGCGACGCCCACCAGCCCAAGGAAGCACCCGATGGACAGCGACACCCCGCAGGCCGGCGCACGCGCCGGCCGACTGGCCGGCCGCAAGGCCCTGATCACCGGCGCCAGCCGCGGCATCGGCCGCGCGATCGCGCTGGCCTACGCCCGCGAGGGCGCGGATCTGTTGCTCACCGCGACGCGCGCCGATGCGCTCGCGGCCGTGCGCGACGAATGCGCGGCGCAGGGCGCGCGCGTGGCCCTGCATTGCGCCGATGTGGCGCAGCGCCCGGCGGTCGAGGGCCTGGTCGAGGCCGCGCTGGCGGCGCTGGGCGACATCGACATCCTCGTCAACAACGCCGGCGTGTACCGCGCGGCGCGCCTGGTCGACTGCAGCCCCGAGGACTTCGACCGCGTCATGCAGGTCAACGTCTACGGCGCCTTTCACGTGCTGCAGCTCGTGCTCCGCCAGATGCAGCGGCAGCGCCGCGGCAAGGTCGTGAACATCGCCTCGAGCGCCGGCAAGTGGGGCTCGATGAACCAGGCCGCGTACAACGCCAGCAAGCACGCGCTGGTGGGGCTGACGCGCTGCGCGGCGCTCGAGATGGCCGCGCACGGCGTCAACGTCAACGCCATCTGTCCGGGCTTCGTGCAGACCGACATGTTCGACGAGTTCCGCGTCCACGCCGAGATCCTCGGCGTGCCGTTCGAGCGGGTGATCGAAGGCGCGATCGCGCGCATTCCGCTGCGCCGCGCGCTCGCGCCCGAGGAGGTTGCCGCGCTCGCGGTCTACCTCGGCTCGGCCGAGTCCGACGGCATGACCGGGCAGTCGCTGCTGCTCGACGGCGGCATGCTCATGGTGTGAGGCGCGCGCGCAGCGCGGCGCGCCAGCGCGGCCACAGCAGATTGAGCGCGAGGCCGGCGATCACCAGCGCCGAGGCGCCGAGCTTGTACGCGGGCATCGGCTCGGCCAGCAGCAGCGCCGAGCTGCCCATGCCGAACACCGGCACGCCCAGCGCCCAGGGCGTGATCGTGGCCGCCGGGTGGCGCGCCAGCAGCCAGGCCCAGGCGGCGTAGCCGAACAGCGTGTTGCCGAAGGCCTGCCAGAGCACCGCGAGCCAGGTGCCGGGCCCGGCGGCGCCGATGCCCTGCCACACCGCGGCCGGCCCTTCGAACGCGAGCGCGAGCAGCGCCAGCGGCGGCACCGCGAAGATGCTCGACCACACCATGTAGCCGAGCATGTCGACGCGCCCGGCGCGCCGGCTCACCAGGTTGCCGGCGGCCCAGGCGAGGGCAGCACCCAGCACCATCGCCACGCCCAGCGGCGTGCCGCCGGCGGCCTGGCTGTGCAGCACGAGCAGCACCAGACCGGCCGCCGCGAGCGCCAGCGCCACGAGCTGGTAGCGCTGCACGCGCTCGCCCTCGAAGGCCACCGCCAGCGCGATGGTGAAGAAGACCTGCGTCTGCACGACCAGCGAAGCCAGGCCGGGGGCGATGGCGCTGCGCAGCGCCAGATACAGCAGCGCGAACTGGCCGACGCCGATCAGCAGGCCGTATGCGGCCAGCTGGCGCCAGGGCACCCGCGGCCGCCGGATCCACAGCGCCGCCGGCGCGAAGGCCAGCGCGAAGCGCAGCGCCGCCATCGTCAGGGGCGGCAGCGCATCGAGCGCCCAGCGGATGACGACGAAGTTGGTGCCCCACACCGCCACCACCGCGAGCGCGAGCAGCGCGTGCGGCCAGGGCAGTGTGTCGCCCGCCTTGTGTCCCGGCAGGCGCGTGCCCGCGTCAGGTGGCGTACGCACTCACCGGCACGCAGCCGCAGGCGAGGTTGCGGTCGCCCCAGACGTTGTCGACGCGGCCCACCGGCGCCCAGTACTTGTTGCGGCGCAGGCCGGGCACCGGATAGGCCGCCTGCTCGCGCGTGTAGGGGTGCGGCCACTCCGCGGCGAGCAGCGACTCGGCGGTGTGCGGCGCGTTCTTCAGCGGGTTGTCGTCCCGGGGCCAGCCGCCGTGCTCGGGGCCGCGCTCGACGCGCGCGATCTCCGCTCGGATCGCGATCATCGCGTCGCAGAAGCGGTCGAGCTCGGCCAGCGGTTCGCTCTCGGTGGGCTCGACCATCAGCGTGCCGGCGACCGGGAAGGCAAGCGTCGGCGCATGGAAGCCGTAGTCGACGAGGCGCTTGGCCACGTCCTCGGCGCTGACGCCGCTGGTCCTTTGCAGCGCGCGCAGATCGAGGATGCATTCGTGCGCCACGCCGCCGCCCGCGATGCCGGCGTGGCCGCCGCTGTAGAGCACCGGGTAATGCCGGTGCAGCCGCGCGGCCACGTAGTTGGCGCTCAGGATCGCCGCCTCGGTGGCCGCGCGCAGCCCTTCGGCGCCCATCATGCGGCAGTACATCCAGCTGATCGGCAGCACGCCGGCGTTGCCCAGCGGCGCCGCGCTCACCGCACCGACGCTGTGTGCGCCGCCGACGCCGGCCGTGCGGTGCCCGGGCAGGAAGGGCACGAGGTCGGCCACCACCGCCACCGGCCCGACGCCCGGACCGCCGCCGCCGTGCGGGATGCAGAAGGTCTTGTGCAGGTTGAGGTGGCTCACGTCGCCGCCGAACTCGCCCGGGGCAGCCAGGCCGACGAGCGCGTTCATGTTGGCGCCGTCGACGTACACGCGCCCGCCGTGCGCGTGCACGATCTCGGTCAGCTCCTTGACGCGCGGCTCGAACACGCCGTGCGTGCTCGGGTAGGTGATCATGATCGCGGCCAGGTCGTCGCGGTGCGCTTCGCACCTGGCGCGCAGGTCGTCGAGGTCGACGTTGCCCTGCTGGTCGCACTTCACCACCACCACCCGCATGCCCGCCATCTGCGCGCTTGCCGGGTTGGTGCCGTGCGCCGACTCCGGGATCAGGCAGACCTTGCGGTGCCCCTGGCCGCGCGCGCGCTGCCAGGCCTCGATGACGAGCAGCCCGGCGTACTCGCCCTGGCTGCCGGCATTGGGCTGCAGGCTCACGCCGGCGTAGCCGGTGGCTTCGGCCAGCCAGGCGCAGAGCTGGTCGTTCAACGCCCACCAGCCGGCGAGCTGTTCGCGCGGGGCAAAGGGGTGCAGCCCGGCGAACTCGGGCCAGGTGACGGGGATCATCTCGCTCGTCGCGTTGAGCTTCATCGTGCACGAGCCGAGCGGGATCATCGAGCGGTCGAGCGCAAGATCCTTGTCGGCCAGGCTGCGGATGTAGCGCAGCATCTCGGTCTCGCTGTGGTGGCGATTGAAGACCGGGTGCGTGAGAAAGGCGCTCGTGCGCGCCAGGGCCGGCGGGATCAGCGTCGTGCCGCCGGCGTCGAGCGCGGCGAAGTCGGGCAACGCCTGCTGCGGCGCGGCGAAGACGCGCCACAGCGCGTGGATGTCCTCGCGCGTGGTCGTCTCGTCGAGCGCGATGCCGAGCAGCTCGCCGCCCCATTCGGGGAACTCGCGCAGGTTCATGCCCGCCGCGCGTGCGCGCTCGGCGAGCGTCGCGGCAGCGGCACCGGCGTCGATGGTGATGGTGTCGAAGGCGGCCTCGGTGCGCACCTTCACGCCCAGCGCCGCCAGCCCGCGCGCCAGCACGGCGGTGTAGCGCGCCACGCGCTCGGCGATGCGCTCGAGGCCCGCCGGGCCGTGGTAGACGGCGTACATGCTGGCCATCACCGCCAGCAGCACCTGCGCGGTGCAGATGTTCGAGGTGGCCTTCTCGCGCCGGATATGCTGCTCGCGCGTCTGCAGCGCCAGGCGGTAGGCGGGTGCGCCGTGCGCGTCGACGCTCACGCCCACCAGCCGCCCGGGCAGGCTGCGCTTCCAGTCGTCGCGGCAGGCCATGTAGGCGGCGTGCGGGCCGCCGGCGGCCATCGGCACGCCCAAGCGCTGCGTGCTGCCGACCACGATGTCGGCGCCCCATTCGCCCGGCGGCGCCAGCAGTGTGAGCGCGAGGATGTCGGCGCAGACGACGAAGGCCGCGCCGTGCGCGTGCACCCGGGCGACGTCGGCGCGCAGGTCGTGGATCGAGCCGCTCGTGGCGGGGTAGCCCGCCACCACGGCGAAGTAGTCGCCGGCGTCGAGCAGGCGCTGCCACTCGGACCCCGAGTCCGCCAGCGCCACGCTCAGGCCCAGCGGTGCGGCGCGCGTGCGCATGACCTCGATCGTCTGCGGATGGCAGTCGCCGGCGACGACGATCGTGTCGCTGGCGTTGCGCACGCTGCGCCGTGCCAGCGTCATGGCCTCGGCGGCGGCGGTGGCCTCGTCGAGCATGCTGGCGTTGGCGATCGGCATGCCGGTGAGGTCCATCACCATCTGCTGGAAGTTCACCAACGCTTCCATGCGGCCCTGGCTGATCTCGGCCTGGTAGGGCGTGTAGGCGGTGTACCAGGCCGGGTTCTCGAGGATGTTGCGCCGGATGACCGCCGGCGTGTGCGTGCCGTGATAGCCCTGCCCGATGAAGCTCTTGAGCACGCGGTTGCGCGCGGCCAGCGCCTCGAGCTCGGCCAGCGCCTGGGCCTCGGTGGCCGGCGGCGGCAGCGCCATCGGCCGCGTGCGCGCGATGCTGCGCGGCACCAGCGTCTCGACGAGCGCGCGGCGCGATGCGGCGCCGATGACGCCGAGCATGTGCTGCTCGTCGGCGGCTTCGATGCCGATGTGGCGGGCGGCGAACTCGGCGGCGTTCTCGAGTTCGGCCAGGGGCGTGGGGGCGGTCGTGGGCATGGCGGCGAACCGGCGCGCGGGCGGGGCGCGCGTGGCGGGCGGATGGGATGGAATGCGACGGGCGCGGGCAAGGCGGCGCCGGCGGCCCGGGCCGCGGCGTTCAGAGCGTCTTGAGCAGCGCGTCGTAGCCCGGCGGGTCCATCAGCGCATCGAACTGCTCCATGTGCGTGACATGCACCTTGAAGAACCAGCCGTGGCCGAGCGGATCGGTGTTCACGAGCGAAGGCTCTTCCTTGAGCCGCTCGTTGATCTCGACGACCTCGCCCTCCACCGGCATGTACAGGTCGGCCGCGGCCTTGACGCTTTCGACGACGCCGGCGACCTCGCCCTTCTTGTACGTGCGTCCGACCTCGGGCAGCTCGACGAAGACCACGTCGCCCAGCGCGTCCTGCGCGTGGTGCGTGATGCCGACGACGGCGGCTTCGTGGTCTTCGATGTTGATCCACTCGTGGTCGGGCGTGTACATCGTCGTCATCGGCTGGCTCCTCGGATGCGGACTGGGGTTCTGGGGCATGGCGGCGCTCCTCGCGGCTCGTTCATGGCTTGACGGGTTCAGCCGCGGTGGTAACGGTGCGGCGTGAAGGGCATCGGGCTCACGCGCATCGGCACGCGCCGGCCGCGCACCTCGGCCAGCACCTCGCCTTGCGGCTGCGCGTGCTCGGTCAGCAAGTAGCCCATCGCGATCGGCCGGTCGACCGTGGGCGCGATGGTGCCGCTGGTGACGCGGCCGAGCTTGTGGCCGCGGGTGTCGACGAGCGGCGCGCCTTCGCGCACCGGCACGCGCTCGAGGGCGATCAGGCCGACGCGCTTGGTCGGCGCGCCGCCGGCCAGGTGGCGCTCGACGACGGCGGCGCCGGGGTAGCCGCCGGCACGCGCGCCGCCCGGGCGGCGCGCCTTCTGGATCGCCCAGGCCAGCCCCGCTTCGACCGGGCTGGTGTGCTCGTCGATGTCGTGTCCGTACAGGCACAGCCCGGCTTCGAGGCGCAGCGTGTCGCGCGCGCCCAGGCCGGCCGGTGCCACGCCGGGCAGCGCGAGCAGCGCCTGGGCCAGCGCCACCGCGCCTTCGGCCGGCACCGAGATCTCGAAGCCGTCTTCGCCGGTGTAGCCCGAGCGCGTGACGAAGCAGGGCAGGCCGGCGATCTCGAACAGGCCGCCGGTCATGAACACGAGGGTGCCCACACCGGGTGCGAGCCGGGTCAGCGCGCCGGCCGCGGCCGGCCCCTGGAGGGCGAGCAGGGCGCGCTCGGGCATCGCCTGCACGTGGCAGCGGTGGCCGATATGGGTATTCAGGTGTCTGACGTCGGCGTCCTTGCAGCCGGCATTGACGACGAGGAAGAGATCGCCGAAACCCTGCGCCGCGTCCTGCGGCGCGGGCCGCGTCACCATCAGATCGTCGAGGATGCCGCCTGCCGCGTTGGTGAAGACCGCGTAGCGCTGGCGGCCCGCCTCCAGCTCGAGCAGATCGACCGGCACCAGCGTCTCGAGCGCCGCCGCGGCCCCCGCGCCCACCAGCCGCAACTGACCCATGTGGCTCACGTCGAACAGCGCCGCGGCGCTGCGGCAGTGGCGGTGTTCGGCGATCAGCCCCTGCGGGTACTGCACCGGCATCGCGTAGCCGGCGAAGGGCACCATCTTGGCGCCCAGCTCGAGGTGCAGGTCGTGCAGGGGGGTCTGGAGCAGCTCGGACATCTCGATTCCTTCCCGTTGGACAGGGCCCCACGCCAACGACGCCGCGCATGGCTTGGTGCCTGGGGCCCCCCGCTGTCCGCTTTACCTGAGAGATTCGGCGCCGCCGCGCCGGCTGCGTGCCGGCCGTCGGGCCTTGCCCCTTCGGTGGACGGCCTTCGGGTCGCCCCGGGCCGCCTCTCTCCAGTGAGGAAGGAAGTCAGTCCGCTTTGCCTGAGCGTTCGGGAGCCTGCCCTGCGCCTTCGGCGGCCCCGCTCGCGCGGAGCTCTCTCCTGACGCGGCCAGTTTAGCAGCGCCGGCCGCGCCGGCCGCGGCGCGTGCGCCGTGGTGCAATGCCGCTCCCGCCGACTCGCCCGCCCCGACCGCATGAGCTCCGACGACGCCCGGACCGTTTCGCGCCTGCTGCGCGCGCACCGTTCGATCCGCCGCTTCGAGCCGCGCGCGGTCGACCCCGCGCTGCTCGACGCCGCGCTCGACGATGCCCTGCGCGGCTCGTCTTCGAGCGGCAACCTCAACATGGTGTCGGTCATCGCCACGCGCCAGCCCGAGCGCAGGCGCCGCCTGTACGAACTGCATTTCGAGCAGCCGATGGTGCTTGAGGCGCCGCTCGTGCTGACCTTCTGCGCCGACACGCTGCGCACGCGGCGCTGGCTGGCGCTGCGCGGCGCGCGGCCGGGCTTCGCCGACTTCGTGAGCTGGCACGTGGCCGCCTTCGACGCCGTCATCCTCGCGCAGAGCGCGGCGCTGGCGCTGGAGAGCCGCGGCCTGGGCATCTGCTACATGGGCACCACGCTGCACGCGATGGACGCGATCGCCGAGTTCCTCGGCTGCCCCGAGACCTGCCTGCCGGTGACAAGCCTGGTGGTGGGCTGGCCGGCCGAGGCGCCGGCGCAGCGCGACCGCCTGCCCGCCAGCGCCTGGCTGCACGAAGAGCGCTACCACGACGCCACGCCGCAGACGATCGAGCGCGACTTCGCCGACCGCGAGCGTCGCGGCCGCGAGCGCTACCTCGCGCTCGGCCCGGAGGTGGCCGAGCGCTGGCGCGAGCACGGCATCGAGTCGCTCGCGCAGTTCTACACCAGCAAGATCAAGTACGACCCCGATGTCTTCGCCGCGGACTCGCAGGCGCTGCGCGCGCTGCTCCAGGAGCGCGGCTTCCTGCGCTGAACGCCCGCGCGGGGTGCGCGCGCCGTTCGACCCGATGCGGCGCGGCCGCTGTACGCGATCCTGCGCGCGCGGACTGGGCCGGCGGGCTGGGCGCGCAGGCGGGGCGGGCGCTCAGGCGGCAAAAAACCGAAGCTGGGCCGGATCGAGCCCGAGCAGCACGGCGCTGCCCGGCGCACGCACGGGCGTGCCCGCCAGGTGCGCCTCGTCGACGGCGACGCGGTGCTCGCCGGCGCGCAGGTGGTAGCGGGTGAACTCGCCGACGAACTCGCTCGCCTCCACGGTGGCCGGCAGCCACTGCCGGCTTGCATCGCGCGCCGCGCCGGCCTCGGCCAGGCGCAGCGCGTGCGGGCGGCAGGCCAGCGTCAGGCGCTCGCCGGCCGGTGCGGCAGGCGGCGCGGGCAGGCGCAGCGTGCCGACGCCGGCCAGCTCGAGCGCGAGTTCGGCGCCGCGCTCGTGCACGCGCACCGGCAGTAGGTTCATCGTGCCGACGAAGCCGGCGACGAAGGGGTTGCAGGGCCGGTCGTACAGCGCCACCGGCGCGCCCACCTGCTGCACGACGCCGCCGTCGAGCACGGCCATGCGGTCGGCGGTGGTCATCGCCTCTTCCTGGTCGTGCGTGACGAAGATCGTCGTCAGGCCCAGGCGCCGCTGCATCGCCAGCAGCTCCTGGCGCATCTGCACGCGCAGCGTGCGGTCGAGGTTGGACAGCGGCTCGTCGAGCAGCAGCACCTGCGGCTCGATGACGATGGTGCGCGCCAGCGCCACGCGCTGCTGCTGGCCGCCCGAGAGCTGGTTGGGCCGGCGGGCGGCGTGCCCGGCCAGCCCCACCGTCTCGAGCGCAGCGCCGACGCGCGCCTTGATCTCGGCCCGCGGCACGCGCCGCTCCACCAGGCCGAAGGCGACGTTGTCCCACACCGTCAGGTGCGGCCACAGCGCGTAGCTCTGGAACACCATGCCGACGTTGCGTTCCCAGGGTGCGAGCGCGCTCACGTCGCGCCCGTCGATGAGCAGCTCGCCGCGCTGGTGCCGGGCGAAGCCGGCGACGAGCCGCAGCAGCGTGCTCTTGCCCGAGCCCGAAGGCCCGAGCAGCGCGAAGAATTCGCCCGGCGCCACCTCGAGGCTGACGTCGCGCAGCACTTCGGTGCGGCCGAAGGCCAGGCCGATGCGGCGGCACGCGACGCTGACTTTCTTCATGGCTTGCCCGCGTGGCCCGCCGGCCGTGCGGCGTTGCGGCTGCCGGTGCGCTCGACCACCCAATGCGACAGCCAGGTGCCCAGCGCCACGACGACGACGGCGAGAACACCCAGCGCCGCGCCGGGGCCGCGCCCGGCCGCGCTCTGCATGTAGAGATAAATGCCGTAGCTCATCGGCGAGAGCGAGTCGCGCGCGACCAGCAGCATCGTCGCCGACAGCTCCACCGCCGCAGTGATGAAGCTGGTGACGAAGCCGGCGAGGATGCCGCCGGCCATCAGCGGCACGACGACGCGGCGGATCGTGCGCAGCGGCGTCGCGCCCAGGCTTTCGGCCGCCTCCTCGAGCGACACGTGCAGCTGCTGCAGCGCCGCCATGCAGCTGCGCAGGGCGTAGGGCAGGCGGCGCACGGCGTAGGCGAGCATGATCATGCCCCAGGTGCTGGTGAGCAGGGTGTCGGTGCCGGGCAGCGTGAGGCCGCGGAACAGCCGCAGGTAGCCGATCGCCAGCACCAGACCGGGCACCGCGAGCGAGGCCGTGGCGATGCCGTCGAGCCAGCGCCGCGCCGGCAGCCGCGTGCGCAGGATGAGGTAGGCGATCGTCACGCCCAGCACGACGTCGAGCCCGGCCGCCAGGCTGCAGTAGACGAGCGTGTTGCGGATCATGCCGCCGGCCTCGTCGAACACGGTAGCGTAATGCGCCAGCGTGTAGGCGTCGGGCAGCGGCGAGAAGCTCCACACGCGCGCCACGCTGAGCAGGGCCAGCCCGAGGTGCGGGCTGAGCGTGAGCAGGAGCACGAACGCGATCCAGCCGTAGGCGGCGAGCGCGGCGCCCGTGCCCAGACGCCGGCGCGCGATGCCCGTGCCGCCTTTTTGCAGCGTCGAGAACTCGCGCCCGCGCAGCATGCGCGCGGCCAGCGCCATCGCCGCGATCGACAGGCCGATCATGATCACGCTGATCACGTAGCCCAGCGGGTCTTCGAGCCCGACCTGCGTGATGCGCAGATAGGCCTGCGGCGCGAGCAGGTTGGTCTGGCCCATCACCAGCGGCGTGCCCAGGTCGTCGAACACCTTGACGAAGACGAGCGAGGCGCCGGCCACGTAGCCCGGCAGCGCGAGCGGGAAGACGACGCGCCGGAACAGGCGCCAGCCGCGGCAGCCGAGGTTGAGCGCCGCCTCCTCCATCGCGCCGTCGATGTTGCGCAGCGCCGCGGTCAGGTTGAGCAGGATGAAGGGGAAGTAGTGGATCGCCTCGACGAAGACGACGCCCTCGAGCCCCTCCATCAGCGGCAGCGACGCGCCGAAGGCCTCGCCCAGCAGCAGGTTGACGCTGCCGTTGCGCCCGAAGATCAGCTGCAGCGCCACCGCGCCGACGAAGGGCGGCATCACCAGCGGCAGCACGCCCAGCGTCTGGATGAGGAGGGCGCCGCGGAACTCGAAGCGCACCGTGAGGTACGCCAGCGGCACCGCCAGCAGCGAGGCCCAGACGGTGGCCATCAGCGCCACGTACAGGCTGTTGAAGAAGGCCTCGCGCATCAGCCCCTGGCCGAAGAAGGCGCCGAAGTGGCCGAACGTGAAGCTGCCGTCGGCCTCGACGAAGGCGGTGACGAACACCTGCGCCAGCGGCAGCACGAGAAACAGCAGCAGAAAGCCGAGCACCAGCGCGCCGGCCAGCCAGACGCCGGGGCGCACCGCGGCGAGCGCCGCCAGGCGCGGCGTGCGCAGCGGGACTCGCGCCTGCGCGGGCGCGTGCATCAGCGGCAGCGCAGCATGGCGCGCGCCGCGGGCTGCGGGCGCTGGCGCATCAGCGCAGCAGGCCCAGCGCCTGCTCGGCCAGCCCCTTGGCGCGCAGGTAGGCCTCGCGCGCGTGCGCGTTCCAGCGGTCTTCCAGGCCGGTGACCTGCTTGTTCACCGCGGCGTCCTTCTTGTTGGCGGCGAAGAGCGCGAGGAATTCCTTGTCGCCGGCCAGCTTGGCGCCCACCACCGGCTGGAACGCGAGGTCGCGCGCCTGCTTGACGAGCGCCGCGGCATTGGCGTTGGGCTTGCGCGCCAATGCCGCCTCGGCCTCGTGGATGGCCTTGGTGGCCGCCTGCAGTTCCTTGAAGCGGAAGGTGATGGTCTGGTCGAACATCGCCGAGACGACGTTGTAGCGCGTCTCGGAGAGATCGGAATCGAAGTGCACCTTGGCGCGCTTGGCGATCTCGAAGGCGTTGGGGTAGCCCGGCGGCGGCTCGAGCTGATCCGGCGGCAGGATCGACAGGCGCGAGATCTTCGGGTCGAACAGCAGCTGCTGGCCCTCGGTGGAGACGGTGTAGGCGATGAACTTCCTCGCCTCCTCGGCGTTCTTGCCGCCGGCCACGAGCGCGATGTTGGCCGGCACGACGGCGGTCACGTCGGGGTAGGCGAAGTCGACCGGAAAGCCGCTGTACTTGCCCGCCAGGCCGAAGAAGTCGACCACCAGGCCGATGCCGAACTGGCCGTTGTTGACGCCGTCGGGCACGCCGAAGCTGCGCTCGGTGACGGCGGCGCAGTTGCCGACGATCTGCAGGATCTGCGACCAGCCCTTGTCCCAGCCTTCGCCCTGCAGCAGCGTCTCCACCGTGAGGTGCGTGGTGCCCGAGCGCGAGGGCGAGCTGATCGCCACATGGCCGAAGTACACGGGCTTCATCAGATCGGCCCATTGCCTGGGCACCGGCAGCTTGTGGGCCGCCATGTAGCGCGTATTCCACATCAGGCCGTAGCCGGCCAGCGCCTGGCCGAGGTACAGACCCTGCGGGTTGTTGATCGGATAGGCGCCCACCTTGGCCGGCGCCGCCTTGTTGGCCAGCGCCGCGATGTTGTCGAGCAGCTTCAACCCGGCCAGCACCTCGAAGGCGTCGGGCGCGCTGGCCCAGAACACGTCGGGCCGCTGGCCCGCGGGCAGCTCGCGCACGTAGGCGATGCCCTGGATCGTGTTCTTGTTCAGGATCTCGACCTTGATGCCGGGGTTGGCCTTCTCGAAAGCGCTCTTGTAGGCCTGCGTGAGGTCTTTCGGGAACGAGGTCACGACGGTCACGGTGCCGGCGGCGGCAGGCCCGGCGGGCCAGACGAGGGCGAGGGCGGCGGCAAGAGCAAGGCGCAGCAACATCGGGACGGATCTCCGGCTGGGGTGGGCGGGGTCACGGAAAGGCCGACCATACCCCGCGCTCGGCGACGCGGGCATCAGGGGTGTCCGCAGGGTGGGGTGCCCCGGCCCCGCTGCGATCGGTGGCCCTGTCTTCAGGACCCGTGGTCCCGGCCCTCCACGCCAGCCCGAATGCCGATGCCGCCGGCTGCGCATGCGCGCTGCCGGTTGCCCAGGCGACGCGCTTGGTCTTCGACGCGGCCGATCACGCCCCGAGCCGGTCCGACCTGCAGGCTATCGGCGAAGTCCGTGCGCGGCTGTCCAACACCGCGGCGCCGGCGTTCGCGGTGCGCGTGGTCGCGCTCGAAGGCGGCCGTGCCGCGGCGATCGCGGAGCCCGACCGCCCGCTGCACGGCGCTCTGAGGTAGAACACGCGCTGCCGGGCCGCCACGGTGTGCGGCACGCGAGGCCGCCGACCACCGACCGGAGAACGAGAGATGGACGCATCGACCGAGACCTTGCGCCGCGCGCGCCGCGACGACCTGCTCGCCCTGGCGCGCACGCGGCTGCCGGCCGAACGCCACGCCGCCTTCGAGGCCTTCAGCGCCGGCTGCTTCGAGCAGCTCGACGAGGACGAACTGGCCGGCCGCAGCGTCGAGGACCTGGCCGGCGCACTGCTGTCGCTGTGGCAGCTCGGCGCGCAGCGCACGGCCGGCGCGCCCAAGCTGCGTGCGCTCGCGCCCACCCTGGCCGAGGACGGCTGGGCGTCGCGCCACACGGTGCTCGAGCTCGTCAACGACGACATGCCCTTCCTCGTCGACTCGACGACGCTCGCGATCAACCGCGCCGGCCTGACGCTGCACCTCATCGTGCACCCGATCTTCGCCGTGCGGCGCGATGCCGGCGGCGCGCTGCTCGAGCTGGCCGCGCCGAGCGGCGGCGACGGCATGGCGCACGAGTCGTGGATGCACGTCGAGGTCGACCGGCTGGTCGAGCCCGAGCAGCGCGCGGCGCTGGCGGCCGCGCTCGAGCAGGTGCTGGCCGACGTGCGTGCCGCCGTCGGCGACTGGCCGGCGATGGCGCGCCGGCTCGACGAGGCGATCGCCGAGTACGCGGCGCTGCCCGCCGCGCTGCCCGCCGCGCAGGCGGCCGAGAGCCGCGCCTTTCTCGAGTGGCTGGCGCAGGACCACCTGGTGCTGCTCGGCTACCGCCAGCACGATCTCGTCGTGCACGAGGGCGCCGATGCGCTGCGCCTGGTGGGCGGCAGCGGCCTGGGCGTGCTGCGCGAGAGCGCGGCCGAGCGCGCCCAGGTCTGCCATTCGGTGCTGCCTGCGGCAGCGCGCGCGATGGCGCGCGCGCCGCTGCCGCTGCTGGTGGTGACCAAGGCCAACACGCGCTCGACGATTCACCGCCCCGGCTACAGCGACTACGTCGGCGTCAAGCGCTACGACGCGAGCGGCGCGGTGTGCGGCGAGCATCGCTTCCTGGGCCTGTTCACCTCGAGTGCGTATGCGGCGCGCGTGGCCGAGACGCCGCTGCTGCGCGGCAAGGTCGAGGCGATCGCGCTGCGCGCCGGGCTGCCGGTGGGCGGGCATCGCGCCAAGGCGCTGGCACACATCCTCGAGGCCTTCCCGCGCGACGACCTGTTCCAGATCTCCGACGACGAGCTGTACGAGACGGCGCTGGGCATCCTCGCGCTCGGCGAGCGCCAGCGGCTGCGCCTGTTCCTGCGGCGCGATCCGTACGACCGCTTCGTCTCGTGCCTGCTGTTCGTGCCGCGCGAGAGTTACGCCACCGAGCTGCGCGTGCGCTGCGAGCGCATCCTGATGGAGGCGCTGGGCGGCACCTCGGCCGAGTTCGACGTGCAGCTGGGCGAGGGGGCGCTGGCGCGCATCCACTACGTGATCCGCACGACGCCCGGCGCGGCGCCCGCGATCGAGCGCAGGGAACTCGAGGCCCGGCTGGCGCTGGCCGCGCGGCGCTGGGTCGACCAGCTGCGCGACGCGCTCGTCGACGCCGAAGGCGAGGCGCGCGGCCTCGAGCTGTTCAAGCGCTGGGCCGCCGCCCTGCCGGCCGACTACCGCGAGCGCGTGGGCGCGCGCGCCGCGCTGGCCGACGTGGCCAAGCTGGCGCAGCTCACGCCCGAGCAGCCGCTGGCGCTGGCGCTGTACCGGCCGCTGGGCGCCGAGCCCGAGGTCTGGGGCCTGAAGGTCTACCGGCGCGGCGCCGCGGTCGTGCTTTCCGACAGCCTGCCGATGCTCGAGCGCATGGGCGTGCGCGTGATGGGCGAGCACAACCACCGCATTCCCGACGGCGAGGTGGCGATCTCGCTGCACGACTTCGACCTGCGGCTGCCGCAGGAGGGCTGGGCCGCCGGCGCCGATGCGCAGGAGGTGGCGCAGCGCTTCGAGGAGGCCTTCGCCAAGGTCTTCGTCGGCGCGGTCGACAACGACGACTTCAACCGCCTGGTGCTGCGTGCCGGCCTGCCTGCCGACGAGGTGGTGGTGCTGCGTGCCTATGCGGCCTACTGCAAGCAGATCGGCTTCCCGTTCGGCCAGGGCGCGCTCGCCGGTGCGCTGGTGGCGCAGCCGCGCATCGCCGCCATGCTGATGCGGCTGTTCCGACTGCGCCTGTCGCCCGCCGAGCGCGACGACGCCGCGGCGGCCGCGCAGGCGTCGGCCATCGGCGCCGCACTCGAGCGCGTCGGCAACCTGTCCGAGGACCGCGTGCTGCGCCAGTTGCTCGGCCTCGTGCAGACGACGCTGCGCTGCAACTTCTGGCGCACCGGCGTCGGCCATTCGGGCGCGGCCGGCGCGCGCCGCAGCTTCCTCGCCTTCAAGTTCGATTGCGCGCGCGTGCCCGGGCTGCCCGAGCCCAGGCCGCTGTACGAGATCTGGGTCTACTCAACGCGCTTCGAGGGGGTGCATCTGCGCGGCGGCATGGTCGCGCGCGGCGGTCTGCGCTGGAGCGACCGGCCCGAGGATTTCCGCACCGAGGTGCTGGGCCTGATGAAGGCGCAGATGGCGAAGAACATCGTCATCGTGCCGGTGGGCAGCAAGGGCGGCTTCGTGCTGAAGAAGGCGCCGCCGGCCAGCGAGCGCGAGGCCTTCCTGAAGGAGGGCGTGGCCTGCTACCAGGACTATCTGCGCGGCCTGCTCGACCTCACCGACAACCTGGCCGGCGGCCGCACGGTGCCGCCGCCGCTGGTGCAGCGCCACGACGGCGACGACGCCTACCTGGTGGTGGCCGCCGACAAGGGCACGGCCTCGTTCAGCGACTACGCCAACGCGGTGAGCGCCGAGTACGGCCACTGGCTGGGCGACGCCTTCGCCTC
This sequence comes from Rubrivivax sp., assembly GCA_020852865.1. Taxonomy (GTDB): domain Bacteria; phylum Pseudomonadota; class Gammaproteobacteria; order Burkholderiales; family Burkholderiaceae_C; genus Rubrivivax. The sequence continues at coordinate 29,162 of JADYZZ010000070.1, forward strand.
GGGCGGCAGCGTCGGCTACGACCACAAGGGCATGGGGATCACCGCACGCGGCGCCTGGGAGAGCGTCAAGCGCGCGTTCCGCGAGCGCGGCGTCGACGTGCAGAACACCGACTTCACCGTGGCCGGCATCGGCGACATGTCCGGCGACGTGTTCGGCAACGGCATGCTGCGCTCGCGCCGCATCAGGCTGGTGGCCGCGTTCGACCACCGCCATGTCTTCGTCGACCCGGACCCCGACTGCGAGGCCTCGTACGCCGAGCGCGAGCGCCTGTTCCGGCTGCCGCGCTCGAGCTGGGCCGACTACCGCGCCGAACTCGTCTCGGCCGGCGGGGGCGTGTGGAGCCGCAGCGAGAAGAGCGTGCCGCTGTCGCCGCAGGCGCGCGCCGTGCTCGGCATCGAGGCCGAGCAGGCGACGCCTGCCGAACTCGTCGGCGCCATCCTGCGCGCGCCGGTCGACCTGCTCTACAACGGCGGCATCGGCACCTACGTCAAGGCGAGCAGCGAGACGCACGCCGAGGTCGGCGACCGCGCCAACGACGCCGTGCGCGTGGACGGCCGCGCGCTGCGCTGCAAGGTGGTGGGCGAGGGCGGCAACCTCGGCTTCACGCAGCGCGGCCGCATCGAGGCGGCGCTGCAGGGCAACGGCGGCGCGGGCGTCGCCATCAACACCGACGCCATCGACAACTCGGCCGGCGTCGACACCTCCGACCACGAGGTGAACATCAAGATCCTGCTCGGCCTGGCCATCGCCGACGGCGAGATGACGACCAAGCAGCGCAACGCGCTGCTCGCGCAGATGACCGACGAGGTGGCCGAGCTGGTGCTGCGCGACAACTACTTCCAGACGCAGTGCCTGTCGATCACCAACCGGCTCGGAGCGCGCCTGCTCGACCAGGAGGCGCGCTTCATCCGCTTCCTCGAAAAGCAGGGGCGGCTCAACCGCGCGATCGAATTCCTGCCCGGCGACGACGAGATCGCCGCGCGCAAGGCCGGCGGCGCGAAGCTGACCACGCCCGAGCGCGCGGTGCTCTTCGCCTACAGCAAGATGTGGCTGTTCGACGAGATCATCGGCTCGGACCTGCCCGAGGATCCCTGGGTCGCGAGCGCGCTCGAACGCTACTTCCCGGCCACGCTGCGCGCGCGCATGGGCGCGTACATCCCGCGCCATCCGCTGCGCCGCGAGATCGTCGCCACGCATGTGCTCAACAGCATGGTCAACCGCGTCGGCGCGACCTTCGTGCACCGTGTCTGCGAGATGAGCGGCGCGGCCGCGTCCCAGGTGGTGCGCGCCTATCTGCTGGCGCGCGAGGTGTTCGGCGTGGTCGAGCTGTGGAAGCAGGTCGAGGCGCTGGACAACCGGGTGGCCGACGCGCTGCAAGCCGAGATGCTGATCCACGAGGGCTGGCTCACCTCGCGCGCGACGACCTGGTTCCTGCGCTCGCGCCGGCTGGCCGAGCCGATGGCCGGCACGATCGAGCGGCTGCGCCCGGCCGTCGACGCGCTGGCCGCGCGCCTCGCGCCGCAGGCGCAGCGCTCGGCACTGGCCGGCGGCTGGACCGCCGCCGGCGTGCCCGCACCGCTGGCTGCGCGCATCGCCAGCGCCGAGGGTCTGCTCGACGCGCTCGATGTGGCCGAGGCCGCCGAAACGACGCAGCGCCCCTTCGACGAGGTGTGCGCCGTGCACGCGCGTGTGGGCGAGCGCCTGGGCCTGGCGCGGTTGCGTGCGCAGATCGACGGCCTGGCGAGCGACTCGTACTGGCAGGGCCGCGCCAAGGCCGCGCTCGGCGACGACCTGGCGGCGTTGCATCGTGCGCTGGCCGAGCAGGTGCTGGCCGGCGGCGCGAAGGGCGGCGAAGAGCTGGTGGCGCACTGGGAGGCGGCGCATGCGGCGCCGCTCGAGCGCGCGCGCCGGCTGCTGGCCGACCTGGCCGAGGCCAGGCAGGCCGACCTGGCGATGCTGTCGGTGGCGATGCGCGAGCTGCGCAATCTGGCATGAGCGGCGTGCCGGGCCGGCACGCCGGCGGGCGTGCTGCCGTCGCCGGCGCGGCGTGGGCAGGCGCGCGCTCGGCAGGGCAAGTCCAACCATGGAGTCTTCGATGCGTTCGATCCTCGCCGCCTGGCTGATCACGGCGCTGCTGGCTGCCTGCGATGCCCAGCGCATCGAGAAACTCGAGGAGGGCGTCGCCACCGAGGCCGACGTGCGCAAGCAGTTCGGCGAGCCGACGCTGGTGGTGGAAAAGGCCGACGGCTCCAGAGTGCTCGAGTACCCGCGCCAGCCCGAGGGCTGGACCAACTACACGATCGTGATCGGCGCCGACGGCAAGATGAGCGCGCTGCGCCAGTTGCTCACGCCGACCAACTTCGCGCAGGTCGCGCCCGGCATGCCGCAGGCGCAGGTGCGCAGCATGCTCGGCAAGCCGGCACGCCAGCGCAGGTACGCGATGAAGCCCGACGAGGAGGTCTGGCAGTGGCGCTTCATCGACGGCAACCAGAAGAAGGTGTTCGGCGTCACCTTCGACCGCGAACAGCGCGTGCTGGCCACCGGAACGAGCGAAGAACACCCCGAAGACGCGGCCGGCGGCAAGTGAGGCGCCGCGGCCGGCGCGCCACGGCGCGCGGCCGCCGGCCGCGGCCGTGTCGCTTCACGGGGCGCGCGGCTGCTGGCCGCGGCGAGCCTACTTCAGCTTGTGCCCGCAGTTGCCGCAGAACAGGTCATCGGTCGCGACCGATTCTGCGCACTTGGGGCATGCCGCCGCCGCGGCCGGCGGCGGCGCGGCCGGCCGGGGCGCTGGCGGCTCCGCCGCGCTCGCTGCGCTCGCCGCGCGCCTGGCCGCCGCTGCCGCGGCAGCCTGTTCGGCCTGCGCACGCGCACGCTCGCCGGCTTCCTTGGCCGCCTCCTTGGCCTTGGCCGCCACTTCGCCGGCCTTGCGCCGGGCGTCGTCGAAGCGCGCCCTGATGGCCTGCTCGGTGGCCGTGGCGTCCAGGCCTTCGGATACGCGCAGGTAGATCAGGTTGATGCCCAGCACACCGACTTGCAGCACGAGCGTCGCCGCCAGCGCCCACAGCACGCCGGCGCCGACGGCGCCGGCGACCGCATAGCCGCCCATCATCGAGCCCATGCCGGCAAGGATCGATCCCATGCCGCCCGTGTCGTAGCCGCCCAGGATGGCGGCCGACATCGCGCTGGCCGGGAAGAAGCCGAACAGCAGCACGCCGCTGACGAAGGCGCCCACGAAGGAGGCGAGCACACCGACGACCAGCGACAGCGCCACCGTCTCGACCAGCCGGGCGCGCAGGATCGCCGCCGCCTTGGCGATGGCGCCGGAGATCGACGCGCCGTCCCAGACCGCGCAGATGCTGAGCGCGAAGGCGAAGAACAGGCCGAAGGCGGTGAGGCCGGCGACGATGACGGCCAGCGGAAAGACCACCGTGAACAGCACCGGCCCGAGCCAGGGGACCTTGCACAGGAACAGCAGCAGCGCGATCGCCAGGTACAGGCCGAGCGTGGCCAGTGCGATGCCGATGGCCAGCACGATGACCTTCGGGATGCAGACCAGGCCGTAGAGCAGTGCGTCGAGCGTCGCGCGCAGCGGCTGCCCGCGCGCCTGGTCCATCAGCAGCACGCCGGCGGCGTTCAGTCCGGTGTAGGCCAGCACCAGCGCCACCGCGCCGCCCAGCAGATAGGTCGCCGCGCTGAAGCGGCCGAACAAGGCCGCCATCAGCCCGCCGAAGAGCACCGCGGCGACGAAGCAGCCCAGCATCGCGACGGCGGCGCGCGTGTTGCGCAGGCCGGCGATCGCCTGGAACATGCTCGACAGGGCCGTCGCGGAAATGCCTCCGCTCGTGCTGCCTGCCTGCTCGACGACTGCTGCCATCACATCCTCCGATCGTGCATTGCACGGGTTGCGCTCCACCTACGGCGTGCCCACGCCGGCCAAGCTGCCGATCACATCCTGCATTCGTGCACGGCTCGGGTTGCGCTGTGGTCCTGCACCGGGGCGGGGCAGCGCGCGGGCGCGGCCTCTCACTGCTGATCCGGGCGCTGGTTCCTCTGCTCGATCTCCCTCAGACGCACGCAGGTCGGATCGTTGGCGAACGCGGCCTTGGCGCACTCGCGAACGAAGCACAGCTGCTCGGCGATCAGGTTGCGGCCGGCACAGGCATCGCGCACGGTCGGCGGCGCGGGCGGGGGCGGCGGCGGCGCGGCCGCTGCCGCCTCGCGCGCCCGCGCGGCAGCCTTGTTGCGTGCCTCCTGCTCGGCGCGCTGGCGTGCCGCCTCGGCCTCGCGCCGCTGGCGTTCGGCGGCCTCGGCCTGCTGGGCCGCCTCGGCGGCCTGGCGTGCCCTGGCTTCGCGCTCCTGCCGTTCGAGCTGCTCCTTGCTGCGGCGGGCGCGTTCGCCGGCCGCAGCCCCCGGCGACGGACGTGCGGGTGTCGGCGACGCCTGCGGCGGCCTGGCGGCGGGCTCGGGCAAGGCGGCCTGCGGCGGGGTGTGCGCGCCGGCGGGTGCGCCGCCGGGTGCGGCGGCGGAAGCGCCGGGCGCCGCCGCCTGCACCGGCTCCGTCGGGGCCGGCAGCGCGGGCGCAGATGGGGCCACAGGCAGGCCGGTCGGCTCGGAGGCCGGCGACGCCGGCAGCGCGACGGTGGGCTCGACCGCCGCGCTGGCGCCCGCGGCCGGTGACGAGGCCTCGCCCGATGCGGGCGTTGTCGTCGCGACTTCCGGGCCGCCGGCAGGCCTGGACAACCACCAGTACGCGCCGGCTGCGATTGCGAGCAGGGCGACGCCAGCGGCCGCCCAGGGCAGCATGCCGCCCGCCCGCTTTGCGACGACGGCAGGAGCGGCCGCCGGCGCCTGCGGCGCGGGCTGCGACGAAGCGGCTCGAACGCCTGCCTGCGCTGCCGGCGCAGCGGGCGGGCGCGATGGTGCCGGCGGTGGTGGAGCTGGTGGCGGTGGCGGAGGCGGAGGCGGAGGCGGAGGCGGAGGCGGAGGCGGAGGCGGAGGCGATGCCGGCTGTGGCGGCGGCGCCGCGCGCCCCACGACGCGCGAACCGCTCCGCTGCGGCGGCGCACCCGCTGCCAGATCCGCCCCGCACTTGGCGCAAAAGCGCGTTGCGCTGCGGTTGCCATGGCCGCAGGCAGGGCATGCCACGGCGTCGGGCGGTGCCGGTGCGGCCGTCGCGGGCGCCAGCGTCATGCCGCAGGCGCGGCAGAACTTCGCCGCTTCAGCGTTGTGTGCGCCGCAACTCGGGCACGCGTGGTCCACCGCAAGATCCCCCGTTCGATGTCTTTTCGCCGCCGCCGGCGTCGACGGCGATGGCCGGCGTGCACCGACCGCATCGCGGTCCGCTCGGGCCGCCCACGCGAGCTTCGGACGCGGGCCATGCTAAACGTCGGCGTGAGCCGGCGCAACGGGACCGACGAGACGCGACCGACGAGACGCGACCGACGAGAAGGGATCGACGAGAAGGGATCGACGAGAAGGGACAGACGAGAACGGACAGACGAGGCGGGACAGACGAGGCGGGACAGACGAGGCGCAGGCCCGGCATGGCGGGTGCGGCTTCGGCCGTCCTGCGGGTTGCCCCGGGCGGCCGGGCTCGCCGCGGCGGGCAGAATGCCGGCAGCGCCGCAGGCCGCAAGCCGCAGGCCCCGGGCCGCACGCCCCATGCAGCCGTCCGCACGGCACCACCGAGAGGAGACCCGCACGATGTCCCGTCGCCATACCATCCTTGCCTTGCTCGCCCTGGGCGCGGCCGTCGCCCTGCCGGCGCAGGCCCAGCAGTTCTTCCGCATCGGCACCGGCGGCACCGCCGGCACCTACTACCCGGTGGGTGGGATGATCGCCAACGCGGTGAGCCAGCCGGGCAAGATCGTCGTCACGGCGCAGGCCAGCAACGGCTCGCTCGCCAACGTCACCGCCATCGCCGGCGGCGCGCTCGAATCGGGCTTCTCGCAGGCCGACGTCGCCTCCTGGGCCTACAAGGGCAACGGCATCTTCGAAGGCAAGCCCAACATCCCGGGCCTGCGCCTGATCGCCAACCTCTACCCCGAGAGCGTGCATGTGGTGGTCAAGAAGGGCAGCGGCATCCGGTCGGTGGCCGATCTCAAGGGCAAGCGCGTCGCGCTCGACGAGCCCGGCTCGGGCACGCTCGTCAACGCGCGCGCGATCCTCGCCGCCTACGGCATCAAGGAGTCGGACATCAAGCCCGAGTACATCAAGCCCAACCAGGCCGGCGACAAGATGAAGGACGGCGCGCTCGACGCCTTCTTCTTCACCGGCGGCGCACCGGCCGGCGCGATCGCCGAGCTGGCCAGCGCGGGCGGCGGCATCGACATCCTGTCGATCGAAGGCGCCGCCGCCGAGCAGCTCAAGAAGACGAGCGGCTTCTTCGCCGACGACCTGATCGCCGCCGACACCTACAAGGGCGTGGGCCAGGTGAAGACCTTGGCCGTCGGTGCGCAGTGGGTCACCAGCGACAAGGCCGATGCCGGCACGGTGTACGAGATCACCAAGGCGCTGTTCGCCGACGCCGCGCAGAAGGCGCTCGCCGCCGGCCACGCCAAGGGCAGGTTCATCACCAAGGAAAACGCCGTCAAGGGAGCGGGCATCCCGTTCCACGCCGGCGCCGAGCGCTACTACCGCGAAGCGGGCGTGCTGAAGTAGGGGCGCCGCAAGGGCGCGAGGCCGCAAGGCACCGGGGGCGGCCGCGGCCGAGGGCCTGCGGCCGCCCCCGGGTGCATTCGAGGCCCGGCGCGCCCGGATCGATCCACCCATGAGCAGCACGACCGCGCCCGACGACAAAGAGCTCGAGGCGCTCGAGCGCAAGTACGACCCCGAGATGCGCTTTCGCCCGCTGACGGCGAAGGCGGCGACGCTGGTCGGTGCGCTGCTCATCGTGCTGTCGAGCTTTCACTACTACACCGCCGGCTTCGGGCTGCTGCAGGAGATCACGCACCGCGGCGTGCACCTGGCCTTCGTGCTCGGCCTGGTCTGCCTCGTCTTCCCGCACCGCAAGGCGCTGCTCGAGCTGCCGGCGCAGGGGCGCTGGTGGACGCCCGGCGGCGTGCCCTGGTTCGACTGGCTGCTCGCGCTGGCGCTCGCCGCCTCGGTGCTGTACGTGCCGTGGATCTTCGACGACCTGGCGTTTCGCGTCGGCAACCCGGGCCTGCTGGACGTGGCGATGGGCTCGATCCTGCTCGTCGGCCTGCTCGAGGCGACGCGGCGCGCGATGGGCTGGCCGCTGCCGGTGATCGCGATCGTCTTCATCGTCTACGCGCTCGCAGGGCCGGCGTTCCCGGGCCTGCTCAAGCATGCCGGCGCGAGCTGGAGCCAGCTCGTCAACCACCAGTACCTCACGAGCCAGGGCATCTACGGCGTCGCGCTGGGCGTGGTGGCGACCTACGTCTTTCACTTCGTGCTGTTCGGCGTGCTGGCCACGCGCATCGGCCTGGGCCAGCTCTTCCTCGACGTGGCCTCGGCGATCGCCGGGCGCTACGCCGGCGGCCCGGCCAAGGTGAGCGTGTTCGGCTCGGCGATGTTCGGCATGCTCTCGGGCAGCTCGGTGGCCAACGCGGTGACGGTGGGCTCGCTCACGATCCCCGCGATGATCCGCGTCGGCTACAAGCGCGAGTTTGCCGGGGCCGTGGAAGCCGCCTCGTCGACCGGCGGCCAGATCACGCCGCCGGTGCTGGGCGCGGCGGCCTTCCTGATGATCGAGTTCCTCGCGGTGCCGTACCAGACGATCATCGTGGCCGCCGCGGTGCCGGCCTTCATGCATTTCTTCGGCGTGTTCATGCAGGTGCACTTCGAGGCCAAGCGCTTCGGGCTGCGCGGCCTCACGCCCGAGGAGATGCCGCGTCTGCGGGCGAGCCTGCGCGAGCGCTGGCCGACGCTCGTCCCGCTCGTGCTGTTGATCGACATCCTCGTGAGCGGGCGCACGCCGTATCTGGCGGCCTTCGCCGGGATCTCGTCGTGTGCGATCGTCGGCCTGACGACGCGCGCGCGCGGCAACACGCCGCGCCACTGGGCGCTTTTCGCCTTCGGCCACGCGCTGCTGCTCGCGCTGGTGTTCGGCGGCATCGAGAGCCAGGCGGTGCGGCTCGCGATCTTCGGCGTCGGCCTGGTCGGCATCGCGCTGGCCGTCCAGCGCTGGCGGCTCGAGGGGCGCATCGGCCTGGCGGCCTTCGTCGAGTCGTTCAGCACCGGCGCCAAGTACGCGCTGGCCGTCGGCGCGGCGGCGGCCACGGTGGGCATCGTGATCGGCGTCGTCACGCTCACCGGTGTCGGGTTCAAGCTGAGCATGCTCATCACCGGCGCCGCGCAGGCCGTGGCCGGCGGCGCCGCGCCGCTGCTGCCCGCGGCACTGGCCGACCCGCAGGCGATGACGCTGTTCGTCGCACTGGCGATGACGGGCGTGGTGTGCATCCTGCTCGGCTGCGGCATCCCGACCACGGCCAACTACATCATCATGGTCACGGTGGCGGCGCCGACGCTGGTGCAGCTGGGCGTGCAGCCGCTCGTCGCGCACTTCTTCGTCTTCTACTACGGCGTGCTGGCCGACATCACGCCGCCGGTGGCGCTGGCGGCCTATGCGGCGGCGGGCATGGCGGGCTCGGATCCGTTCAAGACCGGCAACATGGCGTTCCGCCTCGGGCTGGCCAAGGCCCTGGTGCCCTTCGTATTCGTGTTCTCGCCTTCGCTGCTGATCGTCGCCAAGGGCTTCACGCTCTACGACTTCACGCTCACCTTCGTCGGCTGCGTGCTCGGCATCGTGATGCTGGCTGCCGCGCTGTCGCGGTTCTTCCTGGTCGAGATGTCGCGCGCCGAGCAGGGGCTGTGCCTCGTCGCGGCACTGCTGCTGATCGCCCCCGGCCTCGTGCCCACGCTCGTCGGCGCGGCCTGCGCGGTGCCGATCCTGCTGCGGCATCTGGCGGCGCGTCGGCGCTTGCGCACGGCCGCCGCGTAGCCGAGGGCAGGCGCCCGGTCGTCGGCGCGCGAGCGTCGGCGCGCGCGCGACGCTAAGATGCCCGCGCGCGGGCCTCGCACGGAGACGCCGATGAACCTCTACGAGCAGCACCTGGACCGCAACGCGGCCAACTACGCGCCGCTCACGCCGGTCGCCTTCGTCGAGCGCAGCGCCGAGGTCTTCGGCGACCTGCCTGCGGTGGTGCACGGCGCGCGCCGCTGCAGCTGGCGCGCCACGCGCGAGCGCTCGGCACGGCTGGCCGCGGCGCTGGCGGCGCTCGGCGTCGGGCGCGGCAGCAGCGTGAGCACGATGCTGGCGAACACGCCCGAGATGGTGGAAGCGCACTACGCGGTGCCGGCGCTGGGCGCCGTGCTCAACACGCTGAACACGCGGCTCGACGCGGCGCTCATCGCCTGGCAGATGAACCACTGCGAGGCCGCGGTGCTGCTCACCGACCGCGAGTTCGCGCCGACGACGAGCGCGGCGCTGCGTCTGCTGCGCGAGCAGCACGGCCGCGAGGTCATCGTCGTCGACGTCTGCGACAGCGAATACGCCGGCCCGGGCGAGCGGCTCGGCGCGCACGAGTACGAGGCGCTGCTCGCGGCGCACGCGCCGCTGGCGCGCCTGCAAGGGCCGCGCGACGAATGGGACGCCATCGCCGTGAGCTACACCAGCGGCACCACCGGCGACCCGAAGGGTGTGGTCACGCACCACCGCGGCGCCTACCTGAACGCGGTGTGCAACGCCGTGACCTGGAACCTGCCGCATTTCCCGCGCTACCTGTGGACGCTGCCGATGTTCCACTGCAACGGCTGGTGCTTCCCTTGGACGGTGGCCATGGTCGCCGGCACCCACGTGTGCCTGCGCCGCGTCGAGGCCCAGGCCATCCTCGAGGCGATGCGCCGGCACGGCGTCACGCATTACTGCGCCGCGCCGATCGTGCACAACCTGATCATCGACGCGCCGCCGGCGTGGCGCGAGGGCATCGACCAGCCGGTGCACGGCATGGTGGCGGGCGCCGCACCGCCGGCGGCCATGATCGAGGGCATGGCGAAGATCGGTTTTCGCATCAACCATGTCTACGGGCTGACCGAGACCTACGGTCCGGCCGCGGTGGCGGCGCAGCAACCCGACTGGGAAGACCGCATGCTGGCCGAGCAGACCCGTCTCGTCGGCCGCCAGGGCGTGCGCTACGTGCTGCAGGAGGGCATGGCGGTGCTCGACCCGCAGACGATGCAGCCGATGCCGGCCGACGGCACCACGATGGGCGAGATCATGTTCCGCGGCAACATCGTGATGAAGGGCTACCTGAAGAACCCCGCGGCCACCGACAAGGCCTTCGCCGGCGGCTGGTTCCACACCGGTGACCTGGCGGTGCTCGAGCCCGACCGCTACGTGAAGATCAAGGACCGCAGCAAGGACGTCATCATCTCGGGCGGCGAGAACATCAGTTCGATCGAGGTCGAGGACGCGCTCTATCGCCACCCGGCGGTGCTGGCCTGCGCGGTGGTGGCGCGGCCGGACCCGAAGTGGGGCGAGACGCCCCTGGCCTACGTCGAGACCAGGCCCGATGCCCGGGTGACGGCGGCCGAGCTGATCGCGCATTGCCGGGGGCTGCTGGCCGGCTACAAGCTGCCGCGCGAGATCCGCTTCGAGCCCATCCCCAAGACCAGCACCGGCAAGATCCAGAAATTCCAGCTGCGCGAGCGCGCCCGCAGCGCCGCCGCGATCGAGTAGCGAACGACAAGGAGCTTCGATGGAAACCGAACCCCTGGTGCGGCACGAGCGCGACGCGCGCGGCGTCGTCACGCTCACCCTGAACCGGCCGCAGGCCTTCAACGCGCTCTCGGAGGGCATGATCGCCGCGCTGCACGCGGCGCTCGAGCGCGCCGGGGCCGACGAGGCGGCGCGCGTGGTCGTCATCCGGGGCAGCGGCAAGGCCTTCTGCGCCGGCCACGACCTCAAGGAGATGCGCGCCGCGCCTTCGCTCGCCTACTACGAGCGGCTGTTCGCCGATTGCGCGCGCATGATGCTGGCGATCCAGAAGCTGCCGCTGCCGGTGATCGCGCGCGTGCACGGCATCGCCACGGCCGCCGGCTGCCAGCTGGTGGCGATGTGCGATCTGGCGCTGGCCGCGCGCGAGGCGAAGTTCGCGGTGAGCGGCGTCAACCTCGGCCTGTTCTGCTCGACGCCGAGCGTGGCGCTGGCGCGCAACCTGCCGCGCAAGGCGGCCTTCGAGATGCTGGTGACGGGCGACTTCATCGACGCCGAGGAGGCGCGCGCCAAGGGCCTGGTCAACCACGTGGTCGACGCCGCGCAGCTCGACGCCGAGGTCGACGCGCTCGCGGCGCGCATCGTCGGCAAGCCGCGCGTGGCCATCGCGCTGGGCAAGGCGCTGTTCTATCGCCAGCTCGAGCAGGGCATCGCCGCGGCCTACGCCGATGCCGGCAGCACGATGGCCTGCAACATGATGGACGCGAGCGCGCTCGAGGGCGTGCAGGCCTTCATCGACAAGCGCAAGCCGAACTGGTGAGGCAGGGGCTGCTGCGGGGTGCGCGGCGCGACGCCGGCGCCGGCTCCTGCAGCGACCCCGCGCGATGCTTCGGCAGCCCTCCATGACCGCCCAGACCGCAGCCGACGAACTCAGACGCTGGATCGTCGCCCGGGCCGAGACCGGCAGCGGGCCGCAGGAGCTGCTCGCGGCGATGGTGCGCAGCGGCTGGGACGAGGCGCTGGCGGCGGCGGCTCTCGAGCATGTGCTCACCGCGCGGCTGGCGCAACGGCAGCCGCAGCACGAAGCGCCGCCGCCCTCGGCCGCGGTGCCCGAGCCGGCGCGCGGCACCGCCTTGCAGGCCGGCGGACGCATGGTTCAGGTGCTGGCGGCGATGACGCTGCCGCGCGCGGTGCTGTTCGGCGGGTTGCTCGACGGCGACGAATGCCGCGCCCTCGTCGCGCTCGCGCGGCCGCGGCTCGAGCGCTCGCAGACCGTCGACAACGCCACCGGCGGCAACGAGGTCAACGCGGCGCGCACGAGCGAGGGCATGTTCTTCGAGCGCGGCGAGACGCCGCTCCTGGCCGCCATCGAAGCGCGCATCGCCGAACTCGTGCGCTGGCCGGTCGAGCGCGGCGAAGGCATCCAGGTGCTGCGCTACCGCCCCGGCGCCGAGTACCGCCCGCACCACGACTACTTCGATCCGGCACACCCAGGCACCGCACGCATCGTCGAGCGCGGCGGCCAGCGCGTGGCCACCGTCGTGATGTACCTCGAGGCGCCGTCGGCCGGCGGCGCGACCACCTTTCCCGAGGTCGGCTTCGAAGTGACGCCGGTGCGCGGCAACGCGCTGTTCTTCAGCTACGCGCGTGCCCACCCTGCCGGCAAGACGCTGCACGGCGGCGCGCCGGTGACCGCCGGCGAGAAGTGGGTGGCGACCAAGTGGCTGCGCGAGCGGGCGTTTGTCTGAGTGCCTGTGAAGACATGAATCGCGCGCCCCGCAGGGCTCGATGGCCCATCGATCGCGCGTCCCGCGCCCCGACCTTCCTGCCGGTTTGGCGGCCGCAGCCGCACCCGGCACGCGTCCGGCGTGTGATCAGGCTCCCCGGCGCGCCGCCGGCGCCACCGAAGCCCCTTGAATGCCGTGCCGCGCGAGCGCCGCGGCAACGAAGCCTCCGGCCTTGAGGTCTTCCACGAATTCGGCCAGCCAGGCCGCTGCCGCGCTGCCGCGGCTGACCGGCAGCCCCATCGCCTGCTGGATGAGCATGAAGCGGCCGGGCAGCAGCCGCAGGCCGCCGAGCCGGCGCGCGTCGGCCTCGAGCTGCTGGCGCACGCCGGCGGCGACGTCGGCGTGTGCGGCGACGAAGTGCTCGACGACGGCCGGCGAGCTGGGTGCGCGCTCGATCGTGGCCGCGTGCAGCGTGCGCGTGAGGAAGAGGTCGTAGGCGCTGCCCCGGCCCACCACGACGCGCCGGCCGGGGCGGTCGACCTCGGCGTTGTCGGCCAGCGGCGAATCGGCGCGCACGAGATACGCGCCTTCGATCAGCACATAGGGCGCGCTGAACGCGATGCCCTCGCCGCGCAGCGGGTCGACGGCGAAGAAGCCGACGTCGGCGCGCTCCTCGCGCACCGCCTGCACCGACTGGGCCGCCGTGTCGAAGACGACGAACGCGACGGCGCGCTCCAGCCGGCGCGCCAGCTCGCGCGCCATGTCGACCGACACGCCGCCCGGCGCGCCGCCGCCTGCGCCGGCGTGGGCGAGGATCGGGTTGCCCAGGTTGATCGAAGCGCGCAGCGCGCCGGCGGGCGCGAAGAGGGCGGCGATGTCGGCGGTCGATGTCATGGTCGGGTCTCGGCGCGGGTCGATGCGGGTCGATGCGGGTCGGTGCGGGTCGGTGCGGGTCCGTGCGGGTGCGCCGCGCAAGGATAGCGAGGGCGCCGCCCGCATGTCCCCGGCATTGACGCCGGACGATGCGACGCGGCCGCTGCGCGGCCGGGCTCCGCCTGCGTGCCGCCGGCTTCAGCCGAGCACGCCTGCGGCGCGCAGGTGCTCGATCTGCACGGCGTCGAGCGCGAGCTTTTCCTGCAGCACCTCGGCGCCATGCTCGCCCAGCGCGGGCAGCAGCGGCCGCGCCTGCGTCGGCGTGCGGCTCAGACGGAACGGCTGGTTCGCGCACTTGAAGCGGCCCGCGCCCGTACCCAGCTCGGCGAGAAAGCCGCGCGCGGCCAGCTGCGGGTCGGCCATCGCCTCGGCCACGCTGCGGTAACGGCTGCAGGGCACGCCGGCGGCCATCAGCAGGCGCTCGCATTCCGCGCCGCTGCGCTGCGCCGTCCAGCCCTCGATGAGCTGCAGCAATTCACCCCAGTTCGACTCCTTGGCGGCCAGCGTCGCGAAGCGCGGATCGCCCTTGGCCTCGGGGTGGCCGATGACGTCGAACAGCGCCTCCTGGTTCTTCGGCGTCACCGCGGCCACCATGACCCAGCCGTCGGCGGCGCGCACGGGCTCGTAGAGCTGGCGCCGCGCGTGCGGCGGGAACTGCGCGGCCAGCATCTCGTACACCAGCATGCCGAGCACGGAGTCGAGCAGCGCGACGTCGACATGCTGGCCGCGGCTGCTGCGTTCGCGCTCGTACAGCGCCAGCTGGATGGCGCCGAAGGCGTAACTCGCGCCCAGCACGTCGGCGAGGAAGATGCCGTTGTTGAGCGGCCGCTCAGCGTCGCGCTGGTAGCCGGCGTTCGCCAGCTCGTAGCCGCTGGCGGCGTGGATCACCGGGGCGTAGGCCGGCGCCGCGGCGCGCGGACCGCTCTGCCCGAAACCCGAGATCGACGCGTACACGAGGCGCGGGTTGAGCTCGGCCAGCGTGCCGTAGTCCAGCCCCAGGCGCTGCATCACGCCGGGGCGGAAGTTCTCGACGAGCACGTCGCACTGCAGGGCCAGCGCGCGTGCGATGCGCCGGCCCTCCTCCTGGCCGAGGTCGAGCACGACGCTGCGCTTGCCGCAGTTGAGCGAGCCGAAGTAGGTGCTGATCCCGCCGCGCAGCGGCGCGCGCTGGCGCGACATGTCGCCCTCGGGCGGCTCGATCTTGACAACGTCGGCGCCGGCGTCGGCCAGCATGCGCGTGCACATCGGACCCGACATCACGATGGTGAAGTCGAGCACCTGCAGGCCCGCCAGCGCGCCGCTGGCGTGGGCCGCTGCCGCCGGCGCTGCGATGGCGGCATCCCGAGCTTGACCCGAATTCATTGGTTACGCTAGATTTTCGAGTGATACTAGAGCAAACCGTGGCTCGATGTCCCGGCCGGCGCCGCACCGGGCCCTGCGGCGGCCGGTGCGGCGGCCGTGCGGCCGTGCCGACCGGTCCTCGCTGCCGCGCGGCCTGCGGCGCTTCATCCGGCCAATGCAAAGGAGATGACATGCAAGCGATCCTGCGCGTCTTCGCGTTCCTGCTGGTCCAGCTGGGTGTCGCCCTGCCCGGCACCGGCTTCGCCCAGCAGCCTGCGGCCGCCAGTCCGATCGTCCTGAGGAAGGCCGACTTCGGCCCCGCCACGCAGACCCGGACCACGCTGTCGATGTGGTGGGCCAGGGAGCTCGAGCAGCGCAGCCAGGGTCGGGTGAAGGTGCAGTACTTCCCGGCCGACTCGCTGGTCAAGGCGAGCGACGTGTTCGAGGCCACGCGCTCGGGCGTGGTCGACATCGGCATCTGGGTGCAGGCCTACAACCCGGCCGTCTCGCCGCTGTCGGCGGTCTTCACGCTGCCCGGCATCAGCCCGAACTTCCGGCCGGCGGTGCTGGCCGCCAGCGAGCTGATGTTCGACTCGCCGTTCTCGTTCTTCCGCGACGAGCTGCGCCGGCTCGGCGTCGAGCCGCTGTACGTCTGGGGCGTGGCCGATCAGGAACTGATCGGCACCCGGCCGCTGACCGGCATCGGCGCGCTCAAGGGACTCAAGGTGCGGGTGATCGGACGCGAGTGGCCCAAGCTGATGAGCGAATTCGGCGCCGTTCCCGTCACGCTGCCCTGGCCCGAGGTCTACGAAGCGCTGGGGCGCGGCACGCTCGACGCCAACATGGGCTTCATCACGGCCAACTGGGACAGCAAGCTCTACGAGGTGGCCAAGCAGCACACGCGCATCCGGCTGGGCGCGGCGGCCGGGCCGCTGGCGATCATGAACAAGGCGGCCTGGGACAAGCTGCCCGACGACGTCAAGGCCATCGTCCGCCAGCTCGCGCGCGAGTTCCCGGACAAGCTGGCCGATCTGTACGAGCGGGAAGTCGACAAGGCCGTCAAGGAGATGGAGGGCAAGGGCGTCAAGTTCTACGCCTGGCCGCAGGGCGATCGCGACAAGCTGCAGGCGGCGATGGAAGCCCTGTGGCAGGGCTGGGCCGTAGAGCAGGAGGCCAAGGGCCTGCCGGCGCGCGAAGCGTTGCGCCAGTACCTCGCGCTGCTGAAGAAGCACACGCGGTGAGCGGCGCGGGCCTGTTCGGGCGGGCGCTGGCGCGCGGCCGGCGCTGGCTCGCGCTGGGCTCAAACCTCGCGCTGCTCGCCATCATGCTCGGCGTCAGCGTCGACACGACGCTGCGCTACTTCGCCAACCGTCCGATCGCCGGCATGCTCGAGGGCGTCGAGCTGCTGCTCGTGTTCGCGGTCTTCGCGGGCCTGGCGCAGACGCAGGCCGAGGGCGGCAACATCGCGATCGAAGTGCTCACCGAGCGGCTGCACGGCCGCGCGCTGGCCTGCGTGCGTGCGTTCACCGCGCTCGTGGCGTTCGCCCTTTTCGCGACGATGACCTGGGCCACGGGCGCCTACGCCTGGCGCAGCTGGCGCATGGGCGAGTACTCGGCCGGCCTGATCGCCTTTCCGATCTACCCGTCGCGCTGCATCGTCGCCATCGGCTGCTTCGTGCTGTGCCTGCAACTGCTGCACACGCTGCTGACGGCGTTGCGGGGTCTGTTCGGCGTGCGCGCAGAGGACGCATGAGCGCGCTGGCGATCGGCCTGGGCGCGCTGGCGGCCTTGCTCGTGCTGCTCGCGCTCGGGCTCGAGATCGCCTACAGCCTGGCCGCCGTCGGTGCGGTAGGGCTGCTGCTGCTGGGCGGCGAGGCGGCGCTGATGGGGTCGCTGGCGACCATCCCGTACAGCAACGTCGCCAGCTTCACGCTGGTCGTGCTGCCGATGTTCGTGCTCATGGGCGAGCTGGCGGTCGCGGCCGGCATGGCGCAGCAGGCCTATGCCGCGGCGCGCGCCTGGCTCGGCCGGCTGCCGGGCGGACTGATGATGACGGGCATCGGCGCCAGCGCCGTGTTCGGCGCCGTCTCGGGCTCGAGCGTGGCGGCCACCGTCACCGTGGGCCGGGTGTCGATTGCCGAGATGCGGCGCTACGGCTACGACGGCGGCCTGGCTGCCGGCACGGTGGCGGTGGCGGGCACCCTGGCCGCGCTCATTCCGCCCAGCGCGCTGGCGGTCTTCTACGCACTCGTCACGAACCAGTCGATCAGCCGCATGCTGGTAGCCGGGCTGGTGCCGGGGCTGGCGAGTGCGCTGCTCTTCATCGCCGCCGCCTATCTGATCGCACGCGGCTTCCCGGCCCTGGCGCCGCCCCTGCGCGAGCCGGTGAGCTGGCGCGAGCGGCTCGCTTCGCTGCGCATGACGGGGCCGTTCGGCCTGCTCGTGCTGGTCGTGCTGGGCAGCATCTATTCCGGGCTGGCCACGGCCACCGAAGCGGCTGCGCTGGGCGCGCTGGCCGCGCTCGTGCTGCTCGCGCTGGCGCGCAAGCTCAGCTGGGCGGCGCTGCAGCAGGCGCTGGCGGCGACGACGCGCATCAGCTGCATGATCTTCCTCATCATCATCGGCGGGATGCTGTTCAGCCGCTTCCTGGCCTTCTCGGGCATCACGCTCACGATGAGCGAGTTCATCCGCGGCCTGCAACTGCCGCCGCTGGCGGTGGTGGTGGTGATGATGGCGATCCTCACGCTGCTGGGCATGTTCATCGACCCGGTGGGCATGATCATGCTGACGCTGCCGTTCTTCTTTCCGATCGTCAAGGATCTCGGGGTCGACCCGATCTGGTTCGGCGTGCTCGTCGTGCTGCAGGCCGAGCTGGGCGTGATCACGCCGCCGATCGGAGTGCACCTGTTCGTCGTCAAGCAGATCACGCCCGACGTGCCGCTGGGCCGCATCATCGTCGGCAGCCTGCCCTACATGGCCTGCCAGCTCGTGATGCTGGCGCTCGTGATCGCCTTCCCCGGCATCGCGCTGTGGCTGCCGGGGCGCATGCCCTGACCGCTTTGCACCCCGCATTCGTTTGGCCCTGAGCCGCTCGACAGCGCCGACGGGGCTGCTGCCGCCGCGCGGGAATGGCTCGTGCGGCCCCGCGCCTTGCCTGGGCCTCCAGCCGGGACCGACGCGGGGCTGGATTTCTGCCGCCCACGCTCCCAGGCCGTGCCGCAAGCCGGGATCATCGACGGCGAAGGTGAGAAGTCGGCCGCGGGGGCGCTGCCGCAGCGGGTCGCCGCAGACGCAACCTGTCCGCAGGGCGATCAGGCGCAGGCGGGAACGAGCCTCACGGCCTTGACGCCTGCACGAGGCGGCGCTCGCCGGCTGGCGCTTGTTCGTCTGCGCCGAAGCTGTCGTGGCGCGCTGCGCGCCGGCCGCAGCCTCTTGACCCGGGTGCCTTCGTTGCCGCCGTGCGGTCGCGCAGCCTGGCGTCGCGAGGGGGGCAGCGAGGGGCTGCGCCGTGCGCCTGGCCGGCCCCCGCGCGCGCTTCAGTTCGTCTGCCCGGGCTCCTGGGCTCCGCTCAATTGGCGGTCGACCTCCATCTCGGCCTGGAGCCAGTCCTCGAGCTCATGCCCGCTCACGTAGCCCCGGCGCTCGTAGAACGAGTACGCCGCGATGCGGATCAGGGTCTCGCGCTTCTCGGCGTCGCTGGACGGGGTCTGTGGCGCGGCCGCCCGCTGCGCCTTGCCTGCGGGCTTCGAAGCCGTGCCTCGCGTGCTCCTGGAGGGCTTGGGCGGCATGGCTTGGGTCGATGGCATGGTCTGTCTCCTTGGCACGGTGTCGGTGGACAAAGCAACAAATCGAACCAACGTTCGATTCCACGATGGCAGGTCCGGCGCACGTGGCATTGACTCGGGTCAACACGCAGGCTCGGCGCAGGCCCGGCGCCTTCGCGCAAGGCCCGGGCGCTGCCCTGCGACGGGGTCCGACGCGGCCCCGACGCGGCCCCGACGCGGCCCCGACGCGGCCCCGACGCGGTATGAGAGGGCGCACACCCCCCGCAGGTTCCGGCCCGAAGCGTGCACCTGCCGATGCGGCACGGCGCAGCGAGCTGCGCTCCGGCGTTCGCCCTCCCCGCCAGGCTCGGGCCCGGCGAAGGCCAGGGCGGAGCCGTCACGCCGATCCAGCGCCCGGGCCGCGCCGGCCCAGGGGATGCGCCGGTCGAGGAGATGCGCCGGACTTGGCTGGTCGAGCGGGGGCCGACGGTGGCGTCGAGCAGCCGATCCAGCTGCGATCGGCTGGCCTTCGGAGGGGTGACGAGGCGTGACCTTCCCGGCGCCTGCTTGGGCGGTTCCGAGCGCATCTCCCACGCTCCTAGCCGCATGGCACGGTCGAGCGGCATGCCCACGGGCGAGCGCCGCTGCGCTCGCCTCGAGCCCTGGTCGACCGCTCGGGCGCAGCATGGCGCGGCGCTTGCCGCGCGGCATCCCTGCGGCAAGCCCGTTGCTCAGAGCACCACGCTCTGCCCGTGCTGCGGCACGCTCACGCCGCTCCAGCCCAGGCGCTCCTGCAGCGCCGAGCGCAGGGCGTCGGCGGCGTCGGGCTCGCCGTGCACGACGAAGGTGCGCTGCGGCGGCTTGGGCAGCCCGCGCAGCCAGTCGAGGATCTCGTCGCGGTCGGCGTGGCCCGAGAAGCCCTGCAGCTCGTGCACGGCCGCGCGCACCGGCACCAGCTCGCCGTGGATCTTGACTTCGCGCTCGCCGGCCAGCAGGCGCGCGCCGCGGCTGCCGCCGACCTGGAAGCCGGCAAAGACGACGGCGTGGCGCGCGTCGGGCGCCATCGCCTTCAGGTGATTGAGCACGCGCCCGCCCGTGGCCATGCCGCTGGCGGAGATGACGATGCGCGGAAAGCGCGCGTTGGCCAGGCGCACCGACTGCGCCGCCTCGGTGACCATGCGCACGCCGTCGAGCAGGTGTGCGAGTTCGCGCGCGGCGACGCGCAGCGAGCGGCCGTTGCGCGTGTACAGCTCGGTGGCCTGCACCGCCATCGGGCTGTCGACGAAGATCGGCAGCTGGCGCGGGATGGCGCCGGCCGCGCGCAGCCGCTGCAGCACGAGCACCAGCGCCTGCGCGCGGCCGACGGCGAAGGCCGGCAGCAGCACCGAGCCGCCGCGCGCGGCGGTCTCGCGCACGATGGCGGCCAGGCGCTCCTGGCCGTCTTCGCGCGGGTGCAGGCGGTTGCCGTAGGTGGACTCGACGAGCAGCACGTCGGCGGCGGGCGCCGGCTGCGGCGGCGGCATCAGCAGGTCGTCGCGCCGGCCGAGGTCGCCCGAGAACAGCAGTCGCGGGCCGCCGGCCACCAGGCTCACGGCGCAGGCACCGAGCAGGTGGCCGGTGAGGCTGAGGCGCACGCGCGCCGAGCCCAGGCGCAGCTCGCGCCCCGGCGCCAGCGGCACGAACTGCGCGAGCGCGCGTTCGGCGTCCTTCACCGTGTACAGCGGCAGCGCCTTGGCGTGGCGCGAGTACCCGTAGCGGTTGGCGCGCCGCGCGTCCTCTTCCTGCAGGCGCGCGCTGTCGCGCAGCATCACCGCGGCCAGCTCGATGGTCGCCGGATGGGCGTGGATCGGGCCGCGGAAGCCGTGCCGCACCAGCGCCGGCAGCCAGCCGCTGTGGTCGAGGTGGGCGTGGCTCAGCACCACGGCGTCGAGGCCGACGAGCGCCTGCGGGAAGGCCCAGTTGCGCTCGCGGTGCAGCTTCCAGCCCTGGAACAGGCCGCAGTCGAGCAGGATCTGGCGGTCGCCGGTGTCGACGAGGTGGCGCGAGCCGGTGACGCCGTCGGCGGCGCCGAGGAAGGTGAGTCTCATGGGGCGCCGAGCTCCTGCATCTGGCCCGAGCTCAGCACGCGCAGGCCGGGGCTTGCCTCGGCCACGGCGCGCAGCAGCGCGCGCGCCACGCGTTCGGCGGCGATCGGCCGCCAGGCCTTCGGCACGAGGCCGCCCAGCGGCCGCGTGATCGCCTGCGCCAGCACTTCGCCGCGGCGCAGCGGCTGGCCGATGGCGGCGCGGTCGCCGACGAGCAGCGAGGGCCGCGCGATCACCAGGCTGGCGAAGCCGAGTGCGGCCAGCGCGTCCTCGGTCTCGCCCTTGACGCGGCTGTAGAAGTTGGCCGAGCGGGCCTGCGCGCCGAGCGCCGAGACGACGCCGAAGCGTCGCACGCCGGCGGCCAGCGCGGCGCGCGCGAAGGCGAGCACGGCGTCGTGGTCGACGGCGCGGAACGCCGCCTGCGAGCCGGCGGCCTTGATGGTCGTGCCGAGGGCGCAGTAGGCCTCGTCGGCACGCGGCAGCGGCGGCAGGGCGGCGAAGTCGACGACATGCACGCTGTGCCCGGGCGCCTTGTCGTGCAGCGGGCGGCGCACCAGCAGGTGCAGCCGGCCGTTGCCCTGCCACTGGCGGACGAGTTCGCGGCCGACGAGGCCGCTGGCGCCGGCGAGCAAGGCGGTCATCGGGGCGGGAGGCGTCCGGACATGGCGCTACGGTAGCCGATCGGCGCGGGCAGGTGTCGCATCCGCGCGCCGCGGGCCGGCGACGCCGGGCCCTGTGCCGGGCCCTGTGCCGAGCCCTGTGCCGAGCCCTGTGCCGAGCCCTGTGCCGGGCCGGCCGCCCGCTGCGCGGCGGCGCTCAGCGCGCCTCCCGGCGCGTCTTGCCGGCGCGCAGGTCGATCACGCCCTCGGCGCGGCGCGCGTCGACGCCCGGGCCGAAGAGCGCGTGCTTCTGGATCTTCTGCGTGCCGGTGGTCGGCAGTTCGGCGCGCAAGGCAAGCCATCCGGGAGCCTTGAAGTAGGCCAGATGCGCCAGGCAATGCGCCTGCAGCGCCTGCGCCAGGCGGGCGGCCGCGTCGGCGTCGGCCGGCATCGTCTTGGGCACGACGCAGGCCATCACCTCCTCCTCGCGGATCTCGTCGGGCACCGCCAGTACCGCCGCCTGCAGCACCTCGGCGTGCGTGAGCAGCACCGCTTCCACCTCGGCCGCGGCGATGTTCTCGCCGCTGCGGCGCACGATGTTCTTGCGCCGGTCGACGAAGTGCAGCATGCCGTCGGCGTCGCGCGTGACGACGTCGCCGGTGTGGAACCAGCCGCCGCGCCAGGCGGCCTCGGTGGCCGCCGGGTCGTCGAGGTAGCCGGCGAAGAAGGCGCGGCGCGGCGTGGCCGCCGAATGGCGGATCAGCAGCTCGCCGGGCCGGCCGTCGGGCAAGTCGCGGTCGTTCTCGTCGACCACGCGCACCTCCACCCCCGGCACGGCGCGGCCGAAGGCGCGCGTTCCGACCTGGCGCGGCTCGATGCAGTCGCTCAGCAGCCGCACCATCTCGGTCATGCCCCAGAGCTCGACGAGCGGAAAGCCGAAGCGCTGCTCGAACAGCGCGTGCAGCTGCGGCTCGACGCCGGCGCCCCAGCCGAAACGCACGCCGTGCGCGCGGTCCTGCGGCGAGGGCGGCTGCGCCAGCAGCAGCGGCACCACCACGCCCAGGTAGTGCACGATGCTGGCGCGTGTTGCGCGCACCTCGCTCCAGAAGCGCGTGGGCTGGAAGCGCTCGCCCTGGATCTGGCAGCCGCCGCTGAGCAGCATGCCGAAGAACGACAGGATCGACGCGTTGACGTGGTACAGCGGCAGCGGGTTGTACACGCGCTCGCAGCCTGTGCGGATCGTCGCCAGCCCGCCGCGCGTGGCGTAGGCCTGGCCGGCGAGCAGCTCGTACTCGTGCGTGAGCACGCAGCCCTTGGGCCGACCGGTAGTGCCCGAGGTGTAGAGGATGCTGGCCGGCGTGTCGGGGCCGGGCGCGTCGGTGCGTGCCGCCGCGGCGGCAGCGGGCAGGGCGGTGTCGAAGTCCTCGTCGGTGGCCAGGGCCGGGCGGTGCGCGGCCAGGCCGAGCGCCTGCTCGACGGCGCCCAGCCGCGCGCCCAGCGTCACCAGCAGCGCCGGCCGCGCGTGGTCGACGACGTAGGCCGTCTCGGCTGCCCGGTACTCGGGGTTCATCGGAACGCAGCAGGCGCCCAGCGCGTTGAGCGCGAGCTTGTGCAGCAGGTGCTCGGGGCGGTTGTCGAGCAGCAGCGCGACGCGCTGGCCGTGACCGTAGCCGCGTGCGGCGTAGCGCTCCATCAGGCGCTGCACTTCGGCCTGCGCGCTGCGGTAGCCGATCGCGTAGCCGGCGGGATGGTAGCTGCGCGCGGGGTTGGGCGGCACGGCGACGAACTCGGCGTCGCCCCAGCGCTCGGCCGCTGCGGTCAGGGCGGCGCCGATGGTGCTGTGCGCGTCGATCTCGATCATGCCGGGGCCTCCTTGCCTGTCGCGACTCCGCGCAATGTAGCGTCAGGAGCGCGGCCCCCCGCGCCCCTAGCGGAAGTTGCCGAGCATGCGCTCGAGCGCCAGCGTGAACGGCGACTGCAGCGCCGGCAGCGTGAGCAGCATGCCGAGCAGGCCGACGGCCAGCGTGAGCGGAAATCCGATCGCGAAGATGTTGATCTGCGGCGCCACGCGCGAGATGGCGCCGAGCACGAGGTTGACGAAGAGCAGCATGGTCAGCAGCGGCAGTGCGATCCAGGCGCCGGTGGCGAACAGCTCGGCGCCCCAGCGGTGCGGCGCCGCCGCGGCGAGGAAGGCGAAGGGCTCCGGGCCGGCCGGAAACGCGGCGAAGCTCTGCACCAGCGCCGCCACCACCAGCAGGTGACCGTTGACGACGATGAACAGCCATGCGATGGTGGTGCCGAAGAAGCGGCTCGTCGCCGTGCTGCTGGCCGCGCTCACGGGGTCGAAGAAGCCGGCGAAGTTCAGGCCCATCTGCAGCCCGATCAGCTCGCCGGCGAACTCGACGGCGGCGAACACGAGCCGCGCCGCGAAGCCCAGCGCCAGCCCGATCACGAGCTGCTGCGCGACCAGGCCCAACGCGAGCGGCGAGTCCAGCGCCACCGACGGCGGCGCCGCCAGCATCGGCTGCGCGCACCAGGCGATGAACGCGGCGAGTGCCACGCGCACGCGGCGCGGCACGGTGCGCGTGCCCAGCACCGGCAGCGAGGTGAACAGCGCCAGCGCGCGCAGGAAGGGCCAGGCCAGCGGCGTGATCCAGGCCAGCAGCTGCGCTTCGGAGAACGTGAGCAAGGGGGCGCTGGCCGCGCGGCGGCCGGTGAATCGTCAGGAGCCGTGAATGAATCCGGCGCGCCCGAACGGGCCGCCGGAACGTCGCCAAGCAAGGCGCACAGCGCAGCCATAGATCGAGCTGTGGCGAGCACGTGCAACGCCGAGCGGCGGCGTTCTGGCGGCACGAGCGGGTGTGCGGGGTTCGTTCACGGCTTCTCAGCCCACCGCCGCGGGCAGCGCCTGCAGCGTGCGCTGCAGGTACTCGACCAGCGTCGCGATCATCCAGGGGCCGGCGAACGCGAGCACGGCGAAGGCGGCGACGATCTTGGGCACGAAGGACAGCGTCGCCTCGTTGATCTGCGTCGCCGCCTGGAAGACGCTGACGACGAGGCCGACCACGAGCACGACGCCGAGCACCGGACCCGAGACCATGAGCAGCGTCGTCAGGCCCTGCTGGCCGGCGGTGAGGACTTGCTGGGCATCCATGGGCGGTCCGTTCAGGTGGCGAAGGAGGCGGCGAGCGAGCCCATCAGCAGGTTCCAGCCGTCGGCGAGCACGAACAGCATCAGCTTGAAGGGCAGGGCGACGAGCACCGGGCTGAGCATCATCATGCCCAGGCTCATCAGCACGCTGGCGACGATCATGTCGATGATCAAGAAGGGGATGAAGATCATGAAGCCGATCTGGAACGCGCTCTTGAGCTCGCTCGTCACGAAGGCCGGCACCAGCACCGAGATCGGCACCTCCTCGGCCGCGGTGCCCTCGGCCACCTTGCCCAGGCGCGCGAACAGCTGCAGGTCGGCCTGGCGCGTGTTCTTCAGCATGAACGCGCGCAGCGGCTCGAGGCCGGTCTGCAGCGCCTGCTCGGCTGCCATCTGGCCGGCGCTGTACGGCGCCCAGGCCTGCCGGTAGATCTTGTCGAAGGTCGGCCCCATGACGAAGAAGGTGAGGAACAGCGCCAGGCCGAGGATTACCTGGTTCGGCGGCGCGGCCTGCGTGCCCAGCGCCTGGCGCAGCAGCGACAGCACGATGACGATGCGCGTGAACGCCGTCATCAGCAGCAGCACGGCGGGCAGGAACGACAGCGCCGTGAAGAACAGCAGCGTCTGGATCGGCACCGAGTAGCTGGTGCCGCCGGCACCCTGGCCGACGAGCAGCGGCAGCGTGCCCGCCGTGCTGCCCTGGGCGGCGGCACCGGCGGCGAGGGCGGCCAGCGCGAGGCCGGCGAGTGCCGCCTTCACGCGGCGCCGACCGCGGCCGCGCGCGACGAGCGCGCTAGCGCGCATCGCCGCCGGACTGCCGGCGCAGCCGGCCGAGCAGTTGCGCGAAGGTCGCCGCCGGTGCGCCGGCGGCGTCGGGCAGGCCGGCCGGCGCCAGCGCCGACTGCGCGCCCATCGTGTGCAGCGTGCGCACGCTGTGCGCCGTGACGCCGAGCACCAGCCACAGGCGCTCCTCGCCCTGGCCGACCTCGACCGTGACCAGCCGCTGCGACGGCGACAGCGCCAGCACCGCCACCGTGCGCGGCGCGCCCGCGGCGGCGCGCGCGGCGCCGGCGACGCCGCTGCGCCGCAGCAGCCACAGCGCCAGCGGGATCACCGCCACGACGGCGGCGAACCACAGCAGCGGCACGAAACCGGTCATCGCCGCAGCCTGGCTTCAGAGTCCGTGACTCATGTCGTCACCGGTGCTCAGACGCGCGACAGGCGGCGCATGCGCTCGCTCGGCGTCACGATGTCGGTAAGGCGGATGCCGAACTTGTCGTTCACCACCACCACCTCGCCCTGCGCGATCAGGTAGCCGTTGACGAGCACGTCCATCGGCTCGCCGGCCAGCGTCTCGAGCTCGACCACCGAGCCCTGCGCCAGCTGCAGGATGTGCTTGATCGGAATCCTCGTGCGGCCCAGCTCGACGGTGAGCTGCACCGGGATGTCGAGGATCATGTTGAGATCGTTGCCCGGCGTCGTGCCGATGCTGTTGCCCGGCGCGAACTGTGCGAAGGCGGCCGGCGCCACCGATTCGGCGGCCGGCGCCAGCTCGCTCGCGACGTCGCCGCCCTTGTTCTCGGCGAGCGCGGCAGCCCACTCGGCGGCCATGCGGTCCTCTTCGGTCATGCCGCCGTCGGCGGCGGCGCTGGCGGGCTCAGACATGGTTCTGTTCTCCGAGCCAGCCCAGGTTGGAGCTGGCGATGAGGCGGTCGATGCGGATCGCGTAGCGGTTGTTCGAGGTGCCGTAGTGGCAGTCGAACACCGGCACGCCGTCGACCTTGGCCTGGATCATCGGGTCGAGGTCGAGCTCGACGAAGTCGCCCGGCTTGAACGACAGCAGCTGCTCGACGGTGGCCGGCGCCCGGGCCAGCTCGGCCACGAGGTCGACCTCGGCCGCCTGGATCTGCTGCTTGAGCAGGTTCACCCAGCGCCGGTCGGGCTCGACGCTGTCGCCCTGGATCGTGGAATAGAGCAGGTCGCGGATCGGCTCGAGCGTGCTGTAGGGCATGCACAGGTGCACCGAGCCGGTGACCTCGCCGATCTCGAACGTGAAGGTGGTGGCGATCACGACCTCGCTCGGCGTGGCGATGCTGGCGAACTGCGGCTGCATCTCCGAGCGCTGGTACTCGAGCTCGACCGGGTAGATGCCGGTCCAGGCCTTCTTGTACTCGGTGGCGATGGCCTCGACCAGGCGCAGGATGACGCGCAGCTCGGTCGGGCTGAAGTCGCGTCCCTCGATGCGCGTGTGGAACTTGCCGGCGCCGCCGAACAGCGCGTCGATCACGGCGAACACCAGGCTCGGATCGCACACGATCAGCCCGCTGCCGCGCAGCGGCTTGACCGAGACGATGTTGAAGTTGGTCGGCACCACGATCTCGCGCAGGAAGGCGCTGAACTTCTGCACCTTGATGCCGCCGATCGAGACCTCGGGGCTCTTGCGGATCAGGTTGAACAGGCCGATGCGGATGTTGCGCGCGAAGCGCTCGTTGATGACCTCCATCGTCGGCATGCGGCCGCGGACGATGCGCTCCTGGCTCGACAGGTCGTAGTCGCGGATGCCCGTGACATGCGCCTCCTCCTGGTCGAGCTTCTGGCTCTCGCCGGTGATGCCCTGCAGCAGGGCATCGACTTCGTCTTGGGACAGGATCTGCTGGTTCATCGCGGCCTTGCCGTCGTCGTCGCGCCCCGGGGCCTACTGGATGATGAAGTTCGAGAAGTGCACGGCGCGCACCGGCAGCGCATCGTCCTTGGCGCCCTTGCGGCGCGCCTTGGCGCCGTCTTCGGCGTCGTCGTCGTTCGTGCGCGGCACCTCGTAGCCGAGCGCGCGCGCCGTCTCGCGGCGGATCTCGCCGGCCAGGCGCCGCTTGCCGTCGCGGTCCATCAACTGCGCGGCCGTCTTGTCGGCGATCGCGAGCAGCACGTTGTTGCGGATCGCCGGCATGTAGCTCTTGATCTGATCGGCCAGTTTGGCGTCGCCGATCTCGAGCGTCACCGCCACCTGCGCGTAGCGCTCGGCGTCGCGGTCGGCGAGGTTGACGGTGAACGGCTCGAGCGCGACGAAGCTCGGCGTCGCCTTGTCCTCGTGCCGGGCGGGCTTGGCCGGCCTGGCCGTCTCGGCCGCGCTTTCGCCTTCGCCCTCGGCGTCGTGCGCGGGCTTCTTCTTGAGCAGCAGCGCGGCGGCGCCGCCGGCCACCGCGAGCGCCAGCACGGCCGCGCCGACGATGAGGATCAGCTTCTTCTTGCTGCCCTTGGCGGGTGCGGGCGTGGCATCGACGGTGGTGGCGGTGGACATCGGCGCTCCGGGCTTGCGCGTTCACGCGAATCGCGGCGGCACCCCTGCGCGCGGCAGGAGGGCCGTCTGCAGCCCATTGTTGGGTGCGCCGCGCGGCTCGAAACGTCGATAAGGGCGGCGAATCGGGCGCTCACCGTGCGCCGCGCGCCGCGCGCCGTGCGCCGTGCGCCGTGCGCCGTGCGCCGTGCGCCGTGCGCCGCGCGCCGGCTTGCGCTCAGGCCACCAGGTCGACCACGCCGCGCCGGCGCGGCGCGACCGGCGCAGCAACGACGGACGGGCGCGGCGCGGCCGGGTCGGCATCGCGCTCGTCGCCCGGCCGGGCCTGCGCGGTGTCGCCGTCGCCGCGCCGCGGCTGCTGGAAGACGCCGCCGCCGGCCAGCGTGAGGCCGGCGTCGCGCAGGCAACCGGCCAGCGTGGGCAGCGCCGCGTCGAGCGCCTGGCGCGTGTCGGCCTGCGCCGCGGCGAAATGCACCTGGGCGGCCTGGCCTTCGAGCCGGATCTGCACGGTGACCGGGCCCATGTCGAGCGGGTGCAGCTCGATGCGCGCGAACTCGATGCCGCCGCGCACGAAGGCCGTGAGCTGCGCGCCGAGCCGGGCGGCGAATTCCGGGTGTCCCGGGCCGAACGGCAGGCGGGTCTCGGCCACCGCGGCGGCCGCACTGCGCGCCGCCTGCGCCTGCGATGCGCTCGCCGCGGCTGCGGCGGCCGCGCCGGCTGCCGCCGGCCAGGGTGACGGATCCGAAGCCGCAGGTGGCCTGGCGGCCGGCGCTGCGGCGCCGACGGCAGCGCAGCGCAGCTCGGCCGTGAAGTCGCCCGTCTGCGCCGCCGCGGGCGGTCCGGACCGAGCATCGGCCGCACCCTCGGCCGCAGATGAAAGGCGGCGCCGAACCTGGCCCGGTTCGGTCCGCGCCGTGCCCGCGCCGCCGCGCGCGCCGGCGGTTTCGGACAGGTCCGGGCGCGGGCCCTTGGGCGGCTGCGGCGCGGCGACTTGCTGGCCCAGCAGCAGCGCGATCAGATCCGACGGATCGCTGCCCGCCGCGCCTGCGGGCAGGTTCTGCGCGGCCTCGCAGCCGAGCCGCGCGTCGATGTCCTGCTCGGCCGCGGCCGCGTCGTCCGGCCGGCCTGCGGCCCGCGCCGCGGCGTCTTCGCCCGGCACCGTGGCCGCGCCGGGCCGGCTGCATGCCGCGGCGCCGCGCTGCGGCGCGCCGACGTGGGGCGCGTCGTCCGCGGCCGGCTCGCCGCGTGCGCGCGCGGCGTCGAGCGCCTGCGCAAACGCCCGAGGTGCATCGCCTGGCGCGAAGCCCGCCGGCCTGGCCTGGACCGCGTCGCCGGGCGTGGCCGCCGCGGGCAGCGCCGCCGCGGACAATCCCGACGCGCACGAACCCGCCGCGCACGAGGCGGCCGCGGGCGCCACGGCGACGGGTGCGGCGAGCGCGGACGCGGCGGGCATCGTGCTCAGCCCGCTGCGCTGCGCGCGCGTTGCGTCCAGGCCGCGCGCTGTGCCGCTTCGTCGTGGCGCCGCTGCTCGCTGCGCGCCGCGCGCTGCTGCTGCTGCACTTCGCGCCGTTCGAGCAGCTTGCCGACCGAAGCCACGCGCAGCTCGAGCGCACGCAGCGCCTCGCGTGCGGCGGCGGCGTCGCGCTCGGCCGCCTCCTGCTGCGCGCGCTGCTGCTCGATCGCCTGCTCGAGCCGCTGCATGAAGTCGCGGTGACTGCGCACGAGCGCGATGCCCGCCGCCTGTGCGCCGTGGGCCGGCGCGCGCCGGCGGTAGTCGTCGCGGTAGGCGAGCAGCTGCTCGGCCTGCCGCGCCAGCTGCTGCGCGCGCGCCGCCGCGCCGAGCAGCGCGGCCTGCGCCGCGTCGCGCTCGCTCTCGGCATGCCGCAGCAGCGCCTGCAGCGGGATTCGGTGGTCGTGCATCGGGATCGGGCTCCGGTCAACGGGGCTGTGCGGGCGCGCCGGCGCCATCGCGCCTCATGTCCGCGCCGGCCTTCAATGCGCCGTCAGCGCGTACAGGTGGGCGCGGCAGGCGTCGAGCGTGGCGCACTCGTGCATGTCCTGCTGCAAGAAGGCGTCGAGCGGCGCCGCGTGGCGCACGGCGACGTCGAGCTCGGCGTCGTGGCCGGGCTGGTAGGCGCCGAGCTGGATCAGGTCGCGCGCCTTGCTCAGGCGCGACAGCCAGTGACGCACGCGGCGCGCCGCCGCCTGCTGCTCGCGCGGCGCGACCGCGCTCATCACGCGCGAGATCGAGCGCTCGACGTCGATGGCCGGGTAGTGCCCCGACTCGGCCAGCTCGCGCGACAGCACGATGTGGCCGTCGAGGATGCCGCGCGCCGCATCGGCGATCGGGTCCTGCGGATCGTCGCCCTCGGTGAGCACGGTGTACAGCGCGGTGATCGAGCCGACGCCGGCGAGGCCGTTGCCGCTGCGCTCGACGAGCTGCGGCAGCTTGGCGAAGACGCTCGGCGGATAGCCCTTGGTCGCCGGCGGCTCGCCGATCGCCAGCGCGATCTCGCGCTGCGCCATCGCGTAGCGCGTCAGGCTGTCCATCAGCAGCAGCACATGCTGGCCGCGGTCGCGGAAATGCTCGGCGACGGCGGTGGCGTAGCCCGCGCCCTGCAGGCGCAGCAGCGGCGGCGCGTCGGCCGGCGCGGCGACGACGACGCTGCGCGCCAGGCCATCGGTTTCGAGGATGTCCTCGATGAACTCCTTGACTTCGCGTCCGCGCTCGCCGATGAGGCCGACGACGATGACGTCGGCCGCGGTGTAGCGGGCCATCATGCCGAGCAGCACCGACTTGCCCACGCCGGTGCCGGCGAACAGGCCCAGGCGCTGGCCGCGGCCGACGGTGAGCAGCGCGTTGATCGCGCGCACGCCGGTGTCCAGCGGCTGGCGCACCGGATCGCGCTCCATGGCGTTCATCGGCCGGCGCGTCATCGGCTCGGCCTGCACCCCGTGCAGCGCGCCCAGGCGATCGAGCGGCTGGCCCTGCGCGTCGACCACGCGGCCCAGCAGGCCCGGCCCCATCGGCAGGTGCAGCCCGCGGTCCTCGCTGCGGCGCCAGGGGTGGTGCTCGGCGCCCAGGCGCGGGCGCACGCGCGGCGCCGGGCGCGGCACGACGCGCGCGCCGCTGGCCAGGCCGTGCAGCTCGCCGTAGGGCATCAGGAAGGCGCGGTCGCCGCTGAAGCCCACGACCTCGGCCAGCACCGGCTGCGCCGGCGCGTGCACCTCGCACACCGAGCCGACCGGAGCGCGCACGCCGGCCGCCTCGAGCACGAGGCCGGTCACGCGCAGCAGCGTGCCCTCGGCCGCGGGCGGCTGCGCCAGCGCGCTGCACTGCTCGAGGCGGGCGCGCCAGCGCGCCCAGCGCTCGGCGCGCGCCTCGAGCCGCTCGGCCAGCGGCGTCACGCGTCGTCCTCGCCGCGCCAGGCCAGCTCGCTGCCGAGCGCGGCCGCCGCCTGCGCCCAGCGCGTCTCGATGCGCGCGTCGACGGCGCCGGCGTCGGATTCGACGCGCACGCCGCCGCGCTGCAGCGTCGCGTCGGGCAGCAGCCGCGCGCCGCGCGCGCTCAGCGTGTCCTCGGCCCCTTCGGCGACGAGCGGCAGATCGGCCGGGTGCACGTGCACGCGGATGTGGCGCGCCGACAGCATCACCGCATTGACGGCATCGGCAGCCACGTGCGCGACGAGTTCGGGCCGCAGCGCCAGCTCGCTGCGCACGACCTGCTGCGCGAGCTGCAGCGCGCAATGGGCGAGCGTGTCGGCGAGGGCCGCGTCGAGCTCGCGCTGCTGCGCGTCGAAAGCGTCGAGCAGGCTGCCGATCTGCGCCGTGGCCTGCGCAGCGAAATGCTGCTTGAAGTTCTCGAGCGCGACCAGGCCGTCGCGGTAGCCTTCCTGATAACCGGCCTGATGCAGCGCCTGGCGCTCGCCGTCCTGGCGTTCGCGCAGCGACTCGGGCGCGGCGTCGGCGGGGGCCTGTGGCGGCGCGGCACTCGCGGCGCCGGCGCCGAAGGGGCCGGGCCGCCAGCTCGCCACCTCGCCCAGCTCCTCGCGCGGGATGAAGCGCGCGTAGGGGCTCGCCCCCTTGCCGTTGGCGCCGCGGCCGGCCGGCGGCGGCACGTTGCGGATCGGCGGCTTGCCCGCGCTCATACGAACTGCTCGTCACCCGAGCCGGCGACCACGATCTGGCCCTCGTCCATCAGGCGGCGCACGACCTTGAGCATCTCCTTCTGCTCGGCCTCGACCTCGGACAGCCGCACCGGCCCGCGCGACTCGAGATCCTCCCTGAGCGCCTCGGCGGCGCGGGTGGACATGTTCTTGAAGACCTTGTCGCGCAGCGTCGGCGGCGCGCCCTTGAGCGCGACGACGAGCGACTCGGTCTGGACTTCCTTGAGCAGCGCCTGGATGCCCTTGTCGTCGACCTTCTCCAGGTCGTCGAAGGTGAACATGTTGTCCATGATCTTCTGCGCCAGCTCGTTGTCGACCTCGCGCACGTAGTCCAGCGCCGTGGTCTCGACGGCGGCGCCGAGCATGTTCAGGATCTCGGCGGCGGCCTTGGCGCCGCCGAGCGAGCTCTTGCGGCTGCGGTCGCCGCCGGCCAGCACCTTGGTCATCACCTCGTTGAGGTCCTTCAGCGCCGCGGGCTGGATGCCGTCGAGCGTGGCGATGCGGATCAGCACCTCGTTGCGCTGGCGCTCGGTGAGCTGCTTGAGCACGTCGGCCGCCTGGTCGAACTCGAGGTGCACGAGGATCGCGGCGACGATCTGCGGATGCTCGTTGCGCAGCAGCTCGGCCACCGAGCCCGGGTCCATCCATTTCAGGCTCTCGATGCCGGTGATGTCGCTGCCCTGCAAGATGCGGTCGATCAGCAGGTTGGCCTTCTCGTCGCCGAGCGCCTTGCGCAGCACGGTCTTGACATACTCGTTGCTGTCGGAGACGAGCATCTGCTCGTTGACGGCGATCGTCTCGAAGCGGTCGATCACGTCGTCGAGCCGGTCGCGCGTCACCGACTTGATGCCGGCGATGGTCTCGCCCAGGCGCTGCACTTCCTTGGGCGAGAGGTGCTTGAAGATTCCGGCCGCCTCCTCCTCGCCGAGGCTCATCAGCAGGATGGCGGCGTTCTCGAGGCCCTGGTCGTTCGTCGCCATCGCGCCGTCCCCGCGCGTTCAGGCCTGTTCGCCGCTCACCCAGCCGCGCACGATGTGGGCCACGGCTGCGGGGTTGTCGCGCGCGAGCTTGCGTGCCGCCTCGAGCTTGGCCGAGGCGCGCGGGCCTTCGAGCGCGGGCAGCATCGGGTTGCCCGCCGCCGCGGGCGCGGCGTCGCCGACGACTTCGCTCAGCTGCGCGCCGGGCGCAGCTGCCGCCGCGGCGGGCGCCGCCGCGAGCAGCGCGACGACGGCCGGACGCACGAGCGTGAACACGATCACCAGCGCCACCAGCGCCAGCGCCGCCGGCGCGGCCGCGCTGCGCAGCAAGTCGGTGAGCCAGGGCTGCTGCCACA
This sequence comes from Rubrivivax sp., assembly GCA_020852865.1. Taxonomy (GTDB): domain Bacteria; phylum Pseudomonadota; class Gammaproteobacteria; order Burkholderiales; family Burkholderiaceae_C; genus Rubrivivax. The sequence continues at coordinate 62,227 of JADYZZ010000070.1, forward strand.
GCGGCACCGCCTCGGGCGCACTCACCGGCTCGCTGCGGAACGGCACGTTGACGACCTTGACCTGGTCGCCGCGCGCGGCGTTGTAGCCGATGCCCTGCTGTACGAGTGCGGTGAGCTGCTCGAGCTCCTTGTCGGCCAGCGGCGCGCTCGTCGTCTTGCCCTTGGCGTCGGTGCTGGTGCGGTGGTTCACCACCACCGCCGCCGACAGGCGCTTGACGCTGCCGACGGCGTTCTTCGTCACCGTCACCGTCTTGTCGACCTCGAAGCGCGTGGCCTGCTCGCGGCGGCTCGTGCCGCCGCCGCTGCTGCCGCCGCCGGCGGCCTGCAGCGTCTGCGCCGCGCCGTTGACGGGCGCCGTGGCCGGCACCGGCGGCTGGTTGCTCTGCGCGCCGGGCACGCCGGCCGCCGTCGTGCTGCCGGGCTGGCTGCTTTCCTCGGTGCGCTGCTCGCGCACCGTGGGCTTGGCTTCGCCGCCCTGGTTGGGGCTGTAGGCCTCGGCCGTCTGCAGCACCTGCGCGAAGTCGATGTCGGCGCTGACGCTGGCGCGCACGTTGTCGCGGCCGACCACCGGCTCGAGCAGCGCGACGACGCGCTTGAGCAGCGAGGCTTCGATTTCGCTGCGGTAGGCGAGCTGCTGCGAGTCCAGGCCTTCGCTCTCGCCTTCGCCGCGCCCGGCGCCGGCCAGCAGCGTGCCGTTGCTGTCGATCACGCTCACCGCCTTCGGGGCGAGCTCGGGCACGCTCGAGCTGACCAGGTGCACGATGCCGGCGACCTGGCTGCGCTCGAGCGCGCGGCCCGGCTGCAGGTTCAGCACCACCGAGGCGGCGGGCTTTTGCTGCTCGCGGAAGAAGCCGTTCATCTGCGGCAGCGCCAGGTGCACGCGCGCCGACTGCACCGGCGAGAGCGACTGGATCGAGCGCACCAGTTCGCCTTCGATGGCGCGCTGCATGCTCATGCGCTCCTGCCCCTGCGTCTGGCCGAACGGCGATTTGTCGAGCACTTCGTAGCCGCTGCTGCCGCCGGCGCTGCCCGCGCCGCCGCTGGGCAGACCGGCGGCGGCGAGCTTCATGCGCAGCTCGTGCACGCGCGCGGCCGGCACCATGAGCGCGCCGCCTGCGCCCTCGGCGAAGCGGTACGGCACGTTCATCTGCGCCAGGCGCTCGATGACCTGCCCGCCGTCCTTTTGCGACAGGCCGGCGAACAGCACGCGGTACTCGCCGTCGCGCGCACCGCCGACCAGCGCGACGACGATGGCGGCGAGCGCGGCCAGACCGAGCAGCGCCGCGAGCTGCGTGCGCCCGGGCAGGGCGCGCCAGCGTGCGGCCAGCGCGGGCGGCGCGGGCACGAGCGGGGCGGATTCGACGACGGCGTTGTCCATGCGGCGGGGTGTCCAGGCTCCGGCTGCCGCGGCGCGGGGCGCGCACGGCGGCTGTCCGAGGAGCATTCTTCAGCCGCGGCCGCAAGACGGTGGGGCGAGAAGGCGGCCAAAGCGCGGGCTGTTCGCACCACCATGCCGCGCCGATGCCGCCTACAGTGCCACGGCCGCCATGAACGATCTGCGCATCAAGCCTTTCGACTTCCAGGCCGCCGTCGCACGGGCCGGCCTGCGGCCCGACGGCACGCCCGCTGCGGGTGCGCCGGCCGGCGCCGTGCCGGGCGGGTTTCGCACGGCGATGGCCTCGGCGCTGCAGGACGTGAGCCGCAGCCAGCTCGAGGCGCAGCGGTTGCAGCGCGAACTCGCGCTCGACAACCCCGGCGTCAGCCTCGAGCAGACGATGCTCGCGATGCAGAAGGCCCAGCTCGGCTTCACCGCAGCGGTGCAGGTGCGCAACCGCCTGCTGCAGGCCTACAGCGAGATCATGAACATGCAGGTCTAGACCTGCACCCGGCCTGCCCTCAGCAAGCCGGCGTGCCCGGCAGCGCGCCGCGCAGGCTGCATACCCGCGCGCGGCCCAGCACACCGAGATCGACGCGCAGCTGCCCGGGCCCCGCCTCGAGCAGCGCTTCGACGCTGGCGTCGGCGCGGCCGTCGGCGTCGAAACGCACGCTGCGCGCCGCGATCAGCCGCACGCCGCGGTGGTCGTCGGCCTGCACGCTCGCGAGCCGGCAGGCGCCCGCCTGGTCGCAGCGGCAGCCGGGTGCGCTGGTCACGGCCCAGCACCAGGATGCGCCGGCGCGGGCCTCGAAGTGCAGCGGCACGCCGCGGCGCGCCGCCTCGAAGCGCGCTTGGGCCAGGTCGGCGACGAGCGCCTGGGCGGCCGCCTGCAGCCGGTGGCGCTCGAGCGCGCTGCCGAGCGAGGGCAGGGCCAGCGTGCCGAGCACGGCGAGCACGGCCAGCGTGATGGCGAGCTCGATCAGCGTGAAGCCGCGCCGGCGACACGCGCTGCGCTGCGTGCGGGCAAACCGGCGCGCCTCGCCGCCCGTGGGGGTACCGGGCGCGCGCTCCACGGCGGCACGCCGTCGCAGCCTGCAAGGCTGCGAATCATGCCCGCGGTTCATGTCTTCACCGGCACTCAGCGATTCCAGCAGCGCGCGTGCGGGCCGCTGCGCGCGAAGCCGGCATCGACCTCGAGCGTGAGCACGGCGCAGGCGCTGTCGTCGGACTGCGCCCCGAGCGCGGTGGCGCGCGCGCGGTAGGCCTCGACCCCGGCCGCTTCGAGCGCGATGCGGTAGCGGCCCTGCACGCTGCGTGCGGGCAGGGCCAGAGCCGCCAGCCGGTCCGCGTACAGACCGTGGGCGGCGCGAAAGCGCTCCTGCGCCGCCTGCAGCGCGGTGAGCGCGTGCACGGCGTCGGCGCGTCCGGCGCGCTGCAGCTCGCTGCGGTAGCCGGGCAGCGCGACGCCCAGCAGCAGCGCCGTCGCGGCCAGCACGACCAGCAGTTCGATCAGCGTGAAGCCGCGCGCACCGTGCATCGTCTTCACCTCGGCGCGGACAGCCGGTGCCGGCGCTGGGCCTGGTCGATCCACAGCTGCAGATCGCGCTCGGCTGCAGGGGCGAGGGTCCATGCGCAGCCCAGGCGCGTGCCGCGCGCCGAGGCTGCCAGTGCGCCGGTGTGCTGCAGCTCGAGCGCGGCACGAAAGCGCGTTTCGGCGTCGAGCGTGATCTCGGCGCCGGCGATCGTGGTGCCGGCGGCGAGCGGCGGGAGATCGTCGGGCTGAAGGAGCGCGCAGCCGCCGATGCTGACGTCGAGCACGCGCAGCGCGAGCGCCGCGCCGGGAACGCCCGGGTGCTGCAACCGCGCTGTCGGCGCGTGCCGCTCCTGCGTGCGCACGCGGTAGGCGCCGCGGCGCTGGAAGCGGTAGATCTCACGCGGCAGCCCGGCGCGCAGCGTGCTCGCGCGTGCCCCGTGCACCAGCATCAGACCCTGCAGGTCGAACTGCAGCTTGACGCTGTCGAGGTAGGCCACGGCCACCGCCTCGTCGGCGTCGAGCAGCCGTTCGAGCTGCGGCACGGTGGGGTCGGCGGCGAAGCCCAGGCCCTGTTCGTCGAGCGCCCACAGCGTCACGGTGAGGGCCGTGCCGTCGGACGCGTTGAGGATCACCGGCACGCTGCCGTCGCGCAACTGCCGCAGCAGCGCGCGCCGCTCCTGCGGATGGCCGACGCGGAAGTCCGCCCGGCGGTCGGCGCCGCCGGCGGCGTCGAGCGCTGCGGGCCGCGTCTCGGCGTACACGGCGGCCGCCTTCAGTGCAGCGTGCGGCGCCGCCCGGCCAGAGCGTCGTCGAGCGTTGCCAGCCAGGGTTCGGCGAGCTGGCGGATCTCGGCGTCGTTGACGAGGATGCGCTGCATGAGGCGCGACTTGCTGCGCGCGGCGTCGAGCGAGGCCTGGCGGTCGCCGGCAGCGGCCGGCTGCTCGCTGGCCTGCTTGAGCCGGCTGATGAGCAGCACGCAGGCGCCCTCGAGCTTGACGACGCGGTCCCAGTGGCCGGCGCGCGCGGCGGCCAGCATGTCCGCGCTGGCGCGCTCGATCGCTTCGTAGTAGTGGAGCAGTTGCGGGTCCATTCGGCGGTCCTGGGGTTCGGCTCAGCGCGCGCCGTCGGCGGCGCGCACCTGGGCGGCGATCGAGGCCCAGGCCTGCTGCAGCGGCAGCACCAGGCGCTGGCACTCGTCGAGCGCGGCTTCGTCGTTGCGCAGGTTGGCCTGCGTCAGGCGCACGGTGAGGTAGCGGTAGAGCTCGTTCAGATCGCTTGCCAGCGTGCCGCCGGCACGCAGGTCGAGGCCGCCGCGCAGGCCCTCCTCGACGATGCCCACGGCGCGCCGCAGCGCCGCGCCCTTGGCTTCGAGCCGGCCTTCGCGCAGCGCGCCGCGCGCCACCGCGATGGCTTCCATGAAGCCGTCGAAGAGCATCGCCACCAGCGTGTGCGGCGAGGCGACCGCGACCTGCGACTCGACGCCGATCTGCTGGTACAGGCCGCCGTGCTGGCGGGCGGCCGGGTGGCGGGAAGCTTGCGGGGAGGTGAACATCGGTCGTCGCGCTCGCGGCTGGATGCGCTGTTATCGGCCCGCGGTGCACGCGCTTGAGCGCGGCCCGGGCGCGACGGCGCCGACCGATTCGCGCTACGACTTCCTGTTCGTCATGGCGGCGAGCTGCTGCGTGACGTAGCTGCCCAGCGCCTGCAGCTTGGCCACCTGCGTGTCCATCGCGGTGAACTGCTTGACCAGGCGCTGCTGGTAGGCGTCGACGCGCTGGCTCAGCGCGTCCTGCGCCGCGCCGTTGAGCGTCAGGCGCTTTTGCAGCGAGGCCTGCGCGGCGCTCAGGCTGCCGTCGCTGCCGAGCATGTCGGCGGCCAGCCTAGCGGTGCGTCGGGCGAAGCCGTCGCCGGCGGTGTCGCCGGGGTCCAGGTTGGTGAAGGCCTTCTTCATCTCGGCGAGGTTGCCGAGCGCGGCGTCGAGCTTGCCCTGCGCGAGCGCGAGCGTGCCGTCGCGCTGCATCTCCAGCCCGAGCGAGGAGAGCGTGGGAAACAGCGACGAGGCCGACGAAGGGATGTTGACGATGCCGCGCAGCCGGTTGAGCAGCGTCAGCACCGAACCTTCGCCCTGCAGCGGGCCGCCGACGCGCGTTGTCGGGTCGTACTTGGTCTGCGCGGCGATGTGGCCGACGAGCGCGTTGTAGGCGTCGGCGAAGGACTTGACCGCCGCCTGCAGCGCCGCCTTGTCCGACGCCACGGTGATCTGCACCGGCGTCGCCGATACCTTGTTGAGCTGGAGCGTCAGGCCCTGCACGACGCCGGTGAGCTGGTTCGACGTCGAGCTGACGGCGATGCCGTTGACGGTGGCCCGGGCGTCGGCGGCGGCCTGCGCGCGCTGCATCGCGGCGGCGCCCGAGGGCGGGTCGTAGGCCAGGCGCGACAGCCCGGCGGCGTCGGTGTCGTTGCCGTCGGCGTCGGCGGCGGTGATGCGAAAGCCGTTGCTCGCGCCCGTGGCCGTGGAGTTCAGCGCCAGGCGCACGCCGCTGGCGTCGGTGATCAGCGACGCGGTCACGCCGGCGCCGCTGGCGTTGATCTTGTCACGCAGGCTCTGCAGCGTGTCGTCGGCCGCGACGTCGATCGCCACCGGCGTGGCGCCGCTCTTGGCGCCGAAGGTGGTGGCGCCGGCGTCCCAGCTGCCCAGTTCGATCGTCAGGCGGCCGGCGCCGACGAGATCCGTCGCCGCGCCGAACACGCCGGTCGAGGCCAGCGTCTGGCCGCTGGCGAGCGCCTGCACGGCCACCGCGTAGCTGCCCAGCGCAGCGGAGCCTGCGCTGGCGGAGACGACGGCCGCGTCGCTCGACGCAGCGGTCGAACTCGCCCACAGCGTCGGGTTGTTCAGCGCGCCGCTGGCGTCTTGCAGCGCGCCGAGCAGGCTTTGCATGCGCCCGAAGGCCGAGACCTGGGTCTGCATGACGTTGGCCGCGGCCTGCATCTGCCTGAGCGGCTGCTTCTCGAGCGCCACGAGCTGCGTGACCATCGAGTTGATGTCGATACCGCTGCCGATTCCGAGCGACGTGATGGCGGGCATGTCTGACTCCTGCGCGGGGCATGGGGCGGCGCCGGACGGGCACGTGCGAAGGGGCTCCGCGCGGCCCCTTCGCGGGCCTCTCGGAGCCCCTTATCGGCAGGGCGGGTGGGGACTTGAGCCCGAGCCCGCCGGACGCGTCAATTCCTGAGCAGCGCCAGCACCTGCTGCGGCAGCTGGTTGGCCTGCGCCACCATGGCGTTGCCGGCCTGCTGCAGGATCTGCGCGCGCGACAGGTTCGCCGTCTCGGCGGCGTAGTCGGCGTCCATGATGCGGCTGCGCGCGGCGCTCTGGTTCTCGGTGGCGATCTGCAGGTTGGAGATCACGTTTTCGAAGCGGTTCTGGATCGCGCCGTAGATGGCGCGCTGCGAGTTGATGGTGGCGAGCGCCTGGTCGATGTTGCCGATCGCCGACACCGCGCCGGCGAACGTGGCAATGCTGGCCGGCGGCGCGCCCGTGCCGGTGAGCACGGCGCTGCCGAGCACGGTGGTGATCGAGGCCGCGCCGCTCCAGTTGAAGCCGTCGACCGAGATCTGGTCGATCTTGCTGCTGTCGTTGGCGCCGATCTGGTACGTCGATGCGGCGGTCGTCGCCAGGATCGACACGCCGTTGAACTGCGTGCCCTGCAGCGTGCGCGTCGCTTCCTGGGCGAGCTGCACGAACTCCTGGTTCAGGCTGGCCGCGTCGGTGGTGTTGTTGGTGCCGTTGGCGGCCTGCACGGCGAGCTCGCGCATGCGCTGGAACAGGTTGGTCACGCTGCCCAGGGCGCCTTCGCCGACCTGTGCCTGCGAGATGGCGTCGTTGGCGTTGCGCGCCGCCGCCGTCATGCCGCGCACCTGCGTGTTCATGCGGTCGGCGATGGCCAGGCCGGCTGCGTCGTCCTTGGCGCTGTTGACGCGCAGGCCCGAGCTCAGGCGCTGCATCGACGTGGAGAGCAGGCCCTGGCTGGTGTTCAGGCTGCGCTGCGCATTCAGCGAGACCAGGTTCGTGTTGATCGTCTGCGGCACGGCATTTCTCCAGGCTGGTGGCGTTCGGTTCGGCGGGGCGTTTCGAGCCGCCGATCGACCGAAGCGCTGGATCGCAGCTTAGGGCGCCGCCTGCCGCGCCGCTCGCCGGAAATGCGCCGGCATCGTCGATCAATTCGACCCTGCCGCCGCCGTCGCACGGACAAAGACGAAGGGCCCGCCGTCGCCGGCGGGCCCTCTGCGCCTGCGCGCCTGCGCGCCTGGCGCTGCGCTACCTGAGAAGCGACAGCACCAGCTGCGGCAGCTGGTTGGCCTGCGCCACCATCGCGTTGCCGGCCTGCTGCAGGATCTGCGAGCGCGACAGGTTGGCCGTCTCGCTGGCGTAGTCGGCGTCGACGATGCGGCTGCGCGCGGCGGTCTGCGTCTCGACGCCGGTCTGCAGGTTCGAGATCACGTTCTCGAAGCGGTTCTGCACGGCGCCGTAGATGGCGCGCTGCGAGTTGAGCGTGGCCAGCGCCGAGTCGAGGTTGCCGATCGCCGACACCGCACCGGCGAACGAGCTGATGTCGGCCGTCGGCGTCCCGGTGCCGGTGAGGATCGCGCTTCCGAGCACGGTGGTGAGGGTGGACTTCGCGGTCCAGTCGAAGCCGTCGACGGTGATCTGGTCGATGTTGCTGGTGTTGTTGGCGCCGATCTGGTAGGTCGAGGCGGCCGTCGTGGCGAGGATCTTGTTGCCGTTGAACTGCGTGCCGCCGAGCGTGCGCGTCGCTTCCTGCGCGAGCTGGACGAACTCCTGGTTCAGGCTGGCCGCGTCGGTGCTGTTGTTGGTGCCGTTGGCGGCCTGCACGGCGAGCTCGCGCATGCGCTGGAACAGGTTGGACACGCTGCCCAGCGCGCCGTCCGCGGTCTGCGCCTGCGAGATCGCGTCGTTGGCGTTGCGCGCCGCGACCGTCATGCCGCGCACCTGCGAGTTCATGCGGTCGGCGATGGCCAGGCCGGCGGCGTCGTCCTTGGCGCTGTTGACGCGCAGGCCCGAACTCAGGCGCTGCATCGAGGTGGCGAGCGACGATTGACTCAGGTTCAACTGGCGCTGCGCGTTGATGGACACCATGTTGGTGTTGATCGTCTGGGGCATGGTAGCTCTCCTATCGTTGACTGAAACCGGGCCGAGGCCCGGCGGTTTCGGCTTACGACGGCGAGAGTCGCGCCGCTTGGGCCTGCATCCTGGCGCCTCGGGCCTTGCGGCCTTCGGCTCCTGGTCACCGCCCGCGACTGCGGTGCCGGCCGGAGCGGACTCCGGATCCGTCACCGCCTTCGCTGCGGGACAACGCGGAAGATGCAACCACGCGTTGCTCCGGTTTTCGGTGCCGGCCGCGGGGGCTTTAGTCCTTTTCGCTGCCGCGCCGCGACGGCGAGCTTGTGCGCACGCACGCGATCGGCAGCCGCACTCGGCGCAACAGGCCCCTCGGCGTGGCGGAATTCCCGGATTCCGGGTGCCCCTGGCGCCGCCCGGCGATCCAACAGCGGGCGGGAGGCGGCGCTGTTCCGGCCGCAGGCCGCAAGCCGTCTTCCTAGACTGGCGTGCCGCCGGCATCGGCTGGTGCGCCGCTTCGCGGCGTGCCGTCGGCCGGCCCGAACACGGAGTCCGCCGATGCACGCACGCCAGAATCCCTCGACCCCCGCGGCAGCACGCCAGGCGCGCGCGCAGCGGCAATGGCAGCTCGGCGTCGCGCTCAGGGCGCACGGCAAGGATGCACAGGCGCTCGACGCGTTCCGCCGGGCCGCCGCGCTGGCGCCCGGCGACGGCGTGTACTGGCTCAACCTCGCGGCGGCGGCGGCGCGCGTGGGCCGGCGCGACGTTGCGCTGGCTGCGGCGCGACGCGCGCTCGAACTCGACCCGACGCTGGTGCCGGCCTGCGAGCTCGGCGCCGAGCTGCTGCTGCGCGCGCACCGCTGCCAGGAGGCGGCGGCGCTGATCGATGCGCTGCCCGGCGACGTCGCGCGCAGCCGCGATCTGCAACTGCTGCATGTGACGGCGCTGCTCGGCACGCCCGACAAACGGCGCGCGCTCGACGCGGCGCTGGCGGCGATCGCCGTCGATCTGGCGCATCCGCGCAGCCATTACCTGCTTGGCTGCGTGCTGTCGGAGCTGCAGCTGTTCGAGGAGGCGGCCGAGGCTTTCCGTACGGCCTGGGTGCTCGAGCCGCGCCTGCTCGAGGCGCTCGAGATGAGCGTGCATCGGCGCCAGCATGCCTGCCTCTGGGACGGGTTCGACGCCGATGTCGAGGCCATCCGGCGTGCCCACGCCGCCGGCGCGGCGACGCGCAGCGTGCCCTTCGCGCTGTTCACCCTGCCGCTCGACGCCGCGACGCAGCGCGCCAGCGCGGCCGTGCAGGCCAGCCTGCATCGGTACCCGGCGGCGCCGCAGGCGCCGCGCCGCGTGCGGGCGCAGGGCCGGCTGCGCATCGGCTACGTGTCGAGCGATTTCGCGCGCCACGCCACGACGCAGCTGATGATCCGCATGCTCGAGCGGCACGACCGCGACGCCTTCGACATCGTGCTCTATTCGCATGGCGCCGACGACGGCACGCCGATGCGCCGGCGCGTCGAGGCGGCGTGCACGCGCTTCGTCGACATCGCGCGCGTCGACGACGAGCAGGCGGCGGCGCAGATCCGGCGCGACGGCATCGACATCCTGGTGGACCTGAAGGGCTACACCGCGGGCGCGCGCAGCGGCATCTTCGGGCGTCGGCCGGCGCCGCTGCAGGTGGGCTTCCTCGGCTTCCCGGGCACCTGCGGCGCCGGCTTCCTCGACTATTTCGTCGGCGACCGCGTGACGACGCCGCCGGCCCTGGCGCCGCAGTTCGCCGAGAAGCTGGCGCAGATGCCGCACTGCTACCAGCCCAACGACGGCACGCGGGCGCTGCCGGCCGCCGCCGCACGGCGCGAGCTCGGCCTGCCCGAGGACGCGTTCGTGATGGCCTCGTTCAACCAGGCCTACAAGATCACGCCGGCGGTGTTCGACACCTGGTGCACGCTGCTGCGCGAGATCCCCGACAGCGTGCTGTGGCTGATGCAGACCAACGAGCAGGCGGCGCGCAACCTGGCGCGCGCGGCGCAGGCGCGCGGCATCGGGCCCGGGCGCCTGTTCTACGCGCCGCCGCTGCCGCTCGAGCAGCACATGGCGCGGCTGCAGTCGGCCGACCTGTTCGTCGACACCACGCCCTGCTCGGCGCACACGACGGCGAGCGACGCGCTGTGGCTCGGCCTGCCGCTGGTCACGGTGTGCGGCGAGACCTTCGCCTCGCGTGTGGCGGCCAGCCTGCTGACGACGCAGGGCGTGCCCGAGCTCATCGCGCCGGATCTCGACGGCTATGCCGACATCGTGCGCGCGCTCGCCGCCGACCGCGGCCGGCTGGCGGCATTGCGCGAGCGGCTCGTGCGCGCACGCAGTGAGCGGCCGCTGTTCGACGCGACGCGGTTCGCGCGCGACCTCGAGGCGCTGTATCGGCGCATGGCCGAGCGCGCGCGCGCCGGGCTGGCGCCGGAGCATCTGTGGGCCGAAGCGGCCGAAGCCGGCTGAGCCCCGGCGGCGCCGGCGCTGGAACTGGCGGCCTGGGCGGAGGCTTTTCGCGCCTTCGGCCCGAGCGCCTTGCGGTCAACATCGGCCGCAGCACAGCCGAGGGCCGAACCATGAACGCCTGCACGATCCCCGTCTATCGCCCCGACCTCGGCGGCAACGAGAAGGCCTACGTGCTCGAGTGCCTCGAGTCGAGCTGGATCTCGTCCAAGGGCCGGTTCGTCGAGGAGTTCGAGTCGGCGTTCGCCGCCCACCTCGGTGTCGCCCATGCGACCTCGGTGTGCAACGGCACGGTGGCGCTGCACCTGGCGCTGCTGGCGCTGGGCATCGGCCCGGGCGACGAGGTGATCGTGCCGACCCTGACCTACGTCGCCTCGGCCAATGCGGTGGCCTATACCGGCGCGGTGCCGGTGTTCGCCGACGCCCAGCCGGGCAGCTGGCAGCTCGACCCGGCCGACGTCGCACGCAAGCTCACGCCCCGCACCAAGGCGGTGATGGCGGTCCACCTGTACGGCCATCCCTGCGACATGGACGCACTGCAGGCCCTGTGCCGCGCCCACCGGCTGTTCCTCGTCGAGGACTGCGCGCAGGCCATCGGCGCCGCCTACAAGGGCCGCGCCGCCGGCAGCTTCGGCGACGTCGCCACCTTCAGCTTCTTCGGCAACAAGACCATCACCACCGGCGAGGGCGGCATGGTCGTGAGCGGCGACCGCACGCTCATGGCGCGCGCACGCCACTTCAAGGGCCAGGGACTGGCGGCGCACCGGGAATACTGGCACGACGTCGTGGGCTACAACTACCGCATGACGAACATCTGCGCCGCGCTCGGGCTGGCGCAGCTCGAGCGCGTGGACGCTTTCGTCGAGCGCAAGCGCCAGATCGCAGCGCTGTACCGGCGCGGCTTGCGCGGCGCGCCGGTCACGCTGCAGGCCGAGTCGGCCGAGGTCGCGCACGCCTGGTGGATGGTGACGCTGCTGTGCGACGACCCGGCCGACCGCGACGCGCTGCGCCGGCACCTGGCCGCGCGCGGCATCGAGACGCGGCCGGTGTTCTACCCGGTGCACACGATGCCGATGTACGCGCAGCGCTTCCAGCGTAACCCGGTGGCCGAGGACACCGCCTGGCGCGGCGTCAACCTGCCGAGCTTCCCGGCGCTGGCCGACGCCGAGGTCACCGCCGTATGCGACGCGGTGCACGAGTGGTATGGGTCGCGCCGAGGCGATCTCCAGCTCGCCGCCTGAGCCCGCACCGATGCGAGCGTTTGCGGTGGCCTTCCTGGCCGACTACTTCGTGAGCTGGATGGGCGGTGCGTCGCTGCTGGGCTTCGTCGTCAACGGGGTGATGCGCGCGGCCGCGGCGCAGAACACGCGCGTGCATGTGCTGCTGTCGGCGCAGCAGCTCCCCGAGGCCCTGCGGCGCGAAGTGCGCGACTTCCTGCCGCTGCCGCGCGCGCAACTCGACGCCGAAGGCCCGCTCGCTTGCCTGCTCGACAACCTGCCGGCGCTCGAGCTGGTGCTGTTCTATCGCGACCTCGACGCCACGCTCGACGCGCTCGGGGTCGACGTGATCGGGCCGACCGGTCAGGACCTCGGAACGCAGCAGCGCCGACCCTGGTTCGCCTACGTTCCCGACTTCCAGCACCAGCATCTTCCGCGCTTCTTCACGCAGCGCGAGCGCCAGTTCCGGGACGGTCAGTTCCGTGCGTTGCTCGAGAACAGCGCCGGCCTGTTCGTCAACTCGGGCACGGTGGTGGCCGATCTCGAGCGCTTCTACGGCGCCGCGGCGCGCTCGGCGCGCGTGCTGCGCCTGCCGCAGGTCTATCCCGACCTGGACGGCGCGTTCGGCGACCGCGAGGCCGAGGTGCGCGCACGTTACGGCCTGGCGCGGCCCTATCTTCTCAGTTGCAGCCAGCGCTGGCTGCACAAGCAGCACGAAGTGCTGGTGGCGGCGTTCGCCGAGCATCGCGCGCGCAATCCGCGATCGGCGCTGCAGCTCGTGTTCACCGGCGAGCGCAGCGACTACCGCGATCCCGCCTACGCCGACGCGGTTGACGCGCTGGTGGCCGAGCTGGGCCTGACCGAGCACGTGCGCCATGTCGGCCTCGTGCCGAGGGCCGACCAGCTGCAGTTGATCCGCGGCGCGCGCGCACTGCTGCAGGCCAGCCTGTTCGAGGGTGGCCCCGGCGCCAGCGGCACGCTCGAGGCGGCGCTGCTCGGCGTGCCGGTCGTGGCCTCGGACATCGGCGCCAACCGCGAACTGCAGTTCGGGCAGTTCCGGTTCTTCGAGGCCGGGCAGCCCAAGGCGCTGGCGCGCGAGCTGGAGCGCTTCGAAGGCGAGGGCGTCGCGGCGGCGCGCCGTGAACCGGTGTTCGACGCCGAGCAGATCGAGTTCCTGCGCCTGGCCAGCGGCCTGCAGACGATCGCTGCGTTGCGCTCGGCGGCCGCCTGAGCCGGCGTGCGAGAGACGATGCGCGTCGCCGTCATGCAGCCGTACCTGTGGCCCTACGCGGGCTACTTCCGCCTGCTCGCGGCCAGCGATGTGTTCGTCGTCTTCGACTGCGTGCAGTTCATCCGCCGCGGACGCATCCACCGCAACGAATTCACGCGCGTCGACGGCGCCGGTGACTGGTTCACGCTGCCGCTGGCACCCGCCGCGCAGAGCGAGCGCATCGACCGCATGCGCTTCGCCGACGATGCGGCGCTTGCCTTCGACGCGCGCCTGCCGCGCTTCGCGGCGCTGGCCTCGGCCTGGCGGGCCTGCGCGTCGCGCCATGGCCTGGCTGCGCCGCGGCCCGGCGCGCCGCTCGTCGACTGGCTGCAGGAACAGATCGCGGCGCTGGCGCTCGCGCTGGGTCTGGGCACGCGCATCGTGCGCTCGAGCGCGCTGGCCGTCGATCCGGGGCTGCGTGCCCAGGAGCGCGTGCTCGCGCTCTGTGAGCGGCTGGGTGCGCGGCACTACCTCAATGTCGCCGGCGGGCGCGCGCTGTACGACGAGGCCGGCTTCGCCGAGCGCGGCATGACGCTCGAATTCCTGGCCGACTACCCCGGTCCGAAGACATCGGTGATCGAACGCCTGTTCGGCCCCGCTGCCGAAGCGGCCGAGACGGTGCGCGGCGAGATCCTCGCATCGCTCGCGTGCGTGCGATGAAGACGCTCGTGCTGCTGACCTCGCGCGGCGGCGGCCATTGCATGCACATCGCCGAAGAGATCGAGCGCGGCACCTTGCCCGGGCTGCGGCTGGCAGCGGTCGTCACCGACAACCCCGATGCCGAGGTGCTGGGCAAGTGTCGCCGGCGCGGCCTGCGCTGCGATGTGCTGCCCTGGCCGGGGCGCGAGCGCGCCGGCGAACACGACGAACGCCTGGCGCGTCATCTGCAGGCGCTGGCGCCCGACCTCGTGGGCCTGGTTGGCTACCTGCGCATCGTGCGCCAGGCCACGCTGTCGCGCTGGGGCGAACACCTGTTCAACCTGCATCCGTCGCTGCTGCCGGCGTACCCCGGGCTGGACGCCATCGCGCGTGCCTGGCATGCGGGCGAAGCGCGGCTCGGCGCGACGCTGCATCGCGTCGACGCCGGAGTCGACACCGGCGCCGCGCTCGCCCGCATCGCCGTGCGTGCGGGTGCCGTGGGTTCGCTGGAGGCGGCGACGGCGGCCGTGCACCGTGCCGAAGCCCTGCTGCTCGGTCGCGCATTGCGCGCCTGGCTCGACGGCGGCGGCTGGCCGGCCGCGCCGCTCGAGTGGTCGGAGCCGGAGGACAGGCCATGAAGATCGTGTACTTCGACCCCGGCCTGGCCGGACGCGGCGGCCACAACTCGGCGATGCTCGCCGAGTTCGAGCAGGCGCTGGTGCAACAGGGCGGCAACCAGGTCACCGTGCTCGCCGCGGCGCGCCTCGCGCCGGCGGCGTTCGCGGGCTCGGCGCTGCGCTTCGTGCCGCTGTTCGAGATCGAGGGCTACCAGACCTTCGACAGCGCTGCGCTCGCCTCGGGCCATGCGTTGGCTGCCGTCGGCAGTGCGCTCGAGCGTGCGGACGACTTGCTGGCATGCGCCGACGCGGTGCTGATGCCCACGGCCTACCCGCTGCACGTTCAGGCGCTCGGGCGGTGCGCGGCGAGGCTGGCGGGGCGGCGCGTCGTGCTGGCTCTGATGCTGCCGGCCTCGTACTGGGCGCAGGATGCCCTGGCGGTGCCGGCGCTCGATGCGGCCTTCGCCGAGGGTCTGGGGGCGCTGGCCGGGCACTGCGAGCTGTTCGCGTACTCGGAGACGGGTGGCTTCGATCTCGGCGGCGAGCGCTTGCGCCTGCCGACGCTGCTGCCGCCGGTGGCCGCGCCGACGATGGCGCTGTTGCGCGGCCTGGCGACGTCGCCGCGCGCGGCCGCCGCCGACCGCCCGCCGGTGATCGGGTTCTTCGGCTCTGCGTTCGGCAGCAAGGGCTTCGAACGGCTCGCCGCCGCGGTGCGCAGCCAGCTCGCCGACGGTCGCGTGCCGCGCTGTCGGCTGCGTCTGGCTCTGCCGCCGCAGCAACGGCATCTTGCGCGCGCCGTCGCGCTGGCGCCCTGGGTCGAGGTCGTCGACGTGGGCACGAGCAACGAGGACTATCTGCGCGCGATGGCCGCCGTCGACGCCGTCTGGACCTTCTACGACCCAGGGCACTACGGACAGAAGATGAGCGGCATCGTTCCCGAAGCGCTCGCGCTGGGCAAGCCGCTGCTGGTGGCCGAGGGCTGCCAGGGCATCGTCGACTTTCTCGAGCACCACGCCCCGGGCTCCTATGTCGTCGGGCCCTACGATGCCCGAACGGCACGCGCGTTGCTCGATCTCGATCCCGCCACGCTCGCGCGGGCCGGCCAGTGCGCGCGCCAGCACGCGCCGATCGCGCGTTCGCTCAAGGACATGGAGCGCTACCTCGCGGTGTGCGGGCTGCTCGGGGCCGAGCGCGCGGTGCCGCCGGCGCCGGCCGAGGCGCCCGCGCCGCAGGTCGCGTGAGCGGCGTCGTTGCGCAGGAGCCGAGAGCATGCCAGGAGCGAATGCCCGCGCAGCCGCGCTTTGCGGCGGCAGCGCGTCGAGCGAAGCGTGCGGCGCGCCGGCGCCGCCGGTCTGCCGCCTCTGCGGCGGCGCGCTCACGCCGAGCTTCCGCCTGCAGGTGCTGCGCCGGCACGACGTGGCGTATCTGCAATGCGCACAGTGCGGCTCGCTGCAGACGGAGCGACCGTACTGGCTGGCGCAGGCTTATGCGCCCGGCGCCGCGGCACTCGACGTCGGCGCACTGCAGCGCAACCTCGAGAACTTCGCCTACTGCCTGGCCTTCGCGCGGCTGTTCGACGTGCGCAGCGCGGTGGACTACGGCGGCGGCGATGGGCTGCTGTGCCGCTTCCTGCGCGACCACGGCATCGATGCCTACACCTGGGACAAGTATGCCGCCTCGTCGTTCGCGCGCGGCTTCGAACGGCCCGCGGGCGGATCGCCGGATCTCCTGACCGCATTCGAAGTGCTCGAGCATCTGGCCGATCCGGCCGTCGAACTGGAGCAGATCTTCGCCTGTCGACCGCGCTACCTGGTGTGCACGACCGAGCCCTACGCGCAGCAGGGGGCGGACTGGTGGTATCTGGCGCCGCTGGGCGGCCAGCATGTTTTCTTCTACAGCGTCCAGGCCCTGGTGGCGCTGGGCGAACGCTTCGGCTACGGAGTTGCGCAGGTCGGCGCCAAGATCGTCTACGTGCGCAATGATCTGGGTGAGGAGGCGATGCGCCGCGTCGCGCTGGCCAAGGACGTGCTCTCGGGCTGGATCTTCCAAGCCATCCGCGGTTACGTCTTCACCCAGCCGACGCCGGGCGTGGCTTCCGACTTCGCGCTCGTCAGCCGCGTTCCGTAGGCGGTGCGGTGCGCGTCGCGCCGGGCGCCGGATGCCGGGCGCGCAGCGCGGCGGCCTGCGCCGCGTCGCCCAACACCTCCAGCACCACCGCCAGGTTGTGCGCCGCCAGCCAGCTCCCGCGCCCGGGCACGGCGCCGGGCTGGTCGGGCCGCTCGCCGATCGCCAGCGCCTGCTGCCAGGCCTGCTGCGCCAGCGCCACGCGCTCGGCGCCCCGCTCGGGCTCGTGCGCGGCCCAGTCGAGCATCAGGTCGCCCAGCGCGAAGTGGAAGTCGGGCGACGCGCTGCATTCGGGCAGCAGCCGCTCGGCCAGCGCCAGCCCCTCGGCGTGGCGCGCGAGCTTCTTCAACGAGAAGAGCCGACGCGCCGCGAGTTCCAGGTGCCAGGGCACCGCGCCGCGCAAGGCCTGCGCACGCGCGAAGGCGGCGGCGGCCTCGGCATGCTCCTCGTACACCGCATGGTCCTTGCCGAGCTGGAACCACAGGTAGGCCTCGTCGGGGCGCTGCGCGAGCTCGGCTTGGAGCAGCGCGCGGTTGCGCCCGCGCTTGGCGGCCATGCGCGCGGCGGCGTAGCCGTCGTGCCCGATCGTCAGGGCCAGCCGCCGCACCGCCAGCGCGTGCTGCGGCTGCTCGTGCACGCGGCCGGCGTAGCGCACCTTGCCGGGCAGCACGCGGCTGATCCAGTCGCTGCCGCCCGAGGCGGCGCCGTGCTCGACGATGCGCAGCGCGCCCACGAATCCGGGCGGCGTCGCGCGCAGCGCGGCGAGCTGCTCGCCGCCTTCGACGATCCATTCGTCGGCGTCGAGCACGACATGCCAGTCGGCGCCGGCGCGCTCGAGCGCGGCGTTGCGAGCGGCGGCGAAGTCGTCGCACCAGACGAAGTGCTCGACGCGCGCGCCTGCGGCGCGCGCCAGCGCCCGCGTCGCGTCGCGCGAGCCGGTGTCGAGCACCAGCATCGCGTCGACCCAGGGCGCGGCGCTGGCCAGCAGGCGGCCGATGCGCGGCGCCTCGTCGCGCGCGATGACGACGAGTGCTATGCGCCGGGCGTCCATGCTCCAGGATCTGCGCGCGCAGCCGCGTTCGGCGCCGCAGGGCCGAGGCGCGCGGCCGGCGCCAGGGCATGCGGCGACGGTGCGGCAACGGGCGACGGGCAGGGACTCATGGCGCCACTGTAGCCGCAGGCGGGTCGAGCCGGCATCGGGGGCGGCCGAGGCTTCGGTCGCGGTCGCTGCGCGCCGAGCTGCAGGCTGAGCTGCAGGCCGCCCGGGCCGCGCTGCCGGCTGCGGCCGGTTCAGCCGGGCTTGGCGGCGGCGCGGGCCGGGACGCGCCCAATGCCCTGACGCCCGCCGCGGGCTGCGCGCGCGGGTTGACCCGAGGCGCGTTTGCGGCCAAGGTCCGGGCTCTGGCGGCCGCCTGCCGGCGCACCGGTGCGGCCAGCGCCTGCAACCGAAGACGCCGACATGACCGTACCCGCTCCGATCCTCGCTGCCACCGACTTCTCGGCGCTGTCGCGCCATGCCGCCGATCGCGCCGCGCGGCTGGCGCAGGAGACCGGCGCGCCGCTGTCGCTGATGCATGTCACGCTCGACAGTGCGCTGCAGGAGCTGCGTCAGTGGCTGGGCGCCGGCCACGTGATGGAGCAGCAACTGCTGGCCGAGGCACGCGAGCAGCTCGCGCGGCTGGCCGACCAGCTCGCGGCGCGCCATGGGGTCGGCGTGCGCACCGTCGAAGCCGCCGGCGCGGTGCCCGAGGCGATCGAAGACGAGGTGCGGCGCCTGGGCGCCGGCCTGCTCGTGCTCGGCGCACGCGGCGCGGGCTTCCTGCGCCGGCTGGTTCTGGGCACGACCTCCGAGCGCCTGGTGCGGCGCAGTTCCTGCCCGGTGCTGGTGGTGCGCCAGACGGCGCACGAGCCGTACCGGCGCGTGCTGGTGGCGCTCGATCGCTCGCCCTGGGCGGCAGCCATGCTGCAGGTGGTGCGCGGCGTGGCGCCGCACGCGCGCCCGGTGCTGCTCGCGGCCTACCAGGTGCCGTTCCAGGAGAAGCTGCGCTTTGCCGGCGTCAACGCCGCGACCGTCGAGCATTACCGCCAGCAAGCGCGCATGCGTGCGTCGCAGCATGTGCATGCGCTGGCGGCACGGCATCGGCTGGCGCCGGGCGACTACGACGCGGTGATCGTCGAGGGCGAGGCGTCGCAGCGCATCGTCGAGCAGGAGCAGGAGCACGACTGCGACCTCGTCGTGCTGGGCAAGCACAGCCGCTCGGCCGCCGAAGACCTGCTGCTGGGCAGCGTCACCCAGCATGTGCTGGCCGAGGGCGCCGCCGATGTGCTGGTGGCGACGGCGACGGCGACGGCGACGGCGACGCCCACGCTGGCGCCGTGACGCCGCGGGCCGGGAGCGCGTCCGGGGCTCCTGTGGCCCACGCGCGCACGGCTACCCGCCGCGCCGCAGGGGCGGCGGCAACGCCTCGCCGGCCTGGCGCCCGCGGAACAGCGCCGCACGCGCGAGCAGCATCGCCGTCACCGGCGCCGTGATCGCCAGCGCGATGGCCGCCAGCCAGGGATGGAGCACCGGCGCGCCGGCGCGGCTGCCGAAGAAGACGATCGAGGCCAGCGCGACCAGCATGACGGCCAGCGACGAGGCCAGCGCCGGTGCGTGCATGCGCGTGAAGAAATCCGGCAGGCGCGCCAGGCCGAGCGCGGCCAGCAGCGCGGCGGCGGCGCTGGCCAGCAGCAGCACGGCGACGGCGATGTCCGCGGCCGGCGGGCTCATTCGATCGCCTCGCCGCGCAGCAAGAACTTGGCCAGCGCCACCGAGCCGACGAAGCTCAGCAGCGACACCAGCAGCGCCGCCTCGAACAGCATGCGGCTGGCGTGGCGGATGCCCAGCACCAGCAGCACGAGCAGGCCGAGCACGTAGATCAGGTCGAGCGCGAGCACGCGGTCCTGCGCGCTCGGACCGCGCAGCACGCGCGTGAGCGCGAGCGCGACGGCCAGCGCGTACAGCGCGAGCGTGAGGTCGACGGCCGACGCGAGCAACGGACTCATTCGAAGATCTCCTGCAGCGGCCGTTCGTAGGCCGCCTTGTAGTGGGCGACGAAGGCGGCCTCGTCGCCGAGGTCGAAGACGTGCAGCAGCAGCGCGCCGCGGTCGGGCGCGAGCTCGTTCCACACCGTGCCCGGGATGAACGCCGTGATCATCGCCAGCGCGGCCAGCGCGTGCACGTCGCGCAGATCGAGCGGGATGCGCACATGGGTGCCGCGCGGCGGCTCGGCGCGCAGCACGCCGCGCGCCACCACGAGCGCCGAGTGCAGCATGTCGCGCCCGACGCGCAGCAGCAGCCGGGCCAGCACGCCCCAGCGCCGCAGCGCGCCCGCACGCGGGCGCAGCGGCCGCACCAGCAGCGGCACGCCGACGGCCACCAGCAGCGCGAGCAGCGCCTGCGCCGGCGTGACGGCCGGCGCCAGCAGCAGCCAGCCGGCGGCGAGGCCGAACGACAGCCAGGGCGAGGGCAGCCAGCGCTTCATCACGACACCGGCTCCGGGGCGCGTTCACGCGGGCGCGCGCCCAGCACGGCCTCGATGTAGCGTGCCGGCTCGTGCAGCGCGCGTGCGGTGGCTTGCGTGTACTCGAGCAGCGGCCCGCCCTGCGCGGCCAGCGCGAGCAGCACCAGCGCCAGCGCGGCGATCGGCGCGCCTTCCGCGAGGCGCAGCCGCGGCGGCGGCCGTTCGCCCGCACTCCAGAAGTGGCGCATGCCGGCGCGCACCAGCGCGAGGGCCGCCAGCAGCCCCGAGCCGAGCAGCAGCACGAACATCACCGCGGCCGCCGGCGTGGCCAGCGGCAGCAGGGCCTGCAGCATCGCGAGCTTGCCGACGAAGCCCGACAACGGCGGCAGCCCGGCGACGACCAGCGCGCAGACGACGAAGGCGATGCCGAGGAAGGCCAGCGCGGCCGGAAAGGCACGGCCGATGAGCGCTTGCTCGTCGTCGTCCAGGTTGATGCTGGGCGCAGGCTTGGCGTCGAAGAAGGCCGGCAGGGCCGCGTTGCCGTCGTCGAAATCTTGGGGTCCGAGCTCGACCTGGCGCGCGCGCTCGAGCGGCTCGACGAGCAGGAACAGCAGGCAGGCTGCCAGCGTCGAACTCGCGAGGTAGTAGAGCGCGCCGCCGGTGAGCGCCGGCGCGCCGAAGCCCAGCGCCGCCAGCACCGTGCCCGACGAGGCGACGACGCCGTAGGCGGCCAGGCGCCCCAGCTGCTGCGAGGCCAGCATGCCGAGCGCAGCGAAGCCGAGCGTGGCCAGTCCGCCCCAGACCAGCGCGACGCCGCCGAAGCCCGCCGAGGCGCCGGCAGCCGGCGGAAACCACAGCGTCCACAGGCGCAGCAGCGCGTACACGCCGACCTTGGTGAGGATGGCGAACAGCGCCGCGGCCGGCGCGCTGGCGGCGCTGTACGCGGCCGGCAGCCACCAGCCCAGCGGCCACGCCGCCGCCTTGGCCAGGAAGGCCACGGCCAGGATGGCCGCGCCGGCGTGCAGCAGTCCGCGATCGCCCGCGGGCACGCTCGGCAGCACGCGTGCGATGTCGGCCATGTTCAGCGTGCCGGTCACGCCGTACAGCACGGCCACGCCGACCAGGAACAGCAGCGAGGCGGCGAGGTTGACGGCGATGTAGTGCAGCCCGGCACGCACGCGCGCCAGCCCGCTGGCGTGCAGCAGCAGCGCATAGCTCGCGGCCAGCAGCACCTCGAAGAAGACGAACAGGTTGAACAGGTCGCCGGTGAGGAAGGCGCCGTACAGGCCCGCGAGCTGGAGCTGGAACAGCGGGTGGAAATGCACGCCGGCGTGCTGCCAGCGTGCGAGCGCGAACAGCAGCGCCGCCAGTCCCACGCTGCCGGCCAGCAGCGCCATCAGCGCCGACAGATGGTCGGCCACCAGCACGATGCCGAACGGCGCCGGCCAGTTGCCCGGCAGGTGCACGGCGTAGGCCAGCGGCAGCGGCTCGGCGTGCAGGCGCAAGGCCAGCGCCGCGACCAGCGTCAGGCCGAGCACGGCCGAGCCGACGCCGAGGACGGCACGCAGCCGCCGGCGGCGCCCGCCCAGGCCGAGCAGCAGGGCCGCCGTCGCCAGCGGCAGCAGCACCGGCGCGACGACGAGCGGCTCGGGCGGCGGCGTCAAGGCGGCTCCTCGCGGCCGTCGACATGGTCGCCGCCGGACAGGCCGCGCAGGGCCAGCAGCACGACGAGAAACAGCGCCGTCGTCGCGAAGCCGATCACGATGGCCGTCAGCACCAGCGCCTGCGGCAGCGGATCGGTGTAGTGCGCGAGGTCGGCCGGCAGGCCCGCGTGCACGATGGGCTCCTTGGCCAGTGCCAGGCTGCCGACGCTGAAGATGAACAGGTTGACCGCATACGACAGCAGCGCCAGCCCGATCAGCACCTGGAACGTGCGCGGCCGCAGCAGCAGCCAGGTGCCGGCGGCGGCCAGCAGACCCACGGCGAGCGAGACGACGAGTTCCATCAGCCGTCGGGCGCCGCGTCGGCCGCGCCCGGCTGCTGGCGCTGCGCGCGCAGCGACTGGTGCGCGATGGCCGTCAGCATCAGCAGCGTGGCGCCGACGACGACGGCGAACACGCCGAGGTCGAACAGCAGGGCCGAAGGCAGGGCGATCGCGCCGAGCAGCGGCAGCTCGAGCTGCGCCGTGTGCGTGGTGAGGAAGGGGTAGCCGAGCGGCAGCGCCGCCAGGCCGGTACCCAGCGCGAGCAGCAGCCCGACGGCGATCCAGCGCGCCGGCACGAGGGCCAGCCGCGCCTCCACCCAGCGCGTGCCGCCGACCATGTACTGCGCGATGATGGCCGCGGCCACCACCAGGCCGGCGACGAAGCCGCCGCCGGGCGCGTCGTGGCCGCGCAAGAGCAGGTGCGCGGCGAACGTCAGCGCCAGCGGCAGGACGAGCCGCACCATCACCGCCGGCACTTCGAGCGCGCGCGGGCCGGCGCCGCCCGGGCCGAGCTGCAGGTCGCCCGGCGCGCCCGCGGGCACGGCGCGCTGCTGCGGTGGCAGCACGCTCGCCTCGTGCGGCGGCCGGAAGCGCCTGAGCAGCGCGTAGACGCCGAGCGCGACGGCGCCGAGCACGGTGATCTCGCCCAGCGTATCGAAGGCGCGGAAGTCGACCAGGATGACGTTGACGATGTTGCGGCCGCCGCCGCCGGGCAGCGCCTGCGCGATGAAGAACGGCGAGATCGCCGGCGGCACCGGGCGCGTCAGCAGCGCGTAGGACAGCGTGGCGAGTCCGGCACCCACCGCGAGCGCGAGCACGAAGTCGCGCCGCCGCCGCCAGCGCGCGCGCCCGGCAGGGCCGGGCTCGTCGCGCGCGACGCGCCGCGGCAGCCAGCGCAGGCCGAGCAGGTACAGCACCAGCGTCACCACCTCGACGGCGAGCTGCGTGAGCGCGAGGTCGGGCGCCGAGAACCAGGCGAAGGTGAGGCAGACGACCAGGCCGACGACGCCCAGCAGCACGAGCGCGGCCAGGCGGTGGAACTTCGCCTGCCAGGCGGCGCCGACGGCGGCGATGCCGCCCACGGCCCACAGCAGCACGAACTCGGGCGCGAGCGGCACGCGCGAGCGCTCGCCCCAGGCCAGCGGCACCACCAGCGCCGAGGCCAGGCCGGCGAGCGCGGCGGCCGACACCATGGCGCCCAGCTGCGGCTGCAGCCGGCGCGTCGACAGCCGGCGCAGTGCCCGGCGTGCCGCGACCGTGGTCAGGGCCAGTGCGGCGTGGAACAGGCGCTGGCCGTCGAGCGCGCCCAGCCCGGGCGCGGCGCCGGTGCGACGCTGCTCGAGCCGCGCGCCGAAGCGCCGGTAGACGAGCAGGCCGCCGACGCCGGCCACGAGGCTCATCGCCAGCGGCGCGCCGGCGCCGTGCCACAGTGCGAGGCTGTACTCGGGCAGCGTGCCGCCGACCACCGGGCGCGCGGCGGTCGCCAGCAGCGGCGCGATCGACCAGTTCGGCAGCGTGCCCACCACGACGCAGGCCAGCACCAGCAGTTCGACCGGCACGCGCATCCAGCGTGCGGGCTCGTGCGGCTGGCGTGGGCAGTTGCCGGGCGGTCCGAAGAACACGCCGTGACCCAGACGCAGCGCGTACACGACGGCAAACAGACCGGCCAGCGTGGCCGCCGCCGGCAGCGCGAACTCGACCGCCGGGTGCGCGCGCACGAACACCGTCTCGGCAAAGAACATCTCCTTGGACAGGAAGCCGTTGAGCAGAGGCACGCCGGCCATGGCCGCGCAGGCCACGATGGCCAGCGTGCCGGTGATCGGCATGGCGCGGTACAGGCCGCCGAGTCGGCGCAGGTCGCGCGTGCCGCTCTCGTGGTCGACGATGCCCACCGCCATGAACAGCGAGGCCTTGAAGGTGGCGTGGTTCAGCGTGTGGAACACCGCCGCCACCGCCGCCAGCGGGCTGTTCAGGCCGAGCAGCAGCGTGATGAGCCCGAGGTGGCTGACGGTCGAGTAAGCGAGCAGGCCCTTCAGGTCGTTCTGGAACATCGCCGCGTAGGCGCCCAGCAGCAGCGTCGCCAGGCCGGCACCGCCCACCACCCAGAACCAGGTCTCGGTGCCGGCGAGCACCGGCCACAGCCGCGCGAGCAGGAACACGCCCGCCTTGACCATCGTCGCCGAATGCAGGTAGGCCGACACCGGCGTCGGCGCCGCCATCGCCTGCGGCAGCCAGAAGTGGAACGGGAACTGCGCGCTCTTGGTGAGCGCGCCCAGCAACAGCAGCGCCAGCACGAGCGGATAAAGGGCGTGCGCGCGCACGCGCTCGCCGGCGCCGAGCACGGCGTCGAGCTCGCAGCTGCCGACGATGTGACCGAGCAGCAGCACGCCGGCCAGCAGCGCCAGCCCGCCGCCGGCGGTGACGGTGAAGGCCATGCGCGCGCCGCGCCGCGCGTCGCGCCGGTGCGTCCAGTAGCCGATCAGCAGGAACGAGTACAGGCTCGTCAGCTCCCAGAACACGGCCAGCAGCACGAGGTTGCCCGCCGTCACGATGCCCAGCATCGCGCCCATGAAGCCCAGCAGCAGCGCATAGAAGCGCGCCGTCGGGTCGGCCGGCGAGAGGTAGTAGCGCGCGTACAGCACGACGAGCAGGCCCATGCCGCTCACCAGCAGCGCGAACATCCAGGCCAGGCCGTCCAGGCGTACGACGAGGTCCACGCCGAGGCCCGGCAGCCAGCTCCAGCGCTCGACCAGGATCTCGCCCGCGGCCATCTGCGGGTACAGCAGCGCCAGCGGCAGCGCCACCGCCAGCGCCACCGCAGCGGCCCAGAGCGACTCGAGGTTGCGCGCCGTGGTCGGCAGCAGCGCGGCGACCAGGCTGCCGGCGAAGGGCAGGACGACGAGCAGCAGGAGCAGGGCCATTGCGGCCCATTCTAGGAACGCCGGCCGCGCCGCCTGTCCCCGATCCCCTGCCCGCTGCCGCGGGCGCGCCGCTTCAGTCGGCCAGCCTTGCTGCGGCGGCGTCGATGGCCGCCTCGAGCTCGGCGTAGTTCGAGCACACCGGGTACTGCGGGAACTGCGCGGCGATGGCCGGCGGCGGGTGGATGAAGAAGCCGGCGTCGGCGGCGCCCAGCATGCCGGTGTCGTTGAACGAGTCGCCGGCGGCGATGACGCGGAAGTTCAGGCCCTTGAGCGCTTCGACCGCGCGCCGCTTCTGATCGCTCTGGCGCAGCCGGTATGCGGCGACGAAGCCGGCGTCGTCGACCTGCAGGCGGTGGCACATCAGCGTCGGCCGGCCGAGCTGGCGCATCAGCGGGTCGGCGAACTCGTAGAAGGTGTCCGACAGGATCACCACCTGGAAGCGCGCGCGCAGCGCGTCGAGGAAGGCGCGCGCGCCCGGCAGCGGCTCCATGCCGGCGATCACGGCCTGGATGTCGGCGAGCTTGAGGCCGTGCTCGCGCAGCAGCGCCAGGCGCCAGCGCATGAGCTTGTCGTAGTCGGGCTCGTCGCGCGTCGTGCGGCGGAACGCGGCGATGCCGGTGCGCTCGGCGAAGGCGATCCAGATCTCGGGCACGAGCACGCCTTCGAGATCGAGGCAGATCACTTGCATGGAAACTCCCCGGGGACGGGCGATTCTCGCCGAGGCGGCGGCGCGGCCGCGGCGCGCCCTTGCCCGCCCCACGCCGGCGCCGCGCCGCCGCCGCGCGCGGTGCCGGGGCGGCGGCGCGCGTTGCGACGATACTTCGCCTGGCCGATGCGCCGCGCCGCCGTGCCGCGCGTCTTCCTCCTCCCGGATCCAGAAAGGCTGCAGATGAGCGACCCCACGCTCGCGCCGACCGCGCTGCTCGACAGCGACCATCCCGCGGTGGCGGCCTTCGCGCACGAACACGCGCGCGGCGGCGGCGACCGCGAGCGCGCCGTGGCGCTGTACTACGCGGTGCGCGACGGCTTGCGTTACGACCCCTACCGCATCGACCTCACGGTGCCGGGCATGCGCGCCAGCACCGTGCTCGAGCTCGGCTACGGCTGGTGCGTGCCCAAGGCGGCGCTGCTGGCGGCGGCCTGCCGTGCCGCCGGCCTGCGCGCGCGCGTCGGTTACGCCGACGTGCGCAACCACCTCAGCACCGAGCGTCTGCGCCGCGTGATGGGCGGCGACGTGTTCGCCTGGCACGGCTATGTCGACGTCTGGCTCGACGGCCGCTGGATCAAGGCCACGCCGGCGTTCAATCTCGAGCTCACCGAGCGCTTCGGGCTGCTGCCGCTCGAGTGGGACGGGCGCAGCGACTCGATCTACCACCCGTTCGACAAGAGCGGCCAGCGCCATATGGAGTACCTGCGCCAGCACGGCGCCTTCGACGACATGCCGCTGGCGGCAATCGTCGCCGACTTCGAGCGCGTCTACCCGCGGCTGATGGCCGAGGCCGATGCGATGCGGCGGGCCGATTTCATGGCCGACGTGGCGCGCGAGACGCGATGACGGCCGCTGCGATCCCGCCCGGCTTCGCGCCGGTGCGCTTCGGCGGCGCCTTCATCGAAGGTGTGGGGCCGCTGTACGTGCGCCACGAGGACGGTCTGTTCAGGCTGGGCCTGCGCGTCGAGCCGCGCCACTGCAACCCGCGCGGCGTGTGCCACGGCGGCATGCTCGCCACGTTCTGCGACATGCTGCTGCCGATCGGCACGCATTACCTGAGCGCCGAGGCCGGCCGGCGCTTCCTGCCCACGGTGAGCCTGCAGCTCGACTACCTGGCGCCGGTGGCGCTGGGCGCCTGGCTCGAAGGCCGTTGCGAGGTGCTTCGCGTGGCGCGCTCGATGGTGTTCGCGCAGGGCCTGGTGCTGGCCGACGGCGTGGCCGCCGTGCGCTGCAGCGGCACCTTCAAGATCGGGCCGCCCTTCGGCGACGACGCGCGCTCGCCCTGAAGCCCGCGGCGGCGCGCGCCGCGCCGGGCGGCCCGGATCGCGCGCTCCATGCCTGCTCTCACTCGCCGCTGCCCAGCGTGACGGCCTGCCGGCGCGTCTGGCCGCCGCGCCACACGCTGAGCGTGACCTGCTGCCCGGGCTGGTGGCGTTCGAGCACGGTGAGCATGTCGTCGAGATCGTGCACCGGCTCGTCGTTGATCGCGGTGACGACGTCGCCGCCGATCACCTCGCCGCGCGCACCGCGGCGAAACGGCTGCAGCCCGGCGCGCGCCGCCGCGCTGCCGGGCGACACCTGCACGATGACCACGCCGCGCGGCAGCTCGAGCGCGCGCTGCAGCTCGGCCGGGCCGGCGACGATGCCGATCGTCGGGCGCACGAAGCGGCCGTCGCGGATGAGGCGCGGCACGACGCGGTTGACCTCGTCGACCGGGATCGCGAAGCCGATGCCGGCGCTGGCGCCGCTCGGGCTGGCGATCTGCGAGTTCACGCCGATCAGCCGCCCGGCCGAATCGAGCAGCGGCCCGCCGCTGTTGCCGGGGTTGATGGCGGCGTCGGTCTGGATCACGCCGCGGATCGTGCGGCCGCCGAAGGACTCGATCTCGCGGTTGAGCGCGCTCACGATGCCCACCGTGAGCGTCTGGTCCAGGCCGAACGGATTGCCGATCGCGTAGACGCGCTGGCCGACCTGCAGGTCGCGGCTCGTGCCCACCGGGATCGGCGGCAGCTTGCCGCGCGGCGCCTTGATGCGCAGCACCGCGAGATCGCGATCGGGGAAGGCGCCCACCAGCTCGGCGTCCCAGCTGCTCTGGTCGGCAAGCGTGACGCGCGCGCCATTGGCGTCCTGGATGACGTGGAAATTGGTGACGATGTGGCCGCGCTCGTCCCAGACGAAGCCGGTGCCGGTGCCGCGCGGAACTTCCTGCACGCGCAGCGAGAACAGGTTGCGCTGCACGCCCAGCGAGGTGATGTGCACCACCGAAGGCGAGGTGCGCTTGAACAGCTCGATGTTGGCCAGCTCTTCGGCAGCCAGCGCGCCGCGCGGCGCGACGGCGCGCGGCGCGGCGTCGGCGCCGTTGACGGGCGTGGGCACGGCGAAGAAGGCGACGGCGGCGGCCAGCAGGCCGCCGCCGGCGAACAGCGCGAGCAGGGCGAACAGGGAGGGGCGGGCGAGAGCAGGCGGCTTCATGGCAAGCGTGGATGCGGCAGCCGCGATGCTGCCAGATACGGCGAGGCCGAGGCTGCAGCGGCCGGCCGGCGGCCCTGGCCGGCAAGGCCGGGGACCCGTGACGACGCGACGACGTGCGTCACCCCGCTGCGATTCATGCCGGCGCCGCCTGCGCGCCGCGCTGCGTGCTCTCGACCACCCAGTCGTGGTACGGCGCGCTCGCCTCGACCACCTCGAGCGTGTACAGCGCCGGCAGCGCGTACGGGTGCTGCGCGAGGAGCAGCGCGCGCAGCGGCGGCGCCGCGGCTTCGGTGGTCTTGAAGACGAGTTCGAACTCCTCGTCGTGCTGCACCGCGCCGGCCCAGCGGTAGACGCTGGCCAGCGGCCTCAGGTGCACGCAGGCGGCGAGGCGTTGCGCGACGGCGGCGTCGGCCAGACGCCGCGCGTCGTCGGCGCTGCCGACCGTGGTGTGGATCTCGAGCAGCTTCATCGCGCGGACCTCCGGTCGCGGCCATCGTACGCGGGCGCCGGCCGCCAGGCCACGCCGGTGCGCTGCGCCCGCGCTGCCGACGACGGCCGCGGGGCTACGAAGCGCCGGCGCTGCCGACGACAGCCGCGCGGCCGTCGCGGCGGCGCTCATCCATCGCTGTCGTGCTCGTGCCGCCGGTTCGTGAGGTAGACCGTGCCGGTGAAGCTCGAGATCGCTCGCCCGTCGGCGCGCGCGACGTCGACGCGGTACACCGCCAGGCGCCGGCCGCGCGAGACCTCGTGCGCACGCGCCACCAGCGTGTCGCCGGCCTGCGCCGCCTGCTGGTAGGTGATGTGCGCGTCGATGCCGGCGGCCACCGCGCCGCGCGAGTTCGAGGCCAGCCCGAACGCGGTGTCGGCGAGCGCGAAGATGACGCCGCCGTGGCAGCTGCCGTTGAAGTTGAGCTGGTCGGGGCGCAGCGTCAGGCGCACCTCGGCCTCGCCGAGGCCGGCGTGCGTGCAGACGATGCCGGCCGCCCGCGCGAAGGGGTCGGCGGCCGCCAGGCGCAGCACGCGCGCCGCGGCGGCGGCCACCGCCGGGTCGCGCGGCAGGCGCTGCCCGTGCCCGCAGGCGGCGCCGTGCGCGAGCGCGCGCCCGGCCAGTTCCTCGATGCCCTGGCCGGTGGCGGCGCTGACGCCCAGCACCGGCACCTGCCAGTCGCCGGCGCGTGCCGTGCGTGTGCGCAGCGGCAGCATCTCGCGCAGGTCGCGCGCGGCGGCCTCGGCGCCGGGCAGGTCGGACTTGGTCACCACCAGCAAGTCGGCGATCTCGAGGATGCCGGCCTTGATGGCCTGCACCGCGTCGCCCAGGCCGGGCGGCGAGACGACGATGCGCGTGTCGGCCAGCGCCATGATGCCGACCTCGGACTGGCCGGCGCCCACCGTCTCGACGATCACGGGGTCGAAGCCGGCGGCGTCGAGCACGTCGACCGCGCCGCGCGTGGCCGGCGCCAGGCCGCCCAGGCGGCCGCGCGAGGCCAGCGAGCGGATGAAGACATCGGGGTGCGCGCCGTGCTCGCCCATGCGCACGCGGTCGCCGAGCACGGCGCCGCCCGACAGCGGGCTCGACGGATCGACCGCCACCACGCCGATGCGCCGGCCGCGCGTCAGCAGCGCGCCGACGAGCGCGTGCACCAGGGTCGACTTGCCCGCGCCCGGCGCGCCCGTGACGCCGATGACCTGTGCGCGCCCCAGCTGCGGCGCCAGCGCCGCGTGCAGCGCCGCGGCGTCGGCCGCGCCCTGCTCGAGGCGGCTGATGGCGCGCGCCACGGCACGGCGCTCGCCTTGCAGCAAGCCGGGCGGCAGCGCGGGCGACGGCGCCGACGATGGCGCTGACGATGGCGGCGCAGCGCCGCCGCGCGGGGGCGGCGCTGCGCCGGTCACACGAAGGCCTGCACGTGGCCGAAGCCGAGCTCGCGGCGCAGCGCGGCGCAGATCTCGCCGTGCGTGCAGTCGGCCTCGGCGGCCTCGACGACGCGGCCAAAGAGGTTGTCGTGCGGGTCGCCGGCGGCGCGCGCCAGCGCGTCGAGCGCGCGCTGCACCGCGCAGTGCGCGCGCTCGGCCTTCCAGACGCGGAACGCGTCGAGGTGTGCGCGCATCGCCGCCGCGTCCGGGCGCGCGTTGATCGGGCGCGCGTCGCCGTCCTCGTCCACCCGATAGGCGTTCACCCCGACCACGGTCTGCGCGCCGCTGTCGATGCGTGCCTGGTGGCGCCGCGCCGACTCGCCGATCATGCGCTGCACGAAGCCGCTTTCCACCGCGCGGTACATGCCGCCGGCGTCGTGCACGAGGTCCAGCACGCGCTCGATCTCGGCTTGCATGCGGTCGGTGAGCGTCTCGACGTAGTGGCTGCCGCCCAGCGGGTCGATGACGTCGGTGAGGTGCGCCTCCTCGCGCAGGATGTTCTGCGTGGCGATGGCGATGCGCGCGCCGGCTTCGCCCGGCACCGACAGCGCCTCGTCGTAGGCGTCGGTGTGCAGCGACTGCAGGCCGCCGAAGATGCCGGCCATCGCCTGCACCGCCACGCGCGCGATGTTGTTGAGCGGCTGCTGGCGCGTCAGGTCCACGCCCGAGGTCTGGCCGTGGAACTTGAAGCGCCACGAGCGGGGGTCGCGCGCGCCCAGGCGCTCGCGCGCCAGGCGCGCCCAGATGCGGCGCGCGGCGCGGAACTTGGCGATCTCCTCGAAGAAGCTGATCGAGATGTCGAAGAAGAACGTGAAGCGCGGCAGGAAGGCGTCGGGGTCCATGCCGCGCGCCATGCAGTCCTCGGCCGTCTGCAGCGCGGTGGCGAGGGTGAACGCCACCGCCTCGGCCGGCGTGGCGCCGGCTTGCTGCATGTGCTGGCCGACCACCGACATCGGGTTCCACTTGGGCAGGTGGCGGCTGCAGTAAGCGATGTGGTCGCCGAGGAGGCGCCGCGCGCCGGGCAGCGCGATGCGGAAGAACATGTGGTTGGCCGCGTAGTGGCTGAGGTAGTCGCTCTGGTTGCTGGTGCCGGCGAGGCGGCGCCAGTCGGTGCCGCGCCGGCGCGCCGTGGTCAGCAAGAAGGCGAGCAGCGTGAACGGGCTCGGGTCGTTCATGGCGCAGGACGTGCTGCCGAGATCCACGCCCTGCAGCGCGCGTTCCATGTGCGCGGCCGAGTTGACGACGGTGCCGCAGGTGCCGAGCAGCTCGAAGGGCGCCTCGTCCATGTCGATGCCGCGGAACACCGAGTTGCACGGGATCAGCGAGACGGCGTTGCCGCCGGCGCCCAGCACTTCGAGCAGGCGTGCGTTGTACTCGGCCGGCGTGCCGTGGCCGATGAGCTGGCGCTGGGTCCAGGTGCGGCCGCGGTGCATCGTCGCGTAGATGCCGCGCGTGTAGGGCGCCTGGCCCGGCAGGCCCATGGCGGCTTCGCCTTCGGGGTGCCAGTCGGCGGCGGTGTAGAGCGGCTGGATCGGCACGCCGCTGCGATTGGCGACGGTGCGGTCGCGGCCGACCTGCGCGGCGTACTCGCGCTGCCACTGCGCCAGCGCCGGATCGGCATCCGGGCGCTCGGGGTCGAAGCGGGCGTCCTCGGGCCGGTTCATGTTCGGCTCCGCGTCGTGCGATCGGGGCGGCGTGCCATGGCGTCGCCGCGGCTCAGGAGGCGGCGCGCTGCGCACGCACGGCGGCGGCCAGTTCGCGCATGCCGTCGGCGATGGCGGCGAGCGCGGCGCCCGGATGGAATACGCGCGCGACGCCCGCTTCGAGCAGCAGGCGCTCCTCGTCGTCGGGGACGATGCCGCCGACGACGACGGCCAGGTCGTGCAGGCCGGCGGCGCGCAGCGCGTCCATCAGCCGGGGCACGATGAGGTGGTCGGTGGCGAGCGAGCTGATGCCGATCACGTCGACGTCCTCCTCGGCGGCGAGCTTGACGACGGCGGCGATCTCCTGCCACGGCGGCGTGTAGATCACCTCCATGCCGGCGTCGCGCAGCGCCGCGGCGACGACGCGGCTGCCGCGGTCGTGGCCGTCGAAGCCGATCTTCGTGATCAGCACCTTGGGGATGAACGCGTCCGGGGCGTCGGCCGTCATGCGCGGGGCTCCAGGCCCTGCCGCAGCAAGGCGACGAATTGGCGGGCGATGCCCGCGGGCGAATGCGCGCCGCCCGCGCGGTACCAGCGCGGTGACCCGTTGAGGGCACCCAGCAGCATCAGGCGCAGTGCACGGCGGTCGGTGCGCCGCGGCAGCGGCAGCGCAGCGACGAAGCCGCTCCACAGCGCCTCGTAGCGGTCGCGCAGTTGCACCAGGCGCGCGGCGGCCGCCGGCACGTCGGGCGGGAACACGCGCACCACCACGCGGGCGTAATCGTCGTCGCGCAGGATGGCCTCGAGGTGCGCCACGCAGGCCGCCTGCAGCCGCTCCCAGGGCTCGGCCCGCGGCAAGACGGCCGCTTCGACGGCGGCGCAGATCTGCTCGACGCCGCGCTGGTACACGGCGACCAGCAGATCGTCCTTGGTCGCGAAGTGGCAGTACAGCGAGCCCGGCAGCATGCCCGCGGCGCCGGCGATCTCACGCACCGAGGTGCCGTCGAAGCCGCGCCGGCCGAACAGGCGCGCCGCGGCGTCCAGCACCAGCGGGGCGCGGCTGTCGGCGTGCGGCTGCCTGGGCGCCGTCGGTGCCGCGGCAGGCCGGACAGACCGGGCAGGTGCGGCCCGCCGGCGCGTGGCGGCGGGCGGCGCGACCGGAGGGCGGACGAAGGTGCGTGGCACGTCGGCGCGAGCGGGGCGGCAAGGCGCGCCACTATACCAAACAACTGTTTGTTAAAAAGCAATGCCGGGCCGGCTCGCCGACGACAGGGCGGCCGCACGGCGGCGGGCCGGTGCGCATTCGGCTCGAACGCAGCGTCGGCGGCGCGCGGGCGGGCATCGGCGCGGCATCGGCGCCGCACCAGTGCCGCACCAGCGCCGCATCAGCGCCGCACCAGTGCCGCATCAGCGCCGCATCAGCGCGATGCCAGCGAGCCGCGCCGGCGCAGGCCGGCCAGAACCGCGTCCAGCCGGGCACGCTGCGTGCCGTCCAGGCCCGGTCGCCGCAGCAGCTCGGCCAGCATCTGCACGGGCGCCGGCGGCGCCGCCGCGGGCCGCCGCGTCTCGAGCGCAGCCTTCATGGCCTGCAGCTTGAGCGCGCGGCGTGCCGCCTCGAACGCCGACGGCGACGCCAGACCCCAGGCGGCTTCGAGCTGCAGCAGCAGCTCGTCGCTCGGCAGCGGCAGGCGCGACACCGCCGGGTTGGCTGCGGCCAGCCCGGCGCGCCCGGCGAGTGCCGGCTCCAGCGGATCGGGCAGCGCCGGCCAGGCGGACCAGCGCTGGTCGATCCCGGCGGCTGCGTCGCTGCCCTCGTTGGCCTCGGCCGCATTCGCGGCGGCCTCCAGCGCCAGGCACAGCGCCAGCTTGGCCTCGAGGGCATCGCACAGGGCATGCCACTGGCGCTGGGCGCTCTGGCCCAGGCGCCGGTCGGCGGCTTCGCAGGCGCGGCGCAGGCGCTGCTCGAGCGCGGCGGCCGGCTCGCGCGCCGGCGCACCGAGACGCTGCCACTGCGTTTGGACCTCGGCGAGCACGCGGCGGATCTGCGTCGGCGGCGTGGCGTCGTCGACCGCCTCGAGGCGTTCGATCAGCGCCCGGCGTTCGGCATCCTGCACGGCGAACTGCGCCTGGCGCGCATCGAACGCGGCCTGGCGCGCGGCGAACGCGCCGTCGAGTGCGGACCTGAACTCCTGCCACAGCGCCGCCTCGTCGGCGCGCGCCAGCGGCAGGCTCTGGGCGTGCTGCTGCCAGCGCGCCTGCAGCGCGCGTGCCAGCGGCACGAGGTCGCGGCCCGCGGCGTCGGCGGCGAGGGCGCGCGCCTCGGCCACGAGCTGCTCGCGCTCGGCGCGCGCAGCCGCGCGCAGCGCCTGCAGCGGCTCGGCCAGGCGCCGCAGTGCGGCGTCGGCGCGGTCGGCGAGCGGCTTGCGCGCTTCGGGCGGCACGGTGTGCGCCAGCGGACCGAGCTTGCGCCAGGCGGCGTGGAACTGCTCGAGACGGCCGGCCGGCGAACGCCACGCGGCCGCTGCTGCCGTGCCGTCGCCGGCGGGCACCGGCACGGCCTCCAGCGCGGCCAGCAGGCGCTCGCGTTCGTGCAGGTTGCGCGCACGCGCGTTGCGCTGCGCCTCGAGCTGCAGCGCCACCGGTCGGTAGGCGGACTCGAGCGCGGTGTCGAAGCGCTTCCACAGGGCGTGGCTCACGCTGCCGCCCTGGTGATCGAGCGCCTTCCAGCGCGCGCGCAGATCGGTGATCGTCTCGACGAGCTGGCGCGTCGTGAGCTCGGGGCCTTCCTTCCCGCGCCTCTTGCCCGCGTGCCGGGGCTCGCCCGTCGCCCAGGCTGCGTCGGCGCGCCCGGCGCCGGGTACGTCGCCCGCGGCGCCTTCGGCGTTGGCCGGAGGGTCGGGCATGACTTCGGTCCTGATCTCGGGCTTGGCGTCGGCACCGGCGTCGGACGCGACCGCGGCATTGGCGACGCGGCAGTCGCTCCCGGGGTCGCCGCCGCTGACTGCAAAGCTCGCGCCGTCCTTGCCGCCGTCCGTGCTGCCGTCCGTGCCGCCGTCCGTGGTCGTGCTTGCCGACACCGCCGCGGCCAGCGCCTCGGCCTGCTGCAGCAGTTCGTCGCGCGCGCGGCTGCCGGCCCAGCGCCGCCAGCCTTCGAGCTGCGCCAGACGCGCCTGCAGTGCATCGATGCGTCCACGCTGCGCCGCCGGCGGCGTTCCGGGTTGGCGTTCGATCCGGGCCAGCAACGTGCGCGCCGGCGTGAGCTGGCCCGCCTCGAGCGCGCCCTCGGCCTCGTCCAGCGCTGCCGCCAGCGCCTGCTGGACCTCGCGCCGGCGCAGCTCGCGCAGCCGGCTGCGGTGTGCCGCGATGGCCATGGCGCGTGCTTGCTGCTGCTGCGCCACGTGGTGGCGCATCGCGTCGTCCCAGACCGGGCGACCGAGCGGCGCGAAGGCCGCCCAGCGTTGCAGCCAGGCGTGCCAGGCGTCGTCTTCCGCGCGCACCGGCGCGCGGCCGGGCTCCCCCGCTGCGTCGTCGTCCGACAGGGGCAGGGGCAACTGCCGCAGCTCGTCGAGCAGGGCCAGGCGCGGCGCGAGCGCGTCGGCCGCTTCGAGGCCGCGCCGCAGCAGCTCGCAATGCGTGGGCGCAGCCTCGGGCGGCGCGGCGTCGAGGGTCGCGCGGGCTGCGGTGGCGGCGGCAGCCAGCGCGCCGCCTGCGCCGCCGTCCTCGATGCCTTGCACGCCGGCCGCCTCGAGTCCGGCGAGCGCGGCCAGTGCCCGCTCCGTCCACAGGCGCAGGAGGCGCGGCCGGTCGGCGTGCGCGCGCGTTGCGGCAGCCATCTGCGCCATGAGCGCGGCGAACTCGGCCGCGACGGCGCCGTCGACGAGCCTTGCGTCGAGTGCGCGCCAGGCGCGGTCGAGTTCGACCAGTTCGTTGAGCGCCAGCGCAGGCTGCGCCGCGGCGAAGCGCGCCGCGGCCAGCACCGTGGCCGCGCCTTCGCCGGCCTGGCGCCGCGCCGCCGCGGCGCTCAGGCGGCGCTTGGCCAGGCTGTGCAGGCGGCGGTCATGGCTGCGGGACGCGCCCTCGACGCGGCGCAGCGCGGCTTCGCCCTGCAGCGCCTCCACCGCTGCCAGCCTGAGCTCGAGCGGCGCCGGGCCTTCGGCCAGCTCCAGCAGCGCCGCGTCGTCGCCCTGCGCCGCGCGCAGGCGCTCGTGCCAGTCGACTGCAGCCGCTGCGGCCTTGGCGGCGGCAGCAGGCGCAGCAGCGGCCGGTCGGCCGGCCGGCGGTGTCGCCGCCCCGTTGTCGGATTGGCGTTGGCGTTCGAAGATCCAGCGGCGCATGTGGCTTGCAAGGCAGGGCGCGTCCGGCGCGGGCGCTGCGCCGATTGTCGGCGCCCGGCCGCGGCCCAGGCCACGGTACGACCGGGCGGCGCGGTCGTGCCGTGGCGCGCGCCCGCCGCAGGACGCTCAGGCGATGACGAACGCCGCCGCTGCGGTGGCGATCAGCAGGCCTTCGTCGTTGTGCAGCGTCATCTGCGTCGAGCCGATGCGTCCGCCCAGGCGCGTGACGCGCGCCACGGCGTCGAAGCGCTTGCCGATGCCGGGACGCAGGAAGTCGATGCGCAGGTCGATCGTGCCCATGCGGGCGAAGCGGTGCAGCACCTGGTCGGCGCTGTCGTTCGGGTGGCGCGCGGCGAGCTCGGCCATCAGCGCCAGGCCGGCCATGCCGTCGAGCACCGAGGAAATGACGCCGCCGTGCAGCCGCCCGTAGAGGAAATGGCCGACGAGCTCGGGGCGCATCTCGAAGCTGCCGCGCACGTCGCCCGCCTTGACCGAAGCGATCTTCAGTCCGAGCAGGCGGTTGAACGCGATCTGCTCTTCGAAGATGGCCTTGACCAGGGTGTCGAAGCGCGCCTGCTCCGCGGCGCTGCGCGGCGTGCCGGCGGCGGCGCGCTGGCTCATTCGGCGCTGTCCAGCTCGACCAGCAGCGCGCCGGCAGCCACGCTGGCCTTCGGCACCGCGTGCACGGCCTTGATGCGGCCGGCTGCGGCGGCGTGCAGCCAGATCTCCATCTTCATGGCCTCGACGCAGACCAGCGGCTGGCCGAGCGCGACCCGTTCGCCCACGGCCACCGCCAGCTGCGCCACGACGCCGGCCACCGGCGCGCAGGCACGACGCGGATCGGCGGCCGCGTCGGCGGCCGGCAGGGGCGAGGGCTCGCGGAAGCCGAACACCGCGCCGTCGATGGCGAGCTGCAGGCCGGCCTCGGTGCGCACGGCGTGCAGGCGGCGGTGCCGGCCGTCGATCGCCACGCGCAGCGCGCTGCCTTCGAACGACTCGACGCGCACGCCCGGCGGCGGTGCGCGCAGCGTGCGCTGCTGCCCGTCGCACTGCAGCGTGAGGTCGAAGCGCGAGACGCTGGCCGGCCGCTGCGCCTCGTCGCCGGCCAGCAGCGCCGCGGCGATGCGCCAGGCGTCGTCGTGCGGCACGGGCCGCTGCAGCAGCGGCGCGCCGCCGGCCTGCCACTCGTCGAGCAGCGTCGTCGTCATCGTCGCGGCGGCGAAGCGCGGGTGCTGAATCAGGTCGCGCAGGAAGCGGGCGTT
This sequence comes from Rubrivivax sp., assembly GCA_020852865.1. Classification (GTDB taxonomy): domain Bacteria; phylum Pseudomonadota; class Gammaproteobacteria; order Burkholderiales; family Burkholderiaceae_C; genus Rubrivivax. The sequence continues at coordinate 99,369 of JADYZZ010000070.1, forward strand.
ACTCGCGGGGCCGAACAGCGGTGCCTGCTCGAGCGCGCGCACGAGGCGCCGGACGGCATCGGTGCGGTCGCGGCCGTGCGCGATGAACTTGGCCAGCAGCGCGTCGTAGTGGGGCGTGACCTCGGTGCCGGCGGCGATGCCGTGGTCGATGCGCACGCCGCCGCGCGGCGTGCCGTGGCCCGGGCTCTCGGCGGCCTCGGGCCGCCAGCCGGTGATGCGGCCGCTCTGCGGCTTCCAGCCGTCGTAGGGGTCTTCCGCGTACAGACGCGCCTCGATGGCGTGACCCTCGAAGCGGATCTCGTCCTGCCTCAGCGGCAGCGGCTCGCCGGCAGCCACGCGCAGCTGCCACTCGACGAGGTCGAGCCCGGTGATGCACTCGGTGACCGGATGCTCGACCTGCAGGCGCGTGTTCATCTCGAGGAAGTAGTGCTGCAGGCCGGCGTCGACGATGAACTCGACGGTGCCGGCGCCGCGGTAGCCGACGGCGCGCGCGGCGGCGACGGCGTCGCGGCCCATCGCGGCGCGCAGCGCCGCAGTGACGACGGGCGAAGGCGCCTCCTCGACCACCTTCTGCCGGCGCCGCTGCGCCGTGCAGTCGCGCTCGCCCAGGTGCACGGCGTGGCCGTGGCCGTCGGCGAAGACCTGGATCTCGATGTGGCGCCCGCCTTCGATCAGGCGCTCGAGCATCAGCCGCCCGTCGCCGAACGCGCTCTCGGCCTCGCGTCGCGCAGCGGCCAGCGCGGCCGGCAGCTCGGCCAGCGCACGCGCGTCGCGCACGAGGCGCATGCCGCGGCCGCCGCCGCCGGCCACGGCCTTGACGAGCAGCGGCGTGCCGAGTGCCCGCGCTTCGGCGGCGAGCCGCTCGTCGCCCTGGTCTTCGCCCAGGTAGTCCGGCGCGCAGGGCACGCCGGCCGCTCGCATGCGGCGCTTGGCGGCGGCCTTGTCGCCCATCGCCTCGATGGCCTCGGGCGGCGGGCCGATGAACACGAGACCGGCGTCGACGCAGGCGCGCGCGAAGTCGGCACGCTCGGAAAGAAAGCCGTAGCCGGGGTGGACGGCGTCGGCGCCGGCCTGCTTCGCCGCGGCGATGAGGGCCTGGATGTTCAGGTACGAGGCGGCGGCCGGCGCCTCGCCGATGCCCAGCGCCTCGTCGGCCAGCGCGACATGCGGCGCCTGCGCGTCGGCCGCCGCGTACACCGCCACCGTGCGCCAGCCCAGGCGCTGCGCCGTGCGCAGCACGCGGCAGGCGATCTCACCGCGATTGGCGACCAGGATCTTGCCGAACACCGGCTGCTCCGATCGGGGCGGATGCGTCTGCTCGCGTTGCGCGCACCGACGGTGTCGCGTCCGCAGCCGAGGCTCTCAGTGCGCGCCCTTGGGCAGCGTGCCCTCGAGCTTGCAGATGATGCCGAGCATGATCTCGTCGGCGCCGCCGCCGATCGAGACGAGGCGCGAGTCGCGGTAGGCCTGCGAGGCCGGGTTGTCCCAGGTGTAGCCCATGCCGCCCCAGTACTGCAGGCAGGTGTCGGCGACCTCGCGCGACAGGCGCCCGCACTTGAGCTTGGCCATGCTGGCGAGCTTGGTGACGTCCTTGCCGCCGACGAACATCTCGACCGCGCGGTAGGTGAGCGCGCGCAGCGCCTCGACTTCGGTGCGCAACTCGGCCAGGCGGAAGTGCACCACCTGGTTGTCGAGGATGCTCTTGCCGAAGGCCTTGCGCTGGCGCGTGTACTCGATGGTCTGGTCGATCAGCCGATCCATGCTGCGCAGGCTGCTGGCGGCGCCCCACAGGCGCTCCTCCTGGAACTGCAGCATCTGGAACGTGAACCCCAGCCCCTCCTGCCCGATGAGGTTGCGCTGCGGCACGCGCACGTTGTCGAAGAACAGCTGCGCGGTGTCGGAGCTGTCCATGCCGATCTTGCGGATCGGCTGGCGCGTGATGCCGGCGGCGTCCATCGGCACGACGATGAGGCTCTTGTTCTTGTGCGGCGGTCCGTCGCCGGTGTTGGCGAGCAGGCAGCACCAGTCGGCCTGCATGCCGTTGGTGATCCACATCTTGGTGCCGTTGACGACGTAGTCGCCGCCTTCCTTGCGCGCGCTGGTGCGCACGGCGGCCACGTCGCTGCCGCCGCCGGGCTCGCTCACGCCCAGGCAGCCGACCAGATCGCCGGCGATCGAGGGCGCCAGCCACGCGCGGCGCAGTTCGTCGGAGCCGAAGCGCGCCAGCGCCGGCGTGCACATGTCGGTGTGCACGCCGATGGCCATCGGCACGCCGCCGCAGTTGCACTCGCCCAGCGCCTCGGCCATCACCATGCTGTAGCCGAAGTCCAGGCCCGCGCCGCCGTATTCCTCGGGGTACTTGAGGCCGAGCAGGCCGAGCCGGCCGAGCTTCTTGAACACCTCGTGGCTGGGGAACTGCTGGGCGCGCTCCCACTCGGCGACATGCGGGTTGAGCTCGTTGCGGCAGAACCTGACCACCGTGTCTTCGATCTGGCGGTGCTCCGGGGTGAAATTCATTGCTTGCTCCTGGAGAGGGGGTCGGACCGGGCGCCGGCGGCGCTAGAGCCGGGCGACGCCGAAGGTGTTGGGCCGCAGCGTGCGCGCGTCGCCCTCGGCGGCGATGGTCAGGGCGAGGCCGAGGATGCGCCGCGTGTCGCGCGGATCGATGATGCCGTCGTCCCACAGGCGCGCCGTGCCGAACAGCGCCGCGCTCTCGGCATCGAGGCGCCGGCGCAGCGCGTCGCTCAGCGCCGCCAGCGCCGCGTCGTCGGGCTGCTGGCCCATCTTGGCGAGCTTGTTGCGGTTGACGATGTCCATCACCCTGGCCGCCTGCGCGCCGCCCATCACCGCGGTGCGCGCGCTCGGCCAGGCGAAGATGAAGCGCGGGTCGAAGCCGCGCCCGCACATGCCGTAGTTGCCCGCGCCGTAGCTGCCGCCGAGCACGACGGTGAGCCGGGCGACGCGCGCGTTGGCCACGGCCTGGATCATCTTGCTGCCGTGCTTGATGGCGCCGGCCTGCTCGGCCGCCCGGCCGACCATGTAGCCGGTGGTGTTCTGCAGGAACAGCAGCGGCGTGCCGCTCTGGTCGCACAGCTGGATGAACTGGCCGGCCTTGGCGCTGCCCTCGGGCTGGATCGGCCCGTTGTTGCCGACGATGCCCACCGCATGGCCGCACAGGCGCGCGTGGCCGCAGATCGTGTCGGTGCCGTAGGCGGCCTTGAACTCGAGGAAGTCGGAGCCGTCGAGCAGGCGCGCGAGCACCTCGCGCACGTCGTAGGGCTCGCGCTCGTCGGCCGGCACCACGCCCATCAGCTCCTCGGCGGCGAACCGCGGCTCGGGTGCGTCCGGCCGCGCGGCGATGCGGTCCCAGGGCAGCTTGTCGACGAGCTCGCGCGCCAGCGCGATCGCGTGCGCGTCGTCGTCGGCGAGGTATTCGCCCAGGCCGGTGACGCTGGCGTGCATGCGGGCGCCGCCGAGCTCCTCGTCGCTGGCGTCCTCGCCGATGGCCGCCTTCACCAGCGGCGGGCCGGCCAGGTAGATGCTGCTGCGTTCCTTGACCAGCACGACGTAGTCCGAAAGGCCCGGCAGGTAGGCGCCGCCGGCGGTGGACGAGCCGTGCACGACGGCGACTTGCGGAATGCCGGCGGCCGACAGCCGCGCCTGATTGGCGAAGGTGCGGCCGCCGTCGACGAAGATCTCGGCCTGGTAGAGCAGGTTGGCGCCGCCCGACTCCACCAGCGCCACGAGCGGCAGCTTGTTCTCGCGCGCCAGCTCCTGCGCGCGCAGCGCCTTCTTCAGGCCCATCGGGGCGATGGTGCCGCCCTTGACGGCGCTGTCGCTGGCCGTGACCAGCACGCGCTTGCCGGCGACGACGCCGATGCCGACGATGCTGCCGCCGCCGAGCACGCTCTTCCTGCCGTCGTCGTCGTGCAGCCCCAGGCCGGCGAGCGTCGACAGCTCGAGGAAGGCGCTGCCGCGGTCGAGCAGGCGCGCCACGCGCTCGCGCGGCAGCAGCTGGCCGCGCGCTTCGAAGCGGGCGCGCTTGCTCGCCGACTCGGCCACCACCAGGGCCTCGAGGCGCCGCACCTCGGCCAGGCGCTCGTGCATGCGCGCGGCGTTGGCGGCGAAGGCGGGCGAGTTCGGGGCGAGCCGGGTGCCGAGGGCGCTCATCACGGGGCGGACGAAGCCGGGACGCCGCATTGGACCCTCGGGTGACGTTAACGTCAATCGGATAACATGTAGGGGATTTCGAGAGGACGGACGGCATGCGGCGACGCTAGCATCGCGTGCAGCCGGCGCAATGCGCCGCCAAGGAGCGGCGCGAGAGCGGCCCGACAGCAGCCCGAGAGCACGACCATGGACCTGCACGCCATCACCCAAGCCCTGCGCACCAAGGTCGGCGACGCGAGCGGCCTCGATGCGACCCTCAAGTTCGACTGCGGCGCCGACGGCTGCGTCTACGTCGACGGCCGGAGCGTCCCGAACCGCGTCGACAACGAAGACCGCGATGCCGACTGCACGATCGCGATCGCGCTCGACAACCTGGCGGCCCTGGTCGGCGGCGAGCTCGATCCGGCCACCGGCTTCATGACGGGCAAGTTCAGGGTCGCGGGCGACATGAGCGTCGCGCTGCGCCTGCAGCGCGTGGTCTGAGAGCCTGTGAAGATATGAATCACGCCCGCGTGGGGCCCCGGAAAGGGCCCAATCTAGGCGCGAAGCGCAGCCGGGGTTGGGCCCCGGCGAGGCTTCGCAACGACGAGTGGGCCCTTTCCGGGGCCCCACCCGAAGGGCCGGGGTGCCAGAGGGCGCTGCGCGGCGTTCCAGCGCTTGCGCGGGCGTCCAGCCCGCGCTGCGCGCTGCGCCTTGCCCAGCGCCCTCTGGCGCCCCGGCGCGGGCGCGATTCATATCTTCACAGGCTCTGAGGCCGGTGGCGGCGATGCTGCAGCGCGCGCCGCGCGCCGGCCGCCGGGCGGCGCTGCCGAGCGCGCGCGAGGTGCTGGCGTCGCACCGCGACGAGGGCACCGGCGAGCTGTTCGGCATCACCGAGCTGTGCCGCGAGTTCGGCATCACGCTGCGCACGATCCGCTTCTACGAGGACAAGGGCCTGCTCGCGCCGCGGCGCGTCAACGGCACGCGCGTGTACACGCGGCGCGACCGCGCGCGCCTGGCGCTCATCCTGCGCAGCAAGGCGATCGGCGCCAGCCTGGCCGACATCAAGCAGTATCTCGATCTGTACGGCAAGGCCGGCGAAGGCCGGCAGCGCCAGCTCGCCTGGCTGCTCGGCCGCACCGACGCGGCGATCGCCGAGCTCGAGCAAAAGCGCGCGCACATCGAGGCCACGCTGGCCGAGCTGCGCCTCATCAACGCCGAGGCGCGCACCCATCTGGAGGAGCGATGAGGCGGCCGCCGGGTGCGCCGTCCGGCGGCTCGTGGGTGCGGCGCGCGCCGCCGGTGCGGCGCCTGCCGTGTATCGACGGCAGCAGCCGCGAGGTCATGACGCCGCCGGCGAACCGGTTCATGTGAGGAGTCCGAAATGTCCGACGCATTCATCTACGACCACGTGCGCACGCCGCGCGGCAAGGGCAAGAAGGACGGCGGCCTGCACCAGGCGACGCCGATCTGGCTGCTGCGCACCTTGCTGCGGGCGCTCGCGCAGCGCAACCGGCTCGACACCGCCCTCGTCGACGACGTCGTGCTCGGCTGCGTGACGCCGGTGGGCGAGCAGGGGGCCGACATCGCGCGCACCGCCGTGCTCGACGCCGAGTGGGCGCAGACGGTGGCCGGCGTGACGCACAGCCGCTTCTGCGCCAGCGGCCTGGAGAGCGTCAACCTCGCCGCCGCCAAGGTCAGGAGCGGCTGGGAGGACCTCGTCGTCGCCGGCGGCGTCGAGAGCATGAGCCGCTGGCCGATGGGCAGCGACGGCGGCGCCTGGGCCATGGATCCGCGCGTCAACCACAAGACCGGCTTCGCGCCGCAGGGCATCGGCGCCGACCTCATCGCCACGCTCGAAGGCTGGGGCCGCGCCGACGTCGACGCCTTCGCGCTGCGCTCGCACCAGCGCGCCGCCGCGGCGCGCGCCGAAGGGCGCTTCGCGCGCAGCCTCGTGCCGGTGCACGACATCGCGGGCCTGCTGCTGCTCGAGCGCGACGAGACGATCCGCGAAGGCGCCACGCTCGAAGCCATGGCCAAGCTCGAGCCGAGCTTCGCGACGCTGGGCCGGATGGGCTTCGACAGCACGGCGCTGCGCAAGTACACGACGCTCGAGCGCGTGCGCCATGTGCACCATGCCGGCAACTCGAGCGGCATCGTCGACGGCGCCGCGCTGATGCTGGTGGGCAACGCCGAAGCGGGCCGCAGGACGGGTCTCGTGCCGCGCGCGCGCATCCGCGCCGCGGCGGTGATCGGCAGCGAGCCGACGATCATGCTCACCGGCCCGACGCCGGCCTGCCGCAAGGCGCTGGCCAAGGCCGGCATGAGCCCGAAGGACATCGACCTGTGGGAGGTGAACGAGGCCTTCGCCGTGGTGCCGATGAAGACCGCGCGCGACCTCGGCGTCGACCTGGAACGCGTCAACGTCAACGGCGGCGCCATCGCGATGGGGCACCCGCTGGGCGCCACCGGCTGCATCATTCTCGGCACCTTGCTCGACGAACTCGAGCGCCGCAAGCTCGGCACCGGCCTCGCCACGCTGTGCGTCGGCGGCGGCATGGGCATCGCCACCATCATCGAGCGGGTCTGATCATGAGCAACGCAGTCACCCTGGAACTGGGCGGCGACGGCATCCTCGTCGCCACGATGAACCTGCCCGGACGGCCGATGAACGTCGTCGGCGAGGCGCTGATGGAGGGCATCGTCGCCGCCATCGACCGGCTCGCCGAGCCCGGCGTCGCGGGCATGATCCTCGCCAGCGGCAAGTCGGACTTCTGCGCCGGCGGCGACCTCGACCGCATGGTCCGCTGGAGCCGGCCCGAGGAGCCCTTCGAGGCGACGATGGCGATGAAGCACGTGCTGCGCCGCCTCGAGACGCAGGGCAAGCCGGTGGTGGCCGCCATCGCCGGCCATGCCCTGGGCGGCGGGTTCGAGATCGCGCTCGCCTGCCACGCGCGCATCGCGCTGGACGATCCCAAACTCCAGCTCGGCCTGCCCGAAGTCAAGCTCGGCCTGCTGCCGGGCGGCGGCGGCACGGTGCGCGTGACGCGCCTGGTCGGCATCCAGCAGGCGCTGCAGATCTGCGGCGAAGGGGCCGAGACCGCGCCGGCCAAGGCCAAGGGCATGGGTCTGCTGACCGACCTGGCCAGGGACCGCGACGAACTGATGACCAAGGCGCGTGCCTGGATCCTGGCCAATCCGAAGGCCGCGCAGCCCTGGGACCAGCCCAAGTACCGGATCCCCGGCGGCGACTCGCGCAGCCCGGCGGTGGGGCAAGTGCTGGCCATCGCGCCTTCGATCGCGGCCGCCCGGAGCTGGGGCAACTATCCCGCCGTGCAGCACATCATGAGCGCGATCTTCGAGGGCGGTCTGCTCGACTTCGACTCGGCCTGCGTGGTGGAAAGCCGCTGGCTGGCGGCCTGCGCGCTGAGCCGCGAGTCCAAGAACCTCATCGGCACGCTGTGGTTCCAGCTCAACGCCATCAAGAAGGGCGCGTCGCGGCCGGCGGGCACCGCTCCCTCGAAGGTGGCCAGGCTCGGCATCCTCGGTGCCGGCATGATGGGCGGCGGCATCGCCTACGTCTCGGCCAAGGCCGGCATCGAGGTCGTGCTGCTCGACACCACGCAGGAGGCGGCCGACAAGGGCAAGGCCTATGCGCAGGGCCTGCTCGACAAGGCGGTGAGCAAGGGCCGCAGCACGCCCGCCCGGCGCGACGCGCTGCTGGCGCGGATCCGCCCCACCACGCGCTACGAAGACCTGGCCGGCTGCGACCTCGTCATCGAAGCGGTGTTCGAGGACCGTGCCGTCAAGGCCGAGGTCACGCGCAAGGCCGAGGCCGTGCTGGGCGCCGACAAGGTGTTCGCGTCCAACACCAGCACCTTGCCGATCACCGGGCTGGCGCAGGCCAGCAGCCGGCCGGGCAACTTCATCGGCCTGCATTTCTTCAGCCCGGTCGACAAGATGGCGCTGGTCGAGATCATCGTCGGCAAGGACACGAGCGAGGCGACGCTGGCGCGCGGCTTCGATTACGTGCTGCAGATCGGCAAGACGCCGATCGTCGTCAACGACAGCCGCGGCTTCTACACCAGCCGCGTCTTCGCCACCTACGTGATGGAGGGCCTGGCGCTGCTCGCGGAGGGCGTGCACCCGCGCTCGATCGAGGTGGCGGGCCTGCAGGCCGGCATGCCGATGCCGCCGCTGGCGCTGCAGGACGAGCTGTCGCTCAGCCTGTCGCTGCACGTGGCCGAACAGACGCGCAAGGACCTGGCCGCCGAGGGCCGGTCGGTGCCCGAGCACCCGGGCCTGGGCGTCATCCGGCAATTGTGCGAGCTCGGCCGCATCGGCAAGAAGGCCGGCAAGGGCTTCTACGACTACAGCGCCGAGGGCAAGTCGCTGTGGCCCGAGCTGGGCCGGCTGTACCCGCTGGCGGCCGAGCAGCCGGCCCAGCAGGAACTGATCGACCGCCTCATGTTCGTGCAGGCCAACGAGGCCGCGCGCTGCTGGGAGGAGGGCGTGCTGCGCACGGTGGCCGATGCCAACGTCGGCAGCATCTTCGGCTGGGGCTTCGCGCCCTTCCACGGCGGCGTGCTGCAGTTCGTCAACGCGATGGGCACGCGTGCGTTCGTGGCGCGCGCGCGCGCGCTCGCGCAGCGCCACGGCGCGCGCTTCGAGCCGGCCGCGGTGCTGGTGAAGATGGCCGAGACCGACGCCACCTTTGCCGACCGCGAGGCGGCAAGGCCATGACGCGCGCGCGCGCCGGGCTGCGTCGCGGACCCTGAGGTCGAAGCGGCGGCCGCCGCGCGGCGATGGAGCCTGGCGACGATTTCGTCGCAGCCCGGCGCGTGCTGCAGGCCGCGCGCAGCCTGGTCGCGCTCACCGGCGCGGGCATCAGCGCCGAGAGCGGGATCCCGACCTTTCGCGACGCGCAGACCGGACTGTGGTCGCAATTCGACGCGATGGCGCTGGCCAGCGAGCCGGGCTTTCGTGCCCGGCCCGAGCGGGCGTGGGACTGGTACGCCGAGCGGCGCGCCGGTGTGCAGCGTACCGAACCCAACGCCGCGCACCGGGCGCTGGCCGCATTCGAGCAGCGCCATCCGGGCCGCCTGCGCATCGTGACGCAGAACGTCGACGACCTGCATCAGCGCGCCGGCAGCCGCGACGTGCTGCGCTTGCACGGCGACATCCTGCGCGTGCGCTGGCTCGACCCCTGCCCGCTGCAGCCCGCCTGCGACACCGATGCCGCGGCTGCCGGGCGGCCGCCGCGCTGCGCGCGCTGCGGCAACCTGCTGCGCCCCGACGTCGTGTGGTTCGGCGAAGTGCTGCCGGCCGCCGCCCTGGCCGCGGCCGAAGCCGCCGTCGCACGCTGCGACGCGCTGCTCGTCGTCGGCACCTCGGGCAGCGTGTGGCCGGCGGCCGGCCTGGCCGGGCTGGCGCGGCGTGCCGGGGCGCAGGTGCTGATCGTCAACCGGGCGGCCAGCGAGATCGACAGCGAGGCGACACAGATCCTGCGCGGGGCCGCGGCCGCGCTGCTGCCGGCCCTGCTCGCACCGATCTGACGGTGCCCCGTGCCTGGCCCCGGCCGCCGGCGCGGGGGGGCTAAGGCGGCCGGTCGGAACGCGGCCGGTCGGAACGCGGCCGTTCGGAACGCGGCCGTTCGGGACGCGGCCGTTCGGGACGCGGCCGTTTGCGCTCGGCCTGGCGCAGAGTCCGGTATCGGATTACCATCGAACCAGAATCCACAACCGGATCCACCGCATGAGCGCTGTCCCGGCTCCGGCGCACGCCGCCGCCGTCACCCCCGAGCACATGGCCGCGGCCGGGCTGCGCGCCTTTGCGCGCATCGCCGAGGCCTGGGGTCTGAGCGTCGACGAGCAGTTGTGCCTGCTCGGCCAGCCGCCCCGCAGCACCTACTTCGCCTGGCGCAAGCATCCCGAGCGGGCGGCGCTGCCGCGCGACACGCTCGAGCGCCTGTCCGAGCTGCTCGGCATCTGGAAGAGCCTGCAGATCCTGCTGCCCGAGCCGGCCGCGGCCGATGCCTGGGTGCGCAAGCCCAATGCGGCACCGGGCCTGGGCGGGCGCAGTGCACTCGCGCGCATGCTCGCGGGCAACGTGAGCGATCTGCACTTCGTGCGCCGCTACCTCGATGGCGTGCGCGGCGGCGGCTGGTCTTGACGGCGCTCCTGCCCCCGCGCGCGGCGCGGCTGACAACCGGAGCGCCGGCGCTGCGCCGCGTGCGCTGGCCCCAGGCCTGCCGCATCGTGCCCACGCGACACCCATCGGTGAACCTGTTCGACCGCGTCGCCGACGCCGCCGACTTCGACGCGCTGTACGCGCTCGAGGCGCTGACCAACGACCGCATCCGCGACGAACTCGGCCAGATCGAGCGCGTGCCGCGTGCCCAGCGCCAGTACGGCCCGGGCAGCGGGCCGATCATGGCTGCGTTCACGCATGTCAACACGCAGGGCAGCCGCTTCGCGGACGGCCGCCACGGGATGTTCTACGCTGCGCGCGAGCGCGCCACCGCGGTGGCCGAGACGCGCCACCACCACGCGCGCTTTCTGGCCGCCACGCGCGAAGGCCCGCTGCATCTGCCGATGCGTCTGTACCACGTGGCGATCGACGCGCGCCTGCACGACCTGCGCCCGGCCGGTGCCGTGCCGGAGGCGGTGTTCGATCCCGACGACTACACCGCCGCGCGTGTGCTCGGTGCGCACCTGCGCGCCGCGGGTTCGCAGGGGGTCGTCTACCCGAGCGTGCGCCAGACGCACGCGCCGCGCGGTCATTGCGTGGGCCTGTTCACGCCCCAGGGCGCGCGCCGCTGCCTGCACGCCGCCGTGCTGCTCTACGCCTGGGACGGCACGCGCTTCACCGACGTCTACGAGAAGACGGCGTGAGCCCACCGGCGCGCGGCCAAACCGCCCACCGCGATGCCCGTGGCGGTGCCGCGCGCAGCCCGAGCCCGGTGGCGCCGGCCGGCAGCACCGGCGCGAGGGCCGATCGCCTCGACGCGCTGCGTGGTCTGGCGATGCTGTGGATGGCGGCCTACCACTACCTGTTCGACCTCAACCACTTCGGCTACCTCGTGCCGCACCAGGACTTCTATCACGCGCCGCTGTGGACGCTGCAGCGCACCGGCATCCTGAGCCTGTTCCTGCTGTGCGCGGGCCTCGGCCAGGCGGCGGCGCAGGCCGCGGCGCAGCCGGGGGCGCGCTTCTGGCGGCGCTGGGCGCAGGTGCTGGCCTGCGCGCTGCTGGTGAGCGCCGGCTCGGCGCTGATGTTTCCGAAGAGCTGGATCTACTTCGGCGTGCTGCACGGCATCGCGCTGATGCTGCTCGTCGCGCGCTGGGCCGCGCCGCAGGGCCGCGGGCTGCTGTCGCTGGCGGCGCTGGCGATCGCGCTGCCGTGGTTCGTGCAGCACCCGTTCTTCGAGACGCCGCTCACGAACTGGGTGGGCCTCGTGTCGCGCAAGCCCGTCACCGAGGACTACGTGCCGCTGCTGCCCTGGCTGGGTGTGATGCTGCTCGGGCTCGCCGCCGGGCAGTGGCTGCTGGGCCGGCACCGGACCTGGTTCACCGCATCGCTGCCGCCCGTGCTGGCGCCGCTGGCGCGGCTCGGGCGCTGGCCGCTCACCTTCTACATGCTGCACCAGCCGCTGTTCCTGGGGCTGTTGCTCGGCGGTCGGGCGCTCGGCGCGTGGTAGGCCGCGGCGCGCGCCTCAGCGTGATGCCGTCAGCGCGTCGTCGAAGATCGCCACGGCGCGCGTCCAGCCGGCCGAGGCGCCGCGGATCTTGTGCGGGAAGCAGCTGATGAAAAAACCCGTGGCCGGCAGCGCCTCGAGGTTGTGCAGCTTCTCGAGATGGCAGTAGCCGATGTCGCGGCCCGCCTTGTGGCCTTCCCAGATCAGGCTGGCGTCATGCGTCTGGCCGTACTTGCGCGCCGTGTGCACGAAGGGCGCGTCCCAGCTCCAGGCGTCGGTGCCGGTGAGGCGAACGCCGCGCTCGAGCAGATGCATCGTCGCCTCGTAGCCCATGCCGCAGCCGGCGCTTACGTAGTCGGGATGGCCGTAGCGGCTGCCCGCGCGCGTGTTGACGACCACGATCTCGAGCGGCTGCAGGCGGTGGCCGATGCGCGCCAGTTCGGCCTCGACGTCGGCGGCGCTGGCGACGTAGCCGTCTTCGAAGCGGCGGAAATCGAGCTTGACCGCCGGCTGGAAGCACCACTCGAGCGGCACCTCGTCGATCGCGATCGCCGGCTTCTTCGCGCCCAGCGCCTTGTCCATCGTCGAGTGGAAGTGGTAGGGCGCATCGAGATGCGTGCCGTTGTGCGTGGTCAGCTGCACCATCTCCACCGCCCAGCCCTCGCCGTCGGGCAGATCCTCCTTCTTCAGCCCCGGAAAGAACGGCTCGATCTGTGCGAAGGTGTGCTCGTGCGTGAAGTACTGGATCTTCGGCGCGAACGCGGGCGGATCGCTCAGCACGTCGTTCTCGAGGTAGATCGACAGGTCGACGAAGCGGCGCGGCATGGTCTGGCTCCTTGGCTCTCAGGCCGGATGTTGCCACGCGAGCAGCCGGCGCTCGGCCAGCGCCAGCAGCGCGTTGCTGGCCAGCCCGAGCGCGCCCAGCAGCGCGATGCCGGCAAACAGCTCGCTGGCGCGGAAGGCGCGCGCGGCGAGCAGGATCGCCTGCCCCAGACCCGGCTGCGAGGCGATCATCTCGCCGACCACCGAGACGATGAGCGAGACGGTGAGCGCGACCCGCATGCCGGCGACGATGTCGGGCAGCGCATTGGGCAGCCCGATCCGCAGCACGAAGGCAGCGCGCGAGAGCTCGAGCGCGCGCGCCACCTCGTGCAGGCGCTCGTGCACCGCCGCCAGCCCGTGCACGGTGGCCAGCAGCACCGGCCACATCGATCCGAAGGCGACCACGGCCAGCACCATGCCGTCGGACAGCCCGAACAGCGCGATCGCCAGCGGCATCACGGCCGAGGCGGGCAGCGGCCGCACGAACTCGAGCGTCGGCCCGATCCAGGCGCGCAGCGTGGACGACAGACCCACCGCGCAGCCCAGCGCCACACCGCACGCGCTGGCCAGACCGAAGCCGAGCAGCATGCGTTGCAGCGTGCTCCAGGTGAACGCGGCGAGCTCGCCGGCGGCCAGGCCCTCGACCAGGCTGCGCGCCGTGGCCTCGGGGCTGGGCAGGAAGACCGGACTGAGCCAGCCGGCGTGGCTGGCGAGCCACCACAGCGCGACGCAGGCGGCCAGCGCCGCGGCCGAGGCGGCGAGGTCACGCGGGCCGAGCTGCCTCATCGGCGCGGCGCCGCTGTCGGTTCCGGCGCCGCGCCCATGCGCCGCGCGAGGCGCCGCTCGAGTGCCAGCGCGCCGGCGTTGACGGCCCAGCCGACGACGCCGATCCAGCCCAGCCAGGCGAGCATCGCCGCCGGGTCGAGGCTTTGCTGCGCGATCGTCATCGCGTAGCCCATGCCGTTGGGGTTGGCGGCGATCTCCACCGTCACCGCGACGACGAGGGCAATCGCCACGCCCAGGCGCAGCGCGACGAACAGGCGCCCTGCCATCGCCGGCAGCAGCACGCTCGTGAGCAGCGCGCGCGGCGCGAGCTCGAGCGCGGCGGCCACTTCGAGCAGCCGGGGCTCGACGCCGCGCGCCGCGGCCTGCGCCAGCACCAGCATCGGCCAGAAAGTGGCGAAGGCCACCACCGACACCTCCATCGCGAGGCCGAAGCCGTAGATCAGCATCGCCAGAGGGATCAGCGCCACCGACGGCACCGGGCGCAGCAGTTCCACCGTCAGGAACGCCGCGGCGGCGCTGCGCCGCGACAGGCCGAGCACGATGCCCAGCGCGCCGCCGGCCAGCGCGCCCAGCGCGAGGCCGAGCGCGGCACCGCCCAGCGTGAACGCGCTGGCCGACCACAGCGAGCCGTCGGCGGCAAGCCCGGCCAGCGCACGTGCCGCCGCGCTCGGCGCAGCCAGCGCGTCGCTGCCGCGCCCCGCGGTGCGCGCCCAGGCTTCGAGCAGCGCCAGCAGCGCGGCGGGGAAGACGAGGGCGCGCCAGCGCTTCATCGCAACGGACTGCGCCGGCGTGCGGCCAGGGCTTCGGGCAAGGACATGGCGGCGCGTCGCGGAAGCTTCAGTCGTGCCCGAGATGGCCGTAGAGCGCGCGGCGCAGGCGCAGGAACTCGGGGTGCTCCTTGGTGGTGAGCTGCTCGCGCGGACGCGCGATCGGCACCTCGACCAGAGCGGCCACGCTCGGTCGGCCCGGGCCGGGGTGTGCGCGCAGCGCGACGACGCGGTCGCCCAGGTACAGCGCCTCCTCGAGGTCGTGCGTCACGAACATCACCGTCAGACCCTGCTCGCGCACGAGGCGCGCCAGCTCGTCTTGCAGCGTCTCGCGCGTCATCGCGTCGAGCGCGCCGAACGGCTCGTCCATCAGCATCAGCACCGGCTGCTGCGCCAGGCAGCGCGCGATCTGCACGCGCTGCTGCATGCCGCCCGAGAGCTGCGCCGGAAACTTGCGCGCATGCTCGACCAGGCCCACGGTGGCGAGCACGGCCTTGATGCGTGCGCCGCGTTCGGCCGCCGGCACACCGGCCGCCTCGAGCGCCAGCGCGACATTGCCCTGCACGCTGCGCCAGGGCAGCAGCGCGCGCCCGTAGTCCTGGAACACGAAGGCGACGGCGCGCGACGGTGCCGTGACCACGCGCCCCTGGCGCAACACGCGCCCGGCGCTGGGCACCAGGAAGCCCGCGGCAGCGCGCAGCAGCGTCGTCTTGCCGCAGCCCGAAGGGCCGATCACGCAGACGAATTCGCCGCGGCGCAGCACGAGCGAGGTGGGCGAGAGGATCTCGCGTCCGCCCAGCGTCACCGCCACGCTGTCGAAGGTGAGCAGCGCGTCGCTGTCGGGAGCCGGGGCCGGGTTCAAGCCGAGGCCGGCGGGCGCGGCGCGCCGTCGGAGGCAAGGGGTCGCGCGCGCAGGCGTGCGCCGCAGCGCCGGTGCATCACCGCGCGATCAGCGTCGCGATATTGGGTTCGCCCCTGAGCATCTCCTGGTCCTTCATCAGGCCCACCCAGTAGGCAAGCTGCCGGTCGTTGACGATCGGGCCCGGCGGCGAGATCTGGATCTTGCCCAGCACCTCCGGCGGCAGCTTGATGTACTTGCCGATGTGCCGGCGCACGCGGGCGTCGTTGGCCGGCTTGGTGACGAAGGCGGCGGCTTCGACCACCGCCTCGCGGAAGGCCTTGGTCGCGGCCGCGTTGCGCGCCACCCAGTCGCGCCGCGCGGCGTAGACGATGGTCGGTTCGCCCTCGGGCAGGAAGGTCGAGTAGTAGCTCGCCACGTAGCCCACGCCGCTGTCGACGATGCGGCTCATGAACGGGTCGGCGCTGACCACGGCGTCGAGCGAGCCGCCGCGCAGCAAGTCGCCGTGCTGCGGGAAGGCGGCCTCGACGAAGTTGACCTTCCTGTAGTCGACGCCGTTCTGCTTGAGCCAGGCGCGGAAGGTCACGTGCAGGAAGGCACCGAGCCCCGGCACGCCGATCTTGCGGCCGACGCAATCGGCCGGCCTGCGGATGCCCGAGCCGGCCCGCGCGACCAGGCCGAAGCCGGTGATCGTCTTGCTCGTGACGCCGCCGCCGGCCACCACGACATGGTCGAGCCCGCCGTCCACGGCCTGCAGGAACACGCTCGGCGTCGGCCCGCCGATCTGCAGCGAGTCGGCCTGCACCGCGGCCGGGATCGTGGAGTTGAGCGGGATGAACTTGGGCTCGACGTCGAGCCCGCGCTTGTCGAAGTAGCCTTCCTCCTTGGCGACGAAGACCGTCGCGAAGTCGGTGACGGCGGTGTAGCCGAAGACGATCTTGGTCGCCTGCGCCCGCACGGCGAGCGGCGTGCCGATGCCGGCGGCGGCGAGCGAGGCGAGGACTTGGCGGCGATGCATCGAGCGGGACTCCGGTGGATTGAACGCAGGCGTCGCGGCAGATGCGGCGGCCCCCGGCTGAGGCGCCCGGCGCGGCGGCGCCTCGCGCGAGCTACGATCATCGCATGAGCGCCCGGATCCTGATCGGTTTTCACGCCGTCACGGTGCGTCTGAAGACGGCGCCGCAGACGGTGCTCGAGGTGCATGTCGACGTCGCGCGGCGCGACGCGCGCATGCGCCGCTTCGTCGAGCGCGTCGCCGCGGCGGGCATCAGGCTCGTCGACAGCGACGCCGAGCGCCTGGCGCGACTGGCGCGCAGCGGCGCCCACCAGGGCGTGGCGGCGCGCGTCGAGCCGCTCGCGACGCGGCATTCGCTCGACGACATCCTCGACGCCGTGCGCGGCGCGCCGCTCGTGCTGGTGCTCGACGGCGTCACCGACCCGCACAACCTCGGTGCCTGCCTGCGCGTGGCCGACGGCGCCGGCGCGCA
>JADYZZ010000071.1 GCA_020852865.1 Rubrivivax sp.
ACGGCATGCGCAAGAAGAGCGGCAAACTGATCATGGACGCCGAGCGCGACGGTCAGAGCGAGGACGTCTGCACCTACGTGAAGGCCGATCTCGGCATGATGATGGGCGGCGAGATCGGCCCCACCGGCGAAGCGCTGCCGCGCCCCGACGTGCTGCTGCTCAGCTACACGGGCTGCTTCACCTTCATGAAGTGGTTCGAGCTGATCCGCCACAAGTACGGCTGCGAGACCGTCATGCTGCACGTGCCGTACCAGGAGAAGGGCCGCATCGAGCCGCGCATGCGCGAGTACGTCGTCAAGCAGCTCAAGGAGACGGTGATCCCGACGCTCGAGCGCATCTCGGGCGTCAAGTTCGACATCGACCGCCTGCGCCAGTACCTGCGCGAGTCGGCCAGGGCCGAGGAGGACCTGGTGGCGGTGCTGCAGTCGGCCAAGAACCGGCCGAGCCCGATCGACGGCTACTTCGGCGCCGTGTACTACATCGGCCCCATCTTCACCGCCTTCCGCGGCACGCCCGAGGCGAGCGAGTACTACCGCGTGCTGCGCTCCGAGATCGAGGAGCGCATGCGTCTGGGCAAGGGCCCGATCACGCCCGACGGCGAGATGGGCGAGGAGAAGTACCGGCTGGTCGTCGAGGGGCCGCCGAACTGGACGAGCTTCCGCGACTTCTGGAAGATGTTCTACGACGAGGGCGCGGTGGTCGTCGCCAGCACCTACAGCAAGGTCGGCGGCGTGTACGACTTCGGCTTCCGCCACGACCCCGAGCATCCGCTCGAGTCGCTCGCCGACTACTGCCTGGGCTGCTACACCAACCACAGCCTGCCGGCGCGCATCGACATGATCTGCAAGTACATCGACGAGTACAGCGCCGACGGCCTGCTGATCAACTCCATCAAGAGCTGCAACAGCTTCTCGGCCGGTCAGCTGCTGATCCTGCGCGAGGTCGAGAAGCGCACCGGCAAGCCGGCCGCCTTCATCGAGACCGACCTCGTCGACCCGCGCTACTTCTCGGCCGCCAACGTGAAGAACCGGCTCGAGAGCTACTTCCAGATGGTCAAGCAAAAGCGCACGGCGCACGCCTCGATGCCGCCGCCCTCCATGCCCATCGCGCCGGCCGCGGCGAACTGAGGAGAGCCGATCCATGCGTTGCTTCATCGGCATCGACCTCGGCTCGACCACCACCAAGGCGGTGGTGATCGACGAGCAGCAGAACGTGCTCGGCCGCGGCATCACCAACTCGCGCAGCAACTACGACACCGCCGCCACGGTGGCCAAGCAAGAGGCGCTGCTGAACGGGCGCTTCCACCTGTTCCGCCAGGCGCTGGGCGCGAGCGGCGCGCTCAACGGCCAGCTCGACGGCTTCATCGGCCAGCTCGAGCGCGATTTCCGCGCCGAGCAGTACCTCGAGCAGCTCGCCGACCTCGAGGCGACCTGCCAGCGCAACCTCGACAAGACGCGCTTCGGCGACGACGCACCGGCGGTGCGCGAGGCGCTGGAGGCGGTGTTCCGCCAGCTCGCGGCCGAGGCGGCCGAGCTGTTCGCGCCCGGCGCGCGGCGCAAGAGCGACTTCTTCCGCGACATCGCCGGCAGCCAGTACCTGGCCGCCGGCGAGGCGGTGGCCAAGGCGATGGGGCTGCGCTACGACTACCTCGTTAACCTGTTCGACCGCTCGATCATCGAAGTCGAGAACCGCGTCTACGCCGACTCGATGCGGCGCCACCTGCTGGCCGCGCTCGAGCGCAGCTTCGCCGCGATGCCCGAGACGCAGGCGCGGCGCGCCGCGGTCGAGGCGCCGATCAAGGGCGTGCTCGACACCGCGATGGAGGAGACTTACGTCGTCGGCACCGGCTACGGGCGCGCGCGGCTGCCGTTTTCCAAGGAGCATGTGCGCAGCGAGATCCTCTGCCACGGCCTGGGCGCGCACGTGATGTACCCCGGCACCGCCACCGTGCTCGACATCGGCGGCCAGGACACCAAGGCGATCCAGGTCGACCCGGCCGGCATCGTCGAGAGCTTCCAGATGAACGACCGCTGCGCGGCCGGCTGCGGGCGCTACCTCGGCTACATCGCCGACGAGATGAACATGGGCCTGCACGAGCTCGGCCCGCTGGCGATGAAGAGCACGAAGACGATCCGCATCAACAGCACCTGCACCGTGTTCGCCGGCGCCGAGCTGCGCGACCGCCTGGCCATCGGCGACAAGCGCGAGGACATCATGGCCGGCCTGCACCGCGCCATCATCCTGCGCGCGATGAGCATCCTGGCGCGCTCGGGCGGCATCCGCAACGAGTTCACTTTCACCGGCGGCGTGGCCAAGAACGAGGCCGCCGTGAAGGCGCTGACCGAGCTGGTGGAAGAGAACTACGGCAAGCTCACGCTCAACATCGACCCCGACTCGATCTACACCGGGGCGCTGGGCGGCGCCACCTTCGCGTGGCGCGCGGTGGTGGAAGAAGGCAAGACGGCGGAGGCCAGGACATGACGACGACGGTAGGCATCGACATCGGCTCGGGCGCGGTCAAGACCGTGCTCTTCCGCCACGACGGCGAGCATCACGAGTGGCTGGCGCGGCGCTGCGAGCGCATCCGCCGGCGCGACCCGATGGCGCTGGCGCGCGAGGGCTGCGACGGCGTGCTCGCCGACGCCGGCCTGGGCGAGGGCGAGGTCGACTACATCGCCACTACCGGCGAGGGCGAGAACGTGGCCTTCGCCACCGGCCACTTCTACTCGATGACGACGCACGCGCGCGGCGGCGTCTTCCTCGACCCCGAGGCGCGCGCCGTGGTCGACATCGGCGCGCTCAACGGGCGCGCGATCTCGATCGACGAGCGCGGCAAGGTGCTGGGCTACAAGATGACGAGCCAGTGCGCCAGCGGCTCGGGCCAGTTCCTCGAGAACATCGCGCGCTACCTAGGCGTCGCCGTGGAGGAGATCGGGCCGCTGTCGTGCACCTCCAAGGATCCGGAGAAGGTGAGCTCGATCTGCGCCGTGCTGGCCGAGACCGACGTCATCAACATGGTGAGCCGGGCGATTCCCACCCCCGACATCCTCAAGGGGATCCACCTGTCGATGGCCTCGCGCATCGTCAAGCTGCTCAAGGTCACCGGCGTCAAGCAAGGCGTCGCGCTGCTCACCGGCGGCCTGGCGCTCGACGACGGCCTGCTGGCGGCGATCCGCGAGGAGATGGCCAACGAGAAGACCCAGGTGACGACGCGCTCGCACCCCGACTCGATCTACGCCGGCGCGATCGGCGCGGCGATCTGGGGCGCCTACCGGCACGGCAAGCTGAGCCGCCTCGAGGCCGAGGGCGCAAGCGTCGCCTGAAAACCCGTGAAGAGGTGAGTCGCCGGCGCGATTCGCGTCTTCACGACGCGCCTCACGCCGCGCCGGGCGGCATCTGCGCGGTGCGCGCCGTCCCCGGGGCCGGGTGCGCGCGGTGAAACGAGCGGCCGGCGGGCGGGAGGCGCGACGGCCCTCAGCGCGGCGCCCAGCCGAAGCGCTCGCGCGCGAAGTCGCTCATGCGATCGGGAGTCCAGGGCGGATCCCAGACCATCTCGACTTCGACCGGCACCGACGAGGGCAGCACGCTCGCGAGCGCGGCGTGCACGTCGTCGACGATCATGTCGGCCATCGGGCAGGCGGCGCTGGTCATCGTCAGCTGCAGGTGCACGCCGCCGGCGGCCGATTCCTCGATGCCGTACACGAGCCCGAGGTCGACGATGTTCATGCCGACCTCGGGGTCGAGCACCTGGCGCAGCGCGTCGCGCACCGCATCCTCGTCGAAGCCGCTCACGCCGCCCGGCCCAGGTGACGCACGAAGGACAGCCGCTCGCCCGGCGCGAAGCCGGCGCCTTGCAAGAAGCCCAGCAGCGCGAGATTGGCCAGCGGCACCGGGATCTCGACGCGCTCGACGCGCAACGCGCCCAGGTTGGCGAACAGCTGCGACAGCAGCGCGCGGCCGACGCCGCGCTGGGCGTAGTCGGGGTCGACGCCGAGCGTGTCGATCACCGCCACCGGCTCGGTGCGGCCGTAGTCGCCGAAGTCGGCGCGCGCCATCAGGTAGCCGACCACGATGCCGTCGCGATGCGCGCTCAGCGACACGCGCACGCCCGACTCCTGCATCGCCTCGGCCAGACGGGCCGCGATGTACTCGCGCCGGTCGACGCCGATGATGCGGCGGTCGGCGCGCACGATCGCGTCGAGATCGGCCGGCGTCATCGAGCGCACGTCGGCGGCGTCGCGCGCCAGCCGCTCGTGGTCGTTGGCGCCGGCGGCCTCCTGGCGGCCGTAGTCGATCTCGGCGCCGGCACCGTCGACCTCGTCGGCCGCCGCCGGCGCATCGCGGCCGGGGTGGTAGGCGCCGCCCTGGACGGCGCATTCGAGGACGACCTCGCTCGCCAGCCGCATGCCCAGGCGGTCGAACCAGGCAAGGATCCCGGTGTCGCGCCAGCCCGCGACGGTGCGGATCTGGTCGATGTCGTGGCGCGTGCACCAGTCGGCGAGGGTGGTGAACAGGCGCGTGCCCAGGCCGCCGTGGCGCTGGCTCGGCCGCACGCCGAACAGCTCGAGGCGCAGGGCGCGGGTGCGGCGGCCGAACTCGCCGGCCAGCACGCGCGCCAGCATGCAGCCGGCGAATTCGCCGCCCGCCTCGGCCGCGAACTGCGCGTGCAGTGCCGGCTCGCGCTGCGCGGCGCGCAGCCGGCGCTCGATGTACTCGCGCCGCGAGCGGCCCGAGGTGAGGGCGTCGATCGCGACCACCGCTTCGAGGTCGGCGGGGGCGAGGGCGCGGATCGTGGCGGCGGCGGTCGACATCGGCTGCTCCTCGGCGGGTGGCGGGCTCTCGGGCCGGTGATGGCGCGAATCGTACCCGCGCACGATGCCGGCCGGACGCGCTTTCAGCCGGCCGAGTAGGCGAACGACAGCTCGCGGTCGCTGTCCTCGTCGAGCAGGTCGTCGAGCAGCGGCAGCAGCGCCATCGTCTCCTTCTGGATATGCGCCACCATGCGCTCGACCCACTCGAGTGCGAGCCGCTGCAGCGCGGCGCGGTCGGGCCAAGCGCCCGCGGCGAGCGCACGTGCCAGCGGCGCAAGTTCGGCGGCCACCGCGCGCATGCTCTCGTGCTCCTCGGTGAGCATGGCGGCGAGGGCGTCGTCGCCGGCCTCGGCCATGCGCGGGAACAGCTGCTGCTCCTCGAAGCCGAAGTGCCGCTCGACCTCCTCTTCGAGCTGGCGCACGAGCGGGGCGGCGAGCGGCGCGAGCGCCGCGTCGTCGCGCCGGGCGAGGGCGCCTTCGACGCGGCCGAGGAGCGCGAGATGGGCGCGGTGCTCGTCGTCGAGCGTGCGGGCAACCTGGCTGTTGAAGCTCATCGGTGCGGGCCGGCAAGCGGCGGTGAGGTTGATGACGCGGGCATGGCCCCGGACAGCGGGCGTAGCGCCGAGCCTAAGCGCCAGGCGCCTGCCCTGCCTTGTCGCAGTTCAAGCCGGTCCGCGCGCTCTTGGTGCGCCGCTGCTCGTTGCTCCGGCAGCGCGGCCGGCGCGCAGCAGCCGGGCACAGAGCACGACGAAGAAGACGCAGAAGGCGAGGGCACCGGCGCCGCCCGCGGCCGCGGCCAGCGCGAGCCAGGGCCCGCTGCGGTCGAGCACGGCCGGCACGAGCAGCGCGAGCGCCGCGAAGTGGCCGCGCTCGTGCCAGGCGAGCGCGGCGTCCAGCGTCAGCGCCGAAGGCGTCGGCGGGCGCGGCCGCTGGCGTGCCGCGTGCATCGAGGCGAGGAAGGGCAGGATGCGCTGCAGGATCGCGAACAGGAAGCCGAGCAGCCAGCCGGGCACTGCCGCCACGACGAACAGCGTGCCCAGGGCATCGGTGAGCGCCGACGGCTCGGCGCCGCCGCCCGGCGCTGCGGCTTGCAGCGCCAGACGCGCCGCGGCCAGCGCGAGCGCGACGGCGGCCATGGCCCACGACAGCCGCAGCAGGCGTGCCGTGCGGCCGAGCTCGCGACGCATGCCGCTGGCAAGCACGCGCCTCATCGCGTGCCAGTGCACGCCGAAGGCGGCGGCGGCGGCGGCCAGCGCCAGGGCGCGCAGGGCGAGCAGGGCCGTGTCCGAGCCCGGCAGCAGGGCCGCTGCCGCTGCGAGCGCCAGCGCCAGGCCGCCGGCTGCGGCACCACCCAGCTGCTGGCGATCGGGGGGCACCTTGGCCAGCGCGAACATCGGCAGCAAGATGGCCGCCAGGCCGAACACGAGCATGCTCATCAGGCCGAACAGGCCGCTGGCCAGATGCAGCGCGCGGGCGCGGTCGGGCGCGAGCAGCGGCCGGCCGAGCCACAGCAGCGCCAGCGAGGCGGCGCTGGCCCCGAGCAGCACCAAGGCGGTGAGCGCGATCCAACCGTGCGCCTGCACGCCGGGCATGCCGCGTGCGCCGCGCAGGTTGAGCGCGAGCAGCAGACCCCAGGCGGCGAGCACGGCCAGCAGCACCGCGGCGCCGGCCGCGAGCCATGGCGGACGGGCCAGCCCCATGCCGAGCAGCAGCAGCGCGAGGCCCCCGACGAACGGCCACCACAGCCAGCCGGCCAGCCGCGGCCAGCGTACCGGCTGGCGCGAGGCCACCGGCAGCAGTTGCAGGCTGGCGCCGATGGCGCTCGCCACCAGCGTGCCCAGCGTCAGCGCGTGCAGCGCCGCCAGCGGCCAGCCCAGCCCGCCGTGCCACTGCGGCCATGTCGGCACCGCGAGCGCCAGCGCCAGCCAGGCCCAGAGGTGAAAGAACGCCGCGGCTGCGAACCAGCGCAGCGGCACCGAGGCCGGCAGCAGCCGCCCGCCGGCGCCGCCGAGGAACAGGCCGCCGAGCTTGCCCGTGTCCCGGGCCGGCCGCTTGCTGCTCACGCCAGCGGTGCCAGGCGCAGACGCACTTCGCCGGGCTCGCCGGCGAGCGCTTCGGCGCCCCAGCCGGCCTGTGCCAGCTCCGGGTAGAGCAAGGCGGGGTCGCGGTCGAGGTGTACGACAAGGGTCGGCGCTGCACCGCCGAGCACGATCTGCATGATCCGCACCAGCGGCTGCGGCGGCGGCAGTCCGCGCACGTCGACGTGCAGGCCGTCGGCCTCGCTCCAGACCCTGGCGTCGGTGTTCGCGTCCTCGCGCATGCGGTGTGGGGCTGCGCGGCTCACGCGGGCCTTGCGTGGCGCGCCTCGTCTGCGAGCTCGCGCGCCAGTCTCTGCGCGGCGGCCACCGCCACCAGGCGCCGGTGGTGCGAGCCGCTCACCGTGCTGCGCTTGGGGCTCGCCTGCTTGGCGACAAGCTTGCCCAGCGCCTGCAGCCAGGCCTCATCGACGCTGCGGCCGAGCAGCGCGTCGGTGCCGGCCAGCCGCAGCGGATGGCAGTTCGTGCCGGTGAGACCCAGCGCCAGCGCGACGACGGCGCCGCCGTCCAGACGCAGCGTCAGCGCGACGCCGGCCAGCGGGAAGTCCATTGCCGAGCGCGCGCGCACCTTGCGGTAGCCGCTCGCCGTGCCCGGCGCGGGCTGCGGCACATGCACCGCGGCGACGAATTCGCCCGGCGCGAGCGTGAGGTGCGCGGCGCCGTCGTCGCGGTACAGGGCGGCCAGCGGCATGCGGCGCGCGCCGGCCGCACCGTACAGCGCGACCTCGGCGTCGTAGGCCAGGAGTGCCGGTGCCAGATCGCCCTCGTAGGCCGCATGGCAGCGCCGGCCCTGCGGCGCGACATGGCAGACGCTGCCCGCGCGCTTGAGGCAGTAGTCGTTGGCCTCGCGCCACCAGGCGCTTTGGTTGTAGAAGATGCAGCGCGTGTCCTGGCACAGGTTGCCGCCCAGCGTGGCGGCGCTGCGGTGCGCCGGGCCGGCCACCGAGCCCGCGGCTTGCGCGAGCGCGGGCAGGTCCGCCGCGAGTGCGCGCTCATGCGCCAGCGCGGCCAGCGTGGCGCCGGCGCCCAGGTGCCAGCCGGTCGCGTCGCGCGCGATGCGTTCGAAGCCGTCGATGGCGCTCAGATCCACCAATCGCGCGGGCGCGTGCAGGCCGCGCCGCAGATTGGGCAGCAGGTCGGTGCCGCCGGCCAGCGCGAGCGTGCCCTCGGCCTGCAGCGCGGTGCAGGCCTCGGCGGGCGTGGCCGGGCGCAGCAGATCGAAGTCGCCGGCGCTGCGCATCAGGCCTCCCCGGCGGCGGCCGCCGCTTCGCTGCGCGCGGCGCTCGCGGCACGCAGTGCCGCCACCTGTTCCTGCTGGCGCCGCTTGTTCAGCGCCTCGAGCACGCGCTCGGGCGTGATCGGCAGCTCGCGCAGGCGCAGGCCGATCGCGTCGTGGATGGCCGCCGCGATCGCCGGCGGCACGCTGTGCAGGCCGCCCTCGCTCGCTTCCTTGGCGCCGAACGGCCCGAGCGGGTCCATGCTCTCGACCAGCGTGACGTCGATCGGCGGCGAGTCGAGTGCCGTCGGGATGCGGTAGTCGAGCAGGTTGGCGCGCAGCGGCAGGCCCTCGTGGTACTCGTTCTGCTCGGACAGCGCCTGGCCGATGCCCATCCACACCGCGCCCTGCACCTGGCCTTCCACGGCGAGCGGGTTGATCGCGCGCCCGCAGTCGTGGGCCACCCAGCAGTGCACGACGCGCACGGCGCCGGTGTCCTCGTCGACCTCGACCTCGGCTGCCTGCGCGGCGTACGAGAAGCCCGCCGACGAGCCGACCGCGGCACCGCGGAAGCGCCCGCCCTGCGTCTCGGGCGGAGTCGACCAGGTGCCCTTGGCGGTGAGCGTTCCGGCGTCGGCCAGCGCGGCCTGCACCACCTGCGCGAACGCCAGCTCGCGGTCGGTGCCGGCGACGCGGCAGCGCTCGCCCAGCCACTCGATGTCGTCGGGCTGCACTTCGAGGCGGCGCGCCGCAGCCTCGACGAGCGTGCGCCTGAGCGCCTCGGCCGCGCGCAGCGCGGCGTTGCCGACCATGAACGACACGCGCGACGAATACGAGCCGTTGTCCTTGGGCGTGAGCGCGCTGTCGGCGGCGACGACGCGCAGCCGTGCCATCGGCAGCAGCAGCACCTCGGCCACGATCTGCGTGAGCAGCGTCGACGAGCCCTGGCCGATGTCGGCCGCTCCGGTGAGCACGGTGATGCCGCCGTCGAAGTCGAGCTTGAGGTTGACGACGGCGTGCGGCTCGCCGCTCCAGTGCACCGGCTTGGCCGACCCGGAAACGTAGTGCGAGCAGGCCATGCCCAGGCCGCGGCGCAGGCCCGGGCGCAGCAGCGTGCGGGCGCGCCGCTCGGGCCAGTCGCGCCAGCCGCTGGCGCGCTCGACCGCGTCCAGGCAGCGCGGCAGGCCGTAGCTGCTGATCTGCAGGTCGTTGAGCGTGCGATGCGGAAAGGGCGGCGCGATCAGGTTGGCGCGGCGCAGCGCGAACGCATCGAGCCCGAGCTGCGCGGCCATCTCGTCGAGCAGCGACTCGAAGGCAAAGCGCACGTTCACGGCGCCGTGGCCGCGCATGGCGCCGCAAGGCGGCAGGTTGGTGTAGACGCGCCAGCCGCGGTAGCGCACCGCACCCACGCGGTACAGCGCGTGCAGCAGCGCGCCGGCGTAGAGGATGGTGACGAGGCCGTAACCGGCGTAGGCGCCGCCGCGCTGCACGACCTCGGCGTCGACGGCGGTGATCTCGCCGCTTCGCTTCAGGCCGAGCCTGAGCCGGATCGAGGTCGCGGGCCTGGCGCGGTGCGTGAGGAAGACCTCCTCGCGCGTCGTCTCGAGCTTGACGCCGGCGCCGGCCGCGCGCGCCAGCGCCGCCGTCACCATCTCGAAGTTGAGCGGCTCGACGCGGTGGCCGAAGCCGCCGCCGACGAAGGGCTTGACGACGCGGATCGCCGCGCTGTCCAGCCCGAGCGTGCGCGCCAGCGTCAGGTGCAGGTAATAGGGCACCTGCGTCACCGAGTGCAGCGTCAGGCGCCCGTGCTCGGCGTCCCACTCGGCGAGCGAGGCGTTGAGCTCGATCTGCCCGTGCGCGACCTCGTCGCACGCGTAGCTGCGCTCGAGCACCAGGTCGGCGGCGGCGAAGCCCGCCTCGACGTCGCCGAAGTCGTGTTCGACGCTGCGCTCGATGTTGCCCGGCTTGTCGTCGTGCAGCAGCACCGCGCCCTCGGCACGCGCCGAGGCGGCGTCGAAATGCGCCGGCAGCGGATCGATTTCGACCACCACCGCAGCCAGCGCGGCGGCGGCGCTGCGCTCGTCGTCGGCGGCCACCGCGAACAGCGGCTCGCCGCGGTAGCGCACGCGCTCGCGCGCCAGCGGCCATTCGTTCTGCGCGATCGGGATCACGCCGTAGGGCGCGGCGAAGTCCGCGCCCGTGATGACCGCGCGCACGCCGGGCAGCGCCAGCGCCGCGCTCGCGTCGATGCGGCGGATGATGCCGTGCGCGACGCGGCTGCGGCCGATGCGGCCGACCAGCGCGCCGGTGCAGGGCAGGTCGGCCGTGTAGCGCGCGCGCCCCGAGACCTTGTCGACGCCGTCGACGAGCGGCCGGCGTTCGCCCACCGAATGCGTGGGCGGCGCCGGCGGCTGCCGTGGCGCCTCCTCGTGCGGGCGCCTCATGCGCGCCGCTCCGCCGCCGCGGCCTGCACGGCCTCGACGATCTTCACGTAGCCGGTGCAGCGGCACAGGTTGCCCGAAAGCGCGGCACGGATGCGCGCCTCGTCGGGTGCGGGGTCGGTGCGCAGCAGCGCCTCGGCGGCCATCACCATGCCGGGGGTGCAGATGCCGCATTGCGCACCGAGCTTTTCGTGGAACGCGCGCTGCAGCGCCGACAGCCGCCCCTGCGTCGCCAGCGACTCGATCGTCTCGATGGCGCGCCCCTCGACGGCGGCAGCCAGCGTCAGGCAGGCCAGGCGCGGCGCACCGTCGACGAGCACGGTGCAGGCGCCGCATTCGCCGCCGTCGCAGCCTTGCTTGGTGCCGGTGAGGTGCAGCACTTCGCGCAGCACTTCGAGCAGCAGCGCGCTGGCTGCGGCCGCCACCCGGTGTGTGCGGCCGTTGACCTGCAGCGTGAGCAGGCGGTCGGGCATGGTGCGTCAGCCGGCCCTGGGCCGCAGGTCGCGCACGCGCACCGCCTTGCCCTGCGAGCGCGGTACCGCGCCGGGCGCGAGCACCTGCACGTCGGCGGTGACGCCGATGAGCGACTTGATGTGGCGCTGCGCGTCCTGTGCCAGCGCCTCGTAGGCCTCGGCGGCCACCGTGGGCAGCGCCTCGATCTCGACGCGCAGCTCGTCGAGCATGCCGCGGCGCTCGATGACGAGCTGGTAATGCGGCGCGAAGCCGGTGCGGCCGACCAGTACCGCCTCGATCTGCGACGGATAGACGTTGACGCCGCGGATGATCAGCATGTCGTCGTTGCGCCCGGCCACGCGCAGGATGCGCGCGTGCGAGCGCCCGCAGGCGCAGCGCGAGGTCACCAGCCGCGTAATGTCGCGCGTGCGGTAGCGCAGCATCGGCAGCGCTTCCTTGGTGAGCGTGGTGATCACGAGCTCGCCGGCCTCGCCCGGGGCCGCGGGCACGCCGGTGTCGGGGTCGATCAGCTCGAACAGGAAATGGTCCTCCCAGCCGTGCAGGCCGTCGCGGCACTCGCACTCGCAGGCCACGCCCGGCCCCATGATCTCCGACAGCCCGTAGATGTCGTGCGCGCGCAGGCCCAGGCGCGCCTCGATCTGGGCGCGCATCTCGGCACTCCAGGGCTCGGCACCGAAGATGCCGATGCCCAGCGTGCTCTGGCGCAGGTCGACGCCCTGCTGCTCGGCGACTTCGGCGATCGCCAGCGCGTACGAGGGCGTCGCACAGAGGACGCGGGCGCCGAAATCCATGAGCAGCGCCACCTGGCGCTCGGTGCCGCCGCCCGACATCGGCACCACGGCGCAGCCCAGGCGCTCGGCGCCGGCGTGCGCGCCCAGCCCGCCGGTGAACAGGCCGTAGCCGTAGGCGTTGTGCACGACGTCGCCCGGGCGGGCGCCGGTGGCGGCCATCGAGCGCGCCATCAATGCCGCCCAGCGGTCCAGGTCGCCCGCGGTGTAGCCGACGACGGTGGGCTTGCCGGTGGTGCCCGAGCTGGCGTGGATGCGCGCCAGCTGCTCGACCGGGCGCGCGAAGAGCCCGAACGGATAGTGGTCGCGCAGGTCGTTCTTGACCGTGAAGGGCAGGCGGCGCAGGTCGTCGAGCTGGCGCAGCGCGTCCGGGTGCAGCCCGGCCGCGTCGAGCCGCTCGCGCTGCCACGGCACGTTGGCCCAGGCGTTGGCCAGCGTCTCGCGCAGCCGCGCGAGCTGCAGCGCGGCGAGCTCGTCGCGCGACATCGTCTCCTCGGCCGGGTGCAGGTAGCGCCCGGTGACGGCGGCGAAGCGGGTTGGTTCGGCGGGGGCGCCCATGTTCGGTTCTCCTAGGCGGGTGATGCGGCGGGCAGGCGGGGATGGCTCATCGCGTTCGGCGCACGCCGCGCACCGGCAGCTGCGTGAGCGCGAAGCCCTGGTTGAAGGCTGCGCGCGTGACGAGCGTGAACTTGAACCACAGGCCGGCGGCGAGCGCCGACGATCCGGCGGCGGCCAGCGCCCACGACTGCGCGGCACCGGCCGGCACGAACAGCGCCAGCGCCAGCGCGGCGAGGGCGAGCGCGGTGCCGGCGCGGTAGAGGCGGCCGGCGCGGTCGATCGCGGCCAGCGCGCGCGGCACGGTGGCCAGGCGCGCACGCCAGGCCCGCCACAGAACCCAGCGCGCGAGCAGCGCGCCGGCGCACAGCAGCCAGGCCGGCCAGCCGGCACCGGGGCCGATCACGAGCAGCCACAGGCCGCTGCCCTCGGCCAGGCCGGTCGCGACGATGAGCGGCACGATGCGCGGCTCGCGCCAGGCCGGTATGCCCTTGGAGGCGCGCAGGATGCGGCCCTGGCAGTACAGGAAGGCGAGGGCGGCGAGCGTGGCCGCGGTGCGGGCCAGCGGCAGCGCGGCCCAGACGGCCGCGATGCAGGCGAACAGCACGAGCGCGGCGATCGCCTCGCGGCTCATCCACGAGGTGCGCGGGTTGAAGTAGACGTTGAGCGAGCGCAGCGGCCGCCCGATCTCGAGGGCGACGGCGCCGAGCCCCGCGGCCACCAGCGCCGCGCCGAGCACGAAGCTCCAGCGCGGCCCGCCGGCCAGCGCGGCGGCGACGATCATGCCGCTGCCCGCGCCGCCGGCCATGAAGTTGGCGGCGGCGCGCGCGTCCCAGTGCTGCTGCAGCCAGGGGTTGGGGCCGAAGCTCATGGCTCGTCCTCGCTCGCGTCGGCGCCGTCCCACAGATAGTAAAAGCCCGGCCCGTTGCCCAGTTCCTCGTGCATGCGGAAGTGCCGGTTCTCGGCCACCAGGCGAGCGACGTTGCTCTCGGGATCCTCGATGTCGCCGAAGGCCAGCGCCTCGGCGATGCAGGCGTTCACGCAGGCCGGCGTCGCCTCGGGGTCGACGCCCGGCTTCAGGCCCTTTTCGAGCCCGGCGTCGATGCGGTCGACGCAGAAGGTGCACTTGGTCGCCACCGCGAGGCGGCGCTCGTCGAAGCGCGCGCGCTCGTGCTCGCTCGCCCGGCCGTAGGCGAAGCTGGCCCGGTCGGTCTTGTAGCGCGCCTGGTACGGGCAGGCCACGGCGCAGTAGGCGCAGCCGATGCAGATGTCGTAGTCGATCGTGACGATGCCGTCGGGGCGCTTCCGGGTCGCCGTGGTCGGGCATACCGTCATGCACGAGGGCTCGTCGCAGTGCTGGCAGCCGACCGGCACGAACACGCGCGTCACGTCGGGGAAGGTGCCGAACTCCATGTCGAGCACGCGCCGCCACTGCACGCCCGGCGGCGTGGCGTTGGCGTGCTTGCACGCGGCGGTGCAGGTCTGGCAGCCGACGCAGCGGCGCAGGTCGGCCGTCATCGCCCAGCGCGTCATGTCGCCGCCCTCCCGGCCTTGCGGACCCTGACGCGCACGAGGTCGGCGCCCGAGCCGGTGGCGTCGGTGAGGTCGAGCGACATCTCGGCCAGCGTGTTCAGGCTGGGCATGCCGAAGTCCTTGGCCAGCGGCGTCTCCCAGTGGTCGAACTGGCCGATGAGCAGCAGCGTGTCGGGGCGGATGCCCTGGCGCAGCACGACATGGCCGCGCGTGGCGCGCTTGGGCGTCGCGATCTCGACCCAGTCGCCTTCGCCCAGGCCCAGGCGTTCGGCGGCGGCCGGATTCATGACGACGCCGTTGTGGCCCTTCACGTTGCCGGCCACCTCGCGGATCATCTGCACGCCGACGTTGCCGCCCCAGGCGTACTGCATGCTGCGCGCGGTGACGAGCCAGAACGGGTAGTCGGACGGCTTGCCGCCGAGCGCGCTCACGCGCTCCTCCCACAGGCCGGGGAAGTCCTTCCACGGCGGCAGCGCCTGGTACTCGGCGAGCTGCCTGTCCCACCAGTGCATGTCGTTCTCGTGCAGGCGGCGGCCGAGTTCGGCGCCGACGCGCTTGAGCCGCTCCTGGTAGGGCATCTCGAAGCGCAGCCCGCGCTCGACCATGGTCGGGTACAGGTACCACTGCTCGCGCGGAAACGGGCGCGTCTTGAAGCCGTGCTCCTTCCACCACTCGAGGCCCAGCACCTCCGCGCCTTCGGTGAGCTCGGCGCTGGCGGCCTTGCAGGCGGCGTCCCAGATCGCGTCGCGCTCGTGCGGCACCTTGGGGTCGAGCGAGAAATCGCCCCATTCGGTGGCGAGCGCCACGCCGCAGGTGCCGCGGTTGATCGCGGCGTTGTACTTCTCGAGCAGGCCGCAGCGCTGCGCCAGCGCGGTGCAGATGTCGCTGAAGTCGCGCGCCTGGCCGCGCGCGGCCACCACCGGCTGGCGCAGCGCGTAGCCCTCGTGGTCCCAGAACTGCTCCTGGTACTTGGTGGCGGCCAGCCGCAGCAGCTGCAGGCCCTCGAGGTCGGTGGCGTCGGGCAGCAGGATGTCGGCGTAGTGGTTGCTCTCGTCGCGCGTGTAGGCGAAGGCGACGACGAAGGGAAAGCGCGCGATCTTCGCGCCCACCGCGGCGGTGTCCCAGAACGAGATGGCCGGGTTGGTGCGGTAGACGAACCAGACGTCGGGCGGCTCGACCTTGGGCAGGCCCTTGGGCGTGGCGTCGAGGAACATCCACGAGAAATGCGTCGGCCCGAGTGCCTGCGCCCAGGCGTTGTTGCCGGTGAGCGGCACCATCGTCTTGTAGGCGTTGCGGATGTTGGGCCGGGCCGACCACTCGGCCTTGGAGGTGGGGTTGAACGGGTAGTCCAGCAGCCCGTCGGGGCCGGGCCGCACGCTCGCGTGCCGCTCGGCCATCGGCTTGACCAGGCGTACCGTGGTACCGATGGTGCCGCCGGGCACTTCGAGCGCGCCCACGAGCGTGGCCAGCAGCGTGCGCGCCCAGCAGCATTCGTAGCCGCCCCAGCCGTTGTTGACCGTCTTGCCGAGCGTCACCGCGACCGGGCGAAACGGCATCACCTTGCCGTTGATCTCGACCGTCTGGCCGATGCAGGCGTGCGCGAGGTATTCGTTGGCGATGCGGCGCATGGTCGCCGCCGGCACGTCGCAGATCGTCTCGGCCCACTCGGGCGTGTACGGCGCCATGTGGGCGACGAGCTTGGCGAAGGCCGTGGCGCCGGCGAGGCGGCCCTCGGCCATCACCTCGTCGTCGGGGCCGATCTCGACGGCGTCGACCTCGACGGCCGCCGAGAGCGCCTCGCGGATGCCCGCTGTGTCGTGCGCGGCGGCGCGGCCGCCGGCCTCGTCCCAAACCAGCGGCTTGCGCGTCTTGCGCTCGCGCAGGTAGTAGCCGTTGGGGCCGACGAGGTAGGGCGAACTCGTGCGCCGCGCCAGGTGCTCGAGGTCGAGCTGCGCGCGCGGCGCCTCGTGCAGCATGACGTGGATGAGCGCGTACAGGAAGGCGGCGTCGGTCTTGGGGCGGATCGGCACCCACTCGGCCGAGCAGGCGCCGGTGATCGACAGGTGCGGCTCGACCTGCACGCGCTTCATGCCGCGTACGCGCGCCTTGGAGTGCCGCCACACGCCGACCACGCCGCCGGCGGCCTCGATGTTGTTGCCGCAGGAGATCAGGTAGTTGCAGCTCGGCGTGTCGGGGGCGACGATGAACGCGCGGTGCCACAGCTCGCCGTACAGGTGCTCGGAGTGGTAGCACTTGACGCCCTGGCCCGATCCGAACCCCATGTCGACCGGCCCCCAGGCCGACAGGAAGGCCGGGAAGGTGCCCATGTAGAACTGCGGCGTGCCGCCGCCGCCGAAGCTGGCGGCCACGCGCGGGTAGCCCGAGGCGTCGAGCAGGCCCTCGGCGCGGATCGCGTTGAGCCGGGCGGCGATCGCGTCCAGCGCCTCGTCCCAGGAGATGGCGACGAAGCCGGGATCCTCGTCGCGGCCCTTCTTCGGGTTCGTGCGCTTCATCGGCGCCAGCACCCGGTTCGGGTTGTAGGTCTTCTGGATCAGCCCGAAGGCCTTGACGCAGACCTTGCCGCCGCCGGGGTGCACCGGGGCGGCGCAGAAGTTGGGCTCGACCTCGGTGGCGACGCCGCCCTCGACCTTGACGGTGAGCAGGTCGGGGCCGGCGACGCACTGGTAGCAGTAGGTCGGCAGGCGGCGTGCAGCGTCGGCGGTCATGCTGGAGCTTCGCTCGGGCATTTCCCCGGTGACGGCGGCGATCCTCGCACGCTTCAGCCGCCGCGCGCCTTGACGGCCTTGGCGGCGAGCCGCTGCCCGAGCTTGGCGGCTTCGACGACGAAGCGGCCATGCCGGCCGCGCACGATCGGCTCGACCGGATCGTTGCCCTCGACTTCGAACACCACCGCGCGGCCGTTGACCTCGGCCACGCGCACGCGCAGCTCGACCGGCATGCCCAGCAGCGTGGCGCCGATGTGGTCGATCTCGACGCGCGTGCCCACCGAGTCCTCGCCGGGGTCGAGATGCTCGAGCAGCAGGCCGCGGCAGGCCATCTCGAGGTCGCGCACGAGCATCGGCGTGGCGTAGACGCGCGCCGCCTCGCCCATGAAGTCGATCGTGCGTGCGGCGTCGACTTCGAAGCGGGAGGTGGCGGCGATGCCGGGTTTGAGCGTGTCCTTCATGGGGCGGGGTCTCCGGGAGAGTGGGCGATCGGACTCAGAACCTGTAAAGACATGAGGCGCGGGCGTGAGTGATATCTTTGCAGGGTTTCAATGGCCGAGGTAGGCCTGCTGCACCTGCGGGTCGCGCAGCAGCGCGGCGGCGGCGCCGGCGCCGACGATGCGGCCGGTCTCCATGATGTAGCCGCGGTCGGCGATGGCCAGGGCCGCGCGCGCATTCTGGTCGACCAGCAAGATGGTGGTGCCGCGCGCCTTGAGCGCGGCGATGTGGCCGAAGATCTCCTGCACCAGGAGCGGCGCCAGGCCCATGCTCGGCTCGTCGAGCAGCAGCAGGCGCGGATCGGCCATCAGGGCGCGGCCGAGCGCGAGCATCTGCTGCTGGCCGCCCGAGAGCGTGCCGGCCGGCTCGCGGCGCTTGGTCTCGAGCACCGGAAACATCGTCCACACGGTGTCGATCGTGGCGGCGCTGCCGCGCGCGAACGCCCCCAGACGCAGGTTGTCCTCGACGCTGAGCGCGCCGAACACCTGACGCCCCTCGGGCACCTGGACGATGCCGCGCTGCACGCGCTGGCGCGGCCTCTCGCGGCCGATTTCGACGCCTTCGAAGCGCAGCTGGCCGGCGCTGGCCGGCTGCACGCCCGAGAGCACCTTGAGCAGCGTCGTCTTGCCCGCGCCGTTGGCGCCGACGATGGCCACCAGCTCGCCGGCGTCGACGCGCAGCGCGACGTCGGCCAGCGCCGGGATGCGGCCGTAGCGGCTGCCCAGGCCCTGCGCCTCAAGCATGGGCAGCCTCGGTCGCGGCTTCGTGCGGCACGCCGAGGTAGGCGTCGATGACGCGCGCATCGCGCGCCACTTCCTCGGGCCGGCCTTCGGCCAGCCGGGCGCCGCGGTCGAGCACGAGCACGCGGTCGGAAACGCCCATCACGAGTTTCATGTTGTGCTCGACCAGCACGACCGTCGTGCCCTCCCGCGCGAGCTGGCGGATGAGCAGGTCGATCTCGTGCGCCTCGGTCGGGTTGAGGCCGGCGGCCGGCTCGTCGAGCAGCAAGATCCTGGGCTCGGCGGCCAGCGCCCGCGCGATCTCGAGCCGCTTGAGCGCGCCGTAGGGCATGGCGTCGGCGCGCGCGCCGATCCAGGCGCCCAGCCCGACGCGCTGCATCAGCTCGGCGGCGCGCGCGCGGCCGGCCGCCTCGGCGCGGCGCAGCGGCGCCAGCCGCAGGATGGCCGGCAGCAAGGCGGTGTGCTCGTGGCGGTGGCGCCCGGTCATCACGTTCTCGAGCGCCGTCATGTTGAAGAACACCTGCAGGTTCTGGAACGTCCGGCCGAGCCCGGCGGCGGCCCAGCGGTACACCGGCAGCCCGGTGAGATCCTGGCCGGCCAGGCGCACGCGGCCGGCGTCGGGCGCGTAGATGCCGGTGAGCAGGTTGAGCAGCGTCGTCTTGCCCGCGCCGTTGGGGCCGATGATCGCGTGCACCGTCCCCTCGGCGACCTCGAACGACAGCGATTCGATGACGCGCACGCCGCCGAAGTGCTTGGCCAGACCCTCGACCTGCAGCAGCGCCATCGCCCGGCCCCCGAGGCGTTCAGCCGCGCCCGACGAGGCGCGCCAGCGTCGGCACGATGCCGCGCGGGAAGAAGACCATGGTCGCGATCAGCACCGCGCCGAAGACCATCATCTCGTAGTCCTTGAGCACGGTGAGGAACTGCGGCAGCATCGTCAGCACGGCGGCACCGACGACGGCGCCCCAGATCGACGCCATGCCGCCGAACACGACCATGATCACCAGTTCCACCGAGTGCAGGAACGAGGACTTGGCCGGCGTGATGAAGCCCGCGTAGTGCGCGGTGAGCGCGCCGGCGGTGGCGGCGATCAGCGCCGACTGCACGAACACGCGCAGCTTCCAGCGGCCGGAGTCGATGCCCACCGTTTCGGCGGCGACTTCGGAGCCGTGCAGCGCGCGCAGCGCGCGGCCCAGGGGCGAGTCGATCAGGTTGAGCGCGAACCACACCGTCAGCCACAGACCGGCGCCGATGATCGCGTACCACAGCCGCTCGCCCTGCAGCGCGTGGCCGAAGAGCACCAGCGGCGGAACCGTCATGCCGTCGGGGCCGCCGGTCCAGCGGTCTTCGTTGGCGAGCACGATCGAGACGATGACGCCCAGGCCGAGCGTGGCCATCGCCAGGTAATGGCCCTTGAGGCGCAGCGTCGGCCGCCCCACCAGCCAGGCGAGCAGGCCCACGGCCGCCACCGCGCCGGGCATCGACAGCCAGACCGGACAGCCCCAGCGCGCGGCGAGGATCGCGCTGCCGTAGCCGCCGAGCGCATAGAAGGCGGCGTGGCCGAGGCTGATCTGTCCGGCGTAGCCGATCAGCAGGTTCAGGCCGACGCAGACGATGGCGTTGAGCGCGACGAGGATCGCGACTTCGAAGAAGTAGCTGTTGGGCAGTACGAACGGCAGCACCAGCAGCAGCAGCGCAAGCGCACCCAGCCCACCGAGGCGCGGCGTGGCCAGCGCACCGGCGATGGCGCCGGGCAGGCCGCCGCCGCCGGTGTGCTCAGACCCGCTCGGTACGGCGGGCACCGACCAGCCCTCCGGGCAGCAGGAACAGCACGCCGAGGATGACGACGAAGGCGAGCGCGTCCTTGTAGGCCGAGGACACGAAGCCCGCGCCGAAGCTCTCGAGCAGCCCGAGCAGCAGGCCGCCGGCGACGGCGCCGCCGAAGCTGCCCAGGCCGCCGAGCATGGCCGCGGCGAAACCCTTGAGGCCGAGCATCACGCCCACGTCGTACGAGGTGAAGGTGATCGGCGCGGTGAGCACGCCGCCCAGCGCGCCGAGCGCGGCGGCCAGCGCGAAGCTGGTGCGCATCACGCCGCGTGTGGAGATGCCCATGAGCTGCGCGGCCATCGGGTTGATGGCCGCCGCGCGCATCGCCTTGCCGTACAGCGTGCGGCCGAAGAACCAGCCCAGTGCCAGCACGGCCAGCGCGGTGCCGCCGAGCACCCACAGGCTCTGCGGCAGGACGCTCGCGCCGCCGATGGCGATGGGGGCGCTGCCGGTGAAGGCCGGCAGCGGATGGATGCCCTTGTCCCACAGGACCTGGGCCAGACCGCGCAGAAAGAGGCCGACCCCGATCGTGATGATGATCAGCGTCACGACGTCGGCGCGGCCGCCGGCCTGCGCCGGCTCGAGCGCCAGGCGCTGCACCAGCAGCCCGACGAGCGCCGCGCCGCCGATCGCCAGCGGCAGCGCGGCCGCGAGCGGCAGCCCGATGCCGACCAGCGACACCGCGCACATGCCGCCGACCATCACGAACTCGCCCTGCGCGAAGTTGATCGCGTGGCTGGCGTTGTAGACGATCGAAAAACCCAGCGCGACGAGGGCATAGATCGCGCCGGCGGTCAAGCCGCCGGCGACGAACTGCAACCACGCGCCGCCCACGCCCGCTCCGGCATCGCGCCCGGGCCTACTTGACCAGCGACCAGTTGCCGCCCTTGACCTCGAGCATGCGGAAGGCGCTCAGGTCCAGCCCCATGTGGTCGGAGGGCGACATGTTGACGACGCCGCCGGTGCCGACGTAGCCCTTGGTGGCTTCGAGCGCGTCGCGCACCTTGGCCTTGTCGGTGCTGCCGGCGGCCTTGACCGCGTTCACGTACAGCATCAGGCCGTCGTAGGCGTGACCGCCGAAGGTGGAGACGTCGCTCTTGTAGCGCGCGGTGTAGTCCTGCGTGTACTTGGTGACGACCGCCTTCTGCGGGTCGTTGGCCGGCAGGATGTCGGCCACCAGCAGCGCCGCGGCCGGCAGGCGCACGCCCTCGGCAGCGTCGCCCGAGAGCTTGACGTACTCCTTGGAGGCGACGCCGTGCGACTGGTACAGCGGCAGCGTGATGCCGACCTGCTTGTAGTTGCGCGTGACGATCGCCGGGCCCTGGCCGAAGCCGGCGTTGAGCACGGCCTGCGCGCCGCTGCCCTTGATCTTGGTGAGCTGCGCGGTCATGTCGGTGTCGGCCGCGCCGTAGGTCTCGTCGGCAACGATCTGCATGCCGTAGTTGGGCGCCACCTTCAGGCACTCGGCGCGCATCGACTTGTCGAAGCCGCCGCTGCCCGAGATCAGCGCCGCCTTGGTCGCGCCGCGCGCCTTCATGTCGACGAAGACCTTTTCGCAGGCCATGCGGTCGGTGTGCGGCGTCTTGAAGACCCACTTCTTCACCGGCTCGATGATCACCACCGCGCCGGCCAGTGAGATGAAGGGCACGCTGGCCTGCTCGGCCAGCGGCACCGCCGCCATCGTCTCGCCGGTGGACGAGCCGCCGATCAGCACATCGACCTTGTCCTGCTCGATCAGGCGCTTGGTGAAGGTGCGTGCCTTCTCGGCGTCGCCGGCCGAGTCGTAGGCGACGAGCTGCAGCTTGCGCCCGAGCACGCCGCCCGCGGCGTTGATCTGCTCGACCAGCATCTCGAGCGTCTTGTTCTCGGGGTCGCCGAGGAACGAGGCCGGGCCGGTGACGGCGAGGAACGAACCGATGCGGATCGGCTCCTGCGCCTGGGTCTGCGCGGCGGCGAGCGCCAGCGGCAGCGCCAGCGCGCGCAAGAGATGACGGGCGATGCGGGAGAGGGTCATCGTGGACTCCTGTGCGAGGCGGTGGGGCAGGCAGGGCGTGCGGTCCGCGCGCACGCTCGAGGGCGACGCGGCCGCGCCATGCATAGAATGGGCCGACGTCTGCAGGATCATTCTGGTACTGGAATACTGATTTGGATTTGATCTGGATCGTCTTTTGACTTTCGATGGCGCAAGGGAAAACGAGCAGGCGCGGCAAGGCCGCGGACGAGGCGCAGGCCGCGGACGGACGCGCGCGTGATGCGGCCCGCGGCCTGCGCGTGCGCGCCGTGCGCCAGGCCGATCTGCCGCAGGTGATCGCGCTCGACGCCACCGTCACCGGGCTGCACAAGTCCGACTACTGGCAGCGCGTGTACCGGCGCTACGGCGTCGGCGGCCAGGGCCTGCGCCACTTCCTGGTGGCGGTGCACGGCGCGCGCGTGGTCGGCTTCGTGATCGGCGAGGTGCGCGACTGGGAGTTCGGCTCGCCGCCCTGCGGCTGGGTGTTCGCGATCGACGTCGATCCGCACGCGCGCCTGGCCGGCATCGGCACGGCGCTGCTCGGCGCGATGCGCGAGCGCTTTCGCCAGGTCGGCGTGACGATGCTGCGCACGATGCTCTCGCGCGACAACCAGCTGCTGCTGTCGTTCTTCCGCAGCCAGGGCCTGACCGCGGGGCACCTGATCCCGCTGCAGATCGAGATCGAAACCGGAGCCGCCGGCGCGTGAAGCTGCAGAAGAACACGCAGCTGGCGCTGTACAGCGTGCTCGAGTTCGCCGCGCGCCCGGCCGAGCATGTGCCGGCCGGCGAGGTGGCGGCCAGCTTCGGCGTGTCGGTGCACCATCTGGCCAAGGTGCTTTCGGAGCTGGCGCGCGCCGGCATCGTCGAGGCGGTGCGCGGCGTCGGCGGGGGCTATCGCTTTGCCGCCAATCCGCGTCGCCTGACGCTGCTCGACGTGATCGCGCTGTTCGAGGACCCGAGCGGCGATGGGTCGCGGCCCGGCGCGGCGGCCAGTGCGGCCGAGCGCGCGCTGCGCGACGTCTGGGACGAGATCGACCAGATCACGCGCGCCACGCTGGGATCGATCACCATCGCCACCATGCTGCGCATGATGGGGCGCGCAGCCCCGGCCGGCGCTGCCGCGGCCCCGGCTAGGCCGCCGGGACCGTGAGCCCGCGGCCCACGGCCGGGCGCGCCAGGAACGCGGCGAGCGCGCGCTGCACGTGGGCGAAGCGCTCGAAGCCGACCAGTGCGCCGGCCTCGTAGAAGCCGATCAGGTTGCGCACCGCCGGGAAGACGGCGATGTCGGCGATCGTGTAGGTGTCGCCCGCCAGCCATTCGTGGCGGGCCAGCTCGCCGTCGAGCACGCCGAGCAGGCGCGCGCTCTCGGCGGCGTAGCGATCGCGCGGGCGCTTGTCCTCCCACGCGCGCCCGGCGAACTTGTTGAAGAAGCCGAGCTGGCCGAACATCGGGCCGACGCCGCCCATCTGGAACATCAGCCACTGCAGCGTGATATAGCGTGCCGCCGGCTCGGAGGGCAGGAAGCGGCCGGTCTTCTCGGCGAGGTAGATCAGGATCGCGCCCGACTCGAACAGCGGCAGCGGCACGCCCCCCGGGCCCTGCGGATCGATGAGGGCCGGGATCTTGTTGTTCGGGTTGAGCGCGAGGAACTCGGGCGAATGCTGCTCGTCGCGATCGAGCTCGACGCGGTGCGCCTCGTAGGCCAGACCGGTCTCCTCGAGCATGATCGAGACCTTCAGGCCGTTGGGCGTGGGCAGCGAGTAGAGCTGGATGCGCTCGGGATGGCGCGCCGGCCACTTGCGGGTGACGGGGAAGTCGGCGAGGGTGCGTGGCGTCATCGGCTGGGTTCCATGGGCCCGGGTGCAGGGCCGGTTGCTGCGTGTCGGGTGCGCGAGGGCGCTGCGCGGCAGGACAGGGGCGGCCGGCGCGCTAACGCCCACGCCCCGGTGCCCGCGGCCAGGTCGGCCGTCCGGGCAGGCTGCCGGTCCACAGCGGGCCGATCGCGTCGAGCGTGTT
Source organism: Rubrivivax sp. (assembly GCA_020852865.1). GTDB lineage: Bacteria > Pseudomonadota > Gammaproteobacteria > Burkholderiales > Burkholderiaceae_C > Rubrivivax. Next base: position 23,733 of record JADYZZ010000071.1, read on the forward strand.
CTTCAGCACGAGGCCGAGCTCGGTGTCGCCCTCCATGACCAGCGAACGATCGAAGAAGAGGCGGTCGGCGTCGTCCTCGCCGCGCACCAGCGCCCACAGCGCCAGCGCCTGCGCGCGCACGACCAGCGCCGCCGGCTCGCGCGCGCCCGCGACTTCGAAGCCGCGTGGCCCCAGGCGCAGGCGCACGCGCAGGCCGGGCTCGACGACCTCGACTTCGACGCAGCGCCCGGCGAGGTCGCGGCGCTGGGCCTGGTCGAGCCGCGGCAGCAGCAGGCGGTCGAGCAGCCGCGCCAGAACGAACGAAGGCGGCTCCGTGGGCAGGCGACGCACGACGCGGCGCACGCCGCCGGCGAGCGCCAGCAGCAGCGGCGGCAACGCCGGTCCGGCGCCGTGCAGCGGGGCGGGACGATGGGCATTCACGTGAGCGTCTCCTCGGCGCTTGCGAGCGCCTCCAGCCCGGCGCGGCGGCGGGCGTAGCCGTCGACGAGCGCGCCCGGCAGCCCGAGCGTGGCCAGCTCGGCGAGCGCCGGGGCCAGGGCCGCGCCGCGATTGAGCACGGCGTCGAACAATTGCACGACGCGTGCGAAGCCCTCGCTGCAGGGCGACAGGCGCAGGCGCTGCACGCCGGCCGCGCGCAGCGCGGTGCCCGCGGCGAGCAGGCAGTGCAGCGCCGCCGACTGCGTCTGGATGCCGTTGAGCACGAGGAAGGGCTGGCCCTCGGAGGTGTCCAGGCGCAGGCCGTCGGCGTCGTCGCGGCAGCGGAAGGCGCACTCGTCCTTCTTGAGCCGGTGGTGGCGCGCCGTGAAGCAGCGCGCCGAGAACGCCAGCGGCAGGCGCCCGAACGCGAAGACCTCGGTCTGCACCGCGCCGGCCGGGCCGGCGACGCGATCGTCCGGCGGGTTGACGCGCGCCACCGCGTCCAGCGCCAGCTCGACCGGCGGGACCCAGCACGCCGCGCCCAGCGGCGCGAGCTCGGCGAGCGCGGCGCGGCTGTAGACATTGACATGCGGGCCGATGACGAACGGCGGCCGCGGCCCCGTCTGCCGCGCCTGCACGAGTGCGGCCAGCGCGGTCGCGTCGCCGGCTTCGACCGCGAACTCGTCCTGGTCGGCCAGGCGGCGCACCGTGCGCACCTCGGCCTCGCCCATCACGAGCGCCTGCGTGGCCAGCACGACCTGCTTGCCGGCGCTGCGCAGATCGCGCGCCAGCGCCAGCCAGTCCTCGTGCTTGAATTCGTTGCGGCGCGAGCACACCGCCTCGCCGAGCACCACGGTGTCGGCGGGGCTGTCGGCGACGGCGGCGTAGAACGCCAGCGTCTGCGTGCGCGGCCACCAGTACAGCAGCGGGCCGACGGTCAGGCCGAAGGCCGGGCTAGCGCCAGGGTCGGTCATAGGCCCCCAGGGTATGTTGCTGGCCTTCGGACCAGCGCGCCAGCTCGGCGGTCCAGCCCGGCTGCACCGACCAGCGCGTGCCGCTGCCGGCGGCGTCGATCGCCGCGCGCCACACCGCGGTGACCTCGGCTACGTAGCGGGCGCTCCTCTGGCGGCCCTCGATCTTGATCGCGGCGATGCCGGCCTGCACCAGCTCGGGCAGGATGGCCAGCGTGTTCAGGCTGGTGGGCTCCTCGATGGCGTAGTCGCGCTCGCCGCCGACGACGAAGCGGCCCTTGCACAGTGTGGGGTAGCCGCGCGGCTCGTCGGGCGCGTAGCGGTCGATCAGCACGCCGCCCAGACGCGCGTCGACGCCCTGGGCGCCCTCGCTCCAGCGCACCGCCGACGGCGGCGAGCACACGCCGGCGTTGTTGGGCGACTGGCCCGTCACGTACGACGACAGCGCGCAGCGCCCCTCGACCATCACGCACAGGCTGCCGAAGCCGAAGACCTCGATCTCGGCGCCGGTGTGGCCGATGAGATGGCGCACCTGCGAGAGCGTCAGCACGCGCGGCAGCACGGCGCGGCGGATGCCGTAGCGCTGGCGGTAGAACTCGATCGCATCGGCCGTCGTCGCCGAGGCCTGCACCGACAGGTGCAGCCGCAGCTCGGGGTGATGCGCGCGCGCATAGGCCATGACGGCGACGTCGGCGACGATGAGCGCATCGGCACCCAGCGCCGCCGCGCGGTCGACCGCGCGCTCCCAGGGCGAGGCGTCGCGCGCGTCGGCGAAGGTGTTGAGCGCCATCAGCACTTCGCGCCCGCGCGCATGCGCATACCGCACGCCTTCGCGCACCTGCGCGTCGTCGAAGTTCAGTCCGGCGAAGTTGCGCGCGTTGGTGGCGTCCTTCAGGCCGAGGTAGACGGCGTCGGCGCCGGCGTCGACGGCCTCTTGCAGCGCGCGCAGCGAGCCGGCCGGGCAGACCAGTTGCGGCACCCGGCGCGCCGGGTCGCGCTCAGCCACCGGAGCAACGGCAGCCGCCGCCGCTGCCGCCGCCGCAGTCGGAGGCGCCCGCTTCGGCACGGCGCGCGATGCGGACGCGCCAGCGCTCGGGGCCGGACTCGAGGTAGCGCCAGTCGTACTGGCCCGGGCGCGTCTGGTCGAACTGGAAGAAGAGCGGAATCGGATCGTGGTCGTTCAGCAGCTCGAAGCTCTGGCCGGTGGCCAGCGCGTCGAAGGTGCCGAAGATCAGCGCATGGCGCTGCGGCGGCGGCACCGTGCGCACGTCGATCGTCTGGGGGGTGGAGGTCATCATGCAATCCTTGCAGCGGACCGCGGGCCGGCGGCCACTTCGTCGGGGGCCGGCCGCGGCCAAACAAGTAGGCTAGGAGCCGCGGCATCGCGCGGCCTTGACTCGCATCAAGATTATCCCCCGCCGATCCGTGTGCCGGTCCGGAGCAGCGGCCGTGCCCGTCGGGCCCCTTGGGCGCTCCGGCAGAATCGCCACGGGGCGCGTCCGGGCGTGTCCGCGCTGCCTCGGGTGGCCGCTGGCCGCGCCCCGAAGGGGCATCACGCCACCGCCCCCGGGATCACCTCGAGAGCGCGTACGGACGATGAATCAAGCTCAATCCCTGGTCGACTTCGCGCCGCTGGCGCGCATGGCGCTGCTGGCGCTGGTGATCGCGCTGCTGCCGCTGGCCTGGGTCTGGCTGCGCCAGCGCGGCGGCGAGGGCCGGCGGCGGCTGGCGGCGTTGACGGCGCTCACGCTCTTTCTCACCTTCGACTTGATCGCCTTCGGCGCCTTCACGCGGCTCACCGACTCCGGCCTGGGCTGCCCCGACTGGCCCGGCTGCTACGGCGAGGCCAGCCCCCTTGGCGCGCACGCCGACATCCACGCCGCGCAGACGGCGATGCCGAGCGGCCCGGTCACCTTCACCAAGGCCTGGATCGAGATGATCCACCGCTACGTCGCGATGACGGTGGGCGTGCTGATTCTCGTGATGGCGGCCTTCGCCTGGCGCGAGCGTCGGCGCGCACGCGCCGCGCTGCCCTTTTCGCCCTGGTGGCCGACGGCGACGCTGGCCTGGGTCATCGTGCAGGGGCTGTTCGGCAAGTACACGGTGACGCTCAAGCTCTATCCGGCCGTCGTCACGCTGCATCTGCTGGGCGGGCTGGTGCTGCTGGTGATGCTGGCCGCACAGCATGAGGCCTTCGCGCGCCGTCCGCTGGCGCTTGCGCCTTCGCTGCGGCGCGCTGCGTTCGCGGTCGCTGCGCTCCTGCTGGTGCAGATCGCGCTGGGCGGCTGGGTCAGCACGAACTACGCGGTGCTGGCCTGCACGGGCTTTCCGAGCTGCAACGGCCAATGGTGGCCGGCGATGGAATTCGCCGAAGCCTTCAGCCCGCTGCGCCACCTCGGGCAGACCGGCAGCGGCACGCTGCTCGGACTGGAGTCGCTGGTCGGCATCCACATGGTGCATCGCATGATGGCGGTCGCGGCGGCCGGCGCGCTCTTGTGGCTCGCCTGGCGGCTCGGCCGCAGCGATGCGCGCGCCGTGCGGCGCTTCGGCCTGGGCCTGGCGCTGCTGACGCTGCTGCAGCTTGCGACGGGCCTGTCCAACGTCGTGCTGAGCTGGCCGCTCGTCGCCGCGCTGGCGCACACCGCGGGCGCGGCGGCGCTGGTGCTGCTGCTGGCGATGCTGCTGGCGCGCAGCGGCCTGGCGCTGCACGCGCCGGCGCGCGCCGACGCGCTCAGGCCGGCCCGCGCAGCAGCGCCATGAGGTCGACCGGCGGCGCGCCATCCTCGGCATCCTGCGGGGCGGCTGGCGCTGCGGCTGGCGCTGCGGTTGCAGGCGCGCAGGAGTCGAGGTCGAAGTGCTCGAGCACGGCCGGCGTCAGGAAGCGCGAGGGCAGCGCGTAGACATGGCGGTCGCCCCAGCCGCGCTGCTGGGTGACGAAGAAGCGCTGCGGCGCCCACAGCGTGAGCTGGTCGCGCGCGCGCGTCATCGCCACGTACAGCAGCCGGCGCTCCTCTTCGAGCTCGGCAGCGCTGCCGGCGGCCAGGTCGGCCGGCAGGCAGCCGTCGACGACGTTGAGCAGGTGCACCGCGCTCCACTCCTGGCCCTTGGCCGAGTGGATCGTCGACAGGATCAGGTAGTCCTCGTCGTGCAGCGGCGCGCCGGCTTCGTCGCTGCTCGCCGCCGGCGGGTCGAGCGCCAGCTCGGTGACGAAGCGTTCGCGGCCGGCGTGCGCGGAGGCCAGCGCGAGCAGCTGCTGCAGATCGGCCCAGCGCAGGCGCGCGTCGGCATGCAGGCGCTCGAGGTGCGGGCGGTACCAGTCGAGCACCGCCTGCAGCTCGCCCGGCCAGCCGAGCGCGCCGCCGCGCAGCGCGTCGAGCAGCGCGTCGAGCGCGCGCCAGCCGGCGGCGGCCGCACGCGGCGGCTGAAAGCGCGCACGCTCGCCGCCGCCGTCGAGCAAGCGCCTGGCCGCCGCCGGGCCCATGCCGGGCACGAGGCGCGCCGCGCGCCAGGCGGCGAGCGCGGCGCTGGGGTTGTCGGCCCAGCGCAGCACCGCCAGCACGTCCTTGACATGCGCCGATTCGAAGAAACGCAGTCCGCCGTACTTGACGAACGGGATGCGCCGGCGCAGCAGCTCGTACTCGAGCGCGGCGGCGTGCGGCGCGCTGCGAAATAGCACCGCCTGGCGGCGCAGGGCGAGGCCCGTCTCGCGCGCGGCGAGTACGGCCTCGGCCACGCCGGCGGCCTGCGTCGCCTCGTCGGCTGCAGTCGCGAGCCGCGGGCGCAGGCCGTCGGCCCGCCGGCTCCAGAGCTGCTTGGCGAAGCCTTCCGCCGCGTCGGCCATCAGCGCATTGCTCGCCGCCAGGATGGCCGGCGTCGAGCGGTAGTTGCGCTCGAGCCGGAGCACGCGCGCCGGCGGCTTGCAGCGCCCGGCGAAGCCGAGGATGTGCTCGACGCTGGCGCCGCGGAAGGCGTAGATCGCCTGCGCGTCGTCGCCCACCGCCGTGATGCCGGCTCCGCCCGCCGTGAGCGCGTGCACGAGATCGGCCTGCAGGCGGTTGACGTCCTGCAGTTCGTCGACCAGCACATGCGCGAAGCGCGCCCGGATGCGCGCGGCCGGCGCCGGCGTGCGCATCAGGTGCCACCAGGCCAGCAGCAGGTCGTCGTAGTCGAGCGCGTGCTGCGTGCGCTTGGCCGCGCCGTAGGCCTCGAACAGGCGCGCCAGATCGGCCTCGCGCTCGGCGCACCAGGGCCAGGCCCGGGCCAGCAGATCGGCCAGCGGCCGCTGCGTGTTGACCTGGCGCGAGTGGATCGCCAGGCAGGTGGCGGCCAGCGGGAAGCGCCGGTCGCCCTCGGCCAGGCCGGCGCGCTGGCGCGCGATGCCCATCAGGTCCTCGGCGTCGCCGCGGTCGAGCACGGTGAAGCCGTTCGCCAGACCGATGAATGGCGCCTCCTCGCGCAGCACACGCGCGGCCACCGCGTGGAAGGTGCCGCACCAGGGCAGCGCGGGCGGCGGCAGGTGCGCGGGCGCGCCCAGGTCTTCCAGCAGCAGCCGCCCGACGCGGCGCTCCATTTCCTGCGCCGCGCGGCGCGAGAAGGTCACGAGCAGGATGCGCCGCAGCTCGACGCCGCTGCGCACCAGCCAGGCCACGCGCGCGGCCAGCATCGCCGTCTTGCCGGTGCCGGCGCCGGCCACGACGAGCAGCGGCCCGGCGGCCGGGTCGTGCGCGACCGCGGCGCGCTGCTCGGCGTTGAGCTCGAGCGCAGGTGCGCGGTGGATTGCGGACGATCGTGGCGTGGACATGCGGGGTAGGGCACTGGGCTGGCGCGCGGCCGGGCGTTCGGCTGCGGCGTTCGGCATCGGCGCCCGCGCGGCGCCGGCGATGCCGCACAGGGCGCAGAATAGCCGCGCCGACGCCGAACCGGCGCCGGACGCGACGGCCGGCATTCGCGCACACGAGCAAGGAGCCCAGATGGCGCACAGGCGAGATGGCGTTGGCGTGCGCTCGGGCACGTCGCATCGCTGGCCGGATCCCGGCCGGCGCCCCGACGTCGGTGCCCGGGCGGGTCGGCCACGCCGCCGCCGCGCTGCCGCGCTGCGACCTCGCGCGCGAGGCATGACGTGACGACCCGGCTCGAGCCGTCGCGCCGCGACGGCATCGACTGCGCGCGCCACGACGGCGTGGCGGTGATCGCCTTCGACCGCCCCGAGCGGCGCAACGCGCTGGACCTGCCGATGCGCAGCGAATTCGCGCGCGTCGTCGCCAGCGCCATTGCCGACGACGACATCCGCGCCATCGTGCTCACCGGCCGCGGCGGCCACTTCTGCGCCGGCGGCGACATCGGCTCGATGCGCTCGGCCACGGGCCTGACGGCCGAGGCGGGGCGCAAGCGCATGCGCGCCGTGCTGGACACCGTGTCCGCGCTCTACACCTGCGACAAGCCGGTGCTGGCGGCGGTGGAGGGAGCGGCCTTCGGCGCCGGCTTCGCACTCGCGCTGCTGGCCGACTTCGTCGTCGCCGCGCAGGGGGCGCGCTTTTGCATGTCGTTCGCGCGCGTCGGCCTGGTGCCCGACAGCGGCGCGCTCTACACGCTGCCGCGCATCGTCGGCGTGCAGCGCGCCAAGGAGCTGATGCTGAGCGCGCGCGAGCTCGACGCGCAGGAGGCGCTGGCGCTGGGCATCGCGCTCGAGGTCAGCGCCGAGGGCGGAGCGCTCGAGCGCACGCTCGAGCTGGCGCGCAGCCTCGCGCAGGCCTCGCCGGTGGCCGTGGCGATGACGAAGACGGCCCTCAACTGCAGCCTGTCGTCCGATCTGCGTGCGATGGTCGAGCTCGAGGCCAACGCCCAGGGCGTGGCGTTCGCCAGCGCCTACCACCGCGAGGCCGTCGAGCGCTTCCTGGCCAGGCAGCCGCCGCGCTTCCAGTGGCCGGCGGCCGGCGCCGAGCGCGCGGAGGGCGCGACGTGAGCGCGGCGGCGGCGGCAGGCGCCGGCGACGGCGGCCCTGCCTTGCAGGGCGTACGCGTGCTCGACCTGACGACGGTGTTCATGGGCCCGCTGTGCACGCAGCTGCTGGCCGACCTGGGCGCCGACGTGATCAAGATCGAGGCCCCGCAGGGCGACTCGACGCGCGCGATCGGGCCCTGCGGCGAAATCGGCCTGGGGCCGCTCTTCCTCGGGCTCAACCGCAGCAAGCGCAGCGTCGTCATCGACCTGAAGAAGCCGGCCGGCGCAGACGCACTGCTGCGGCTGGCCGGCCGGGCCGACGTGCTCGCCACCAACGTGCGCCCGGCGGCCATGCGGCGCCTGGGGCTCGGCTACGAGCGCCTCGCGGCATCGAACCCGCGCCTGGTCTACGCCAGCATGGTCGGCTTCTCGCAGCGCGGACCCTACGCCGCCAAGGCGGCGTTCGACGACATGATCCAGGCCGCCACCGGACTGGCTGCTGCCGTCGGCCAGGGCGCGGGCGGCGAGCCGCGCTACCTACCGATCACCGTCGCCGATCGTTCGGTGGGTCTGTATGCCTTCGGCGTCATCTGCGCGGCGCTGCTGGCGCGCCAGCGCACCGGCGTCGGCCAGAGCGTCGAGATCCCGATGTTCGAGACCATGATCCCGTACGTGCTGGGCGACCACCTCTATGGCCGCACCTTCGTGCCGGCCAAGGGGGACTTCGGCTACCCCCGCCTGATGACGCCCAACCGGCGCCCCTACAAGACCCGCGACGGCTATGTCTGCTGTCTCATCTACACCGACCGCCACTGGCAGATCTTCCTCGAAGCGGTCGGCAAGCGCGAGTTGCTGAAGACGGATGCGCGCCTGGCGAACATCCGCACGCGCACGCAGGCGATCGACGAGCTGTACCAGCTCGTGGCCGACGAGCTGTGCCAGCGCAGCACGGCGGAGTGGACGCGGCTGCTGCCCGAGTCCGAGATCCCGATCTTCCCGATGCACACCTTCGACAGCCTGCTCGGCGACGAGCACCTCGCCGCCACCGGCTTCCTGCGCCACGCCGTGCATCCGGTGGTGGGCGAGATCATCGAGACCGCGGTGCCGAGCGAATGGTCGGGCACCCCGCCCGCGCCCGCGACGCCGGTGCCGCTGCTCGGGCAGCACACGCTGGAGGTGCTCGGCGAGGCGGGTTTCTCGGCCGCCGAGATCGATGCCTTGCTCGCCGCCGGCGCCGTGCGCGGCGCCGCCGCCCCGCCCGCACCGAATCAGACCCCGAAGGAGACCCCAGCGTGAGTTCCCCGACCCCGGGCGCCGCAGCGCCCGAACTGCTCGAAAGACGACACGACGGCGTGCTCTGGCTCACCATCAACCGCGAGGAGCGCCGCAACGCCATCAGCCCGGGCGTACTGGCGGGCCTGGCCGATGCGCTCACCCGCGCCGATGCCGACCGCAGCCTGCGCGCCGTCGTGCTCACCGGCGTCGGCGACAAGGCCTTCTGCGCCGGCGCCGACCTGCAGAGCGGGAAGTCGTTCAAGTTCGACTACGCCGAGCCGAACCAGGCCATCGCCAACCTGTTTCGCCTGGCGCGCCGGCTCGCCGTGCCGCTGGTGGCGCGCATCAACGGCGCCTGCATGGCCGGCGGAATGGGGCTGGCGGCGATGTGCGACCTGGCGGTGGCCGCGCCGCACGCGAAGTTCGGGTTGCCCGAGGTGAAGATCGGCCTCTTCCCGGCGCAGGTGCTGAGTGTGCTGAACGGCCTGATCGGGCCGCGCGCGCTCAGCGAGCTGTGCATCACGGGCGAGCCGATCGACGCGCAGCAGGCGCTCGCGCTCGGCCTCGTCAACCGCGTCTGCGACGACCTCGACGCCGGCGTGCAGGCGCTGCTCGACCGCGTACTCGACAAGTCGCCCGCCGCCATCCGCCGCGGCCTATACCTGATGAAGCGCATCGGCGCGATGTCGTTCGAGGAATCGATGGCCTTCACCGAAAGCCAGATCGGCCTGTTCGCGCTCACCGAGGACGCCGCCGAGGGCCAGGCCGCGTTCCGCGAGAAGCGTGCGCCGCGCTGGAGCGGCCGATGAGCGGCGCCCGGCTCGTGCGCATCGGCGGTGCCAGCGGCTTCTGGGGCGACTCCGGCGTCGCCGCACCGCAGCTCGTGGCCAGCGGCCAGGTCGACTACCTGGCGTTCGACTACCTCGCCGAACTCACGATGTCGATCCTGGCCGCGGCGCGCCTGAAGAACCCGGCGCTGGGCTATGCCACCGACTTCGTCGACGTGGCGATGCGCAGCGTGCTGGCCGACGTGGCGGCCAAGGGCATCCGCGTCGTCAGCAACGCCGGCGGCGTCAATCCCGAAGGTTGCGCCGCGGCACTGCGCGCGCTCGCCGCCGAACTGGGTGTCGCGGTGAAGATCGCCGTGGTGACGGGCGACGACGTGCTGCCCCTGGTGGCCGATCTGCGTCGGGCCGAGCCGCCGGTGCGCGAGCTGCAAAGCGGCACGCCGCTGCCGGCCAAGGTGGTGACGGCCAACGCCTATCTGGGTGCCTTGCCGATCAAGGCGGCGCTCGACGCCGGCGCGCAGATCGTCGTCACCGGCCGCTGCGTCGACTCGGCGGTGACGCTGGGCATCCTGATGCACGAGTTCGGCTGGAGCGCGGGCGATTTCGACCGGCTCGCCGGCGGCAGCCTGGCCGGCCACATCATCGAATGCGGCTGCCAGGCCACGGGCGGACTGCACACCGATTGGCGCGCCGTGCCCGACTGGCCGCACATCGGCTACCCCATCGTCGAATGCGCCGCCGACGGCAGCTTCAGCGTCACCAAGCCGGCCGGCAGCGGCGGCCTGGTGGCACCGCAGACCGTGGCCGAGCAGATGCTCTACGAGATCGGCGACCCCGAGCGCTACTTGCTGCCCGACGTGGTGTGCGACTTCAGCCGGGTGCGCATCGAGCCCGCAGGCGAGCAGCGCGTGCGCGTGCACGGCGCGCGCGGCCACGCACCCGGCGCCTCGTACAAGGTGAGCGCGACCTACGTCGACGGCTTCAAGACCTCGGCCCAGCTGACCATCGTCGGTTTCGAGGCGGTGGACAAGGCGCGGCGCACCGGCGAGGCGATCGTCGCGCGCGTGGGCGAGCTGCTGGCTGCGCGCGGCATGGCGCCGTTCAGCGCCACCCACATCGAGGTGCTGGGCAGCGAGAGCCCCTACGGACCGCATGCGCACCCCGCCGCGGCGCAGATGCGCGAGGCCGTGCTGCGCCTGAGTGCGCGCCACCCCGAGAAGGCCGCACTCGAGCTGCTCGCGCGCGAGGTGGCACCGGCCGGCACTTCCTGGGCGCCTGGCACCACCGGAGCCGGCGGGCGCGCGAGCGTCTCGCCGCTCATCCGCCAGTACGCCTTCCTGCTCGACAAGGCGCGCGTGCAGCCGGCGGTGACGCTGGATGGCCGGACGGTGGCCCTGCAGGGCGCGGCTGCGTCGGCCGCCCATCCGGGCGCGGCTGCGCCGGTCGCCCATCCGGGCGCGGCTGCCGCCGTGCAATCGGCGCGGACCGACGAGGCGCCGGCCGCTGCCGCACCGGCGGTCGAAGCCGCCGGCGCGACGATCGAAGTGCCCTTGCTGCGACTGGCCTGGGCACGCTCGGGCGACAAGGGCGACACCTCCAATATCGGGGTCATCGCGCGTCGCGCCGAATGGTGGCCGCTGCTGCGCGAGCAGCTCACCGAGGGCCGCGTGGCCGCCTGGCTGGCCCACCTGGTCGAGGGCCCGGTCACGCGCTACGAAGTGCCCGGCATCCACGCCTTCAACTTCGTCTGCGAGCAGGCG